>QCJH01000006.1 GCA_003216155.1 Prochlorococcus sp. AG-409-A19 | reverse complement strand
GAGCAACTCCTCTATGTGACAGATTAACGAATGTCTTGTATCGCAAGATACATAGTTATAGAACAGGGAAATTATTTGGCATTTGGAGCATCAATCAAAAAACGGAAGGGAGAATTAGCCCTTCTATTGCAATTTATGTGAAGCAAACATCTATACTAAAAGCAAGTTTTGATCACTAAATTAATTTCCACCGATCAAGTATTAGTACTGCAAAACCTTAGTGTTATCAATATTTGTTGAAGGCAAGCCTCATAGAGACATCTAGGAGAAGAAAACTTGTTCTAGGTCAATCTAAATGTGAATCCCGGCAATCATGCAAGCTTCTCACTTCTGGTCAAACAAAAAAGCAACTGACAATCAAGTCCGCCTTTCTCCGCCACCAATTTTAGGATTGTTCCTGATTTGGCTCTTGGCATGCTTTATAGCTCTCATAGGGCTAGGGGACTTACCACTCAGAGACTTTGATGAAGGCACAGTTGCCCGTGTTGCTTTTGAGCTTAGTCAAAAAGGAAACCTGAAAGAGCAAGTACTCCCAACTATCTGGGATTCAGATTATCTAAATAAACCGCCAGGATTACATTTTCTGATTGCTCAGACAATAAATCTGCATCACAGCTTCAAGGGAGCGAACAACATTGACTACCCACCTCCTGAGTTTTTAATACGTTTAGTGCCCGCATTGCTATCAACCTTGGTAGTACCTTTAGGAGGGCTAATCCAATGGCAACTACGGCCCAATGATCGCCTGTGCTGTATTACTACTTCTGGCATTCTTCTGACACTAATGCCTATTGCCAGGCATGGACGATTAGCCATGCTGGACGGAACCCAACTTAGTGCTATTAGCTTGTTGTGGTTGTTTTTACTAACAATTAATCGTAGTCATTTAGATCGATTGAAAGCACTTGGTGCGGGCCTCTCAGGTAGCTGCATGCTTCTACTCAAAGCACCTCTACTAATACCAGCAGCATTAGCAGCATTAATCCCAATGTTTGCAGAAAAAAGGTTTAAACAATATTGGTCTTGGCAGCTGAGTCTCTGGTTAGGGTTAGGGCTAATGCCTGGGCTCAGTTGGCATCTATGGCATGGCATTAATAGAGGCACAGGTGCGCTATGGCTATGGGGAGGAGATGGTGCAGTAAGAGTACTTTTTACAGTTGGAGAAGGAAGTGATCTCGGATGGAGAGTTCCATTAATTGAACTCATTGAAGGAGGATGGCCTTGGATTTTGCTTTTACCATTCGCCATAGCATGGGCATGGAAAGAGCGGAAACACTCTTGGGGACAATGGGCTCTAGGAACTCAATCAATTCTTGCCCTATCAATTCTCCCCCTCAAAACACAACTCCCCTGGTATAGCCACCCCCTTTGGCTCCCCTTTTCGTTACTTTGTGGAGTCCCACTTGCCTGGCTAATTCGTCGTACGGGAAGCGAACATCCACCTGGTTCAAAGCTATTAAAGCTTATTCCAAATTTATGGTTAATTCTTGGAATTGCTTTTCTTCAGATCGCTGCACTTGGTATTACTGGAATTATCTCTCAACTTCGAGCCTACAGTACGATTGCACTCTTGACTGGGACTGGATGGCTTATTGGAGGATGGTTACTTAGGCATCCTAAGGAATCAAAGCGAAAGATAGGTGCTATTAGTCTTGTCGCTGGCAATCTTGTCGCTCTCATCCTCTTAATGAACTCGCCACTATGGATTTGGGAGCTCAATGAAAACTGGCCTGTCAAACCGGTAGCCCAACTCAGCAACACAACAATGTCATCACAAATTTTCATTGATGGAAGCGATGAACGGCCAAGTCTCAATTGGTATTCAGGGAAAAAGATCTCCAGACTGAAAAATTTATCAGGTGCAAATTGGATTTTGACTCGCGATCCAGAGCTGATTCGTCAAGCAGCCAAAAAACAATCTCGCGAATGCAAACCTATTGAAAAAAAAGTAAATTGGACTTTGATGTCATGTAGTCCCAAGAACAACTAATTGAATTTCAGCTTGGGGATCTAATGCCTGCAGCACCCTGTGCAAACAACAACTCAATAACGCGACTCTCAGTCATTCTCCCAACCTACAACGAACGTGAGAACATCGTTCCTTTACTAAAGCAACTACTGGCTCTAGATGGTCTTTATCAAATAGAGCTAGTCGTAGTAGATGATGATTCAACAGATGGCACAGCCGAATTGGTCAAAGAATTCGCTCTGCGTGACCACCGTATTCGACTAATTCGTCGCATAGGTAGATCTGGTCTCGCCAGCGCTATTAAAGAGGGGTTGCTAGATGCGACGGGGAACCTAGCTGTTGTGATGGATAGCGATGGTCAGCATGAGCCTATTGCAATCACTAATGCTGCTAAGAAACTAAAAGAATCCAAACTGGACTTAGTGGCAGGCAGTCGCTTTCTGGGTGGCGCACAAATACGGGGCCTAAGTCCCAGGCGTACAGATGGATCAACTTTGGCCAATCGCTTCGCTCGCTTTAGTCTCCCAAAGACATATCGTCATCTGAGCGATTATATGAGTGGCTTTCTAATGATAAATCTAGACGCATGTCTCCCAGCAGTGCGTCAAGTCAACGTAAACGGATTTAAGTTCTTCTATGAACTACTCGCCATAAGTCAAGGGCAATTACTAGTTGGAGAAATACCGCTTACATTTCAACCACGAAGACATGGCAACTCGAAACTGGATTTATCGATAATTTGGGATTTTTTAATCTCACTTATACATACTCTTTGCTTTCGTGTAATACCAAGAAAAGCAATCAGTTTTGCTTTAGTAGGTGCCACTGGGGTTGTCGTACAACTCATGTCTACCGAAGTTCTAATGAGACTATTGCAATTACGATTTGAAGAAGCACTACCTTTCTCAGTAATAATCGCAGCCACATCGAATTACCTAATAAACAATGCCCTCACTTTTCGTTATCAAAGATTAAAAAACTGGGCCCTCATAAAAGGGCTTCTCAAATTTCTTTTAGTTGCATCACTACCTGTAATTGCAAATGTAGGACTAGCAACAACCTTCTATAGCTCTATTGCACGTAACGCAGTTTGGGCCCAATTGTCTGGGATCTTGGTCGTATTTGTTTGGAACTATGCAGCGTCATCACGATTTGTCTGGAACACACCTTGATGGATAACATCCAAATATGAGACAGCGAATACACTACTGGATCGAGCAAATCTGGTTTCCCATATCTCTGGGTCTTGTTTTAAGACTATTCCAAATAAATTCTCCCATCCTCGGTATACATAGCTGGAGGCAAGCTGATACAGCAGCAATGGCAAGGCACTTTGCTATTGAAAATACTCCTATCTGGCTGCCTCAGATTGACTGGAGTGGCGCAAACCCTGGTTATGTCGAATGCGAGTTCCCACTCTTTCCATATTTACTTGGACAACTGTATAAAGTTTGGGGTATTCACGAATGGATAGGCCGTGGCCTATCCATTGTTTTTAGTGGCATAACTATTTGGTTGGTAATCCAACTTGGGAAACGATTGCTAGATCCTTTTAGCGGATGGTGGGGAGGTCTTTTTTTTGCTGTATTGCCTCTCAGCGTTTATTACGGTCGAACTCTCCAAGCAGAATCAATGTTGCTGATGTTTTCGGCTTTAAGTCTTGAACAGCTACTGCGATGGAGACAAAATCAATCTTATTTAGCACTTATAACAAGCTGGATAGCCTTTTTAATTGCCTGCTTAATTAAGGTGCTCCCGTTTATTTGGTTAGGTCTTCCACTCTTACTAATCCAAGCTATCTCTCCAAAGCTAGATTCTCCCATTTCGATGCAATTAATCCTAAAAAATTTCCAAAGAATAGCTCTTTCTCTAGGTCCTTGGATTTATGGGGGCAGTGCAATCATCATCACTGGGATTTGGTACAGCCATGCTTATGAGGTTGGCCAATCAAGCGGATATAGCTTCGGCTTCTGGGGCACCAGTTCCGACAGAAGTAGTTTCATTCTTTTATTTAATCTTGATCTCTGGTTAAACTTATTACTAAGGATTAGCGTTCGGGGCTTAGCGGTAATTGGCACACCTCTAGTAATATATGGCATTTTATTTTCTCAAAAAAAAATCGGAGTTTATATACTCTTGACAGGAGTATTTGGGGTAGTGATATGTACAATCACCGCACTTAAGGCCAGTTCAATTCATGAGTATTATCAATTGCCATTGTTACTATTTCTATGTCCTTTAATGGGCAGAGGTTGGCGAGCTCTCACAACAACACATGCATCAAAAATAATACTAGGCTCATTTACAAGTAAAAGCTTTCTAACGCTTTTACTTGTAATCAGTTTAGGAATCCTTAATTTTGATTATTGGGCAATAGAGAGACAACAAGAAGCTATATGGATGCCATTAGCCGAACGAATTCGGCAAGAAGTCCCTTCAAGACATCGCATCATTAGTGTTACTGGTCATGATCCAACTTTGCTCAATTTATCAAGAAGACAAGGTTGGCTTACAACTCCCCAAAAAGTCACGCAAGCAGAACTTAAAAACTGGGCAAGCCAAGGTGCTTCCTATCTAGCAGGCAGTCTCAACTGGGAAGAGACTTTTGCACCTCTTCGACAGAGCGACGCGAAGTTTAAACTTCGATCGCTACTTTGCAATCAATCAAATTCGACTTACTGCCCTAGGACAAAACATCAGATCTATCTAGTGCCATTGGAGCAACTTATTAAATGAATCTAAGACTATTACCTACTAAAGACGAAAATGCATACAGCATTGTTAAACGCTGGGTACTTACTTTTTTCCTAATCACCTTTGCACTACAGGTTTGGAAAATTTTCAGCCTTAATGCAACCTATGACCAAGGTTTATTTCTTCAAGAAATTTGGAATGGCTTACACGGTCGACCTTTTGAAAGCACTCTTGCTTCTGAACTATCTGCACCAGTCATGTTCGAAGGTGCATTGCCCCAACTAGGTTATCGACATCTTGCTCAACACTTTACGCCTCTTCTTCTTGCTTGGCTGCCTGCTGTAGGAGTTCTAGGATTATGGGCTCTACCACTAATTCAAGTCAGTTTATTATCGATAGCAGGGTGGGTTCTCTTCCTATTAGGGAAGGAACATTTGCCAGCAAAGTTGGCTGGTTGGATTACATGTAGCTACTTTGCCACTGGCTTAGTCATAGGCCCTTCACTAGAAAACTTCCATGATCTTTGCCTAGTACCAATATTAGTATTTTCTCTCTTACTAGGAATAAGTAAACAATCAACCAAGATCTATTTTATACCAGCCCTTTTACTACCACTAGTTAGGGAAGACGTAGGCCTCTTATCATTTGCTATAGGTTGTTGGATGATCCTACGAAAACCTAAATGGAGAATATGGGGATTATGTTTTTGCATATATTCCTTACTGGCAGTAATCGTAATAACTAATTGGGCAATGCCAATGTTTGGTTCTGAACTTACAGACAGATTCATGCAAGAACGATTTGGTCAATATCTTGATAATCAACCAGGTGGAACATTGACAGTTTTAACTTCCATGGCTCGCCAGCCTATTTTATTATTTAGGGAACTAATTTCACCACCTAGTGATACATTTCGGTTCCTACTAACTCTAGGTCTTCCGCTTGCATTTATACCATTTGTTTCCCTAGATGCCTGGCTATTAATCTCTGTACCACTATTTGTTGCTCTTAGCTCCAAAGGAGGGAATGCATTGGCGGTAAGTCTGCGCTTTGTTCTATACCTAGTGCCAGGAATTTTTGCTGGGACTATCTTCTGGTGGCAAAAACAAATTAACTTATTCCATAAGCCAAAATTTCGTCGCTTCTGGAAAGCATGCATTTTAATTGCATTTCTTTTTGCGATAGCAGGCAACCCGCATCGCTCTCTCTCGGCTTTAATTCCTGACAGCATTGACCCATGGGTGCATATACCTATACAGGAACAATGGAGAAGAGGGTTGTCTACAAAACAATTACTCAGCTCCTTACCCTCAAATGCATCCGTGGCTGCTGAGACACACCTAATTCCTCAACTTGCAATGCGTCGTGTGTTACTTAGATTCCCTGAGAATGATCAATATCAAGACCACAGGGGCAAAGTGCAAGGAACAGATCTAATAATCAGCCAGCCGAGGTTTAATGCTTCATATGCTCCTGCATTTCGCCATCAAGCTCGCTGGGTAAGCAAAAGTGTTGACCGCATGGAAAATCTAGTGATTTCAGGTAAATATGGAGTCCGATACTGCGATCAACAATCAATAGTCCTGGAAAGAAATACTACAAGTGCACAAAATCAAATCAAGTGTTTTTCAAATGAATTGGAACATGCACGTATGACTATAAGGCAATTATCTACTCGAAAAAGTTGATAAATTTCTCTTTGTCTTTAGCCAAAATTCTCATAATTGAATATTGAACACTCAAACATTGCCTAGTCGAAAATTTTTCCTTGCATGCCTGAGCATCTTTCTCCTATTTTGGGTGTGCTCTGCAGCTAGACACTCACTTCTTCAAAGTAATGCTTATGACTTAGGACTATTTGATCAATGGATCTGGCTTGTAAGTCAAGGGTTACCGCCATATTCATCGATGGAGGGAGTACATCTCTTAGCTGATCACGGGGCTTGGGCTCTCTATTTAGCAGCACTACCATATCAACTACACAGTAGCGTTCAATGGCTATTTGCTAGTCAAGCACTTGGATTAAGTCTGACAGCCATTCCACTTTGGTACTTAGGAAAACAAGCAGGTCTAAAAGAGAAACTTTGCTGGCTGATCTGCGGAATTTGGTGGCTACAACCAGTTGTTTTCAATGCGAACCTATTTGACTTCCATCCCGAAGTTTGGATCATGCCAGCACTCGCTGGTTGTTATTGGGCAAGTAGAGCTGAAAAAGCCTGGATGTGGTTTGGTCTTTTATTGATTGTGCTTAGTTGTCGAGATGGACTAGTTCTAGTTGTAGCCGGACTAGGCCTCGAACAGGCCTGGAG
This sequence comes from Prochlorococcus sp. AG-409-A19, assembly GCA_003216155.1. The sequence goes on along the minus strand of QCJH01000006.1, from coordinate 75,943 downwards.
GAGAAGATGGGTCTGGGCAGGAGCAGCTCTCGGACTATCTCTTAGTTGGCTAGCAATGCTCAACCGATTGCTATACCCATTTCTCACAGGAAGTACAGATGGACCTAAAGCTGCTATAGGACTCTTCTCTTACCTAGGTGAAAGCTTTGATGAAGTACTACTTAATCTGATTACTAAACCTCAACTTGTCATATCCAATATTGACTTAATTGGTGGTTTCGTTTATCTGATTCTTATAAGCGTTGCCGCAGCACCATTCTGGAGAAGAAAATCATTACCTACGCTTATAAGTAGCCTTCCACTTGTCTTCGTAAACTTAATTTCTGAAGAATCTCCTCAAAGGACTCTTATTCACCATTACAGTTTACCAATTGCAGTAATCGTAATAGTGGCATCTATAGATGGATTGGCCACAAATCCTCGACAAATTGTGCCATGGAAAAAACTTACTTGGAGTGCAATTTGCTGGGCTGTATTAGCAAAACCTTGGTTTTTTACTGGACCTTATTTAGAACGAATTGATACTCTTCCTAGTATGCAGCAAGCAATTACTCATATACCTAAGGAGAGTAGGCTCGCAACGACTAGTTATCTAGTACCACACTTAAGTCAACGAGTTAGCATTATCTTCCCTCGTAAACAAGGAGATGAGCCAAAGCTAAATGATCTAGATGTTCTTCTATTAAACCCCAAAGATCCTGGCTGGGGGTCAAGTAAAAGTATCCAGAAATCGCTTCTCAAGAAAGCTAAGCAAGAAGGCTGGTCATGTAAGTCATGGGAAATCGGATTAGAGCTTTGCCAAAAAACAAAAATCAAAGAATCTATCGTGCCGTAAATCAGTAACTCCAAATCAAACCAAAACGATGCCCCCAGCCTCGTTGAGACTGGGGGCTCTCGTCGGGCCCACTATGGCGCGGAACCGTTAGATCGAAGGGAAAGAAAAACTACCGCAATCAGCTGGCATTCTCCGCGATCAGCAAACCCTGAATCGAACAACTGTGAATCATGGACACCTCCTCCTGATTAGATAGGGACAACTCGCGTAGCTTTCGACAGAAATCAAATAGATCTCCATCACCCCGCTATTGCCATAGCTCGCCAACACTAGCCGGAACAGAGTAAATTCTTCCAAATTTTTTCTTAAAGAAAGTCAAACCTCAATAATCTCTTTTTTATCTCATATAAAGATAATGAAAAAGAAATCATAAAAGAACTTAGTTGCCTATTGTTAGCTCCAACTAAAGAGAGTTGATGGACAAAACTAGGCCATATCGACTAACACCTGATCAACAAGTCTGGTTGGCAACCGCTGCCTTTTTCTGCATCTGTAGCACTTTGCAGTGGTGGAGAATGCAAAGTCTTACGGCTTCCATGGACCAAGGAATTCTTTATCAAGTCTTATGGAATGCTCTGCAAGGACACCCTTTTGAAAGTACTCTTTCCTCACAGCTATCTACAAATGTTGTTCATTCTGGAGGAGTGCCTTCAGTTGGATATCATCGGTTAGGCCAACATTTCACTCCTACACTGCTCATTTGGCTACCACTAATAGCTTTAATGGGAAAATGGGCTCTACCAATACTTCAAGTTTTCCTGGTCTCATCCGCAGGCTTAGTATTATATAACTTAGCGAAGTCAAAATTAAGTTCAAATCTAGCAAGTATCATTACTTTTTCTTTTTTTGGAGCAAACGCTGTAATTGGTCCCTGCCTTGGCAATTTTACTGATCTATGTCAACTCCCAATCTGTGTATTTGGACTACTTTTAGGTATAGAGAAACGAATAAATTGGTTGATCATTTTCACTATCTTATTTATACCATTAATACGTGAAGATACAGGAATTGTACTAATGGGAATAGGCATATGGCTAGCTTGCTCTAAGCGACTAGATTTACGCATGGCAATTGCAATGATCCTATATGGAGGAGGATGGGTGATTATCTCAACAAACCTTATAATGCCATTATTTAGTGAAGACAACTCAAAGCGTTTTATGGTCGAGAACTTTGGGCAATATATACAAGGGAAAGAGCAGGCAAGCAGTATTGAAGTTATAAAGTTATTATTCCAACAACCATTGGTAGTAATAAGGGAGCTCGTCAGCCCACCTGGAAAAACTATAAGGTATCTTGCAGGTCAAGGTCTACCATTAGCTTTCATACCATTTATATCCTCAGATAGCATATTACTGATAGGTTTACCACTTTTAGGTTTATTATTGGCTCAAGGTAATCCTCTTGCTATTAACTGGAGATATACATATCTAGTGATCCCAGGTCTTTTTTCAGGAAGTATATATTGGTGGGAAAAAAACTCTCACCTGTTCGCATCTAGACGATTCAGAAAGTTCTGGTTAGGTTGTATAGGTTTATCATTAATTTTTACCCTAACCAGCAATCCAAATAGAACTCTTTCATGGATGATGCCTCAAAGTATTGAGCCTTGGGTTTATCGATCGCCAATCAATCAATGGAATCACAGCCAATCGGCACTAAATGCTATTAATATTATTCCAAAAGATTCTAGCATTTCTGCAAGCAATACACTTATTCCACATCTAGCATCACGAGAAGTTCTGATACGCTTCCCATACAATACTAGCTATCAAAACAGACAAAAAGAAATTCAAAACGTAGAGTGGATTGCTGTAGACTTAGACGAGCACCAAAGATATGCAGAGGTCTTCAGAAATGAATGGGAAGACTTACAAGAAATTATAAATGTCATCAATCAAGTTAATAAAGAGTACGCAGTAGTTTATGCAAAAAATGGCATTATCCTCCTTAATCTGAATGGGCATGAAAAAATAGATACTGCAAATTCGCTAAAAAATATGCTCCTTAAAGCATTGTCTATACCAAAACCCCAATAAACCTCATACTGAGAAGAATAAGAAGTTTCTTCTCTTGCAAAGTAAAGTTTTTTATCATGAGAAAACATTCAGATCATGTCCAATGCTCCTTAGTCATTGCATTACATAAATAGTCCTTTTAAGAGATTCAAAAAGAAAATCATCATTTCTAGAGTCTTAAAAAACAAATCACAAAGTCACGATTAGTCAGAATGAGAACGAACTATCAGTATTGCCCGTGTACGTGATTGAGCTGGCTCTCAAATTAACCCCGCTTCCTTTGTCTGTCCAAAGGAAAAATCCAAATGATGCACAAGCCTTATACCAACAAGTCAGGCAAAGCATGGAAAAAGGCCACCCACGCCTTTTAGAGCTATGTTGCGAAAAAGTCGAAGACAAAAAGGTAACCGTTTTGACCAGTGAACTACTCGCTGTTCAGGTTTATGAAAAAACTGCTTCCGCAGGTGGAAGTAAACGCCCAGGCTTCTCATTTGAAGCGTAAAAGCATGAGCGAGCCAAAAGATTGGAGCAAATCTAAGAAGAACAAGGCTCAGGTGACTTTTAATAATGTGAGCTTCTCTTGGGCGTGCGGAGAAAAAGCCGTAAACGAATGTAGTTTTTCCATTCCCAAACCAGGCCTTTGGATGCTTGTAGGAAGCAATGGAAGTGGGAAAAGTACTTTGTTTCGCTTACTCAGTGGTCTTTTCAAACCTCAAGCAGGTCAAATTAATTGCGAGTTAAAAACTGCACTGGTTTTTCAAAACCCTGACCATCAATTACTCCTGCCCAGTTGCTCAAGTGACTTAATGCTTAACATTCCAAAGCATCTGAATCAAATAGAGCGCAAACAACGTGTACTCAATGCCCTGAAAATGGTTGGGATGATGGGCATGGAATCTAGACCTATACACACCTTAAGCGGAGGACAAAAGCAACGACTAGCAATAGCTGGTGCCCTTGTGAGTGAAGCTGAACTGCTTCTCCTAGACGAACCCACTGCTCTTTTAGACCCCTCAAGCCAAAACGACATACTGGAAACCGTCAAAAGACTTTGCCATCGATCCCAGGCTCCCCTCACAGCCTTTTGGATCACGCATCGGCTAGAAGAATTAGAGCACTGTGATGGTGCAGTAAGAATGGAACTAGGCAAGATCGGAGCCTGGAAATCTGGCAAAGAAATAAAAGAGCTAATTGAACCCCTTGCAGTCAGGAGGGGCTTAAGGGTAGGTTCTTAAACTTCAATCCTCGGTAGCTCAGCGGTAGAGCGGTCGACTGTTAATCGATTGGTCGCAGGTTCGAATCCCGCCCGGGGAGCTGAAATTCAAGCCACAGCCAAAAGCTGTGGCTTTTTAATGCTTCAAGAGAGAAATCCACAACAGAGCATGGACTGATTTGGAAGAATTTCTAAAGAGAGGTCAAAAGAGAACAAAGGCCTTAATGCTCTAAAACCCTTGCCTAGTAATGGTTTTAAAGCATTAACCAAAAACTTTCTCGAAAGCATCAATACTGCAACTCAAAACAAATCTTGAGAGAATCCTGCAATTACTGCTCTAACAGCAATCAGCTGATTAGCAGTTCCTTCACGAAGCCGATCTAATGAAGCCTTGCATCCTGTTGATCGAAGACGACCAGGACATGCGTGACCTGGTAGGCGGCCATCTTGAGCACAGCGGTTTTGATGTACAAAAAGCAGAAGATGGAATCAAAGGGCAAGCTCTGGCCCTGCAATACACACCTGACCTAATTCTTCTAGACCTGATGCTGCCAAAAGTTGATGGTCTTACCTTGTGTCAGAGATTACGAAGAGATGAACGTACTGCAGGAATACCGATTCTGATGATTACTGCGTTAGGAGGCACAAAAGACAAAGTTAGTGGGTTCAATTCCGGAGCTGATGATTACTTGACCAAGCCCTTTGATCTTGAAGAATTACAAGTCAGAGTAAAAGCTCTATTACGTCGTACAGATCGAGCCCCTATCGGCTCTAGCAGCCATCAAGAAATTCTCAATTACGGACCCTTAACACTTGTACCTGAAAGGTTCGAAGCTATTTGGTTTGAACGTGCCGTAAGACTTACTCATCTTGAGTTTGAATTACTTCACTGCCTTCTACAAAGACATGGGCAAACAGTTGCCCCTTCTTTGATTCTCAAAGAAGTTTGGGGTTATGAACCTGATGACGACATAGAAACCATAAGAGTGCATGTTCGCCATTTAAGAACAAAGCTAGAGCCTGATCCCCGCAAACCACGTTTTATCAAAACCGTTTACGGAGCTGGTTATTGCCTTGAGTTACCTACGGGCGGAAAAATTAAAGATCTACAAGAGGTTTTGGCACAAGTTAGAAAAGACCGTGAACAATCCACCAATGAAGGAGAAAGAGCTAGTGCTTAACTATTAAAAGAAATCATTTCTATTAAAGCTATTTCCCAAGCCAATCTTGGCTGAACAAAAGCCAATAAATGAAATCGTAACTTCTTGAGCCTATTAAGCGGTCTTGAATCAATTTTTTGACTCCACAAATAATGTTGCCACCAATCAATTAACCAAAGTTGCTGCTCTCCATCCAAAGAATCAGTGATATCTCTAGCAAGTGCCAATGCATCCATTGGTCTACTAGGCAATACCATGAGGCGCCCCCATAATTCTTTAGGGATATTCTCCCAAGTGAGAAAATGTTTAATTAGGGCACCAGGCGAACCACTTGCAAGATCGAATAACTCTGAGTTCTCAAATATTTTTTCTAAAGTGTTTTGATCAACTTCTACGTTTTTCAGAAAAACTTTCTGCAAGTCATCTAAGTCAAGGCATGAAAAGAGAATCTGTTGGCATCTAGAACGAATAGTAGGTAATAAGCCCAATGTATTTGTCGTCAACAATATCAATACACCATTTCCAGGTTCTTCAAGTGTTTTCAATAAAGCATTTGAAGCAGCTTCAGCCATAGCCTCAACAGCATCAATAACCACCATTCCTCTTTCTGCCTCAACAGGCTTGCGTCCTAAAAAGCTGGACATCTCTCTTATTTGTTCTAATCGAATAAGAGGAGGAGATCTCTTACTCACCCCCTCATTCTCAGCTTTTGACTGTCTAACAAGACGTCCTTGATGTTGATACGTAGGCTCGACCCAAAGCAAATCTGGATGATTCAATGTCTCTAAACGTCTACGCTCTTTTGTTGATGAATAACCGCCAGTAATTATTCCCTCAAGGAAACGCAAAGCTGCCAAACTACGTCCAACTCCATTAGGACCAGAAAAAAGATAAGCAGGGGCTATCCTATTTTTTAAAATGGCTGCTTCAAGCAATCCAATAGCCATTCGCTGGCCAATAAGGTCCTCAAATAGAGATCTCGAGGCAACCTTATCTTTCATAAAATTCTTTATCAGATAATTCTAAAATGCCTAAGCATAGCATTCTCAATAGTCTTACTTACATTATCAATCTTTTGAGAAGCATCTATAACAGCCCAAGATCTTTTTCTAGCTAATTCTAAAAAACCTGCGGCAACATTACTCATGAAATTCAAACCTTCTGATTCAATCCGGTCAGCAAATCCTGAGCCCCTTCTTGAAAGACTTACCGAAGCTGATATGTTCAGAAAAATTGTTAGATCAGGGACAAGTCCTGTAGTGGCTATCATCTCAAGTTTCTCTATTAGCTTGATATCTAATTTTCTTCCATACCCCTGATAAGCAAGAGTTGAACCGCTAAAACGATCACTCAAAACCCAATCTCCTTGCTCCAAATGTGGGAGAATTACCTTAGAAACATGTTGTGCCCTATCTGCCGCATATAGCAACAATTCAGTTAATGGTACTGGCGACAAATCTGCAGGTGGATCCAATAACAACTTACGTAAAGCGACTCCTAATTCAGTCCCTCCAGGCTCTCGCGTTAAATACAACCTTGAACCCTTAGGCATCAAACCACTACTAGGCAACCAATTCTCTAAATGTTGCATCTGGGTTGTCTTCCCACAACCATCGATCCCTTCAAGAACAACAAAACAACCTCTCATGTCACTCGCAAAGACAACGCATTCACAACAACAGTGATTGAGCTACAAGCCATCAACAATGCGGCTACTGGAGGCGAAAGCACTACTCCATAACCAGGAAGCAATATTCCAGCAGCTATAGGTAAAGCAATTAAGTTGTAACCAAATGCCCAGGTCAAATTTTGTCGGACCTTATCCATCGTGAGTCTTGCCAAAGTAAGGGCCTCAGGTAAACCCTCAAGACGATCCCCAAGCAAAACCAAATCAGCTGATTCCTGAGCGATTTGTGTACCTGTACCAACTGCTATCCCAAGATCAGCGGCCGCTAAGGCTGGTGCATCATTAATGCCATCTCCAACCATTGCGACAGGTCCTGCATCGCGCATCTTTTCTAATTGCCCGAGTTTTTCATCAGGCAAGAGCTTCCACCCAAGTTGATTACGATGAAATCCCAGACTTTCACCTAAACGAATTACAGCTTCACGCCTATCTCCACTCAGCATTTCCAATGAAAGTCCTTGTTTTCGCAAGCGATCCAAAGCAGCAACTGCATCAGAACGCAATCGATCATCAATAGCAACAACACCCAAAAGTTCCTGCCCTTCTCCAACAGCTACAAGTGTTTGTCCATTCAAAGCAGCCTGATCAACTTCAGATTGAATAAAAGAATTCCATTGAACTCCCTCATCTATCAGCCACTCAGGAGTACCAACTCGAACTTTCCCATTAATTCCTTCTAACTCTCCGGACAAGCCTTGCCCCGGATATGTCCTATTGGAAACACATGACAGTAAAGGCAAATTATGCCGCTGAGCCTCCTGAAGCAAAGCATGCGCTAATGGATGACGACTGTTTTGTTCCAAACTCGCTGCAAGTTGAAGCATCCGGTCTTGATCTTTCGTCCCAAGTACATTCGCCACAAGTGGACGACCAAGGGTAAGAGTCCCTGTTTTATCAAATACAACCTTTTTTAATGAGGCCGCCATCTCAATTACATCCCCACCTCTAAACAACCAGCCCCGCTTTGCAGCCTTACCTGACGCGACAGTTATCACAGTTGGTGTAGCCAGTCCCAAAGCGCAAGGACAAGCAATAACTAATACCGCAATCGAGAGCTGCAAAGCCAAACCGACTGGAGTTTCAGCAGCCCCACCCATTGATGCATGAAAATCATGACCATTCCCATGCAACAAACCTTGACCAGTAGCATTTAATACTGAAGGCCATAAGCGGGTACCAAGCTGCCACCAAAAGAAAAAAGTGGCTATTGCCAGGCTTACAACGCCATAACAAAAACGACCTGCCACCCGATCAGCAAGGCTTTGAATAGGTGCCTTACGAGCCTGTGCTTGTTCAACTAAACCAATAATTCTTGCTAGTGCTGTCTCAGCTCCAATTCGTTTAACTTCAATTACCAACGTTGCCTCTAAGTTGAGACTCCCAGAGGCTAATTCCATTCCTGGAGAAGCCTCCAACGGCAAAGGCTCACCAGTCAGGCTTGAGACATCAACTGCCGAATTTCCTTCTAGTACCAATCCATCTACTGGGACCCTATCGCCAGCAAGCAACTGGATTCTTTCTCCAGGCCTTAATGCACCAACTCTTACCTCTCTAACAACATCCTTTTCAACTAACAACCTTGCTTTATCAGGTTGGAGTTGCACCAACTCTTTCAATGCGCGACCTGTACGGAATCGCGCACGTTCTTCCAAAAATCGACCTAATAAAACAAACCCAAGCAACATCACAGGCTCATTAAAAAAACAAGGCCAGCCAACTTGCGGCCAAATCAAGGCCACCAAACTCGCAAGGTAAGCACTAAGAACTCCAAGCCCGACAAGAGTATCCATAGTGGGAACCAATTCCAACGCTCCTCTTACACCCCGCTTCAAGATTGGAAGGCCAGGACCAATTACAGCAAAAGTGGCCAACCCAGCATGAAAAGGGAGAGAACCCAAAAAAGGGAGAGAGAAGTGTCCCCCTTCAACCAAATGCCCTAAAACAGAAAATAAAAGCAAAACAAGCGCCACCATCAACTGACGCCATTGCATCCACCACTCACCAGTCCAGGCTTCATAAGAAGAAGTCTCCTTTGCAAAAGGGTTGATTTCCCTTGGCTTTGCACTAAATCCGCGAGCTTCTAAAGCTGAAAGTATCGATTCAATAGGTTGATCTGAATCAACAAGATCCAACCAAGCAATACGTGAAACTAAATTGACACTTGCCTTTTCAACGCCTGGGTGTTCCTGCAAAGTTCGCTCAACTGACCGGACACATCCGCCACATTTCATCCCTTCCACGTCTAACAAGACGGATTTACCACCAGAAAGAAGTTCTCTTTGGCTCACGGAACAATGCGAGTTATAAGCACGCTAATGAAAAGATTGTCTTCCAGACCATTACCTGTCATCACTTAAAAGGGAAAATTTTGCGGCAACGCAGCCAAAAGCAGTCAGGATGGTTCAAGTCATTCTTGTTTCAAGCTAGCTGTGCCACTCAACCAAAAAAAAGACAATTTCATAGATAAGGCATTTACGGTTATGGCCGAAATGATCGTAAAAATGATGCCTATCGACTCAAAAGAGAAAGAAGCATATATCTATTACAGGAATGGGCTAACTGCTCAAGATTGTGGTGATTACTCTGAGGCATTGGAATATTACGAAGAAAGCTTAAAGCTCGAAACAAATGCAATTGACAGAAGTGAAACCTTAAAAAACATGGCAATTATCTATATGAGTAATGGTGATGAGGATCTTGCTCTTGATACCTATCAAAAAGCACTAGATGAGAATCCCAAACAACCGTCTTGTTTAAAAAATATGGGTTTAATTTATGAGAAGCGTGCACGCGTGGCTGAAGAAGCTGGAAATCAAGCTGAATCTGATAGTTGGTATGACCAAGCTGCAGAAGTATGGACGAAAGCTGTGAGGCTTTATCCAGGAGGATATTTAGATATAGAAAACTGGTTGAAGACAACTGGCAGAAGCAATGTAGATGTTTATTTTTGAATTCATTATTCAAGGTCATTTCCTCTCACATCGCATCCCAAAGCAGCTGCTAATGCCTCTGAAATATTTGTCACCTCTACTAAATCCAAATCTATTTCTTTAGCCATCGAGGCCATGCCAGACCCACTAGGTACTACTGCACGCCGAAACCCAAGTCGCACGGCTTCTTGCAACCTTTGAGCTAGTTGACCAACAACACGCAACTGCCCCCCTAGTCCTAACTCACCAACCAACACAGTCCCTGAGGGAATAATTATCTCCCTATAACTAGAAACAACAGCAGCCGCTACTCCAAGATCAGCTGCAGGCTCCTCAACTTCCAATCCACCTGCTACTGCCAAATAACAATCAAATCTTGCGAGAGGCAAGCCCATATGTTTTTCAAGTACTGCAAGTATTTGATGTAAACGATTAGTCCCTATTCCAGTAGCAGTTCTCCTAGGGGCCGCATAACTGGTGTTACTGATCAAGGCCTGTAAATCAACAACTAATGATCGAGTTCCTTCACAAGCAACAATCGTGGCAACCCCAGAAGCAGATTGACCGCTAAAAAACAAATCACTTGGATTACAAATTTCTACTAAGCCATTTCCTTGCATCTCAAAAACCCCTAGCTCATGTGTAGCTCCGTAACGGTTCTTTACAGCTCTCAAAAGTCTATGACTGGCAAAACGATCGCCTTCAAAAGTCAAAACAGCATCAACAAGATGTTCGAGCACCTTGGGTCCAGCAAGCATCCCTTCTTTAGTTACATGTCCAACTAGCAAAAGTGCTATTTCTTGATCTTTAGCCAAACGTGCCAATGCTGATGAACACTCTCTTACTTGTGAAACTGAACCTGGCGAACTAGTTAAAGCAGAATCATTTATCGCTTGAATACTGTCAATAATCGCCACATCAGGCTTACTAACTTCTAGTTCTTGAAGAACTAATCCCAAGTCCGTTTCAGCTAAAAGATTCAAATTACTCTCAGAACAAGGAAGTCGCTGCCAGCGAAGCTTGACCTGTTGTGCTGACTCTTCTGCACTTACATAAAGAACCGACTTTTTCCTTGCTATCGCAGTAGCACTTTGCAAAAGAAGAGTGCTTTTACCAATACCTGGATCACCACCAACTAGCACTATTGAGCCTGGGACCAATCCTCCACCTAGAACCCGATCAAACTCTCCATAACCACTTGTCAGGCGCTCTAATGGCTCTTCCTCTAATAAAGTCATTGGGACAGATCGACTGCGTCGCAACTCTTTTGAAGAATCCGCAAAAGCAGCACGACATCTAGCTTCTGATGAAGGAATACTCTGTTCAATCAGTGAATTCCAGCTCCCGCAACTAGGACAACGTCCAAAAAACTGACTGGTTTGGGCGCCACAGCTCTGGCAAATGAAAATGGAAGTAATGCGTGCCACGAAGTTGTGTGAAGTAAGTTGGCTTTGGTTAAAACAAAGGGCCACGAGGCCGTCGATGCGCTTCTCTAAGATCGAGTGCTTGTTGCCGCCAAACAAAACATGACGGCCACCAGTACATCAAATACATCAAAAGAAACCATTCTTGTTGTCGACGATGAGGCGAGCATTCGCCGAATCCTCGAAACCCGTCTCTCAATGATCGGGTATCAAGTTGTCACCGCTTGTGATGGTAATGAGGCCTTAAACCTCTTTCGCAACTGCGAGCCAGATCTCGTTGTGCTTGATGTGATGATGCCAAAATTAGATGGCTATGGAGTCTGCCAAGAATTACGCAAAGAGTCAGATGTTCCAATAGTTATGTTGACTGCGCTTGGAGATGTTGCAGACAGAATCACAGGGCTTGAGCTTGGAGCAGATGATTACGTTGTAAAACCCTTCAGTCCAAAAGAACTCGAAGCCCGTATCAGGTGTGTACTTCGTCGTGTAGAAAAAGAACAAATAGCAGGGATCCCTAATTCAGGCGTAATTCAGGTCACTGATCTAAGAATCGACACCAATAAACGTCAGGTCTTCAGAGGGGACGAAAGAATTCGGCTAACTGGCATGGAATTCAGCCTCCTTGAACTCCTAGTAAGTCGCTCTGGAGAACCATTCAGCAGAGGAGAAATACTCAAGGAAGTATGGGGTTATACCCCTGAACGACATGTTGATACAAGAGTTGTTGATGTACATATCTCTAGGCTTAGATCCAAACTAGAAGATGATCCAGCCAATCCTGAGCTAATACTTACAGCCAGAGGTACTGGATACCTGTTCCAACGCATCGTCGACTCACTTGCCCCAGAAGGACTCTGATTCCTCATCGGCTTTCTGGCCGGTGAGCAAGACAAATCGCCCCAGAGCAATCAGGCGACTTGTGCTCTGGTATCGCCGTAATTCGGCAGTAACTTCCCTTGTAGATACTGCAACCAGCTCTGCAACTGCAGCGACAAATGTTGCAGAAACAGTTGTTTCAAGCGCAAGTTCTGTAGTGACTAGTGCTGGGAACGTAGCTGGCAGTGTGCTCCAGCCTCTTGTATTTGATCCATTAAGAAGGCTACAAAGTGGAGAAAATAACTCTTTAGAAAACATCAAAGATGAAGATCGGCTATGGATAGCCGTAGATGGGATGGGTGGAGATCAAGCTCCTGGAACAATTCTTCAGGGCTGTCTTCAAGCAATAGAACGTTTACCAATTCGAATCAAATTTGTAGGGGAATCAAAAAAGGTACTTAAAGCTGCCAAACAAACAGGACTAAATGAATTACTGGATAAGGCATTGGTTTCTGGGCAACTTGCAATCATTCCAAGCGGGCCTTCAGTTGAAATGAATGAAGAGGCGACTGTTGTTAGACGAAAACGAGATGCAAGTATCAACATTGCTATGGATTTAGTCAAAAAAGGCGAAGCCTTAGCAATGTATTCCGCAGGAAACTCAGGGGCTTTAATGGCTGCCGCTATCTTCCGACTAGGACGACTGACAGGAATAGATCGACCAGCAATAGGTGCGTTATTTCCAACTAAAGACCCAGGCCAACCTGTCTTAGTTCTTGATGTCGGTGCCAATATGGATTGTAAGCCAAGTTATTTGCATCAATTCGCACTATTAGGAAGCATCTACTCAAGAGATGTTCTACAAACCAGCTCTCCTCGTATTGGTTTACTAAATATTGGGGAAGAAGAATGCAAAGGCAATGAACTTGCATTACGCACCTATGACTTACTGAGTCAAGAAAAAACAATAAATTTTGCAGGAAACTGCGAAGGGAGAGATGTCCTATCAGGCACTTTTGACGTGGTGGTCTGTGATGGATTCACTGGAAATGTCCTTCTGAAATTTCTTGAGTCAGTTGGCAGTGTCTTGCTTGATGTACTGCGCGCAGAACTTCCTCGAGGAAGAAGAGGCAAAGTTGGTTCTGCATTTCTTCGGAGTAATCTCAAGAGGATAAAAAAACGCCTTGACCATGCCGAACATGGAGGAGCTCTTTTACTTGGAGTAAATGGAATATGTGTGATTGGACATGGAAGTAGCAAAGCTCTATCAGTAGTCAGCGCTCTACGATTAGCTCACTCTGCAGCTAGCCATGGAGTTATGGAAGATCTGGCAAAGCTGCAAAAAACCTAAGGCCTATCAATATAAATTCATTCTTTTGTATGGATTGTGATTGACTGGCGCCATCTGGGACGTATACCCGTTGGCCTCATCGCCCTCAAATCTTGGCGGAGTTGCTCTAAAAGGGAGCGGGAGTGCCATCCCCGCCCAAAAACTTACCAACAATCAACTGGCTCTAAGAGTTGAAACAAATGATTCTTGGATCACTAGCCGCACTGGGATTAAATCTCGTCATGTCATTGGGAAGAATGAGTCCCTGACAGATCTAAGTTCTCAGGCTGGATTAGCCGCAATACAAATGGCTGGTTGGGAACCAGAAAGTATTGAGCTGATTTTGTTAGCCACTTCAACACCAGATGATCTATTTGGTTCCGCAGCTCAAATACAAGCAAATTTAGGTTCAACAAAAGCTGTAGCTTTCGATCTCACAGCAGCTTGTAGTGGTTTCCTGTTTGCCTTAATCACTGCATCACAATTCCTCAGATGTGGAAGCATGAAACGTGCACTAGTAATAGGCGGAGACCAACTGAGTAGCTGGGTGGATTGGGACGACAGGCGAACATGTGTGCTTTTTGGAGACGGCGCAGGGGCCATTGCATTAGAAGCCACTAGCTCCGATCAGAATGGACTGCTTGGTTTCAAAATGAAATCTGACGGCACGAGAGGGCAACATCTCACTCTCAAGCAAAGGAATGAGCATCTGCAACTAACTGAAGGCAATGCTCATCAAATAGGTGCTTACCTACCAATTCAAATGAATGGCCAAGAGGTTTACAAATTCGCTGTTAGAGAAGTCCCCAAAATTCTTGAGAAGCTTCTCCAAGACACACAAACAATACCTAAATCACTAGATTGGCTTCTCCTGCATCAAGCGAATCAGCGCATTCTTGATGCAGTTGCAGACCGTTTTGAAATCCCACGGGAAAAAGTCCTCAGCAATCTTGCGGAATATGGGAACACTTCTGCAGGCACAATTCCTTTAATGCTGGATGAAGCCGTTAGACATGGACTCATCAAACCAGGACATTTAATTGCATCAAGTGGTTTTGGAGCTGGCCTAAGCTGGGGAGCAGCGCTTTTACGCTGGCAAGGTCCAGCTTAGGCTCCTTCCAAATCGCTAAGCCTTGAAAATGTCAATAGCCTGGGTTTTCCCCGGACAGGGCTCTCAGAAAATCGGCATGGCAGAGCCTGTGCTCTCACTAGAAGGTGCAAAAGAACGTTTTGCACTCGCATCAAACCTGATAGGACGTGACCTTTTAGAAATTTGTAGAGGGGAAAACAAAAATGATTCCGGCCTTGTAGATATAAATGCAACCCAAAATACTCAACCTGCCCTTTTCTTAATTGAATCTTTACTCCTTGACAATCTGCGTCTACAAGGACGAGAAGCCAAATTAGTCGCTGGACACAGTCTTGGTGAACTTGTAGCCTTATATGCTGCAGATGTTTTTGACTTCAAAACAGCCTTAACACTAATGATCAAAAGATCAGAACTAATGGCAGAAGTAAAAGGTGGTGCAATGACCGCAATAATTGGATTCGACAGAAGGCAATTAGATGAACTAATGAAAACCGCTAGTAATGTAGTTATTGCAAACGATAATAGCCCTCAACAAATCGTTCTTTCTGGAACAAAAGAAGCTGTCGATGCACTCTCAAATCAATTAACATGCAAACGTGCTATTCCTCTATCTGTTTCAGGAGCATTCCATTCGCCATTTATGGAAAAGCCTGCTGAAGAATTTGCGAAAGAACTGGACCTAGTCACTTTCAAAGATGCAAGGATTCCAGTACTTAGCAACACTGATCCAACTCCAATACAAAATGGAACTGACCTGAAAAATCGCCTTAAAAAGCAAATGACTAGTGGTGTGCGTTGGCGAGAGATTATGGAAACAATGGCAGGCCAAGGCATCAATAATATCGTTGAGATAGGCCCTGGAAATGTATTAAGTGGTTTAGTTAAACGATCTCTCGCAGGAATAACCACAAGTCAAATAAGCAGCACAGCCGATCTAGGCCACTGAAAGTGAACAATTCAAAAACACGATATAGACAAAATGTTGATAGGGAAATTAACAACCCCAGTCCTAGTATTACTTATCGATTCGTAAGTTATTGTTTAGTCTTTCCCATCTTCAGACTCCTATTTAGGGGTTCTACCTTTGGAATAAAACATGTCCCTAAGCAAGGAGCCTTAGTAGTTGTTGCCAACCACGGATCTCATCTTGATCCCCCACTCCTTGGCCATGCGCTAGGACGACCAGTGGCTTTCATGGCAAAAGCAGAGTTATTTCGTATCCCATTCCTGAATAACATCATCCGTGCATGCGGTGCTTACCCAGTCAATCGAGGGACAAGCGACAGAGGAGCTATTCGTATCGCAACCTCAAAGCTCTCGCAAGGATGGGCAACAGGTGTTTTTCTAGATGGGACAAGACAAACGAATGGCCGCGTAAACAAACCCTTGCCTGGAGCAGCTCTATTAGCTGCTCATAGTGGTGCTCAACTATTACCAGTAGCAATAATCAATAGCCACCGAGTCCTAGCTAAAGGCAAAATTTTTCCCCGCCTTGTTAAAATTGAGTTGCGAATAGGCGAGCCAATTCAACCTCCAAGAAGCAGGAAAAAAGCCGACTTAGTTGCAACAACATTAGACTTAAAAGAAAAAATAAATAACCTGATTGATCATAGAAATTAATATCTAAGCCAAAAGTCTCTTAGCCACTAATAAAAATTTTGAGCCAATTCGACTCAACTACCTCTTTAAGGTCATAACCAGAAAAAACCCAAGCCAGAGACCTAATTAAATCAATTAAACGCTTTCGGAATGTTTCCTCACGGCAAAAAGAATGACATGGTACTGATATTCCAGTCAAACGAATACCTCGACTACCTACAACAACCTGGCCTACTGCCATAGATCGGGCTAAATGGTTTTCACTAGTAACCACCAAAACATGTTTTATATCCTTCAATAGCAAATATTCTAGTAAAGAAGTGAAGTTTCCCAGAGTGTCCTTTGGACGATAATCAAATTTAACTCGATTGAAAGGAATGCCTCCTTTTTTGACCAGCCATTCAGCATGTTCAGGATTACTTCCACCACTCAAGACTAAGGGCAGATTTAAATCATTAGCTAATCTCACTCCTACATACTCCCTTTCAACATTTCCTCCCAAAACAAGAATGACTTCAGGTTGATCTTTAATTAGAAAAATTTTAAAATAAGGATGAAGAAATCTAATGAAAAAGAATCCTAAAAAGCAACTGACTAATGTGATTGCTCCTCGTCGAGGAAAGGCCATTAAACATTTTCAACCGGAGAAGTGGGGTATATAGGCAAAACCTCTTTCCAAAAAGCCTTTCGTCTGCTCGCATGCCAAGCAACTGATAGATCCAATAATCTCTTAACATCTACAACCACATCATCCTCGGCATCTATAGCAGGCAAACACTCTCTACCTTTAGGCAAAAGATGAGGGAATTCGATCTCACAAACCTCATTGCATATTGGAATTGAAGATCCAGTTTGAATTCTGTATTGTCCACCGACAATTCCTCGTCGATTAAGAGATTTCACCAGCCAAAACGGCTCATTCAATTGGTCAGTATCTAATTGAGTCGACAATCTGGGAGCCATCAAAGCAAAGCTACTTACCCCATCCAATGGACAATCAAGCTGTTGGGCAATTGTTCTAGCCATAACAACCGTCAACCTTGTACCTGTAAATCCACCTGGTCCAGTTGCTACTGCCACTCGACTCAAATTTTTCCAATCCTCAAATGGTAAAACTTTTTCTACACAGTTAAATAAGCTATTTGAGAGATTACGTCCTATCGGGAAAACCTGAATCCGAAGAGATCTTTGGACATCTCTTCTATCAAGCACTGCTACTCCAAAAGTCTCAGAGGAACTATGCAATGCCATCTGCAAAGTTGCTTTTTCTAAAGCAAAAGCTTCTCCATAATTGCTAGTCATTTAGGGATCTCCTGGCCGGGACACAATCGCTCCCAACGCCCAAGATCTTCTAAATAACTGCCACATGACCTGACATCCCACTCAACTCCTGACTCCCCCCCAGGCAGATCAATCACACTGATATGAATGCGTGGATCAGCTGGATCAAAATCTGGATGCAAACTTAGATGCTTCACACCATGCTGACGCTCAACAGCGTTATATGCCTTACAACGATCAACCCAGCGGCAATTCACACATATGCACATGCCCGCTTCTATGCCCTCCGAATCAAAAACCATTCTTGAATGCGATCCAACCTACCTGGCCAAAATTCTTTGGGAGCAACTAAAACCTGAACTTTGGCCAATACCAATTGACCAGCTCCCCTCAGAATCGGCTTTGATCGGAGGTTCAATAAGAAATGTATTGCTAGGAAAACTAGAAGAAAAACCTGATCTGGACTTAGTAGTACCAAATCAAGCTATAGATCTAACAAAAAGTTTCGCGAAAAATCTTGGGGGCAGAGTTGTTGTCTTAGATACTGATCGCGATATCGCAAGATTAGTAATAAATGGTTGGACAATAGATTTTGCCAAACAAGAAGGCAAATCCCTCCAAGAAGATCTTTTCAGAAGAGATTTCCGAATAAATGCTATTGCTCTCACCCTTGAGAAAATTCCACAACTTATTGACCCAACTGGAGGCCTTCATGATATTCGTCAAAAACGTTTAATAGCAATCAACGAACAAAACCTTATCGACGATCCTCTGAGGTTTCTGAGGGCTTTTCGTCTAATGGCAGAACTAACAATATCTATAGATGACCAAACCAAAGATTGGATCAAATGTCATCGGAGTCTTTTAACCAAAACAGCTCCAGAAAGAATCCAGTCTGAAATAAAACGCTTAGTTACAGCGACCTCTGCAGACCAAGTGATACCTCTAGTCAAGAAAAGTCGTTTGTTAGAGCCATGGCAAAGCGAAAGCAAGAGTTACAAAAATGACCCTCCTTCATTACAAAATGCTATTCCTCTTAACAATGAAGAAAAAAAAATTGCCCTTCCCCTAGCTCGTCTTACTCATCTCTTAAGCGAAAGGGGCCTGAATGATCTTCGCTTTAGTAAAAAGCAACAACAGCGATGCAAAGTCCTTAAATATTGGCAAGAACGCAACGATGGGAAAGCTTTTCGAAGCCTGGCAGAACAAGATCGTTTTCAACTTCACAAAGATCTTGAGAAAGACCTGCCAGCACTAATTCTTCAATTACCAACTACGAGCCAAGTCAATTGGATCAAACGCTGGCGCGATTCCAATGACCCGCTTTTCCACCCCTCACCACCAATTAATGGAAACACACTGCAAAAGCATCTAAACCTCCCTTCTGGAAGGAGATTAGGCCTTCTAATCGACCATTTAAGCCACGAAAAAGCGTTTGGTCGTGTAAACAATCTAGAAGAAGCTCTTCGAGAAAGTCGTAACTGGTGGAAACATAATCAGACCTTGCTGTGATTAACTGCTACTAGCAGTTACCAAAAAAATCGGACTTATCCGAATCTTTTTCTACCTCCCCTTGTATTTATGAGCGTTCGCCTTTACATCGGCAACCTGCCGCAAAATCTTGATAACAAGGAGCTGGAAGCCCAGCTGGCAAGTGTTGGAGAAGGTATCCGGTTCAAGGCTGTTCTTGATCGCGAAACCGGAAACTGCAGGGGTTTCGGTTTCGCCAACGTCGAAAATGAAAAAGTCGCTGCAACTGTGATTGAACAGCTCAACGGCCGAGAATTCAATGGAAACAAGTTGAGAGTTGAGCGCTCAGAAAGGCGCGAATCCAGCGGTAGTGGTGGACGAAGAAATAACGGGTCCAATAACAACTCAAATGGTTCTCATAGAAAAGAAACCAAGAAATTTGTTCATAGCGAAGCCCCCAAAGAATCTGCCCCAGATCCAAGGTGGGCAGGAGAATTATCGAAACTGAAGGATCTACTGGCCGATCAAAAAACCGCTGTTTAAGCCAACATATTTGACTAGAAATTCATATCAATTTTCTTAACTATCTTTATCTTGCTTGTGAGATCAAGTAGGAGAAAGGTAAATCAAGCAACTTTGCCCAGCCAGGCACATAAGCCCTGTTGTTGAACACGTCGTAGTCCAATCTTTCTATCTCATCAAGAATTCCTCTATACAACCTTAAGGAAGTCCAAACTGGCCAACGTGCATCCGCTGACAGCCAGCGAACCCCTTCTTCTGAGCGGGCGAACCATTCTCTCGCTCTCTTTAGCTGAAAAGCCATCAAATTTTTCCAGCAATGATTCAAACGTCCTGCTAAAAGGTCGTCCTCTGAATATCCAAAACGCTCTAGATCCTCCTGAGGAATGTAAATACGTCCTCTCCCTCGATCTTCACCTACATCACGCAAGATATTTGTGAGCTGATTTGCAATCCCTAATGCAATAGCAGCCTCCGATGGATCAGGAGAAGTGCTCCATGGAGCTGTTGTATATGCAGGATCTAAACCCATTACACCTTGGGTCATCAAGCCAACAGTGCCAGCCACTCTGTAACAATAGAGTTCAAGTTGATCAAAAGTTTCATATCTATTCCTATGAAGATCCATTCTCTGACCATCAATCATATCCAAATAAGGCTGGATTGATTGTGGAAATTTCTCAATCGTATCTGCCATAACTGCATCAAGAGAATCGTTAACTTTTCCAGCAAACATCCCCTTTGTTCTCTCCTCCCACTTATCTAATCGATCAGCCAACTCACTCACTGGACGCGCTTGCGCCTCAGGACTATCCATAAGTTCATCGGTTCTTCGACACCAAACATAAATTGCCCAAATAGCCCTGCGCTTCGCAGGAGGCAATAACATGGTGCCTAGGTAAAAAGTTTTAGCCCATTTTGCAGTTTCTTGTCTACAAGCTTCATAAGCACTCTCAAGAGTCGGTCTAGAGAGAGAGCCGACTTTCAATGAATCTACTGCGAATTCATTGTTCATAATTCAGGCTGAAGGAGCCTCATTAAAAGGCTGGTCCTGAGAAAGTTTATTGTTATTTGAATCAACAACTTGAGCACAAAGTTTTCCACTTAATACCGCTCCTTCCATAGAAGCAAGGTATCGCTGCATTGTGTAATCACCAGCAAGATAAAAGTTGGGAATGGGCGTCTTTTGGCTTGGGCGCAGTTCTTGACAACCTGGTACTGCTTTATAAACAGAAAGAGGAGTCTTAACTACCTTCGACTTAATTAATTTGGCTTGATTTTCTCCAGTAAAATGGATAGGGAAAAGCTTTTCAAGCTCTCCCATAGTTGCCTGAACTATTTCGTCATCTTTCCGCCCAATCCAATCTTTGGCAGGTGCAAAAACTAATTCAAGCATTGAACGATCTTCATCAGCATATTCCTTACATGTATTACTCATGTCCGCATAGACACTTAACAATGGAGATCGACTAAAAAGCAAATGATCAATGTCAGTTAATTTTCTATCAAACCAAAGATGGATGTTAATAACTGGTACTCCACGTAATCCCTCTAATTTTCTAAATATATCCAGGTCCTTCCATTCATTTGGAACAAGCAACTTAAACAAATCAACAGGCATTGCACTGACATATGCATCTGCCTCTATATCCTTTATTTCTTGCCCACCCACTCCTCCTATTCGGAAGCTAGATACCGTCCTATTGCCTCTTAAGTTTATCTCTCGCAAGGGAGAATTGAGATGGACCTCACCACCTCGACTCTGAATATAGTCAACTATTGGATTGCATAATCTTTCTGGTGGTGCACCATCCAAAAAAGCCATTTTAGATCCATTCTTTTCCTGAAGGAATCTATTTAACGCAGTCAACAAAACAGTTGAAGAAATCTCATCTGGGCCAATGAAATTAAGTGCTTTACTCATTGCAATAAAAACCTCTTCATTGACCCTCTCAGGAATATTTTGCGCTTTAAGCCATTCTGTCCAAGATTTTTTATCGCATTCTTCAACATATTCCTGCCCTCTAATCATTGCAGGAACTAAGCCCAAGCCAAAGGCAATCTTCTCTGGCCAAGAAAGCATGTCGTTATTACTCAAAATGGCGGCTACACCATTCAGAGGTGCTGGAAGATCGGGAAAATCAAATCGACTATATGTTCCTGGCTCCTCTGGCTGGTTGAAAATCATCGAATGACTTTTCCATTGCAATCGATCCTCTATCCCAAGCTCATGAAATAACTGAAGCATATTCGGATAAGCACCGAAAAAAATATGTAAGCCCGTTTCATACCAGTCCCCATCAGCATCTTTCCAAGCGGCCACTTTGCCACCAAGTACATCTCGTGACTCATAGACCACAGGTATGTGCCCTGCATCAGCAAGGTATTTGGCGCAAGAAAGGCCTGCCAGGCCTGCTCCTGCGATGGCTACACGCATACGATTCCTAGAAATTGAAATTCACTTTAAATAGGCCCGGGTCACCGTTAGGTGCCTAAAGTTCTTAAATCTGATACTCGGTCCTTTAATCGGACCGGTCAACAAAATGGCCGAACCCCTGCTGAAGTGCACTACTAGACACGTGCGCTTATTCACAGCAAAGGTTGAAAACAATGATCTAATCCATGCCCCTAATCACCTGACCCTTGATCTAGACCCAGACAATGAGTTCGTTTGGAGTGATGAAGTGATACATAAGCTGCAAAACCGCTTTCAAGAATTAGTTGATTCATATTCAGGTAAAGAACTTAATGATTACAACCTACGCAAAATTGGATCAGAGCTTGAGGGTGCTATTCGCCAACTTTTGCAAGCTGGCGAACTTAGCTACAACCCTGATTGTCGTGTATTGAATTATTCAATGGGCTTACCTAGAACTTCTGAACTCCTGTGACCCGTTCTCCATACAATCAACGACCTCCACGTCGAAGATCTTCATCAGGCGAATCTGGTAATCAATCGCGCCTTGGCAGAAGTGAGCGTGATTACAGCGAGGACTACCAAAGAAGGAGAACACCCAATCGTGCGACCACCCCTCGAGAGGGAGGAAGAGGTGGCGGAGGAGGAGAAAATCTACGCTTCAACACAGGCACTTTGGCAGTTCTTGCTGGGGTTCTTGTAGTTGGGATAGGCATTGGGAGCCTTGTCACTAGCACCACCCAAGGGGGCCAAGGCAACATTGCCAGTCAACAACAACTTGATATGGCAGTACCAGATCCTGAATTCTGTAGGCAATGGGGAGCCAGCGCATTTGTAATTGACGTCGAAATGTATACAACACTGAACCCCTCAACGAGCTTTGTAACTCAACCAGCACTGCAACCTGGGTGTGTAATCAGAAGAGAAAACTGGACGGTGCTTCAAAAGCAAGGAGCTATTACCAATGAAGACGTGAGGGAATGCAAGCAAAGGATGAATACATTCGCCTACATCGGTTCAATTCGCGACAACCCTATTGTGAGATGTGTATATCAAGCTGATATCAATGAAAATAAATTTATTACTAAAGGTGTTGCTGAAGAGGCAGTCGGCGTAAACCAAGAAGCGGTTCAATTCTAAATTGAAATTTCATGCCCTATTCCAGAATTACCTTTTACTTGTATATGACGTAAAGGACTATCAGGGCTTGCAAAAACAGGCAATATGTCCTTTCTAAAAGCCTCAGAGGCTCTAGAACAATATCGAGAAGGGTTACTTATTAACTTGAGCTGTCTGCGTACCTGTAAATCCGCGACCGATGACTTATGTAAAGTACCAGCTGCAATTTCCCTTTCAATTGAAACAACAGGAAGAAAAGCTGCGCCCAAGCCTGATTGAACTGCATTTTTAATTGCTTCAAGAGAATTAAGTTCCATCTCAATACGAAGTCGTTGAATATCTAAACCAGAGCTTATTAAAAGTTGGTCAACCACTTTGCGTGTTGTAGATTGAGAATCGAGAGTCACAAAGTTAAGTCTATAAAGATCATCTTTATTCAACTCAATTACCCTTGTCAAAGGATGCTTAATTGGCAAAACCAAAGCCACTTCATCGGAAGCATATGGAATAACTTGAAGCAATTCATTTAAATCGGCAGGTAACTCGCCACCAATGATCGCCAAATCAATTTGACCATTGGCAACACTCCATCCTGTACGGCGAGTGCTATGAACTTGGAGCTGAACTGTTACATCAGGATATTTTTGACGAAAAAGTCCAATCATTTTAGGCATTAAATATGTTCCTGTTGTCTGACTTGCACCAATTACTAATGAGCCTCCTTTGAGATTATTAAGATCTTCAATTGCTCTACAAGCCTCTTGGCATTGACTCAAAATCCTTTCGCAATAGTTCAGCAAAAGAACGCCAGCTTCTGTGAGCTGGGCTTTCCTCCCTCCCCGATCAAAAAGAGCAGCTTCCAACTGCTTTTCAAGATTTTGAATCTGCAAGCTCACAGCAGGCTGAGTGACATAAAGGCTGTCCGCAGCTTTTTTGAAACTACCCTCAGTAGCAATGGCACGGAGGATTCTCAGCTGATCGAGGGTAAAAGGCAGTTCGGCCATAGGGCCTGCCAACCCGGCAACAACAACAGAAAAACTTTAAGCGGGAAACTGCAAGATCCCAGAATCAACTAATCATTGCTTATATCAATTGGCACAACTTTTCTCAAATGGTATCCATCACAGCAGCCTTGTCATGGTTGGCCTTCTCCTTCTATTCGCATTGATTCATAGTGGCGGAGCAGCTATTCGCATGCGTGCAGAAGCTGTTATAGGGGCCAGGGCTTGGCGAGTGATCTTTGCCTCTGCAAGCATTCCCATGGCATTTGTTTTAATCAGTTTTTTCATTGCTCATCGCTATGACGGTATTCGTATATGGAATCTTCAAGGAGTTCCAGGAATAATTCCCGTT
This sequence comes from Prochlorococcus sp. AG-409-A19, assembly GCA_003216155.1. Next base: position 51,683 of record QCJH01000006.1, on the reverse strand, counting down.
ATCTGGATCCTAACTTTTATCAGCTTCCTTTTCCTGTATCCAGCTACATACAACTTATTAGAAATTCCTGCTATATCAAAACCGGAAGTGAGACTTTATTCGACTGGCATTATCCGAATAACCCGACATCCACAAGCCTTTGGACAAATTCTTTGGTGTATTTCGCACACACTTTGGATAGGCAGCAGCTTTATGATTGCCACTTCTACGGGTTTAATCGCTCATCACTTATTTGCAATATGGCATGGCGACAAAAGATTAAAAGACAGATTTGGCGATGACTTTGACGAGGTCAAGCAAGGAACTTCAATTATTCCTTTCTTAGCTTTAATTGATGGCCGTCAAAAACTTATTTGGTCAGAACTAATAAAGCCAGCCCAAATAGGCATAATAATTGCTGTATTAGTACTCTGGTGGGCTCACCATTTCATCGCTATCGGCAGCGAAGCCTTCCTTACCTCACCCCTAGGACAGCTACTTAGCTGAGCAGAGCTAACTACACTCCCAACTCAACTGCCTCGACCGGATGCCCTCGGCTGCAGAACTTGCCTGGTTAATTCCTTTACTCCCTCTAATGGGAGCCGTAATAACAGGCCTTGGACTAATCAGTTTCAATAAAACCATCAACAGGCTGCGAAAACCTGTTGCTATAGGCCTACTGAGTTGCCTAGGAGCAGCAGCTTTTATGAGTTATGCAGTTTTATTCGAGCAGCTTCAAGGGAAGCCGCCTGTAGAACATCTTTTTGTCTGGGCGAGTGCTGGAACTTTTGTACTGCCAATGGGTTTTGTGGTGGATTCATTAGGAGCAGTGATGCTCGCACTGGTGACCACTATCGCGCTGCTAGTCATGATCTATTCCCATGGCTACATGGCACATGACAAGGGATACGTGCGTTTTTTTACTTATCTGGCGCTTTTCAGCAGTTCAATGCTGGGCCTAATAATCAGCCCAAACCTTCTTGAAATATATGTTTTTTGGGAGCTAGTTGGAATGTGTTCATATCTTTTAGTTGGTTTCTGGTATGACCGTGAAGGAGCGGCACATGCCGCCCAAAAAGCGTTCATAGTTAATCGAGTAGGGGATTTTGGCCTATTACTTGGGATTCTTGGACTTTTCTGGGCAACAGGCAGTTTTGATTTCCAAGGCATAGCAGATGGTCTCTCCTTAGCTCTTCAATCAAAAGCCATACCTAATTGGGCGGCTCTGACCTTATGCCTACTGGTTTTCATGGGGCCAATGGCAAAGTCTGCACAATTTCCCCTTCATGTTTGGCTGCCTGATGCCATGGAAGGACCTACTCCTATCTCGGCCCTAATCCATGCAGCAACTATGGTCGCTGCAGGAGTGTTCCTAGTGGCAAGGCTAGAACCGATATACAGCCAATTCCCAATAGTCGGACTAACTATTGCAATAGTAGGAACCATCACTTGCTTCCTAGGAGCGTCTATAGCCCTTACCCAAATGGATTTAAAAAAAGGGCTTGCCTATAGCACCGTCTCCCAACTCGGATACATGATGCTTGCTATGGGATGCGGCGCTCCAGTAGCAGGCATGTTCCACTTAGTCACCCATGCCTTTTTCAAAGCAATGCTTTTCCTTGGCTCTGGGTCAGTTATCCATGCAATGGAAGATGTCGTTGGACATGAACCAATACTTGCTCAAGACATGAGGCTTATGGGTGGATTAAGACAAAAAATGCCAATTACTGCTACTACATTTTTAATTGGTTGTATTGCTATTAGTGGAATCCCACCACTAGCTGGATTCTGGAGTAAAGACGAGATTCTTGGCACGGCATTCTCAACTTTCCCCATTTTGTGGTTTGTAGGTTTCCTCACAGCAGGAATGACTGCCTTCTATATGTTTCGCCTCTATTTCCTAACCTTTGAAGGAACTTTTAGAGGCGAAGATCAAGCCTTACAAAATCAATTACTTAAAGATGCAGGAAACTTCGAAGAGGACAAGCATCACCACCAACCAAAACCTCTTCATGAGTCTTCCTGGCCAATGACCCTACCGCTAGCTTTACTTGCTATTCCATCAATATTTATAGGTTTGTTAGGAACACCCTGGAACAGCAAATTTGCTGCTCTTCTTGATCAACAAGAAGCTCTTGAAATGGCCAATAAATTTAGCTGGAATGATTTTCTACCTCTTGCAGCTGGCTCAGTAGCAATTTCTTCGGCAGGGATAAGTTTAGCTGTTTTGGCTTATTACCTGAAAAAAATAGATCTTGGCAAAGTTTTTGCGGTACGCTTCAGCAAAATCAATTCTTTCCTAGCAAATAAATGGTATCTAGATGCAATAAATGAAAAATTATTTGTTCAAGGCAGCCGTAAACTTGCTCGTGAAGTACTGGAAGTAGACGCAAAGGTAGTTGATGGAGTAGTAAACCTAACAGGATTACTGACCCTTGGAAGTGGGGAAGGGCTTAAATATTTAGAGACAGGACGTGCGCAGTTCTACGCATTAATTGTCTTTGGAGGTGTACTAGCTCTAGTTTTGCTATTTGGAATTCTCGGGGGGCCAATCTCATGAGAAAACCTTCTTATGTGTTTCAACGCCTATCTAGCCCATGCGATATCCCACAGTATTTCTAAACTCGCAGAAGTGGAGAGAACCCATCTAAGTGAAGGAGTTTGCCGTTAGTGCAGTCTTTGACCTTGGGCCGGGGCTAATGACAGATCCAATAAGCAACCCATTCCCTTGGCTAAGTCTGTCAATCCTTTTCCCAATTGTTGGAGCTTTATTAGTGCCATTCATCCCTGATAAGGGTGATGGCAAACAAGTTCGATGGTTTGCCCTAGTCATCAGCATGATGACTTTTCTGATAACAGTTGGGGCATATATCAAAGGCTATAACCCGAACATACAAGGCTTGCAACTATCCGAAAGAGTGAGTTGGTTGCCTGATCTGGGCCTTACATGGGCATTAGGAGCAGATGGGCTTTCAATGCCCTTGATTTTGCTCACAAGTTTCATCACATCACTGGCTGTTCTAGCCGCCTGGCCAGTGACATTCAAACCAAAACTGTTCTACTTTTTAATCCTTGCAATGAATGGAGGGCAAATCGCTGTATTTGCTGTCCAAGACATGCTTCTTTTCTTCCTTGCGTGGGAACTAGAACTTTTACCCGTTTACTTACTTTTAGCCATCTGGGGAGGCAAAAAACGTCAATATGCAGCCACAAAATTCATTATTTATACAGCAGGCAGTTCTTTATTCATACTGCTTGCAGCTCTTGCGATGGGTTTTTTTGCTGGAGGAACTCCAAATTTTGAATACACTTTTCTTTCCCAGCAGAACTTTGGTACAGGGTTTCAACTTCTATGTTATGCAGGACTTTTAATTGCCTTCGGCGTCAAACTTCCAATAGTTCCATTACATACCTGGCTCCCTGATGCACATGGCGAAGCAACAGCCCCAGTACATATGTTGCTCGCAGGGATACTCCTCAAGATGGGTGGATATGCCTTAATGCGTTTCAATGCCCAACTTCTACCAGAAGCCCATGCACAATTTGCTCCCCTTCTAATCGTCCTAGGAGTCGTCAACATTATCTATGCAGCACTTACATCATTCGCACAAAGAAATCTAAAACGAAAAATTGCATACAGCTCAATTAGCCATATGGGTTTTGTACTAATAGGGATAGGTAGCTTTAGCTCTCTTGGCACCAGTGGAGCAATGCTCCAAATGATTAGTCACGGCCTTATAGGAGCAAGTCTTTTTTTCCTTGTAGGTGCAACATACGATCGTACTCATACTCTCCAGCTAAATGAAATGGGTGGAGTTGGTCAAAAAATGAGAATAATGTTTGCTCTGTGGACTGTATGTGCACTTGCCTCCCTAGCCCTACCAGGAATGAGTGGTTTCGTATCAGAATTAATGGTCTTTGCAGGCTTTGTAACCGATGAAGCATATACATTAACCTTCCGAATTGCTATAGCTGCCCTAGCAGCTATAGGTGTAATCCTAACCCCAATATATTTACTCTCAATGCTCAGAGAAATCTTCTTTGGGAAAGAGAATGCTGAACTGACCGCTAATACTAACCTAGTAGATGCAGAACCTAGAGAAATATATATTATTGGCTGCCTATTAGTCCCAATAATTGGGATAGGCCTCTATCCAAGATTAATAACAGACAGTTACACGGCATCAATAGAAGCTCTTGTGAAAAGGGACCTAATAGCAATAGAGCGAATCAAAAAACCAACAGCACCAATCATACGAAATAGTAAATTATCACCTGCATTTTTAGTCTCTCCGAGGCTATTGTAAAAACTAACTCTGATTAACTAAATTGCACTATAGATATTCATTAACTATCCATATATCAAGAATAAAAACTTCAAATATGTATAGCACTGGCGGCACTCTAAAAGTCTAGATAAATTATGAGAAGATTGCTTTCCAGCCTTGCAGGATGACGCTCTAAAGAAAAGAGCTGATTCTGGAGCCAGATTAGCTATACGTCTTTTGCAAGATGCGGCCGAAAAAGGCGACTTGAATCCTTGGGACGTTGATGTGATCGCAGTGATAGATGGATTTCTTGACCAACTTCGACAAAGAATAGTAATTCCAAAAAAAATCTCTGCACAAGTAGCTCATCAAGGTGGTAGTTATGAGCAAGATTTAGCCGATAGCAGCGAAGCTTTTCTAGCTGCTTCAGTTTTAGTTGGGTTAAAAGCCGATGTCCTGGAAGCAGAAACCTTCCCCGCAGAGCCAATTGTTGAAGAGTGCTTTGAACTCGAACTCTCAGAGCAAGGTTGGCTAGACCCTAGCTTCAACCTACCTAGGCGTCCAGAAAAACATCTCTTGAGAAGACCAGTGGCGCCACCACCTTTAAGAAGGACAGTGAGCTTAGGAGAACTAATAGAGCAACTTGAATCTATTGCGGAGCAACTTGAATCTGATGAACTACAAAATCGTCGTCGCTTAAGAAAAAAACGTTTTAGTGAGCGGGAAGCAATTGCTCAAGTCACAGCTCTAGCACATAGAGAAAAATTGCCAGAGACCACCGCCGCTTTAGGCCTATTTCTCAATCGATGGGAAGATGCAATGCATTGGATCGACTTCGAAACATTAGTGCACAAATGGAAAGATATTGCCAAGCAAGATCTTGACACAGATCGTGTTGGTGTTTTCTGGGCTCTACTTTTTCTATGTTCCCAAGGGAAAATCGAGCTCGAGCAAGAAGATTCTCTTTATGCGCCAATAAGACTCAAAAGAATTCTCGCTCCCGGAACCATTACTCAGTTACCACTTCAAAACCTCAAAGTCCCAGCTACAGCGCCTGCAGCGGCATAGATACTTCCTTCAAAGAGAGCGAGAGTCTATGGTTGGCAGAATTAGCTGAGGCCTACAACGCCTATGAAGGCGATGATTCTGGCGGCCGGCAAAGGGACACGAGTCCAGCCGATCACCCACGTGATCCCAAAGCCCATGATTCCGATACTGCAGAAACCTGTCATGGAATTTCTGTTGGAACTCCTCAAGGAGCATGGCTTCACAGAGGTAATGGTGAATGTCTCACACCTCGCAGAAGAAATAGAAAACTATTTCAGAGATGGGCAGCGCTTTGGTGTTGAAATCGCCTATAGCTTTGAAGGCCGCATTGAGGACGGAGAGTTAATTGGGGATGCTCTTGGCTCAGCAGGGGGACTAAAGAAAATTCAAGACTTTCAACAATTCTTTGATGACACATTTGTTGTTCTATGTGGAGATGCATTAATTGACCTCGATCTTTCTGAAGCTGTTAAACGGCATCGAGCCAAAGGAGCTCTAGCTAGCTTGATAACCAAAAGAGTTCCAAAAGCTCAAGTCAGTAGTTATGGAGTCGTAGTCACGGATAAACATGATCGTGTCGAAGCATTTCAAGAAAAACCATCCATAGATAATGCATTAAGCGATACAATTAACACAGGCATTTATCTCTTTGAGCCTGAAATATTTGATCATATACCCTCTAATAAACCATTTGACATTGGCTCGGATCTTTTCCCAAATCTAGTAGAAATGAGAGCCCCTTTCTATGCGTTACCAATGGATTTTGAATGGGTTGATATTGGCAAGGTCCCTGATTATTGGCAAGCAATCAGAAGAGTACTCCAAGGAGATGTACGGCAGATTGGAATCCCAGGCAAGCAAATTAAACCAGGTATCTATACAGGATTAAATGTTGCTGCTAATTGGGATAAGATTGAGGTAAAAGGGCCTATATATGTAGGTGGAATGTCGAGAATTGAAGATGGAGCAACAATTATTGGGCCATCAATGATTGGTCCTAGTTGTTGCATCTGTGAAGGGGCAACTATTGATAACTCAATTATTTTTGACTATTCAAGAATTGGACCTGGAGTTCAACTTGTTGAGAAATTAGTATTTGGCAGATACTGCGTCGGGAAAGATGGTAATCACTTTGATCTTCAAGAGGCAGCTCTTGATTGGCTCATTACAGATGCAAGGCGTCAAGACCTTGTTGAACCTTCTCCCCAGCAAAAAGCTATGGCTGAATTGTTAGGAACAGACCTTACATCTACAGCAAGCTGACTCCTGCTTTTTGCAAAATTTGCGGTATCAAGTGTTCAGCTTTAACAGCCATTATGTGTACACCTTGAGTAAAGTTAAGGTAATTCCGAACTTGCTCGGCTGCTATTTGAATGCCTTCTGAAGCAGGATCAGAAGCTTGATCCAGTCTTTCAACAATTGATTCTGGAATACATGCTCCAGGGACCACTCGGTTAATAAAACTTGCATTTCTGGCTGACTTCAACAAAAACACACCAGCCAGAACTGGTAATTCCAAAGGTTCTGCTATTTCAGAGCAAAAACGCCTAAGAACCTTGCCATCCATAACCATCTGCGTTTGAAGAAACCTTGCACCAGCCTCTCGCTTCCTTTCAAGGCGACGGCGTAATCCAGTAAAGCTTTGACAATTCGGATCAGCAGCAGCTCCTGCGAAAAAAGAAGTGGCCCCATCTGGCAATAAGTCTTTACTCGGATCCTTAGCACTATTAAAAGCAGTGACCTGTTGCAACAATTTCACCGACTCATAATCATGCACTGCCCGTGCATCTGGTTGATCTCCTACTCGCACAGGATCACCGGTGAGACAAAGTAAATTTCTAATTCCTAGAGCATGCGCACCCAAAAGATCTGCCTGAAGTGCAATTCGATTGCGATCTCTGCACGCAAGCTGCAAAACAGGCTCCAATCCTTTCTCAAGCAGCAATCTGCAAAGAGCAAGGCTGCACATCCTCATAACCGCACGACTGCCGTCTGTAACGTTTATTGCATGAACCTGGCCCTTCAAAAGCTGGGCAACCTGAAGGGCATGAGAAGCATTCGCTCCACGCGGAGGCATGATCTCTGCAGTGATAGTTACGGCTCCAGATTCAAGGGAGCGTTTTAGAGCCGAGCTCAAATCCCTTTACCAATACGCTCTTACTATGGGTTATCACGGACCGAAAGTCTGCGTAAGATGACAGAGAAGAGTTGACTAGGAGGGCATGGAAATCATCGAGGTCTCCAATTCAGCTCATATCTCCCTGTCTGCAAGGGAAATGGAAATCATTGGACTGGTGGCAGACGGTCTTACTAATCAAGAAATCGCAGAGCGACTGACAATCAGCAAGCGCACTGTTGATAATCATGTAAGCAATATGTTTACGAAAACAGGCTCAAAAAATCGAGTCGCCCTTCTGAATTGGGCGATGGATCATGGGAAAATTTGTCGGGATGGCTTTAACTGCTGCGCGTTACCAGATGCCTCTTCTTCTTCCGAATCTTGACTCCTCTTGCTCGAGGCTCTGGTAAAACCATTAACGAGCAACTAGAGCTTTGCAAATCAAACAACTCTGCATAAGCCAGGCAAGCCTCACGGTCACCTCCAGTAAAGCGAAGGATGCCTTCAGTGTCATACAAACCAAACACCTTCTGCCTTCCTGCAGTCGAAACTGCCTAAGAAATCAGCGGAACGCTGACTAGGATCATTAAGACAATCTAAAGGAGAGCTTGCCAATTAGTCGAGCCCATGAGCCTTGCGTAAATTCAACGGCCAATCTCGAAGAGGCGTATGTGCCAAAGAAGCATTACTCCAAATAGCTTGGCCTGTGACCTCCATCCCACACCAATCTGGGATCTCCAACTGCGAATCAGCGCTAGGCAGTTCAACTTCTGCAAGAACTAGAGGGGAATTTGGGCCTTGAAAACAATCAATGACCCAAGTTTTCTTGGCCAAGGAAAGCTCATAACGGGTCTTATTAATACGAGCAGGTGCTAATTTCCATAAATTTTCGCCATCTTCAATTGGAATTAAATATTCAAACTCATAATTAGCTATACCTTTTGCAGGTGCCTTTAAAGTTAACCATGCCTTCTCTTTGGCTCTAATTCTTACTCTTACAGTAATTCCAGGGCCCTCTTTTGATAGATATCCTTGTCGCAATACTTGAGCCTTGCCTACCAATTTTGTCCAGTCCTTTCCTACAACAAGAAAACGCCTTTCAATCTCTAAAGCCATTAATTTAAAGCAGAGATTCTGTACTATTAATCACACTGCCTGACCAATGTAACTTATGGGCAAGAGTTAAATAATAAGAAGGATTTTGCTCGAGCACAACCATCAAAGCATTATGACTCGCTCGTTGAACAAGACAACAATCACCTGGCTCTAAAACAGTTGCTATCTCACCATCCTTCCATAGCTTTACTCTTCTACTTGACTCTCCTAAAGGCCTTACAACCAATTTTGAACTTGGTGGCAACACGACACTTCGACTAGAGAGACTTATTGGACAAATAGGGCTCAAAACTATCGCCTCCACACCTGGATGAATAATTGGTCCACCTGAAGCCATTGCATACCCTGTAGACCCTGTTGGTGTCGCAAAAATCAAACCATCCCCTCTGTAATGATCAACTACTTCCCCATCTATCTCCAGCTGCAATATGCAAGTAGGTGAAACTTCATCTCCAAAAGGACGGAAATAAAAGTCATTCAAAGCCCATTGACGTAGATCATTTGTATTCGAATTCGACTTTTCAGATCTATCTCGTATAATTAAATTGGCATTCTTTTTCTTTACTAAGTTAACTTCAAGCATCATTCTTTCCTCAATTGAGAAACAATCATCTTTTAAGCGCTGCCATAAATCTTTACTATTTAAAAGACTAGATTCATGCGTTAGAAAACCCAAATGTCCGCCCACATTAAAACTCAAAATAGGAATCTTATAAATAGATAAATGTCTGGCAGTCCCTAAAACCGTGCCATCTCCACCAAGAACTATAACCAAATCTGGCAATCTTTCATTAGAAGATAAAAGAGATGAAAAAGGCTTGCGAGTTAATCCACTCTCTGCGATAACGACTTGAACTCCTAGCTGCATCAACTCTTTTTCACATCTTGCAGCCTCTTTCTTAGCCTGATCACTACTTGCTCTACAAATCAACCAAACCAGATCCAGTTGCATTAGTAATTGTTACCTCTACCAGCGCAATAGGTTAAAACTCTCCATGTCAACTGTTACTCGATTCCTATAAAGAGAAAGCAAAATAGCAAGGCCAACTGCCGCTTCAGCTGCTGCAACTGTAATCACAAAGACAGCAAAAACTTGTCCTCGAATAAGATCACCATCCAAGAAAGAAGAAAATGCCATCAAGTTTATATTTACTGCATTAAGCATTAACTCAATACTCATTAACACCCTTACAGCATTACGGCTATTGATCAAGCCCCATACCCCAATACAGAAAAGGAAAGCAGCAAGCAATAAATATGCCTCCAGTGGAACAGGGCCAGAAAATTGCTCAAACATTCTTAAATCCAAATCAAAAGTCAAGAGGAAACAGAGGTTTGCTTGTCCACAAGCATTGGCGTACCAGCTTTCTCTATAAGTCCTTGATCTACAGCATCACCAGTGCCTATATCGGAACTCAAAACATCTCTACGGGCAAGAACAATTGCACCAATCATTGCCATAAGAAGAAGAACAGAGGCCAATTCAAATGGCAACAAATAATCAGTAAAAAGATGCTCCCCAATAAGTTCGGTTGCACCTTCTCCAATAGAGGCAGGACCAGGCAAAGACCAAGGAGTGGTTATAACTACACGAACTAAAACTACAAATAAGCCTGCACATATTCCTCCAGAAAGTAATTTTCTTAACTGCAAGCCTTTGATAGTCTTCATCTGCTCACGCTTATTGACAAGCATAATTGCAAAAAGGATAAGTACATTCACTGCACCGACATAAACAAGAATCTGAGCTGCAGCAACAAAACTGGCGTTAAGAAGCAGATATAAACCAGCCACAGCCATAAATACACCACCCAACAAAAAGGCGGAATAAACAATATTTTCAAGTAATACAACTCCAAGGCTGCCTGAAACAACAACGACAGCAAGTACCAAAAAGCAGATCAACTCAGTAGAAGAAGAGATGGTCATTCGTTGCTTCTCTCCTTCTTATCAATAGAAGGATCATGACCGACTTTTTCTTCAGCCGCTAATGATGAATCGTTTTTCATGGCTTCTAGCACCTGCTCTGGCAATTGACCTGCTCTTGGTTGGCTAGATGGAACACCATGAGGATCCATTATCCCTGCTGGTAAATAAGCAAGCTCTCTAAGAGCTTGGACGGAAGGGTCACTAGTCACACTAGTAGGCAAGCGCCCAAGGGCAATGTTGTCATAATTGAGATTATGTCTATCAAAACTTGCAAGCTCATATTCTTCTGTCATTGATAAGCAATTAGTAGGGCAATACTCAACACAATTGCCACAAAAAATACAAACTCCAAAATCTATTGAATAATTTCTAAGTTCCTTTTTCTTAGTTTGCTTGTTCATAACCCAGTCCACCACTGGTAAATTGATCGGACAAACTCGAACACATACCTCGCAGGCTATGCACTTATCAAATTCGTAATGAATTCGACCTCTATACCTTTCGGAAGGAATTAACTTTTCATAGGGATACTGAACCGTGATAGGTCGACGGCGCAGATGATCGAAAGTGACAGAAAGGCCTTGCAGCAGATAACGAGCTGCATTGGCTGCTTCGGTTGTGTATTCAGAAACTTTCTTGAGGAATGGGAACATTCGTACCTAAAGCAGGATGAATGTGATCACATACCAAATCTTACAAGCTTTTGAAAAGTCTTGAGTACAAGTACCCAGGGAAAAAGGAATCGGCTTTAAAGAGAGGTCAGCCTCCAAAGGCAATCGGGAAAGACAACTTCAAAGCTGCGGTTACCAGCAAATTCACTAAGGAGATGGGGAGCAAAAACTTCCAACCCAAATCCAATAGCTGATCAATACGCACCCTTGGAGTTGTCCAGCGCAACAAGATTGCTAAAAAAACCAACAGATATGCCTTAAAAACAGTCATCACAATCCCAACAGAACCGGTAAAAACCTGAATAACTGGAGAATCAACAGACTGACCAAACCAATCAGCCAGCCACTCAACAGGGACTGGGAACCCCCAGCCACCTAAATAAAGAACAGAAACAAGCAAAGCCGAAAGTATCAAATTGATATAACTACCTAAATAGAACAAAGCAAACTTCATACCTGCATATTCAGTCTGATAACCAGCGACTAACTCCTCCTCTGCTTCTGGGAGATCAAAAGGCAATCTCTCACACTCAGCAAGAGCACAAACCCAGAAAATCAAAAAGCCTACTGGCTGTCGCCAGACATTCCAGCTAAACAAACCGGCACCATTTTGTTGATAAACAATATCTACAGTGCTTAGTGAATTGCTCATCATGACAACTGCCAAAACAGATAGTGCTAAAGGGATCTCATAACTAATTGATTGTGCTGCAGCCCTAAGACCCCCTAAAAGCGAGTATTTGTTATTTGAGGCATATCCACTCATCAATAGACCAATCGGCTGAATACTACTTAAAGCAATCCAAAGGAAAATACCTACACCTACATTGCTTATTAAAAGATTCTGTCCAAAAGGAACGATTAACCATGAAAGAATTACTGGAATCAGCACTAAAACTGGTCCTAGAGTGAACAGAAATCCGTCAGCATTTGCAGGTATTACATCTTCTTTGACTAATAACTTCAACCCGTCAGCCATTGGTTGGAGCACACCAAGGGCTCCTGCATATTCAGGCCCAATACGCTGTTGAGCAGCTGCAGAAATCTTTCTTTCTAACCAAACTGTAACTAGTACACCTAGAAACGCAGCTGCCACAACAAGAAGCATTGGCAAGGGAAGCCAAAGCACATGCGCCAATTGAGGAGATACTCCCAATCCAGACAAAAGTTCTAGAAATGACTTTTCAAGATCCAGCCCAGGACTTACCAAGGTCGATGTTTCAGTGGCAAGGAAATGCACCATATTCATTGATGACGTACTTGCAACTTAGGCATCAGAAGAAGGGTAGCGGTCATCAGGCTGGAGCCAATCACGAGATTCAGGTCCTGTGTAAATCTGAGAAGGCCTAAAAATCCTATTAGCACCTAACTGCTCTCTCCAATGAGCAAGCCATCCTGCAACACGCGCAATTGCAAAGACAGGGGTAAACAAATCTCTTGGGATTCCCAACTTTCTATAAACCAGACCTGAATAAAAATCAACATTGGGAAAAATACCTTTTGTTCCCAATCTTTTCTCGGCTTCGTGCTCTAGAGCCTTTGCAACATCGTACATTTCATCTTTGCCAAATCTCGCAAATAATTCCTCTGCTAATACCTGAAGGATAGAAGCTCTAGGATCTTTTACCCTGTATTCACGGTGGCCAAATCCCATAACCTTCATTTTTTTTTCAATAGCTTTATCCAAATAATTTCCTGCATTTTCAGGACTAGCTACTTCTTCCAACATCGTCAAAACATCCTCATTTGCTCCCCCGTGAAGAGGGCCAGCCAACGTTCCTACAGCAGATGCAACTACAGCATATGGATCTGTAAGAGTACTAGCTGTGACCCTAGCGCTAAAAGTACTAGCGTTAAGGCTATGTTCAGCGTGCAAGATCAAACAGCGATCAAAAATTCGAGCGGCCAATGGATCCTGCTCACGTTCAGTGAGCATATATAGGAAATTAGCTGAGTAAGCCAAATCATCACGTGGCTGAATGGGATCCTGGCCTTTGCGAATGAGCTGAAAAGCAGCAACCATAGTTGGAATCTTTGCAATTAACCTCACTACTGCGTCATACACATACTGAGGGTTATCAATTGCGCGGCGAGAATAAAAAAGCCCCAACGATGCTGCGCTTGATTGCAGAGCATCCATAGGATGCCCTGTTGCAGGGAAGCACTTCATCATGTCCCTAACTCGAAAACTAACGCGTCTATGCATCTGAACCTCTGCCTCAAAGTCACGCAACTGCTTAGGGCTAGGCAGCTCACCCCATATAAGTAAATAGGTAGTTTCAAGAAAAGTGCTATGTAGAGCCAAATCCTCAATGGGATAGCCCCTATAAGTCAGTTTCCCTTGGATTCCATCGATATCACAAATGGCGGAGTGGGTAACCGGTACCCCTTCCAAACCTGGTCGGAATTCGATGCCAGTTCGTCGATTGCGAACCTCTCTCGTCTGATCCTTAATCAATGCCTCTCTACAGCTATTAGGCAACTTAAGCAGAAGATGAGAAAAACAAGCTCATTTTTATCAGACTCGGTAATTGAACCTCTCCTGCAAAACACCATTTTGTGAAGAAAATCTAAACTAGAAAAACCGCTTTCTTAAACCAAATAGAGCCTCAACAAGCGCATATTGAACAAGTAGCAATTTTTCTGAGATCAGGCTCATGGCCAACAAAAACAAAATCCAATGAAATTCTTCCACTCATAGACCTAAGGATCTCCTACAGGAGCTCTTGATTCCTCTATTTGCAAATCGCCAGCAAACCCAATTTAAACAACCAACTCTACTATTAGACATACTCGTAAATAAAGACTACTCATCAAACGATCATCAATCAATAGATGTTTCTGCAAATGCCAAAGCAGAATTTGCATATTTTGTTTTTTTTCATTTCTATTACATCTCAAGGCCTTAATGCATCATCCAAATACAAGCTTTCTGGCTTCTCCATACCATTTAGCAAAAGGAATAAGTCAACCAAGATTCAGACGAGCCAAGAACATCAATGAAGAATTATCCAACTCTTCGTCTGTACCAATTGCCATTGTTAATCCTTGAACTATCTGATTTAAGGAACCTCCTCCAATAGTCTTTAGCAAAATCCAAGGTCGCCATCCATTAATCAATTCTCTTGCGGAATCAGCTGAAAGGACCAACTCCTGAGAAGAATCATCAACCGAAAACCCTTTATTAAATTCCTCAAGTTGATTTAATATTGGCTCTATATTCACTACATCTTTCTTTGGTTCTAATGTAGAAAAGCCTAAATCTTCAACAATAGGTTTGACAAATGATGTCTTAAACTTGAAAGATCCTTTTAGAAGCAAATCAGATCCTTCGATTTCAAGAGACGCTACCAAACCTCGAAGCAATTCATTTCTGGTGAAAGCATCAGGGAAGCCAAGCCATGTATTTATAGCATCTGGTGATGCTACAAACAATGCAACTCCTTGGCCTACGTTTTCAACAGCTTTGGCCAGATTTGGATCCCCAAACTGATTTTGATTAGGGAGCTGAGAAAGATCTAATGCGTCTTCTAAAGCACCTTTTGTAGATCCAATCAGCAAAAGATTTTGATCAATTAAAGCTGTTGCAAAAGACTCTTTATAAGCCCCAAATTGTGCACTCGAACAACTGATTAAGTCAATTCCCCTATAAACACTAGGCTGCAATTCCATTCCTGCTAATGAACGTTCCTGCCAAAAACGTTGCAAAAAAGTTTTTGCACCATTCTCACTACTAGTTGAAAATGTCAGAATCCAATTTCCTTGGCTCTTAGACTCCTGCGAGCCAAGGAAAGTAAAAGTTACTTGGGAACCTATCCAATCTGCTAAATCTAAATCGAAATCAAAACCAAAAAGTGAAAAAATCCCATCCCTAAGTCTTTTGGCACCTTCTCTAGCAGCCCTACGGTCAGTTAAAGAGACAACTTCTTCTGCATATTTAGGCAGCTGTAAAGGATTACCTGAGAAATAAAAAGTTATAGGTGCTTTTCTCGAAACAAATTTTGCAGAGCGAGGCAATTCCAATTTTTGTTGACTTGATTCAAGAGGCTTGGCACGAAAAGAAAACCACCAAAGTGCTGCCAATGCTAAGAAAAAGGCAATCAAAAAAGCAGTCAATGCTAAATACAAATGACGATCCTTCATTTATCCAATGACATGAGGTCCTAAAACATATCTATCTAAAGGCCTTAGTTTGCCCAAAAACGAATCAAACTGAAAGCATGACTGAAAGCATCCCAAAGAATATCTCGCCAGAAGCTTTGCGAGACTGGCTAGTAAAAGATCAGCAGAAGCCAGTATTGATAGATGTAAGAGAAGAAAATGAATTAGCAATAGCCCCTTTCCCCGAAGTGGTTTTTCATCTTCCCCTTAGTAAATCCTCAATTTGGATCAAGACCATTCAAAGTCAACTTCAAAAAAAACAGCCTTTAGTGATACTTTGCCACGCTGGAATTCGAAGTTGGCATTTTGGTACCTGGCTACTTGAGCAAAACTGGGGACTTGAAGTCTGGAATCTAGAAGGAGGAATTGATGCTTGGAGCATGAAAGTTGATCCAAGCGTGCCTCGCTACTAAATCAATCCCATAAAAAGGTTCGTCACACAGAACTGAAAGAAGTCCGAAACCCAATAAAATATAGTGATCTACTCCAAAGAATTGGAGACCCTGTCCTCAAGACAACAAGAAGTACTCAAAGCCACGGTTCATCACTACGTGGACACTATCGAGCCAGTTAGTAGCAAGACTCTTGTTCAACGTTTTGACCTAAATGCCAGTGCAGCAACAATTCGTTCTGCCATGGGAGTGCTTGAGCAAAGAGGGCTACTTACTCAACCTCATACTTCAGCAGGGCGTATCCCAAGTCCTCAAGGATATCGACATTATGTCAACTGCCTTCTGCCCCCCCCAGGATCTGCAGTGCATTATTTAGAAAGCGAATTGACCAACCTCAGCCTGAGATGGGCTGCCTTAGATGATCTCCTTTTGCAATTGGCTAAACGATTGACTGATTTCACTGGTCTCATGAGCTTAATTACAAGACCCGCCAATAAAAAATCAACTTTGCAGGAGATTCGATTAGTACCAAGTGGTAATCGACTATTAGTCATGCTGGTAGACAACTCTAATAAAGCCAGCCATCTAAACCTTCGACTTCCTAATGACGACAAAAGAGAACTTAAGGCAATGGAAGTTTGGATTCGCAACCAACTTATTCAATCTGGCAATGGCTGCCTTGACTGGTCTGCTCTTCCACCCCAATTACATCTCAGTGGTTCTGTAATACGAAGGGCAATTCAAAGTCATAGCGAAGCGCAATCAATTACTGAAGAGAATGCGGTCTTCCATGGGATGTCAAGACTGCTATCACAGCCAGAATTCAACGAAAGTAATAGTTTTCGACCTTTGTTAGAACTTATGGATCGAGAGCCAACAGCTATCGTCCCAAAAGACAAAAAGCAAATTAACGGTGTTTGGATCGGTGCAGAACATCCTCAAACCGAACTGGTGGAATGCTCTGTTGTCGAGGCAGCATATCGGACAGAGAATGACGGTCTTGGTCACGTTGCCCTAATAGGTCCAATGAGGATGGCTTACTCAACAGCAATGGCCGCAGTAAAAACAATTGCTCATCACTTAGAAAGACTTTTGTATTAAGGCTCAAAACTGACTACCTAATTTCTCCGCAACAGTATTCACATCTTTATCACCACGACCTGAACAATTAACCACTACTTCAGTTCCTGCATTCAAAGTGGGACACAAGTTTGCCAACCAAGCGAATGCATGAGCAGTTTCAAGAGCAGGGATGATTCCCTCCTGCTCGCTAACTAACTGCAAAGCTTCTAATGCTTGCTGATCCGAAACAGCTACATATTCAGCTCTACCTATCTCACGTAAGTAGCTGTGCTCAGGTCCAACCCCTGGATAATCCAGACCTGCACTAATTGAATGAGCCTCCATTACCTGTCCCTCTTGATCTTGCAATAGAAGACTCATTGCACCATGCAAAACACCAGAACGACCTTGAGTAATTGTGGCTGCATGTCTACCGGTCTCAATACCCTCTCCTGCTGCCTCTACACCAATCATACGTACTGAAGTTTCCTTGACAAAGGGATGGAATAATCCCATCGCATTAGATCCTCCCCCAACACAAGCCACAAGAACATCAGGCAACCTGCCAAAGGCCTCTTTACATTGTTGACGTGTTTCTTGACCAATCACGGCATGAAAATCCCTCACCAACATGGGATATGGATGAGGACCAGCAACTGAACCAAGAATGTAATGAGTCGTCTCGACATTGGTAACCCAATCACGAATTGCCTCACTCGTTGCATCTTTAAGTGTTGCCGTACCAGCCGTTACAGCCTGCACAGAAGCTCCTAGCAATCTCATACGAAAAACATTCAATGATTGTCTTCGCATGTCCTCTGCACCCATGTAAATCACACACTCCAATCCAAAGCGTGCACAAACGGTGGCAGTTGCTACACCATGCTGGCCTGCTCCTGTTTCAGCAATGATCCTCTTCTTACCCATTCTCAAAGCCAAAAGTGCTTGGCCTAGAGCATTGTTGATCTTATGAGCACCTGTGTGATTTAGATCTTCTCTTTTCAACCAAATTCTTGGGCCGCCCCCTGAACGTGAAAAATGAGCTGTAAGACGTTCAGCTTCATAAAGAGGAGTAGCCCGACCAACATAAGAGCTAAGGAGTTTTTTTAACTCATTGACGAATCGTGAATCACGCCAAGCCTCTGCAGCTGCCTCCTCCAATTCCAACAAGGCAGGCATTAATGTCTCAGGAACATATTGACCGCCGTACCTCCCAAAGCGACCAAGCGCAGACGGGCGAACACTCTCTGCGAGGTCATCATCCTTTGGCTGGCTTGAAAGAATGCTTGTCACAGGAAGAAAGCGGAAGGTAGAACACCAGACTAAGAATTAAAGCAATGCCCAAAAGAAACTGGCTCGAATTTCATGACTCCAGCGCATCCCTCAGAACGGAAGAAACATGTTCTGTAAAAAAAAATGCAGATCATCAAGTGCGTGTTCATAAAACACGTAGCGGGAAGAAAGGTAAGACAGTCACAGTAATTAGAGGTCTGGAACTAGCTAATAATGAGGCTCGCCAACTACTGAAAGCACTAAAAAGCCACTGTGGTACTGGTGGAACGATTAAGGATGATTGTCTTGAGTTACAAGGGGACCAAGTAAACGCTGCTATAGACCTACTAAAGAAACAAGGCTTTAGCCCAAAACAATCAGGAGGATGAATCCAAATGATTAAGGGATACGTAAGCATGGAGAATGACAGCTTAGAAATGCCACCCTGCAATGACTAATACCTCTCAAGAAGGACCTGAATCAAAAGCCACGAATATTGTTTGGCACCAAGCATCGGTGAATCGCATAGCTCGTGCACAACAGCGAGGGCATCAAAGTGCAATCCTTTGGTTCACTGGTCTATCCGGTTCTGGGAAAAGCACTTTGGCAAACGCCGTAAATGAAGCCCTATTTCAGAAAGGGTTGGCAACCTATGTTCTCGATGGAGATAATATTCGTCATGGACTTTGCAAGGATCTTGGTTTCTCTAATAAAGATAGAGAGGAAAATATCAGAAGAATAGGAGAAGTATCAAAGCTCTTTCTAGATGCTGGAGTTATTGTACTAACTGCATTTGTTTCTCCCTTTAAAGCTGATAGACAAAAGGCAAAGGCCCTTGTTGAAACAAATGATTTTATTGAAATCTACTGTGCAGCAAATTTAGGTATCTGCGAACAACGTGATACGAAAGGTTTATATGCAAAAGCTAGAGCGGGACAAATAAAAGACTTTACAGGGATTTCCAGCCCATATGAGGCGCCCGAATCTCCTGATATAAAAGTAGATACCGGCCTCAAAAATTTAGATAGTTGTGTACAAATAGTAGTTGAGAAACTAATTGAGTTTAAAATAATTCCTGTTAATTAATAATGAATTTTTCACATTTTTTCCAAATAATTTATGGCTCCCACTTGGACCAGCCTTGAATCTTTAGTCACCACTTCTTTGCGAAGTTCCTGTCTATAAATATGTAACTTATCTGCTAATACGGTATTCGACAAAGCCAAGATCTGACTTGCTAATAAACTTGCATTTAAAGCTCCATCAATCGCAACTGTGGCCACCGGTATCCCACCAGGCATTTGCACAATCGAATACATTGAATCTAATCCTGAAAGTGACTTACTCTTAACAGGAACACCTATTACTGGAAGAGAGGTAAGAGACGCAACCATGCCAGGCAAATGGGCAGCTCCACCTGCTCCAGCAATAATTACCTTTAGTCCTCTTTGCTCCGCATGCTGAGCAAAATCAACCATTTCCAAAGGGGTACGGTGGGCAGAAAGAATACGCACCTCATGAGCTATTGCAAATTTCTCTAAAAGACTTACAGCTGGCTTAAGCGTGGGCAAATCAGAGTCACTACCCATGACAATCGCAACAAGCGGCGTCAATTCAGCTTCTGAAATATGCACGTATTTAACTTCAGAGGTCACTATTAATAATGACGAGACTGCAATGGTCCCGCACTATTTAATTCATGCCTGCTTCTCATGCGTCGGATAACCAATGTTCGTCTACCAAGACCATTAGGCCACGAAAAGACAGGCAAGCTCTGGACAATTCAACTCGATCAAGAGGAAAGAATACGAAGGATTAGCCCAATGAAGCGACAAACTACAGATGCAGATGCAGAGGACTGGCAGGGGAACTGGCTAAGTCCTATGGGTATAGATCTTCAAATCAATGGAGGTTTAGGCATTGCTTTCCCAGAACTCAACTCATCTGATATTCCAACTTTGATGGAATTACTAAAAAAGCTCTGGGCCGATGGAGTTGAAGCGATCTGTCCGACAATTGTCAGCTGTAATGTGCTTTCTCTTAGAAAAACACTTTCGATTTTAAACAAAGCTCGGCAACAAAAATGTTCAAAAAGTTCTGAACTACTTGGAGCGCATCTTGAAGGTCCCTTCATTACTCCTGCCCGCCGTGGGGCCCACCCCTTAAGAGACATCTGCAAACCAAGCTTAAAAGCACTTAATGAGCGAATTGCCGGATTTGAGAAAGAAATCAGCCTAATGACAATCGCCCCAGAACTCCCAAACTCTTTTGACGTGATTACAAGGCTCAAAGATTTGGGAATAGTTGCTTGCATAGGTCATACAGAAGCTGATGCTCAAACTTGCAAAACTGCCTTCACGCTTGGAGTCCGAATGCTGACACATACTTTCAATGCAATGCCAGGTCTGCATCACAGAAACCCTGGCCCTATTGCTCAAGCTTTCTTAAATCACGACATTGCGATGGGATTAATAGCTGATGGAAAGCATGTTTCGCCATCGATGGCAGTCCTTCTACAAAAACTTGCCCCTAAGCAATTAGTCCTGGTAAGTGATGCAATCGCACCCTATGGGCTCCATTTAGACAAATACCATTGGGACAAACGAACAATCAAAATCCAAGGAGATACTTGCTACCTTGAGGATGGAACGTTAGTAGGAGGAACTTTGCCTCTTTTAGAAGGATGTAAGAGACTGGCCCATTGGAGTGGACATCCTGAAGCAGCTATATGGTCAGCAACCGTTGCTCCTAGAAGTGTTATCACGCAAAAAAAAGATACTCACGAACATCTTTTAGGGAAATCACTACTAAAGATGCTGAGATGGCAAGAAAAGACAAATGGTAGCGAGCTCAACTGGCAACATGCTGGTTAGTATTTCTAGCTAACAATCAACAATCAACTAGTCCATGACCATTGAAAAACTACAAGATCTCAAAAAAAATGAGAAGGCAACAGTGGCAAAATACTTTAATGGAATGGGTTTTGATCGTTGGAATCGTATCTATAGCAATAGTGACGAAGTCAATAAAGTTCAAAGGAACATACGCATTGGCCATCAGAAAACTGTTGATGATGTACTCACTTGGCTGCAAGAAAGTGGCGATTTGAACAAGATTAATTTCTGTGATGCTGGATGCGGAGTTGGCAGCCTTTGCATTCCACTGGCTCAAATGGGTGCTGAATCGATTACAGCGAGTGATATTTCAGAGGCAATGATTACAGAAACAAAACGCCGCGCCGAAGCATCAGGCTTAGATTTAAATCGTCTGATTTTTCAGACTTCTGACCTAGAAAGTCTTCAAGGTTCATACCATACAGTTATCTGTCTAGATGTATTCATTCATTATCCACAAAAGGCAGCCGAAGAAATGGTTCGGCACCTTTGTTCACTATCAGAAAAGAAATTAGTTGTAAGCTTTGCCCCTTATACACCTCTATTGGCGATACTAAAAAAAATCGGGCAATTCTTTCCAGGTGCAAGTAAAACAACACGTGCATATACCCTGCGCGAGAAAGGTATTATTGCAGCAGCAAAAGAATGCGGCTTCGAAGCAGTTAGGCGGAAATTAAACAAAGCTCCCTTCTATTTTTCACAGCTAATTGAATTCCAGAAAACCAAGTAATACTTGTCCCCACTCTTAAAATATACATTCTGCTCAGAATTTATATCGCCAAACTCTTTATTCAACTCGAACAGATTTACTCATGCGTTCTTCCTTCGTCAACAATTCATCTGGAGGTTCAGCGGAAAAAGAAAGATCCAGACAATCTATTTCTATTGGACCATATTTTTGAGCATGTAACAAATACCCTCCATCCCCTGGAGTAGAAGTTTCTGCCAAATGGTGGTCTTCTAAATACAATGGGTCCCCAATTAAGGGAGTACCAATAGCAGCTAAATGAATCCGAATCTGATGAGGTCTTCCTGTAATAAGAGCAATCTCTAAAAGGTCTGCTTCTTTTCTACTTTCAATTAATTTTATCCTAGTAAGAGATTCATATTCTCGAGGCCTATTCAAAGAAAGATCATGCTTTACAAGCAAGCTTGGTGCGCTCCACAATCTGCCCAACAATGGATGTGATACCTCCACAATTGGAATATTCAATTCAAAAGTTCTATTTAACTCTAAACCTACATTTTTACGAGCAAGCGCTCTATAAATTTTCTTAAAGTTAGTCTCTTTAGATTTACTCCTGCGAAGAAGACTTGAAATTTTAGCGCGAGTTGAAGCCTTTCTTGCACAAAGTAGTACTCCGGAAGTGCAACGTCCTAATCGATGAATTGGCTTGGGTATTAAGTTCTTCTTGCAAGATCGATATTCAGCATTCAAAAAACCTATTAGAGTATGGTCAAGGAAGCCTCCTCCTGGCAAAACAGGTAACCCTGAAGGCTTATTAATCACCTTTAAATCTCCATTATCAAAAATGGTCTCATATTTTGATGGGACAGAAGCCTCAATCCAAGGAGGTCTTATCCATGCAATCTTGTCACCAGCTCTAAGCGTCTGATGAAAAACTAATTTCTCATCATTGAGCAATATCTGCTCATCTGCTAAGCGCTTTTCCCAAACATCAAATGAAGAATGCTTAAAATAAATGGTTAACCATTCAACAATTCCCTTGCCAGCATCCTTTGCTTTTACTACTTTTGTATAAGTCCATCCCTGATTAAAAGTTGCCGGTAGCCAAAGTGAGTGAGAGCTGGAATTAAAATTACTCAAAGAATTAAGTCACTAAATTATTCTCCAATGCATATCTAACCAGTTCTGTACGGCTTGATGTTCCTGTTTTGGCGAATAAGCGACTTACATACTTTTCAACATTTCTAATCGAAGTTTCTAACTGCCTCGCTATTTCCTTATTCATTAATCCTTCAGCAACAAGTTGAAGAACACTTGCTTCTCTTGGAGTAAAATTATGAAGCTGAACTTCTCTTGCTGGCACTGCATCAGCTTGAGCAAGCATAGATCGAATCTCAGTTATTTGACGCGCCATCTGACCTACATCAGCATCTGCGAAACGAGCTGCCTCTGCCAATAATCTGTCCTGTCGACTGACTACATTCTTAACTCGAGCAACCAACTCATCAGGATCAAAAGGTTTGGGAATGTAATCATCCACTCCTGCCTGATAACCCTGAGTTCGATCAACAGTCATCCCCTTAGCCGTGAGAAAAATGACAGGGGTGCCAGCCAAACGCTCATCTTCACGTAAACGTTTTAAAAAACCATATCCATCACATCGAGGCATCATTACATCGCTTATTACAAGGTCTGGAATCATCTTTTGAGCTTTTTCCCAGCCATCTTCTCCATCCACCGCAATAGTCACTTCAAACCCCTCATCCTCTAAATAAGCTTGAACAGCCGCACGCATCCCTGGCTCATCATCAATAAGCAAAAGCCTAGGTGGCTTTGTAACTTCAGAAGTTGATGGGGATACCTCACTCATACCAGTTTTTTAACTTAAGAAAATCTAGAAGCAATTGTCGAAAGCGTGAACAATTACAAAGCTTTAGCGCTAGGGCGACCGCAAAACCTCTTGCAATTCAGGCAGCCTAGTTGAAAAACCTAATTCCAATGCCTCAGTCTTAAGAGTTCCTGGGTCAATGCCTGCAAGATCTGGATAGCATGCAGCCCACCACACCAAATAGTCTTCTCGGTTCAACGAGTTAACCACTCCACCAGGATTAAGGCGGCGTAAATAAATCATCGAAGTTGTGCGTTTAACTCTTAAAGGCTCTTCAAGACTGCATCGCACAGATTCAGAATGAATGGACAGGTCCTGATCCTGTTCTTTCCAAATCTTAAAGCGGCGTAAATCAGGCACTACATCGTCCACTTGAACCTCATAAATCCCCAACAAATATGAACCTCCTAAGACTTGTTTCTTCAGCAAAACAATCAAATCAGATGGACGCATTTGTTGCAGTTTCTGGTCTAAATCTTTGCGCCCAAAAGCATTTACGGACGAAACTGACAAATAAAACAAAGCTATCCAAAGCCAACTCACATTTTTAAGCGAACTACACATACAAGAAAAAGCAAAGGACTTTTGAACAATGCAGGCAAACTCACCAAATGAATCTTTAAATTCCTATCCAGTTGCTCTGGACTACCAAGCCACGACTCCATGCGACAAAGAAGTATTGAGAGCAATGGAACCCTACTGGAATAACACTTGGGGCAATGCATCTAGTCGCCAGCATCATTCTGGATTACAAGCAGCAGCAGCTATAAAGTTAGCCAGAGAAAAATTAGCCTCTTTTTTCAGAGTTGAAGAAAACCAAATAATCTTCACTAGTGGTGCCACTGAAGCTAACAATTTGGCTCTAATTGGTCATGCTAGAGCTAAGGCTAAAGAGAAAGGTGAGCCAGGACATATCATTACACTAAGTACAGAGCATCACGCTGTACTTGATCCTTTACGTCAACTAAAAAAAGAAGGGTTCAGACTGACAGAGATTACTCCAGAGGAAGATGGTCTTGTCTCTATCAATAAGGTCGCTTCAGCATTTGAAAAGGACACTCTTTTAGCCAGCGTAATGATCGCGAACAATGAAATAGGAGTTATTCAACCTATAAGAGAAATATCCGAGCTTTGTCGCAAAAATGGGGTAACTCTCCATAGCGATGCTGCTCAAGCATTTGGATATTTACCAATGGATCAATATTTAATTGATATCGATCTCATAAGTATCAGCAGTCACAAGATCTATGGTCCCAAAGGTATAGGCGCACTTATCTTGAATAAAAAGGTACCCTTAACCCCCTTATCTTGGGGCGGTGGTCAAGAACAAGGCCTTAGGCCAGGAACTCTTCCAGTACCACTAATTATTGGACTCGCCAAAGCAGCAG
Source organism: Prochlorococcus sp. AG-409-A19 (assembly GCA_003216155.1). Next base: position 26,809 of record QCJH01000006.1, on the reverse strand, counting down.
AGCTAAGAATAGAAGATCTTCCAAGAAGTTATCAACAACTCAGCAGTTTACGAAATCAACTATGGGTTGGGTTAAAACAACATCTACCCAATCTTTTGCTGAATGGTTCTTTAGAAAAAAGGCTACCCAACAACCTCAATTTCTCAGTTCCAGACATTAACGGCAATCAATTATTTAGAAATCTACGCCCACTAGTTGAATGCAGTAGTGGTTCTGCATGCAGCATGGGCAAACCTTCTCATGTACTGATATCCCTGGGTCGAAGTCCTGCAGAGGCTCAAGCTTCCCTCAGGCTAAGTTTAGGAAAAGATACCAATCAAGAAGAAGTCCAGCGTGCCATTAAAGCGATCATTAATATTGTCCAAGAACTTAGCGATCACTAATCAAAGTCCACCTAAAACTTAAAAAGTTCTTAATTGAAAAGTTCATGATAGAAATATCTATCTAAGAAATTCTTCTACGGGCAACACGACACTTTGCACTTCTACTGCGAGGATTACTCGCAATCTCTTTATCCTTAGCCATCAAAGGCTTCTTAGTTATTCGCTCCAAACGATTATCCTTTAAAAAGGCATTCTTTACACACCTATCTTCCAGAGAGTGAAAACTGACTACACACAGTAAGCCTCCTGGTAAAAGCCATTCGGGAGACTGCTCTAAAAAACTATTTAGAACTTCAAGCTCATTATTAATAACAATTCTCAATGCTTGGAAGGTCCTGGTAGCGGGATGTATCCGAGCATGACGCATCTTCGGCGGATAACAACCGGCCACTGCATATGCCAATGACGCAGTCCCCTTATATGGGCCTTGATGTCTAAGGTCATGCTTAATGCGCCTAGCTATTCGGCGTGAAAACCTTTCTTCTCCATATCTATAAATGATTTCTGCAAGCTCCGTTTCTTGAAGACGTTCAATCAACTCAGCTGCCGTTTCTCCAACCTCTGGATTCATCCGCATATCAATTGGACCATCCTTCAGAAAACTAAATCCTCTCGAAGCAACATCCAATTGAGGACTACTGACTCCTAAATCAGCAACCACAACTGCCACAGGCTCCTTTGGCATGAAATCAGCAAAATTTCCAGCAACAATCTCCATACGAGCTTCAAAATGCTTTAAGCGTTGAGCAGCTGAAGCCCTCGCAACAGGATCTTGGTCCACACCAATTACTCGCAATTGAGGATGGGCCTCCAAGATCATCGAGCTATGGCCTCCACCACCCAAAGTCGCATCCACGCAAAGACCCTGACTAAGCAAGCTTTCAGGCAAATGAGAAATCATCTCTAGCAATTCATCTGCCAATACAGGCAAATGGAAAAAATCTTGAGAAACACTTTTTGACTCTTCTTGCATTAGTCCTTCGTAAGATCAGATTGAAAACCTTCATCCCATGGCGCCATGACGCAACTTGAAACGCGTACGGAGCCAATGATCGTTAATTTCGGGCCCCACCACCCTTCAATGCATGGGGTACTGAGATTAGTCGTGACACTTGATGGGGAAGATGTTTTGGACTGCGAACCAGTCATCGGATATCTTCACCGCGGGATGGAAAAAATTGCCGAGAACCGAACAAACGTCATGTTTGTTCCATATGTAAGTCGAATGGATTACGCGGCAGGAATGTTTTACGAAGCAATTGTCGTAAATGCTCCAGAACGATTAGCCAATATTCCAGTCCCAAAAAGAGCTAGTTATATACGCGTGCTAATGCTTGAACTTAATCGAATTGCTAATCACCTACTTTGGCTAGGACCTTTTCTTGCTGACGTTGGAGCCCAAACACCTTTCTTTTACATTTTTAGAGAAAGAGAAATGATCTATGATCTATGGGAAGCTGCAACAGGACAACGCTTAATAAATAACAATTATTTTCGTATTGGTGGAGTGGCTGCAGATTTACCGTGGGGATGGCTTGAAAAATGCAAAGATTTCTGCAATTGGTTTGGACCAAAAATCGATGAATATGAGAAGCTAATTACTAATAATCCTATTTTTCGACGTCGTATTGAAGGACTAGGCAAAATCAACAAAGAAGATGCTATTAATTGGAGCCTTTCAGGCCCAATGCTCCGTGCTTCAGGTGTACCTTGGGATCTCAGAAAAGTTGACCATTATGAATGTTATGATGACTTTGAGTGGAATATATCGTGGGAGAAGGAAGGCGATTGCTATGCAAGATATAGAGTTAGAATAGAAGAGATGAGACAGTCATTAAATATTCTTAATCAAGCGTGCAAAATGATCCCCGGAGGCCCCACAGAAAATCTTGAGGCAAGACGAATATCTGAAGGTAAGAAAAGTACTTTCTCAACATTTGACTACCAACATCTAACCAAAAAAGTTGCTCCAACATTTAAAATACCTGAGGGTGAGCTATATACCCGTCTTGAATCAGGTAAAGGCGAAATAGGTGTATTTATACAAGGTAATAATGATGTTACTCCTTGGAGATTTAAGATTCGTGCCGCGGATCTAAATAACTTACAAATTCTTCCCCACATACTTAAAGGAAATAAGGTTGCAGACATAATGGCGATTCTTGGTTCCATCGATGTGATCATGGGCTCTGTTGATCGCTAACGCTTAAAGTGATCTCTCATAACCCCTCAACTTGGCTGTCTTTAAGGAGAAATGTTCGTTTCGGGGACACAGATGCAGCTGGAGTGATGCATTTTCATCAGATATTTCGCTGGGCTCATGAAGCCTGGGAAGAGAGTCTTGATAAATATGGGATATCCCCAAAAGAAATCTTTCCGTCCTCAAAGGGAAAGGAAGAAGATCCACATATATCTCTGCCAATTGTGCACTGTAAAGCCAACTTTATAGCCCCAATCTATACTGGCGACCAAGTCATTATTGACCTATTGCCAAAGCAACTTGACAAAAGTACTTTCGAGATAACTACTAAGTTTCAAAGAGAAGAAACCATTGTTGCAATCGCTCTAATAAGACATTTAGCCATCAATAAAGATACACGTGTTCGTTGCAATCTTCCTGATAAGATCTGTCTTTGGCTTGAAGCATCAAATATTTGCAAAGGGCCTAAAGTGCTCTGAATTTACCAAATTGTCAATCTAGCAATCTCCAACAAACTGCATATTTTAATTTATTGATTAGGAATCATTAAGCCAGTCCTTTAATCTGAACTATATAAGTTTAATTCAAGCCAATTAGCCCACCTTGAGCGCTCCCATTTGCCTAGATCATTCACACTCAAGTCGGGACACAAATACCATTTTACTGGCTTCTCAGCTGGCAGCCAATTGCCCACCAATCTTTTCAACTCAATTAATAATTTCAAAGAAATTCTATCCTCTGCCATCTCTCTAAAGCGTATTAATGCCACAAGCCGCTGTCCCCAATCAGGATCATTCACTGGCAAGAACAAAACTGACTGCAAGGGCAAATCAACGGCTGCTTCTATTAAGCGCGCTTCAAGCTGCTCAGGGAAAACAGTTTCTCCGCCACAGTTAATAGCACTATCGATCCTTCCCAAAATAGTTAGGCTCAAATTGCAACTTTGACTATTCATTTGCAACTCAGCAATATCTCCAGATCTCCACCATCCTTCCTCATCTACTAAAGCTTCAAGAGAACTGCCTGACCACCGAGCAATCGCCAACCTAGGAGTGCGAACTGCCAATCTTCTGTCTGCATTCAAACGCAACTCGACATCATTCAAAGGGGCTCCACAGCCACCAATCCCAGCCAAAAAATCCTTAGGAGGAAGCGCAGCAACCATTGCCGCTGTCTCAGTAGCTCCATAGCAAGGGGATAAAGGCAAGCCCTCTGACCTTGCCGCTTCAGCTATTTCTGGTGACAAGCCACCACCACCAACCCAAATCACAGAACACTCTTTAAGCCAACGCACGCCAACAGAATCTTTCAATAAACGCTTCAACTGGGTTGGGACCAAAGACAAAACGACAGGTCTGGAAGAATTTTTTCGTAAATCTCTAGTGAATCTTTCCAGCGCTATTGGATCTCTCAGCAAAGAGGGTTCTAACCAAATATGCTCTGTCCCCCAGCAACGACTACGCCACCAAGGCATCAAACCACTTACATGATGCAAAGGGAGTGGATTAAAGATTAAACATTTGCCTGTTTCTATACCTTGCTCTTTTAACCACTTACCAGTCGCGCAAGCTGATTGATCCAAATGGTCATAAGGGATCAAAGAATACTTGCGACCTCCAATACTGCCACCACTAGAGACAATAATTCCAGAACCTTCTGGCAAAGATTTCTTGGGGATCAAAGCTTCCTTAAATGAAGAGGGGAATAGCTGAACCCAAAAAAACTTCTGACATGCAGAAGACAATTGGCTCAAAAACTGTTCACAAGATTGTGAATCAAATTGGAGAGCAATTAAATCACTCACAAGGCCCTCCAAACACACTCTGGATCCAGACTGAAAAGAGGGCCATCTGGAGTCCATTCAGGAGCAAGGCCAGGTGCTACTGGAGTTGGACCCTTTTGCTGTAATGCAGCCAAATATTTCACCCAACGACGACCAATACCTGTCTCAAAAGCCGTACTAATCATCCTATTAGCGACACCGTCCTCTAATTCTCTAAGGAGCTGGCGTGGATCACCATCCAAAATTGGTCGGCGTACTTGCCATCCTGGCCAGGACACACGTAAAGATGGCTCAAACAAAAGCGATTCATCCAACGCCACAGGAATCAACTTTGCCAAATTCCAAAGCCCCTCAATATCTTCAGCAGCCAAAGGCTGTTCTAGCCATTCCAATCTCGACTCATCTACTAAATACTCTGCCCAACGCTGAGCACTAAAACGATCCCAACCACCATTGGCATCCAACCTCAATCGAGCAGTTAAAGGAAGACGTTCGGAAATCTTTCGCAAAATAGATTGCTCTTGACAGTCAGGTAGCAAAGCAACCTTCCATTTCAAAGTCAGTGGATGCAGTGCATCTTTGGACTGAAGTATTAGCTCATCAACAACCGCAAATAACTCTTCTTCGCTATTAGGCAACAAAACAGCCGAAGGAAGAAGCCTATCCCCTTCTTCTAGATGAATTCTTAATTGACCATCCAACTCTGCTAAAGCCGCACCTAGGCCAAAAGCCAAAGCCCCAGAACAAGAATTAAGTTGCTTTTCCAATTCATTCCGCTTTGGAGCATCTCCAAGTCTTGCTAAAAACTCGGTACATAATTTCAAATCCTTATTGTCAAAAGGCGCAACCTCCCCCCAGCCACATCCACCATCTTGATCTCGAAGGCGCAAAATCAACCCATTTCTCTCTTGAATAACCCCCTTTGAAGTTCGAAGAGGACAATTAAGACGAAAAGAAAATGGCTTGAAAACGAGACTCAGACTCATCCGCCGAAGCTTGCAATTTCAAGACCTACTAAAGGTGCCAATACCATCCCCAAACTCAAACCTAAGCCATTCAAAGCTTGAAAACGTAAAGCCAAAAACTTACTTTCCCTTATGAGTTCTGGCTGATGATGATGCTTACCAAGCAAACGGTTCAATGCAATGCCAGATGGCAAACTCCACAATCCCAATAGAGCAGTTATAGGCCAAGCACCTATCAAAACTGGAACCAACTCCAGTATCAAAGTCAATGCAATCAACCAAGGAACAAGTTGCGCAGCACGATGTGTTCCCATTCGAACTAATGGTGATCGCTTGCCATGAGCGGCATCTTCAGCAACTTGATGGAAATGTGAACAGAAAAGTACAAGGGTGGTAGCTAAAGCAGGCCCGGCTCCCAATATGAATGCTGCCTGCCAAGGAATGCCTTTTACATCAGTGGGGCCTAGTACTAAAAGAGCAGCGGCAGTAGCAAAAGGTCCAAAGGCCAACCAACAAAGTGGCTCGCCTAAGCCCATATAACCAAGACGAAAAGGAGGACCTTGATAGAGATATCCCAAAACACAACTTCCCATAACCAAAAACAACACACCAAGGCTGCTTCTCCAAGCCAAAATCAACATCAAAATCAAACCTAAAAAAAGTGCCATATATGCCAACCGTCTTACAGGACGACGCTGGCCAAGAAGTGCCACCACCGAATGAGGCTTGGTGAAGCTATCTACGCCTGTATCTGCATCGAAAAGATCATTGCTGAGGTTTTCCCAAAGCAAAAGCAACACTGAAGCCACAAGAAAACCAATTAACTGATCAAAACGCACCTCTTCACCTTGACTGAGCCGCCAACCAGCCGCCAAAAGCACTGGCATCACTGCAACCGAGTACAAAGGCCACTTAATCGCTGCCTTCCACAAACGGCGGCGATTAAGATCTCTGTCGTAACGGGATGCAACAGCCTGTGGCTCTGACATAGAAAGAGACCCCTGGAACCGGGGTGACGGTTTATACATTTGAGCAGTAAGTGCGCTCAGCTCGCATCCAAAATGACAGCTGAACCCCGTTTCAATGAGCTTTTAAACGCAGCAGCCAGAGGTTGGTGCGAAAGGAAAGGTGAAGAAGGGGTTTTGAGCCTGGCATTACCAATAAATGGAGTGGACCCTCTCCAAAAATTGCCATTACTAGCCAAAGAGCACACTTTTAGATTCCTTTGGGATGTGGCACCAGGATTAAGTCTTGCAGCAGCAGGACAATGCCAGTGCCTCGATCTAGCTGGGCCTAGAAGATTTGAACTTGCTCAAAGGTACTGCGATGCAACTCTCAGTCGTCTGACAGAAACAAACCCTTACGCACCTGCGCAAGCAAGGCCAAGAATTCTTTTGGCTTTCAATTTCTTTGAAAATACAGCTGAAAGGAAAAGGAGCAATAAAATCCCTCCATCAGTTCAAGCTGTACTACCAAGATGGCAACTTAGTCGTCAAGGACATCAAGGATGGTTACGCCTAAATGGGGTGGCCACTCACGAAGCAGACGCTCGAGAATTAGCAGAGAAATTATGGTTAATGGCTGAATACTTATCTAAGCAAACTCACCAAAAACACTCAACAAAAAGAATTATTTTTACTGGAATATCCTCAGCAAAAGACTGGCAAGACTGCTATCAACCTGCTCTCAGCCAAGGCATTGATTTAGTAAATAATGGAGAGCTACACAAATTAGTCCTTGCAGTACGTCAAAGCATTCTCCTTCAAGCGCCATTAGATCCGCTTTCAATTCTTACGCGATTACGCCAAGAACAGTCTGGGAGTTGCCGTTTTCTATGGCAAAAATCCCCTCAAAGCGCATTCTTCGGGGCATCCCCAGAACGTTTACTCAGTCTGCGTGGTCAACAGCTGCATAGTGATGCTCTAGCTGGCACAGCTAGCAAAGATGATGATGGACAAAAGTTACTGCAATCGGAAAAAGATCGTCGAGAACATGAACTGGTAGTTTCCTCCATCACTAATCAACTAAACAAACTAGGAATCAAGCCCCGTCGACCAAGATCGCCTCAACTTGCCAAACACGGACAACTCGTACATCTACATACTCCAATAACGGCTTATGTGCCAGAACTTTTGCCTCTGCATGTAGCAGATGCACTTCATCCAACCCCTGCTGTTGCAGGTCTACCCCGTAAAACAGCGATGACCTGGTTACGTACGCTCGAACCCTTTGAGCGTGGAGGTTATGCTGCTCCGATTGGGTGGATTGACAGTTCTGGCAATGCCGAATTACGTGTCGCCATACGTTGTGGTCATACAAAAGGTCACTTACTAGAACTCACTGCAGGAGCCGGTCTAGTTAAAGGGTCTATTGCCGAACGTGAATTACAAGAAGTTGGTCTAAAACTCGCAGTTCTTGCAGATCAACTTGACCTTCAACCAACTAATTCCAATAGGCGACTTATCACATGATCCGCTAATGCGATTTTCATCAAACGCTCGACCTCTCTAATCCCCGTAGGGCTTGTGACATTTATTTCGCTCAACTTCCCATCAATGACATCTATCCCAACAAAAAAGAGTCCTTGATCCTTTAATACCGGTTCCAATTCCTCACATATCTCTTTCTCGCGTATAGAAAGCTCAGTCGCCTCAGGTCTACCTCCTAAAGCAAGATTGCTGCGAAACTCTCCTTGTTTGGGTAGACGATTAACAGCTCCCATAGGTTCTCCATTAACCAATAAAATCCGCTTATCTCCACCAACGACGCCAGGGAGAAAACGCTGAGCCATTACAGGCAAACACTCCTGATTAGTTACCAACTCCAATAAGGCTTCCAGGCCTGCCGCGCCCTTAGCCACTCTGAGAACACCCTGACCTGCTCTACCTGACAAAGGCTTCAAGACTACCTCCCCTTGATCACGTACAAATGCAGCCAACTCATCTACACGGCTCGCAACAATAGTCGAAACCATCAGGGAACTAAATCGTAAGGCACCAAGCTTTTCATTCCAAGCACGCAATGAAGCTGGCCTGTTAACTACTAGAACCCCATTTCTCTCCGCAATCTCAAGCATATGGGTGGCATATAAAAAAGCCTCATCAACCGGAGGATCCTTTCGCATCCAAATACAAGCAAACTCAGCCAAACGAAGGTTTTGAGCATCACCTTTAGTAATCCATGGTTCAGGTACTAAAGGGATTGCTCTAACCCATGGTTCGTCCCCAAAAACATAAAGATCAGCAATAGAGCAAGCCCAAACATCAATAGAGGCTCTTTGAGCAGCCTGCATTAATGCAGCAGAAGAATCCTTCAAAGGATTGATTTGATCTATTGGGTCAATTACAAAAAGCTGTCGCATAAGCTCAAACTGCTCCACGCAATAAATCATCTAACTGATTTGTACTCTCAAGAAAATGCAACTCATCACAACCTCCAATACCTTTGTCATCAATAAAAATCTGAGGGACACTCGTGCGACCTCCTGCTCGATCAATCATTCGCGTTCTAGCAACCTGATCTCCATCAATCGCATATTCTTGATAAATCACTCCTTTTCTATCCAGTAAAGCCTTAGCACGAATACAAAAAGGGCATGTCTGCCAGGTATAGATCTCGACCTTGGTCATAAAGCAGTAACAACTTGATAATGATCCTATTAAGAGAGACAAACTGATAGCGTCAATACTCTCAAATCCCACACCACCTTGATAGATCTAACAGACTTCAAGCGCGACCTATCAGTTCTAACCAATCGCCTGGGCCATGCTCAGGACTGTCTTTGACGTAGCTGCTCTCCACGCAAAACAAAAGGATCTTGAACAACTCGCATCTCAGCCAGATTTTTGGGATAACCAAAAGCAGGCGCAAAAACAAATGCGCTTACTAGATGAAGTCAAAGATCAGCTGCAGCAATTAAATCAATGGATAAATTTAATTAGCGATGCTGAAGCAACCCTGGAGTTATATGCAATAGATCCCGATGAAGAAATCCTTAATGAAGCGAAATCTGGGCTGAATCAGCTTTATCAAGACCTGGATCGCTGGGAATTAGAACGTCTTCTAAGTGGGACTTACGATAAAGAAGGCGCCGTTTTATCTATCAATGCAGGAGCTGGAGGTACAGATGCTCAAGATTGGGCACAGATGTTATTGCGCATGTATACCCGCTGGGCAGAAGATCACGGCATGAAGGTCACCCTAGATGAACTTTCTGAAGGGGAAGAGGCAGGAATAAAAAGTGCCACCCTTGAAATAGATGGACGTTATGCCTACGGGTATTTACAAAATGAGAAAGGCACACATCGACTTGTAAGGATTTCTCCATTTAATGCAAACGGCAAGCGGCAAACAAGCTTCGCAGGCGTAGAAGTAATGCCTAAATTAGAAGAAGATGTAGAACTGAAAATTCCTGACAAAGATTTAGAAATTACAACGAGTCGATCAGGCGGTGCAGGCGGCCAAAATGTCAACAAGGTCGAAACCGCTGTTCGTATTCAACATATACCAACAGGTTTAGCAGTACGATGTACCCAAGAACGCTCACAACTTCAAAATAAGGAAAAAGCCTTAGCGTTACTTAAAGCAAAATTGCTCATAATCGCTCAAGAGCAAAGAGCTGCAGAAATTGCGGATATCAGAGGTGACATTGTCGAAGCTGCCTGGGGGAATCAAATACGCAACTATGTATTTCATCCTTATCAGATGGTTAAAGACTTAAGGACCTCAAAAGAGACAACAGATGTACAAAAAGTAATGAATGGAGAATTAGATCCATTCATTCAAGCTCTACTTCGTCAAGGAGTAGATACTTCTGACAACGAATCGACTCTTTAACTATCACATAATGAAGAAAGATCATGCTTCCAATGCACCCTCTAAGCAAAACGCAGCTTCTCCTAGCTTTGTAAAGCTTGCCATGAAAAACATGGTGCGTAAAGGTCAACAAAGCTTGATTCATTTTGGACTGACAGCAGGAGGATTTATTGGATTTATTCTTCTAATTGCCTGGCTAGGCAGGCCCAATCTTCCACACTAATAATGAAATGACTTCCTACGAAATCACCCAATTAAATATTGACCTAGATCTTGCTTTCAAGGGAGTATCTCAAAGCATTTTAGAAGAACCAATTGATTCGGAGGAAATCATTAGATTAACCCATTCAGATTTGTGGCATAAAGATCTAATCAATTGGATAAATCTTATCCGCAGTGACTTAAGCCTAAACTGTCCAGTAATAGTTAGAGAAGCAAAAAGCATAAGCCTAGGACTAGAGTTTACTGATGATGAAAAAATTGCCGCCTTAAATAAATCTTGGAGACACAAGCCAGAAGCAACCGATGTACTTTCCTTTCCAGCAATAGATGATAAATTTATATGGTTAGGAAACAAATGTCTTGAATTAGGCGACATCATTATATCTGTACCCACTGCACAAAAACAAGCAAAGAAAGAGGGGCATGGTCTCAATAGAGAGCTCCGATGGTTAGTCAGTCACGGTCTTCTTCACCTTTTAGGCTGGGATCATTTAAATGCCAAAAAACTACAGAAGATGTTGACTTGCCAAGAGCGACTTCTAGATTCCGAAGTTCATCTTACAAGCATTAATGATTAATTCCAGAGATAACTAAATCATGTCTAAAACAAAAAAGTTCCTATCAGAACAATTGTCAAAGCCTTCACCGCAAAATCATCGACCACCAAGACAAGGTGCATGGCATCGAGCTGGCGATTTACCTGCTAGCTTTCGCTATGCAGCACAAGGCCTTACCTATAGCTTCAATACTCAACGTAATTTCCGTATACATGTATTAATAGGTGGCTTGGTTTTCGGCCTTGGAACATGGCTAAAATTAAATCTCAGCCAATTATCTGTCCTGGTTCTTACTGTGACAGCTGTTCTAGTTCTCGAGTTGATCAATACCTCTATAGAAGCAGTGGTAGATCTTGCTATAGGACGACGATTTCATCCACTGGCTCGAATCGCAAAAGATTGTGCAGCAGCAGCCGTTTTAGTTGCTTCAATAAGCTCACTGCTAATCGCCATACTTCTGCTATTACCTGCTCTATTAAATCGACTAGGGATCTAGGGTCCTTAAACTAATGCTCTTAGTAATCGACAACTACGACAGTTTTACCTTCAACCTTGTTCAATATTTGAGTGAACTATCCGATAAGCACCCTATTGCTAAAAAATTATTGGTTAAGCGCAACGATGCGCTCAGCCTTGAAGGAGTACGAAAACTGAAGCCTGCAGCAATTCTCCTATCTCCTGGACCAGGAGATCCTGATCAATCTGGTATTTGCCTACCAATCCTAACCGAACTAGCACCTCAAATACCGACCCTTGGCGTATGTCTTGGACATCAAGCAATCGCTCAGGCTTTTGGAGGGAAGATCATTAGAGCCAATGAGCTAATGCATGGAAAAACATCACCCATATTGCATGAGGAGATCGGAGTATTCAGAGGTCTACCTCAACCACTCACTGCTACTAGATATCACAGTCTAATTGCCGATCGCGAGAGTCTCCCAAGTTGTTTAGAGGTAACTGCATGGCTTAAAGATGGAACAATCATGGGACTTCGCCATCGCTCACACACCCATATACAAGGTGTTCAATTTCATCCTGAAAGTGTTCTCACACAAGCCGGTCATCAACTACTTAGTAACTTTCTAAGTCTTGCTGAATCCAACCAATAAAACTCCTTCCTCCTCCCAGCCTCGTTAGATCTAAACCAATGCATTCTCACAACACCATCCAGCAATTCAGCAGCCTTGCATTCATCACAAGCTTGGGCATAAGCCTTAGCTCAAGCCCCATAGCATTAGCGCAGGGTGTCTCAATAACAAATTTCGGGCACAGCGCTCTTTTGATCCAAGGAAGTGGCCAATCAGTATTACTTAATCCCTTCAAAGCCGTCGGCTGTGCAGCCGGGCTTAAAGAACCAAGAATTAGTTCTAACGTAATACTTGCAAGCTCATTACTAGCTGACGAAGGAGCAAAAGTCGCAAAAGGAAAATTTCTTAGCTCACCTGGTTCATATCGAATTAACGGACTCAAATTAGAAGGTTTTTTCCGCGCCTCATGATCGAGTTGGTGGCCGAAGATTTGGGCAAGCCACACTATGGAGCTGGGAACAAGGAGGGCTACGTTTTGCTCATCTTGGCGGTAGTGCTTCTTCAATAACGGGAGAACATAAAGTCCTACTAGGTAGCCCAGACGTCCTAATTATTGCAGTTGGTGGAGGAGCAAAAGTTTACAACGGTAAAGAAGCTGCAGAAGTAGTTAAGGCGCTAAGGCCTCGACGAATAATTCCTGTTCAATATGTGAACAGAGATAAGCCAAAAGATTGCGACCTTTCCAGTGTGGAACCATTCCTAAGGGCTATGGAAAATATTCCAATCATTCATAACAATGAAAAACTTAAGCTTACCAAGCATTTAGGTAATCAGACAGTGATTCATATAATGAGCTCAGATAAAAAAAGAATGCATAAAAAAAAGGAATCAAAGTAATAATATCCTTCGCGTGAAATATCTATGACTTTAACTTTTCCAATTGGGCAAAAATATTCCAAAACTGCATCATTTGACTCTTTGTTCCAATGCTCACGCGTAAAGAGCCTTCGATAAAATTTTTATCCGACATATCTCGCACCAAAATACCTAACATTCTTAGCGAAGCAGCTAGCTCGCTAGGTTCAGACCTTGGCCAAATCAAAAAATAATTCCCTCCATCAATCTGATAACGCAAACCACTTTTTTGAAGCTGGGACTTTATCCACTCTTTAGCTTCCAGTACCTCTGAGACATAGGCATCTATATACTGCTGATCTTCCATAGCAGCAAACGCAGCTGCAACTGCAAAGCTATTAATGTCATACGGTCCGGTCACACGGCAAACACGTTCCACAACTTCTTTCCATCCAATAGCAAATCCGATTCGCAACCCAGCCAAACCTGCTGTTTTAGAAAGAGACCGTAAAATCAATAAATTAGGTAGCCTCTTAAAATCAACCAATGGCAAAACACTTTCACCTGTAAATGCCTCATAAAGTTCATCCACAACAATTAATGTCTTGGGGAATTTAGCTGCAAGTTCAAGAATATATTTAGCTGACAAACGAGTTCCAGTTGGATTATTCGGATTGCAAAGTAAAAGAAGCCGAGGTTTCTTTTCTTTAAGAGTTAGTTTCATTTTCATCAATGGAAAACGAAACTCTTTGCCTTCATAAGGTAAAGCCATCACTTCCATGCCTTGCATATTTGCACAAGGGATGTAATAGCCAAACGTAGGTGTAGTGGTTAAAAGTAGATCGCCCCGATCTCCATATGCATGACAAATAGCATGAATCGCAGCATCAACACCATTAAAAAGTCCTATTTGCTCAGGCCTCAAAGGTTCTAAAAATGTTGTGCGGCACAAATTAGCTACTACCGCCTCCTTTAAACCGTCGTACTCAGGATATATAGCTATTTGACGAGAAGTGATTTTATGCACAGCATCTAAAACTAAAGGGCTAGGACCGATAGTATTTTCATTAAAATCCAATCGTAAAAGTTCTCGTCTCCCTTCCAAGGGAGCAGTGTAAGGCTTCATTCTTTCCACCTCCAAGCGAGGCTTAGGCCAACAATCAGAAGTAAACATATTCTCAAAATCCATCACATCCTCTCTAAAGTAGGTATCCCCAAAAGTCCCAAACCCAATCGAAGAGTATTCTCAGTTAATCGACATAATGCAAGTCGGTAGTGGCGAGATGGGACTTCAGCTTTCAAGACAGGCACCTGATCGTAAAAGCGATTAAAAACCTGACTTAATTCAAACAAGTAGGTACATAAACGATTTGGCAACAACTCCTCTTCAACTTGAACAATGACCTCATCCAATTTTAATAATTCTCTAGCAAGGGTCAACTCCTGAGGAGCACTCAACTTAAGATCATCTACATCTACATCCATATCTCCTCCTTTACGCCCAATACCAGCAACTCGTACTAAAGCATAAAGAAGATAAGGCGCAGTATTACCCTGAAGAGATAACATTCGATCAAAATCAAACTGATAGTTAGTTATTCGATTCTGACTTAAATCAGCATATTTCACAGCGGCTATACCGACGGTATTGCCTACATGCTTAATAAACGAGTCATCCTCTTCTCGCCCTTCATCTTTCAGTCGACGACGCAAATCATCCTCTGCTCGTTCAACCGCTTCATCCAGAAGATCACGCAATCGCACAGTATCTCCTGCTCGTGTTTTCAATTTTTTTCCATCTTTACCTTGTACCAATCCAAAAGGAACATGTTCAAGTCGTCCACCAGAAGGAATCCAATCAGCAGCTTTGGCAACCTTAAACACCCCTGAAAAATGATTCGCCTGACCTGCATCTGTGACATAAATGAGACGAGAGGCTCCATCCCCATCAGGAGGTGATTCAAAGCGAAAACGAATTGCAGCCAAATCAGTTGTGGCATAATTAAATCCACCATCTCGCTTTTGAACAATCACCGGGAGAGGTTTACCATCCTTCCCTGTAACTCCTTCAAGGAAAACGCACTTTGCTCCATCATCAATCACCAACAAATCTAGAGACTCCAAATCACTAATCACTCCTTTTAAGTAGGGGTTATAAAACGACTCACCTCTTTCATTAATACGTATATCGAGTCGATCATAAATTTTCTGAAATTCTCTGCGCGATTGGTCGCACAGTAAAGCCCAAGCTTTCAATGAAAGAGGATCCCCACTTTGAAGACTTACCACCTCCTCACGAGAGGTTTCTTGAAATAACTCATCATCATCAAAACGCTTTTTCGCCTGACGATAAAATGTGACCAAATCACCAAGATCAACAGCATCGGCTGTCTCTAGAGCCTCAGGGGCAACTTGTTTGAGGTGTGTTATCAACATCCCAAACTGAGTTCCCCAATCCCCTACATGATTAAGACGTAAAACCTTATGCCCACGAAACTCGAAAACTCGGGCTAACGAATCACCAATAATGGTTGAACGCAAATGTCCAACATGCATTTCTTTCGCAATATTGGGACTTGAGAAATCAACAACTACTGATCCAAGCTTATCCGCATCCGAAGAAGTGACTATTAACGGAACTCCAAGTCGAGAATCTCTTAATCGGGAGACCAACTCATCCGCTAAAGACTTGGGTCTAAGAGTAAGGTTTATAAACCCTGGTCCTCCAATCTCAGGTGGCTCACATAGTTGTGAAAAGTGCTCATCATTATTGAGTTGCGAAACAACCTCACCTGCTATTTCCCTAGGAGACTTTTTCAAAAGCTTGGATAAAGCAAAAGCACCGTTTACCTGAAAATCTCCAAATTCTGGCTTGCTAGCAGGTCCCAATTGTGGATCAAGCACGAGAGCGGTGGTTGGAGCATCAAATCCTTCAGCAGCTAATGCACGCTCAAATGCAGCTAAAAGCTTTTTTTCTAACAAGTGATAGAGGCTAAGCATGATTGCTAAAAAACTGCTTGGTGTAAAACAAGAACTTTGACCATCCTGATAGAGCTAATCAACCTTGATCAATCACTTTTTCAAAACGCATGCTGAAATCCAACCACTTGCTTCTCGTAATAGGGGCACTGATAGAAATTAAATCAATTCCAGTATTGGCATATTCCTTTAAAGCATTGACTTCAACCCCAGAAGCTTCCAGGTAAACCCGGCCTAGAGCTCGATGCTTTGCCCCTC
Organism: Prochlorococcus sp. AG-409-A19; assembly: GCA_003216155.1. The sequence goes on along the minus strand of QCJH01000006.1, from coordinate 10,764 downwards.
TCAAAGCAAGCTCTCGCAAGTTAGGAACAAGCTTCTTAAGCACAATCGGGGGAAAATTATCCAATAAGACTCCATCAGCCCCAACTCTTACCGCCTCTTCAGCTTGTTCAGTAGTCTCAGCTTCAACAATAACTCGCGAAGTCCAAGGGGCTGAAGCTCTCACCGCACGAACAGCAGGTTCAATCCCTCCAGCCCAAGCGATGTGATTTTCTTTAAGCATGGCGGCATCATCCAGCCCTAGACGATGATTCACACCACCACCACAACGAACAGCATATTTTTCTAAAACTCTCAAACCAGGAGTTGTTTTCCGAGTATCAGCCAAAAGCACTCCTGTTCCAACAAGCTGTTCCACCAAATAAGCCGTCGAAGTTGAAATGCCAGAAAGTCGCATGGCCAGATTCAATCCTGTGCGTTCACCTGCCAATAATGCAGAGGCTGACCCTTGCAATTCCAACAATCTCTGTCCGGAATCAAAGCGATCACCATCGGATACCAATAAACGAATACTGACCGAAGAATCTAATTGCTGAAACAACCGTGTAATTAATGGACCACCACAAAAGACTCCTGGTTCCTTAGCAAGCCAATAAGCAGATCCCCAAGAACCCGTAAAGGCCTCATTAGTAAGGTCACCTCTCCCCAAATCCTCATCCAAGAACCCTTGTAGAAGTCGATTAATAGCAGGGGCTAACAAATCCAAGCAAGTTAACCAAATCAGGATGTTCTATTAAGCCTATAAAAACGTTATTAAGGGAGTCGCAAATTCTCTCTATTTACCAATACAAAACCGGGAGAAAATTTTATCCAGAACTGCCTCTGTAATTTCCTCACCAGTTATTTCACCAAGGCTACTAATTGCTTGCCTCAAATCAATTGTCCAAAAATCCCAAGGTAATTGTTGTTCAGCAACTGCCTTACTCCTGGTCAATGCAGAGACAGCAGCAAGAGCAAGGTCTGTTTGGCGCTCATTTAAAGCAATCAAAAGATTCTCTCCTTCAGTAGCACCTGCAATAGTCAACAAAGCTTTGATCAATTCTTCCTCTCCATATCCTGTAAGAGCACTAATGCTCGCATCAGGGCTAATACCAATTGATTCCTCTTTCAGGCCGGATTTCAAGGTGGACGATCCAAGATCAACCTTATTTGCCACCACAAGCCTCGGCACATCTTCAGGAATTTGAGCTAAAAGTGACTCATCATCTGAAGTCCATCCTTTAGAAAAATCAAAAACCATCACCACAACATCTGAAGCCATCAAAGCCTGATGGCTTCGATCTATCCCAATCTTTTCAAGAGCATCATCAGTTTCTCGAATACCAGCAGTATCAAAAAGCGTTATTGGTACCCCATCTAACACGATTTCACTCTCTAATAAATCCCTAGTAGTGCCTGGTAAATCAGTCACAATTGCCCTTTCTCGTCGACTTAAACGATTAAGCAAAGAACTCTTGCCCACATTTGGACATCCGATCAAAGTCACTCGCAATCCTTGTCGAATTAACGCTCCATGCTGAGCATCCTCAACAAGTCCTTCAAGTTCAAGTCTTACTGCCGAAAGCTCAGCCAAAAGAGCATCACTATCCAGAACAGGCAGATCCTCTTCAAAATCCACCCGAGCCTCTAATTCACATAACTGATGCAACAAACGTTCTCGTAATGCGGTAATTCGACGATGCACTCCCCCATCAACTCCAGCCATAGCAAGCTCTGCAGCCCTACGGCTACGCGCACCTATCAAGTCACTGATTGCTTCAGCACTTGACAAATCCAAGCGCCCATTAAGTACTGCTCTCTGAGTAAATTCACCAGGCAAAGCACGCCGTACTCCTTCCTGTTCTAAAACACGCTCAAGAACTTTCTGGACCACTATCAGTCCCCCATGACAGTGAATCTCTACGACGTCTTCACCTGTAAAGCTTCTAGGTCCATTCATAACCAAAACCAACACCTCATCAATATGTGCCTTGCCTGCGTTGTCCATCACATGCCCATAAAACACGCGATGACTAACCAATTTCTGCTTGCCTGGGAAATTAACCACGGCTCTCACTATTGCTTCTGACGCCTGACCAGATATACGTACGACAGCAATTCCTCCTTGCCCAGGAGCAACAGCAGTAGCTACAGCAGCAATGGTTTCTTGAGTAAGCAAAGACAAAAGCATCAAGAATGCATACTTAACTCCTTTCTACGATCTAAGCCACATTGCAGCATTGTGTAACTGGTGCATTGAATGATTCAGATTTTTTACCGACGACTCCAACAATGGCTTGCCTGGCTTTGGGAACAAGAAGGAACACCCGGTCAAAGAGCACGAGGTATAGCAGCAGGTATATTCAGCGGATGCTTTCCTTTATTTGGCTTACAAACTCTACTGGGCATAACAATAGCCAAAATCATACGTGGGAATTACCTACTTGCTGCAGCTGGAACATGGGTCAGTAACCCAGCAACTTATTTACCTCTTTATTGGTTGAATTATCAAATAGGCTCTTTTGTTCTAGGTCATTGGCAAAGTAATCCAAATCTAAATCCAACAAATTTAAATCAATTTTGGGAACAAGGGTGGACATTTAGCATTCGTTTATTAATAGGGTCAACATTAACTGGGTCTATTAGCAGTCTAATAATTGGTGCGATTATCTATTTTTCCCTAAAGAAGCAATCATCAACTAAATAATACTTGTCTTCAATGTTCTATAAATCCAAATTTTAAAAGACTAAAATGCTTAATCAATAGACGTCTTTTTCAGCCACGCGTTAAGAGCTCCCCAATCATCTCGTTGAGCGATAGGATTCCATAGATTCTCAATTAATTGACGAGTAGGGGGTTCTGGAAGATTCCAACGTTGTAATCGCATAACCAAACCCTTTTCATCATTAGAATCGGCAGACATGATTGAATTCTGACGTAACCACCAACTATCCCTCCAAGACAACCACGCTTCTCTAGGAGGAGCAATTACTTCTAAACTCATTGGTTGCAAATGATCAGGTTCTATTGGGAAACCATATTTAAAAATCTGATCAGATAAACCAGCAAAAAATTTTCCATACTCAATTTTCCAACTATTAAGCAGACTCAAGGTAGCCTTGACTAGGTCATCAACAACATTGTCATACTTCATGGCAACATTCATAAGAGATTGACTAGTAACAGGAAAACCCAGGCGACGCTCAAGACAAAAGCGATAATGTTTCTGAAAAACAGATGTAAATCGATCCAACTTTTCTTCCATCTTTTCTCTAGCCAATAACATTGCAAGGGGCTCTTGCAAAAGACGCAAATTTTGATAACAAACTTCTGGTTGACGTTCAAATGCATATAAGCCTGTTTGATCAAAATATGCTGCTATAAATCCAGGGTCCCATCGATCAAGAAACGCAAATGGACCATAATCAAAGCTTTCGCCAACTAAAGACATATTGTCTGTATTGAGAACGCCATGCGTAAAGCCAGCTGCCATCCATTCCCCAGATAATCGAGCTACACGTACGACTAATTCTGCATAAAAATGAAGCAATTGGACCTCTATAGAAGTCCGAGAATGTCCTCCCTCAATTGGATAAGCAGCAGAGATGGCAGGGTAATAGGATCGAACTACATAAAGAAGCAAACGCTCAAGTCCTTTTGGATCATGAAGATAAAGCAAACGCTCACAGGAACCAAAGCGTAAATGAGTACGAGCCATCCGAACCATTACCGAACTACGTGTAGGGGATGGCTCATCACCTCGCCAAAGATCTTCACCCGTTTCTACTAAAGAAAGAGTTCGGCTTGTAGTTACACCTAATCTATGTAAAGCTTCACTCGCAATTATTTCTCGTACTCCACCTTTTAATGTAAGCCGACCATCACCGCCACGACTCCAAGGTGTAATGCCAGATCCTTTCGTCCCCAAGTCTTGCAATTGTCCCTGAACATCTCGAAGCTGGCCATACAAGAAACCACGCCCATCACCAAGATAAGGATTATAAATTCCAAATTGATATCCATGATAACGGAGTGCCAATAACGGATAACGTCCCAAAAACCGGCCATAAGCCTCCTCAAAGTGCCTATCTTCAACGGCTTCTGGCTTTAGTCCAAGATATTTAAGAAGATAATCATTGCGGAATCGCAATTGCGTAAGAGGGAATTTTGCAGCATCAACTACATCCCAATAGTCATCACCCAACTCTTGAAGAGATGGCTCGAAATCCATTGATAACAGTGGATTCATCAAAATTCATATGGAATTCATATGGATATAATGCAATTAAATTACTTCACTACTTCTCAGAGTCAACCTAAGCCAGTACGTGCAATGTCAAGAACATCAGCCATAGATTTAATTTGATCAATTGTTGTAGTCAATTGAATTGCACTAATAAGTTCAACTCTTAAATCAATCCTTGCAGGCTTACCAACAGCAGTTTGAACACGCGCATCACTAACATTAATACAGCCATCTGAAAGGCGCATAAGAATATCTTTAAGTATGCCAACACGGTCAATCACTTCTATGCGCAACTGCACAGGGAAACGCTCAGTCTGATTAGAAGGCTTGGGATTCCATCTAACAGGTAACCGCCTTTCACTAGGTATCGAAGCTACATTAATGCACTCTTGGCGGTGAATAGTAATTCCATGATTCCCCAAAGCTACAGTCCCAACAATCGACTCTCCTGGTAAAGGGCTACAACAACCACCTAGTCGATAATCCAAACCTTCTACACCCAATATCGAAGCACAATCAGTCAAAGCAGCCCGTGCAGGACTGGACTCCACTTGCTCTACCAATCTTTGTGCTACATCAGCATTACTCAGTGTTTTCTCAGTAGTTACAGCTTGCAAACGTATTTCTTCTCGGAGACGGTTCAAAACCTGCTGCAAAGTCACAGCTCCAAAGCCTAAGGCCGCCAAAAGATCCTCCGTTGTTCCAACGTTGCAACGCTCAGCAACACGAGTCATCGCAATACTACTGAGTAATCCATCAAAACCATCTCGACCTAATTCACGCTCTAAAAGATCCTTACCACGTTGAATTGTTTCTTCTCGATGACTTCTCTTATACCATTGGCGAATACGATTCCGAGCAGTTGGAGTGGCTACAAAATTAAGCCAATCTAAACTTGGATGAGCAGTATTACTGGTAAGAATTTGTACAAAGTCTCCGTTCTGCAAAGGCGTTGACAATGAACAAAGTCGATCATTGACACGGACACCATGACAGTGATTGCCCACCTCGGAATGAATACGATATGCAAAGTCAACAGCAGTCGAGCCTTTACGTAAACCAACTACATCTCCTTTAGGTGTAAATACAAAAACCTCTTCATCAAATAGATCTTCTTTAATTGAAGCCAAATAGTCATTATGATCATCATTCCCTCCTTCTTGTTGCCATTCAACCAATTGACGAAGCCAATTAAACCGTTCAGTATCTCCAGCTGCTGGTGAACCACCCTCCTTGTATTTCCAATGAGCTGCTATCCCAAATTCAGCTACGCGATGCATTTCGGGTGTCCGAATTTGAACTTCAATCGGTCTATGGCGGCCTATAACAGCAGTATGCAATGACTGATAGCCATTGGGCTTAGGCAAACCTATATAATCCTTAAATCTTCCAGGAATTGGACGGAAAGTATCGTGTACAACAGCTAAAGCCCGATAACAGATCTCGACACTCGGAGCAATAATTCGTAAGGCAGCTACATCATAAATCTCATGAAAAACCTTTTGTTGGCGTACCATCTTGCTCCATATACCGTAGAGATGCTTGGGGCGACCACTAACCTCGCAAGTATCCAAGCCTACAGAAGTCAAGCGATCACTTAATAGCTCAACAGTTGTAGCCAATCGATCCTCTCTTTCACTTCGCTTCGTGGCGACTTGTTGTTGTATCTCTCTAAAAGCTTCAGGCTCAAGAAGCTTAAAAGCCAAGTCTTCTAATTCCCACTTAAAGCGCCCTATACCCAGACGATTTGCCAAAGGTGCATAAATCTCACGTGTTTCACGAGCAATTCTTTGCTGTTTCTCAGTTTGAAGTGACCCCAGAGTGCGCATATTGTGAAGTCTGTCAGCCAGTTTGACTAAAACAACACGAATATCACTTGCCATAGCCAAAAACATCTTGCGCAAATTCTCTGCCTGTGCCTCAGTCCGATTAGTGAAATGAATGCCCCCTAATTTTGTCACTCCTTCTACTAACTCCCTCACCTCCGCTCCGAAATACTCTTCTAATTGGTCTGGTGTGACATCAGTGTCTTCAACAACATCATGTAAAAAGCCTGCCGCAATAACGCTTGCACTTGCCCCTATATCACGCAATAAATCAGCCACAGCCACTGGATGGACGATATATGGGTCACCACTTGCCCGAAATTGCCCTTCATGCAGTTGAAATGCCAAATCAAACGCTGCTGCCAATAATGCCTCTGGATCTGTTGGGCAACTTTGTCCTAAACCTGGAGGAATATGCTCAACACACTGCCTTAGCCAGTCTGGCAAAGAAATACCGTAATCATCACTACTACGAATCGGATGAGCTCTCAACGCAGGTAAATCAGTCAGCCTGGACTTGCAGACTGAAGACGTCTGTGTTGAGACTGGCGCAGAGGTGGCTTTAAGCATCCGAACAAGCGGATAAATCCATGGTATTCAGACCACACATCACGTGCTACTAACTATGCGAACTTCTTCAGAGCACGTTTTAGAAATCAATCAATTAAATATGCGTTATCCATGCAGCGATTGCTGGACGCTAAATGATCTCAGTCTCCGCATGGCTAGGGGAGATCGTTTGGCTTTAGTAGGTCCATCAGGTTGCGGTAAAAGCACAATTGCAAAAGTCATAGTGCAATTACTACCTCCTGGAAGCATATGTACTGGTGGTTTATTACTGACAGGTCAAGATCCCAGGGCAATTAACAGATCCCAACTAAGAACCTTACGTGGTGAAGCAGTTGGTCTGGTTTTTCAAGATCCGATGACGCGCCTCAACCCACTCATAACCATTGGAGATCACATCCTTGATACACTAAAGGCGCATGGAGCAACTTCTTCTTTCCTATGGAGAAAAAAAAGAGCTGAAGAATTACTAATAAATGTGGGAATTAGCCCTAAACGTTTTGATGCTTACCCCCATGAATTTAGTGGTGGGATGCGACAAAGGCTAGCAATTGCATTGGCAATTGCTTTAAAGCCCCCTTTATTAATAGCGGATGAGCCTACGACCAGTCTTGATGCAGCATTTGCTCACCAAATAATGTTTGAACTAAGTGAATCATGTAAAAATCTAAATAGTGCTCTACTTCTTATTACACATGACCTAGCAATAGCATCAAGATGGTGTGAGAATATAGCCATTATGGATGATGGCAGAATAGTTGAGATGGGAAGTAGTAAAGATATCTTAACTAACGCACAATCTTCTATTGGGAAAAGACTTTTAAAAGCAACAAAAACCAAAGTAAATTCTCTTCATCTTTCACGGCACGAAGAACCAGTAATTTTAGAAGTGAATAACTTAAGATGTTGGCATTCATTAGGAGGGTGGCCATGGTCACAGAACTGGCTGAAGACAATTGATTTGATTAGCTTTAATCTTCATAGAGGTGAAACTCTAGGAATAGTTGGTGAGTCTGGCTGTGGCAAAAGTACTCTCTGCAAAGCAATCACAGGTCTAATCCCAATCAAAGGTGGGCAAATCAAATTACAAGGCCAACACTTACAAGGCCTTAAAGGGAAAAGTCTCAAACAAACAAAACAAATCTTGCAAATGATCTTTCAAGATCCACTTGCATGTCTAAATCCAAAAATGAAGATAGGAGAAGCAATCGCCGACCCCCTACTAATTCATAAATTAGCTTCCTCATCAGAAGCAAAACAGCAAAGCCGAGAATTACTCCAACAAGTAGGTCTAATACCACCAGAAAAATTTGAGGGCCGCCTGCCAAGAGAACTCTCAGGAGGACAACAACAACGAGTCGCAATTGCTAGAGCTCTAGCTCTTAAACCAAAAGTTTTAATATGCGATGAAAGTATCAGCATGCTTGACGCTGAAATGCAGACAGAAATATTGTCCCTGCTTAAACAACTTCAGCAAAAGCTAGGGTTGGCCATGTTGTTTATCACTCATAATCTAAATATTGCAAGTTATTTTTGCCATAGAATTATTGTATTAGACAAAGGGAAAATAATTGAACAAGGCAATGCAATAGACCTATTACATGCGCCACAAGAAAAAATTACTCAGAAGCTGGTAGAAGCAGCTCCAAAAGTTCTAACTATTGGTAATTCTTTCTCTAAGAATTAAAAGAAGCCTATTAAAAGTCTCTGGCAAAGGGGCCTTAAAGACCATCCGATGTGAAGTAAATGGATGATTCAAGCCTAATTCAAAAGCATGTAAAGTCTGGCCAGGCAAATCCATCGGCAATTTGCGACATCTACTGTAAGTTAAATCACCAACAATAGGATGACCAATATGTGCACAATGGACACGTATCTGATGGGTTCTACCTGTATCAAGTTTGAAGCTTAATAAGGAATAATCTCCGAGTCTCTCTATCAACTTCCAATGAGTACAAGCAAAACGCCCAGTCTCATCATGAACTACAGCATATTTTTTCCTATCAGCAGGATGCCGCCCTATTTCTGCAGTAATAATACCCTCATCACCCTTTGGAGCTCCATGAACAACAGCTAAATAATTTCTAGAAGCTACTCTGCTCTGAATTTGTTTTTGCAAATCAACAAGTGCCTCTTGACTCTTAGCAATGACAATGCATCCAGAAGTATCTTTATCTAGTCGATGAACAATACCAGGGCGCAACTTTCCACTAATGCCTGGCAAATCATGGCAATGATATAAAAGGCCATTAACCAGAGTACCCGAGCGATTACCAGGAGCAGGGTGAACCGTTATTCCTACTTTTTTATTGATCACAATTATATGTTCATCTTCAAATAACACATCTAAGTCCATCTCCTCTGGCTGTAAATAAGGCAGAGGCTCTGGTGGAGGCATCCACAATTTGATCTCATCACCCAAACGTAAAGGCGTCTTGGCTTTTCCAGTTTTCCCATTAACCAGCACAAAGCCAGCAGCAATTATCTTCTGAATTCGTGCGCGACTTTGTTCAGATCTTTGTTGCACAAGCCATCTATCCAACCTCATGGGCAATGGCTTGGAATATTCAAGTGTTATCAACTCTCCTTTGCCTTCACCAAAGCCCCTATCAAGCACCTCAATTCTCATGGGAGTTCCAAGGTGATCAAACCCAATAACGATGTACGAAAGTCATCAAGAACTTTTTGGGCCATTCGAGTTTTATCTCCAGAGGCATGCCGATTTGCAACAGCCATTAACCAATGATGTGAATCCTTAGTTTGACCTGAGAAAGGAATGCCATAACGCCTAAAAAGCAATCCAGCAGTCACTCCTGAGGCAACCTGATGCTCAAGAGGGTCCAACATCCCCAAAAAAGCCATTACTACCGACTCAACGTCATATGCAGCTTGCCCAATATCATCACAAAGAGCTAAATGCAGGGCCGACTGCTGATTATCCAAACGAGGTGGTAAAACACCTGGTGCATCTAACAGATCAATCTGCTGCCCTAGGCGCACCCACCTAAGGCTTCTAGTTACTCCCGCACGACGTCCACTTTCAACAACCTTTTGTCGAACCAGACGATTAATAAGAGCAGACTTACCAACATTTGGGAAACCAAGGGTTAACGCCCTCACTGGACGAGGACGCATACCTCGAGAAAGACGGCGACGATTTAGCTGCTCTCCTGATCTAATAGCCGCCTGCTGCAACTGCTTCACTCCAATGCCATTCTTTGCATTGCACCACCATGGAGTCTGGCCCTGACTACGGAACCAAGCATCCCAAACTTTCATTGCCTCTGTAGAAACCATATCTCTACGATTAATTACCAATAGATGCTGCTTCCCTTCAATCCAACGCTGTAAGGCTGGATGTGCAGTCGCTTTTGGGATCCTGGCATCACGAACTTCTATGACTAAATCAACTTTGTTGAGATTTCCTCTTAACTGCTTTTCTGCTTTTGCAACGTGGCCTGGATACCACTGAATCAATGGGCTGATCACGGTACGACCAACACAGGACATGGTGAAAGTTGAATCACCCGAGCAGCTGTACTTTCAACATCACCATCAATATTTATCCCTCTAGTGCCCATAATTATTAGATCAACATTGAACTCATCAGCTACATCACATATAACAAATGCTGGTTTACCTTGACGTTCCAAAATTTCACAAGGAATACCAGCATTCACGACTTGTTCTCGAGCTTTTTCCAAAAGAGACGAAACAGAATCAATATCCTGCATAGCAGGCCGATCAGGCTGAATAACAGAAAGAATTATGAGACGGCTGCCATGACTTCTGGCGAACTCAAGAGCCTTACCAGAAGTTTCCAAAGCTTCCCTACTTTGATCAATGGGTAAAAGTACTTTTTCGAACATTGATCCCTCGCTATAACTGCTCTGATATTTGTAATAGCGCCTAAAAACAGCTTCGCCCACCTACATAAATTCCATCAAGGCATGTCAAGGGTTAATCTCACCGCATTTGATAACAGCACAAAACCCATGGCGAAGCGCTCACTTTCTACTCTCAGCATTGAAGAACTGGCCGAAAAGCGTGTTTTTGTAAGGGTCGACTTTAATGTCCCCCTAAACGATGCAGGCGAAATAACTGACGACACACGTATCCGTGCAGCCTTGCCAACAATCAAGGACCTC
>QCJH01000005.1 GCA_003216155.1 Prochlorococcus sp. AG-409-A19 | reverse complement strand
TAAATTAATAGCAAAAGAGGAAGAATTTGGAGAGCCTGATGCTGTTATAATTCCTGGTAGTAAGCAGACTATTAATGATCTTCAATTTCTAGAAAGATCTGGTCTAAGAAAAAAGATTATAAACTTTGCACATAAAGGTGGAAATGTATTTGGTATTTGTGGAGGTCTCCAAATGCTTGGGAGAACTCTTATTGACCCACAAGGCTTAGAAGGTCTCTCCAACGGAAACAAATCTAATGTAAATATTGGCCTTGACTTATTACCTATTCAAACAAAATTTGGAGAAGAAAAATCACTAAGGCAAAGGGATGTAGTTACATTATGGCCAAAATCTTGCCCAGTTAGAGGATTTGAACTGCATCATGGAATCAGCGAAGTAATTGATGGCCAAGAAGAAAATATCAAGACAATTACACAAGACCCTTTACTAGGCTGGGTGAACACAGACACATGCTTAAGGAAAGTTGCCGGAACTTACCTTCATGGAATATTCGACAATGGAGAATGGAGAAGACTATGGTTAAATAATATTAGAGAGTCAAAAGGGATGTCGCCACTGCCAATCAAAATCCCAAACCATAATCTAAAAAGAGAAAAATTAATAGATAGCCTTGCAGATGCATTTGAGAGGCATGTCGACATTTCCCTAATACTTAAACCATGAAGATTTCAGGCATAGAAATCTATTGGCCAAATGGTTGTAAATCATTAGAGGAACCAGGGGAAAGCTGGATAAAAGCTGCAAATAATGCTGGTGTAACAATCCCTACTGGATGCCTTGGAGGAAGTTGCGGTGCGTGTGAAATAGAGATAAATGGAAAAATGGTAAGAGCATGCATAAGTTCTATCCCTGAATGCAAATCAAAGAAAATCGTAGTTAGCTTTGCCTCCGATCCATTTTGGTAATGCTGACCGCTAATCAAAATCTCTATAATCAAAAGCACTTAGATTAGTAAAAAATCATTCTCAAATGCATTCGATTTCTTCATTCTGCATCTAAGGAGGAAAAAACTTGATTATTATGTTCATAGCTATATTTCTTACAACAGGTTCTACTACTGGATTATTAATACTAATTTTAAAACTAGTTAAAACAATTAATCATGCACCTTGCCTAAGGAAAGGCCTAAAAGAGATCAACTACCCTTTAGAGAAGCAACTAACTGTGATAATACCAACATACAATGAAGCTTCTAATATAGAGGCTTGTCTTAAAAGCATTCTTGAAAATGAAGATCCTTGCAAAGAATGGGATATTATAATAATAGATGACTGTTCAACCGATGAAACAGTGAAAATTGCTTTAGATATTTCAGAAAAAGTACATAAAAATAACTCTCAAATCAAGGTTCTAAGTGCTGGTCCAAGACCTAAGAAAGAACGCTGGGTAGGAAAAAACTGGGCCTGTTCAAAAGCAATGGAAAAAGTAAAGACACCCTGGGTATTATTCATTGATGCCGATGTTCGACTGGAAAAAAGGACCCTCAAAAGATCTTTAGAACAAGCCTTTGAAGAAAAGGCTGATCTACTTAGCCTTGCACCCAGAATTAATTGTGGATGCCTGTCAGAATGGATGGTTCAGCCAATTATGGCAAGTCTTCTTATACTTGGATTTCCAATATTAGATACCAATGACCCCAAAAAAGAAACTGCATTTGCTGCAGGTCCATTTATGTTATTCCGCAAATCTGCATACAAATCAATAGGAGGTCACAAAGCTCTAGCAGGAGAAGTTGTAGAAGATCTTGCACTTGCAAAAAAGATTAAAACTTCAGGGTTCAAACTTATATTTTTACTTGGTCTGGATGCTATTCAATTAAGAATGTACTCCAACATAACTGCCCTAATAGAAGGTTGGAGTAAAAATTGGTTCATAGGTCTTGATAGAAATATCATAAAATCATTAGGAGCATCATTGATAGTTGTCTGGCTATTTTCTACTCCCTGGCTATTTCTATCATTCTGTTTGATATATCCTAGTGTTGTTAACACTGGAAGCATCTTATTTCTTTTCATACTAGTATTTTCAATCACAAGTATTTTTCTCCAATATTTCCTCCGCTTATGGATATTTGAAAGATTCAAACAACCATTAAACTACTGGTGGTTAATGGGCATTGGTGGATTATTAATAGGAATAATTGGTCCTCTCTCAACCTGGAAAACAATTACAGGGAGAGGCTGGACATGGAAAGGTAGATCTCTTAAAAAATAATGGTTATGTCTTGCCGCCAATGAAATCATGGACAGCAGGAACAGTTCGATAAAGAATCACCAAGACAATAACCAGAAGGTTAAGCCCAAGCCCAACAGCTCCGGTGATTAAAGTTTGACGGCTGCTAGTGTAATCCCACTTTACAGGCTCCTCCTCGCCAGCATTTTGGAGGAGGGCATCTTCAGACTTGTTTTCAGCCATTGAATAGAAAGCTATAACTAACTCATAGCAACAAGTACAGCCTATTAGCCAGTAATACACCAGAGAAGTCTTAAGTCTTCAGGTTTAGAAGAAGTAAGATTGAGCTCAGACCAGCGAGTCAATCCCTTAAAAGCCCATTTTTCAACCAAAAGACCTATGGGATCATCAAGATTTGTGCTAAGAGCCATTGCCATATCAGCAAGCACTCTTGCTCTTGTAGATCTTTTAAACCATGAATGGATTCAATCAATTTCATGTGGCAGTGCTTGGTTACTAATAGTTTTAGCAGAAAGAAATATATTCAATAGTTCATCAGACACATCTAGATAATAAGTATAGAAATTCATTGAAAAGGTATATAAAATATTAAAAGTCTAAGTCAAGCAATCAGGTTTCATGTTACTTGGAAAAGGCTTGATAGCCTATCTCAAAAACAGGTTTTAACCTTAGAAGAATAAGCGAACTAGCGGCAGAAAAATTTAGAAAATAGAGTATTTCTGATGGATTACTAATTAGATTACCTAGATCTGAACCTAACATACGAATCAATATCGCTCCTGGCCTTGTAATTGTGCCTATAAATAAAAGTAGACAAAGAAGGGTCAGGTTTGAGTCAGATAAATCCCCTTGAATATTCGACTGTAAAATCAAAGTTCCAACTTCATCAAAACCAAAGCTTCCGGTTAAAAGGAACAATAAAATAACTCCAGCAAAAAATGCAAGACTGCTAAAAGAATCAATAACAAGTTGGATGATATCTAATGAGTCGACAAAGTAAGTTCTAACATAGTAGAGAATCAAGCCTAATATAAGCCATGCAACAGATATCTCTAAATAATTAAGGCTACTTACCAATACAAGTATAGACCCGCTAAAAAAACCAAGCAGAATAAAAAATCTTACATAACCTTCCTTTCTATACATGACTTTATGAGAAATTAGCATTAGCCCAATCAGAAGTAAAGAAGAGCCAGGTATAAACACACCTGATAGAGAATCAAAAAGAAGCCCTATTTGAATACCAGTTGCTTGATTATTTATTGATAGATCAATAGAAAATATTTTTGATAAATTGCCTGCAAAATGAGTAGGTGAGAGTAAGTAACTGATAACTAAAGAAGCTCCCAAGCAACTTATAGAAAGGAATGCAACAGGCTTACTCAACCTGTTCATCGTTCTACTAAAAACAAGCAGAAAAATGCCTAATGTCGTTGCTCCAATAAAAGGCAGCAAAGGGATGATCCATGCAATTGCCATTGATTCGTCCATCAACCTGCCCAAGTGAAGTTCTGGTAGTAATCAAATCAAAAAGATTCTTTGCAGCTAGTAGCAATCAAATCCCCCAGCAAAGAGGGATTGGGAAGTAGGCTTCCTCTTATAAGGAGTAGCTAAGAATTCCCAAAGTCTGATTGACCTCTAACATCTATATACTAAAGCATTTGTTGATGATCCAAGGTAGGGATTATAAAAACATTCGAATGAACTAAGATATTGGATATGAATTGCTGACATATTAAAAATAAAAGTTCTAACGGATGTTAAGATCATTGTGCAATTGCTAATTAAAGATCCAAAATTAGATCATCTCAATCTTTATCATTCCAGGAGATATGCTCTTCTACATATTGCTATTCTTAACACTTGTATTAATCTCATTATTAGGCTTTAGGATAAATAAAGTAGAAGTTTGGAATCAAAGGAAACATCGAAAGAAACTAACAAAAAAACCAAGATGGTATCACAATAAATCAAGGAGAAATATGTAGGTTCTTCAGTGCCTAATGTCTACATAATTAAGTCCTAATCAAAGTTTCCACTATAACAATCATGAAACTCTGGGAACCCCATCAACTACCTAAAACCCCAGACTTAAATCTTGCAGTTGTAGGACACGTGGAGTTAGTTACATTCTTAGAAGTAGATAGAATGCCACGACCAGGAATAATTTGTCATGCGAAAGAATACTTAAAAGAACCTGCTGGAGGAGGTGCAGTAGTTGCTATTGAATTAGCCAAGATTCTTAAGAAGCCAGTGCGATTTATAACCGCCTTAGGGAAAGATGATTATGGAAAAAGTTGTTTCAAACGGCTTAAAGAACTTGGTTTAAATATCAGTGTTGCCTGGAGGGATCAACCGACAAGACGTGCTTTTAGTTTTATAACGCCTGAAGGAGAAAGAGGTATTACGGTTATAGGTGAGAGGCTTGCACCAAGTGCAGAGGACCCTCTCCCTTGGAATGAGTTAAATGAATATGATGGCATTTTTATAACTGCAACAGATGCCAAAGCCCTAATTAATTGTAGAAAAGCTCCTTTCATTGCAGCCACGCCAAGATTAAAACTTGAAATACTGCAAAAATCAGGTATAAGACTAGACGCACTTATTGGTAGTGGGCTTGACCCAAGTGAACAAATACCTTTTGGATCTCTAACGCTTCCGCCTGTAATTCAAATCTCTACCGAAGGTGAACTAGGCGGATATGCAAACCCAGGAGGTAGATACAAAGCATTTAAACTAGATTCTCCTGTAATTGATAGTTATGGATGTGGGGATTGTTTTGCTGCTGGAGTAACCGTAGGTCTATCTGCTAACTGGACTAACGAACAATCCATAAGCCTAGGTGCGTATCGCGGTGCACAATGCGCGTTACATTTTGGCCCGTATTAATACGAGAAAACACAAATGGTCATACTCCCAATAAATTACCAAAACTTCACTTCAAAGAAAATCTACTTAATAGATGAATTTAGGAATCCTTGCTAAGGGTAAAAAGACTCAAAAGCTAACAATGCCATACAACAAAATTCAACAACCTCTTCCAACTACCTGTCAACTGCCAAGGAAACAAGCAGCTTTAGAAGCATTGCTAGACCTGGCATGGAAAAAAGAAAAAAACACAAGCCTACATGGCTGTTAAAAGAAGTCCAAGGCTTCAACACAAAATCCCGTCATTTAACCCAATAAAACATCTTTTCGCTAAACAGCTGAAAACCAAATCCGAAAACAACCCATATCAAAAAACGCTACTAATAGGCCTAAAAATTTTCCGCATGCCACTAGTAGTGCAATGAGTATTCATTACCATCGTCGAATGCAGCTTTTTACGTTTTCATTCACTCAATCAGCTTATTAACCTCAATGCTTGAAATCCTAAGCAAATGGATAAGCGTTTCTAACACATCCAAAAAAACTTCATTTCATAAATCTGATAATTATTCAGAAATTATAGAAGCAGATTACAGTCGACAACTATGGCCATTGTCAGGCCATTTTTATCCAGATTGTTCAGCCACTCCTATTATCCGTTCAGGAAAGTAGTTATTTTCTTCTCTATACAAGATCTAATTAGACGCATCAGTTGAATCTAATTGACATGTCAAATCGCATTCAGTCAATTCAGGGTTTGAAAGGCGATCAAGAATTCTAGCCATATCAACAGATGAAAGCTCTCCATCACTACTCCATTTGAGAGTAGTTTTACGTTGCTTGGATACAGAGTTGTGCTTTTGAGAATTGACTTTTTGAGGATTCACACCTGCCCCCTTTTTGTATCAAGAGCTACATTAAACCCTGAAAGCTTAGCCTTGGTCGAAAATCGTACCCAAACTTCACCTTTCCCAATTAGCAAAGGCATGTAGGTCTTTTGCTCGAAAAAATTAGGGAAATATTTCCATGGTTTTTAGCCAAAGAGTTTGCTAATAAATAGATAGATTGACTTTAAAGCAAATGGACCAAGCTCTTCCCCTCGCAATTGGCACCATAACCACAGCTCTTGCAATCATAGGACTTCGTGAACTTCTAAAAGAAGTTTCAACCGCATCGGCAAAGAAAGTTTTCTAAATAAACTCTTTTAATATCCTGAGATATATCTATATTACTTGTTCTAAAGCTTTCATAGCCCTGAGATTAATTGTATTGAAAAATATTTAAGAATGGAATATATACAACTTAGGGTTTATATATATGTTCAAAGAAAGTAATAATTCTTGTATTAACTATAGGAGTGCCATTATAAACCCAACCAAAGTCAATCCGAGCCCAATCCTTTTAATCTTTTCCTCCCTTGAATTCAAAGACATCATGAGTAGTATTGAGACCAAAAGGAATTCAAGCTCTTGAAACATCAGAAACAAAATCTATCTCTTCCAAAATAGCTTTTATCTTTACCTTTTGGGAGGCAGACTTTACTTTAATGAGCTTTTAAGATGTTTTCTTTTAGGAGGTGAAGCAAAGCACATTGGGGCCAATCCAACTTCTTCGAAAAGATTATCTCCATATGCTGAACATGCTTCTTTGAATATCGCTAAGAAAAGAACCTTAAGCATAAAAAGCCTTCAACTAGACAAATGGAAACACTCTTGGATCTTAATTGCCATCAGAAAGATTACTCAACCAATAAAATATATAGGTAATCTTATAAATCTAAAGTTTACACAAAAACTAAGGAAGTGGAGTGACATTTTTTAGTTTTTCATTAATTTGAAAAGCTATGCTTTGCCTACCAGCATTCAATACATTGACTGTATCTCTATACATACGAAGCTGGGCATCAGCAACTTGAATCCCACGGACCAATTCCTTCAAATCATCAGGCAGTTTATTTAAAGCATATCGCTTGCCCTCGAAGGTCAAGATTGGATCAGACTTGCTTGGAGAGGACTGAGTCATGATTTGAAAAGTATTTATTTTATTTTCGTTGAAAAAGCGCCTATTAAGAAAAATCTTACCAAGATGACAAGATGACAAGATGACAAGATGAATATATTTTTCTTAGCCAAGAGAATGACCAAAAGACTTTAATAGCTCTAGATTTGCATATTTAAAGAATTAGACAGTATGGTTTACACTTATTAGGTTTTCTTATCAACAAACATTGATATCATTTTGGTTTGTTAACAAGGAAGAAGAATCGCAAATAAAAACTGAATTTAACAAGCTAAGGGAACCAGAGGATAAGTTACTAGAAAGCTTCAAGTTTTAGAACGATTAACTTTAAGAATAAAAGGAATTTTCCTAAATGGAGCCAAGGAGACTCGAACTCCTGACCCCCTGCATGCCATGCAGGTGCTCTACCAGCTGAGCTATGGCCCCATAATTGTATTTTGCCATTAATAGCAAACATTGTTAGAGATTCTGGTAAATCCCGTATCATGCTTGATATTACCTAATGTGTTTAATAGGGAAAGCTCGCAACAAGTGAAGCTAATAAACACATGGGTTCTCGGCAGGGTTAGCACAAAATCATGCTTCAAACCATCAAACTTGAAAATGGAGTTAGATGGTCAGTTCATAGTCGAGAGGTAAGAGGACTACTGAAAACTCAAGTGATCTATACCTACCAAGACGGACTTGGTAAAAAGAACCCCCGATTAGCGGTATTCCTTACTTACGACTGGAACAGCCGATTACAATACAAGGTTATCACTAAGCACGCCAAGAGAAAGTCCAATCAACTTGAAGTGTAGGAATAACAGAGGAAAGTTTAACCCTAATTTCTTTCCCGTCATGCCTAAAAAATAATCATAGGAAATAGAATATTTCAATTACTATATTATCAATCTTGAATTCTATGTTTAAAATAAAAACCTGAAAATGATTTCTCTTAATCAAATATTATTCTATTATTTTTTCTCATTGGTTAAAAACATCTTAATATCAAAGATTAACTCAAATGCAAAGAACAAAAGCTTATATTTCATTTGCGATAGAATTACTATCAACTAATTCTTCGGGCAAGGTTTGCAAGGAGCAGTAAAAAGTCAACTAATAAGAAAAAATCAAACTTCTCTCCAAACAGCCCTAAGTCGACCTTGGACATGTACTTGCTCCGCGTCAAGCTCTATTGGCTCATAAGCAGAATTAGCGGCCTCAAGTCTTACAAGCCCACCATTACGATGGAAATACTTAAGCGTGGTTCCACTGCCTGGAACCATAGCGCTCACAACGGTTCCATTTCTAAGGATAGAAGGCTCCTGAACAGGCTCCATCAAAACAACATCGCCATCAAAAATATGTGCCTCAATCATCGAATCACCATTTACGGTTAAAGCAAAAAGACCTCGTTTCTCTAACAAAGGAAGTAAATCCAATGTCTCCTGAACATCATCAAATGTTTCAACCAAACCCCCTGCTGCAACCGATCCAAGTACTGGTATTCCGGTTACCAGCCCACCAATTAATTGCAATGTTCTGGCTTGACCTTCTTGCCAAGTTATCCAACCTTTTTGCTGAAGATGACGAAGCCTGCTTTGAATAGGCGCAGGGGACCGTAACCCCATTGCTTGCATCATCTGCCTAATGGAAGGACTGTGATGATATGCACCTATGTATTCAGCTAACCAATCGTAAAGCTGCTGCTGGGCTGGAGTTAGGCTCTGATCAGAGGAACTAGACACCGGGGATTCATTTGTTCTTCAATACAGGTGTACCTATATCTAGGCTTTCTGACAAGCTTCATAGTCCCCCCATTAATGCCGCTAATAAAGCTTGCTGAGCATGCAGTCTATTTTCTGCTTGATCAAATATTCGACTAGCTTGTCCATCTATTAGGCCTTCAGTAATTTCCTCGCCTCGATGAGCTGGTAAGCAATGCAAAACGATAGCTTGTGAATCTGCCTTTGCAAGAAGGTTCTCGTCAAGACAAAAACCTCTAAAGGCTTCTTCCCTTATTTGTCTCTCCTCCTCTTGTCCCATTGATGCCCAAACATCGGTATATAAAACATTGGCAGCAATAACTGCTTCTTCAGGATCATTAGTAACTTCAATACGAGCATCTAATACAGCCAAAGATCTTGCCTTCTGAATTACTTCAGACAATGGCTCATAACCCTTAGGAGATGCAATCTTTATATTGACTCCTAATAAAGCCCCACAAATCATTAAAGAACTGGCAACATTATTGCCATCACCCACAAAAGCAACTGTTGTCCCTGCCAGTTCCCCAAAAACCTCCTTTATCGTTAAGAAATCAGCCAAAGATTGGCAAGGGTGTTCTAAATCAGTCAAAGCATTAATAACTGGAATAGAAGCCCAGTTTGAATAATCAATCAATTCCTGTTGAGCAAATGTGCGAATTGCTAACGCATCACAAAAACGACTTAATACCCTTGCTGTGTCTTCTAAAGGCTCTCCTCGTCCAGCCTGTGTGACCAAAGGGTTTAAATCAATAGTTTGACCACCTAATCTTGCCATTGCGACCTGAAAGCTAACTCGAGTACGGGTGGAGGCCTTATTAAAAATCAGCCCCAAAACCCTATTCCCTAAATCAATTCTGCGTGCACCTGATTTGAGCTGCAAAGCAAGTTCAAGCAAAGCAGCTGTTTGATTAGCTGTTAAATCAGATGCAGATAAGAAATCACTGCCCTTTAATTCCGTAAGGGCAGCAGCAACGCCATGGGAGATCAAAGCCATGGGTAAGGCTTCAAAGAGCCTTTATGGAAGATCGAGGGCCCAATCGTCAAGTCGTCTTACGAAAAAGCATGCCTATGGAAGCGCACAAGCTTCAAGCATTTCCTTTAGCTCATCACCTTCTATAACTTCTTTCTCAAGGATCTTCTGAGCAATTGTCTCAAGCAATCCAAGATTATGACGAAGAATATTTAGAGCACTTTCATGGGCATTATCGACCAAACTCCTTACTTCTTTATCTATGGCTTGAGCTGTCGAATCACTTACAACCCTTCGAGGATTATTATCTCCACCAAGAAAGCGACCTCCGCCTTGTTTATCATACGCCAATGGTCCCAAAATCTCACTCATGCCATAAGTTCCAACCATTTGCTCTGCCAAATCTGTAGCACGTTGTAAATCATTAGCAGCACCAGTTGTGATCTTTCCAAAAACAATTTCTTCGGCAGAACGACCTCCTAACAAAGTAGCTATTTGACCTTCCAAATCTTGTTTGGAATTTAAGAAGCGTTCCTCAGTTGGCAATTGCAAGGTATAACCAAGAGCACTCATACCTCTGGGAACAATAGAAATTTTGGCCACCTTGCTTCCTCCAGGCATCAGGTGTCCAACTATTGCGTGCCCAACCTCGTGATAAGCAACAACCTTCTTCTCATCTTCCTGCAAAACTCGACTCTTTTTCTCAAGCCCAGCAACAACTCTCTCAATAGCTTCATTTAAATCCTGTTGCTCAACACTCTTGCGTTTAGATCTTGCAGCTAATAATGCAGCTTCATTTACCATATTTGCAAGATCAGCTCCAGCAAAACCACTTGTTGCTTGGGCAATCCGATCAATATCAACCTCATCAGCTAATTTAACTTTTTTTGTATATATCTCTAGGATCGTCTTACGTCCTGAAAGGTCTGGACGGTCAACTAAGACTTGCCTATCAAATCTACCTGGTCTTAATAAAGCAGCATCAAGAACCTCAGGCTGATTAGTAGCTGCAAGAACAATTACCGGTTTATCAGTAGAAGCAAAGCCATCCATCTCTGTGAGGAGTTGATTCAAAGTTTGCTCTCTTTCATCGTTACCTCCAACTACACCCATAGAACCAGAACGACTTTTTCCAATTGCATCCAACTCATCAATAAAAATTATGCAAGGAGCCTTCTGTTTTGCCTGCTCAAACAAATCTCTAACTCTTGCAGCTCCAGCACCAACAAATAACTCAACAAACTCTGATCCAGAAATAATGAAGAAAGGAACACTTGCTTCACCTGCGACTGCCTTTGAAAGAAGTGTTTTACCAGTACCTGGAGGCCCTACAAGCAAGACACCCTTAGGAATTCGCGCACCAATATCTGTATATCGTTCAGGTGTTTTCAAAAAATCAACGATTTCTGTTAACTCATCCTTTGCTTCATCAACCCCTGCGACATCTTCAAAAGTAACTCTTGACTCTTCATCTGGAACATAAACCTTGGCTTTACTTTTGGTAAAACTTAGAGCTCCTTGAGCTCCACCACCGCCCATTGTTCGCCTAGCAAAAAACTGCAGGACCAAAATGAAAATCAGAGGTGGTACTACCCAGCTAAGAATTGTGCTGAAGATATTTGGCTTCTTTGGAGGTGCAGCCGCAAACTCAACCCCTTTAGTTTCTAACCTCTGAGGTAAATCCATATCAAAAATTGGCGTCGTAGCCAAGACAGATGGGGTTCCCTCTTCTGGACTACCTAGCTCATAGCGAATTTGCTCTTGAGTGATATAGGCACGCTTTACTTCGCCGTCATTTACCTGATTAATGAAAAGCGAATAAGGAACTCGAGGAACCTGCATTGCAGGATTTGGCAAAAAGCTGCTTATAAGCAACAAAACACCAAAACCAATAAGTACCAGATTGATGATCCCGAATCGGGAATTCGGCCGGTTCTCATCCTGACGAATCGCCATTGACCTAGAAATTAATTGAGTACCAAGCTAGGACTATCAATCTGAAAGCGTTTCTTTTTTCTGGCGTAAGAACCGAACGTTCATTTTTAGATAGCTACTCTTTAATCTAAAAAAAATCCAACATACTTTGATTTGACTATTAAAATATCCTTTTAAGATTTAATTATTTCATCAAAAAAACCTAAACCTGTAGAAATTGAACCTTTCTTCTCTCATTCAAAATAGTAATTAAAAAATCACTATTTAATTAAAGCAATAAAGCCTTCATTAACCAATCATCACCAAGCTGACGAAAACCACTCAATTGAAGCAATAACGCCTGGTTTAAAGAAGTATTTCCCAGATCAGACAATGCTGTTCTTGCAGGTAAGCCACCTAATAGTTTAGGCGCCAATAAAACTGCCAACTCCTGAACACAGTCTTGTTTAATAGCTAAAGAAGCTAAGGATGGGCCACATTCCCAAAGGATTTGATTACACCCTTTATGAGCAAGAGCTTGAAGTAATGCAAAAGGCTCTGAAGGATTAATAAAAAGTCTTTCTGGGCCTAAAGGTAATCGAGACAGGCTTTCCAAATTAGCCCCAGGACCATAAGCAATAACAGTTTTAGCCAGAGTTAAATCCCAAAGTTTGGCTTTAGAAGGCAAATTAAGGCTTTTACTAAAAACAACCCGGATAGGCTCTGGCGAACTTGCGCCCCTACTTGTCAACAATGGATCATCTGCTCGAACCGTTCCTCCGCCTACTAAAACTGCATCACACTCTGAACGCAGTTCATGAACCCAGCTCCTTGCTTCTAAACCTGTTATCCATTGACTTTCTCCATTAGGCAAAGCAGTCCTGCCATCCAAACTCATTGCCCACTTAAGGACTCCCCATGGACGACCAGTAGTAACCCTATGAATAAAAGCCCTGTTTTGATAAGCGGCTTCTTTTTCAAGAACACCAGTAATAACCTTTAGACCAGCATCCTTCAAACGAGCAAAGCCTGCTCCAGCAACCCTTGGATCAGGATCTTGTAAAGCTCCAACTACCCTTGTAATACCAGCAGAAATAACCGCCTCAGTGCAAGGTGCCGTCCTACCTTGATGGCAACAAGGCTCCAAGGTAACTATCAAAGTACCCCCATCAGCGGCATCAGCAGCTTGAGATAGGGCCATAACCTCAGCATGTTGATTACCAGCACGGGGATGAAACCCTTCTCCAACAAGAATTCCATTCGAATCAAGAACAACGGCCCCAACAAGTGGATTAGGACTGGTTTTCCCTTTAGCCAATGCTGCTAGTTGGAGAGCTCTCCGCATCCATGGAATCCAACAAGCCAATGAATTCTCATTTTTTGTCATTAGCCAGCTTGATATGTCATTAAGGACCGCCACTCCCTAACCAAATAAGGGGGAACAGGTAATTCTTTAAAAACACCTGGCAATTCCAAACGCAAAGGTCGGTTCTTTTTCAAGTCAAATAACAAAGGTTTCAGATCAAATTCTGCTGCAGCTTGACGTCCATCGTTAGCCAACTTTGGATTTAAAAGAGTTCTATCGTTTAGAGACCATTCTCTCCTTCCTGAATGGACCTGAAGGGAAGTGGGATGATCTAAACGCATCTTTCCTGGATATCCCACAATTCTCAAAGTAATGTTTTCTACAGAAAGGCCATAACGATAAGCAACTACTTGCCATGTCTGATATTCCAGATCACGCAAACTCTCCAAGCTACGCACCAAAATCACTCCCTCATCTAACTCTTGTGAGTCCAATTGCGCCAGGACTAAAGATGGGGTTAATAAAAGAAAAACAATCGAAAATAAAATGCCAAAGAATGACTTCATAGCTGAAGAGAGGTCAATCAACTTTTTTAAATCTAAAGATTCAACAGGTGGCATGTGATAACCAGCCATAAACATTTGATTGTCAAGAATTTCCTATTAAGGATCAACCTCTTGCTCCGCATCTAAAAGAGCATCTAGTGTTACTGCAGAGCGTATAAGAGCCTGATAACTCTTCAAAATTCGCCTATTACGATCAAGCCATCTACCTGGATCCTGAGCCTGAGATGAACTTGCCGAGCCTTCTAAGAGAGGCGTTTCAGCATCCAAAAACTCTAAATCCTCCTTCTTTTGAATCAAAGCTAAAACCAACTCATGCAAACGCCTTCGTCTATCGAGAATTAGGTCTTTTGATTTGGATTGTTGCAAATTCTCCTCTAAAGAACTCTTCACCATTCAAAACAACTCTCTTGAACTACTAAAGCCCAAAATGTAGTCATGGCTTCTAGATCAAACCAGACGACAATAAATATTATTGGCACAGACGCTGCTGGTCTGCCTCATCTTGCTAAACACTTAGAAAACCTAGTTCTTGCCGCAGACGGAATCGCTGCTCCTAGTCGAATTTTGCAACAAATACCTGGCTGGTGGAGGCAACAAAAAATTGATCAGCCATTGCCAGAATTAATGAAAAGTGATGACCCAGCTGATCTGATCAATTGGCTAAAGCAAATCAAAGGGATGGCAGTAGTGCTAGCAAGTGGAGACCCACTATGGTTTGGTATAGGCCGAATACTCCTCAATAGCTTTAAAGACAATCAACTTCATTTCCATCCAGCACCATGCTCTTTACAACTAGCATTCTCTCGATTAAATAGACCCTGGCAAGATGCAACTTGGATAAGTTTGCATGGTCGAGATCCAGCACCTCTTGCCAAAAAACTGCAAAAGAGACCAAGTGCAATAGCAATACTTACTGATCCGAAACGTGGAGGAATAAAAGAAGTTCTTTTAATACTTAAGGCCTCTGGTTTAGAGAGTGCTTATAAAGTTTGGCTCTGCGAGCAATTAGGTCATAAGGACGAAAGAATCCAATGCCTAGATCAAATAAACAATTTACCTACAGATATACATCCTCTTCATCTGGCCATACTTATTCGCAACAAGGTGCCAAATATTCCAAGTAATAAGTTACCTCTTTTTGGTTTGAATGATGGCGTATTTTTTCAACACCAAGATTGTCCTGGTCTAATGACTAAGAGAGAAGTTCGTATTCAATTACTAGCAGATCTTGAACTACCTGAGCATGGTGCAATTTGGGATATAGGTGCAGGTGTAGGAAGCGTAGGGTTAGAAGCATTGAGATTACGACCAAAACTCAAACTCTTATCAGTTGACAAGAAATCAGGAACTGCGAGTTTAATAACAGAAAATGCTTCTCAACTAAATGTGAATCCTTCTATGATCATTGAGGAGGAGGCCCTCAGCCTCATAAGAAGAAATGATCTACCTAGCACCTTAAATAAGCCCAATAGAGTAATATTAGGAGGAGGAGGTTCAAACAAGATTGAGATACTAAGGGCTATACTTAAAAGGCTTGAACCAAAGGGCATAGTAGTTATTCCTTTGGCAAGAGTTGAAGAACTTTCTGAACTCAAAAATACACTAAAAGATTTTGGTTGCTCTATAAATATTAGCCAGCATCAGTCTTGGAGAGGACTCCCTCTAATTGACGGAACAAGACTATCTCCGATGAACCCTGTGATGCTACT
This sequence comes from Prochlorococcus sp. AG-409-A19, assembly GCA_003216155.1. The sequence goes on along the minus strand of QCJH01000005.1, from coordinate 71,309 downwards.
CAAAGGGCGCAAATAAGTGTATAAGTCAATATTTCAGATGCATTGAAACCAATCAAACTCAATGCATATCATTTTAATCCTCTATACTTTCCTCTAGATACCTTATAGCAAGGTTATCTCCAACCTTCATATTTAATCGTTGAACTTCACCAGCAGAAACTTCTATTGCTCCATCAACCAAACTTAATGGTCCATAAAAAGGACAAATCTTCTTAGTACAAGGAGGAACATTCTCCTCAATAGCCACAATTCTATTCTTATTAATGAAAATAATATCTAACGGAATCAAAGTATTTAGCATCCAAAAATATGGTATCTGAGGAGCTGTGTATTTGAACCACATACCTTCTCCTTTTGGCATAGAAGCTCTCTTCATCAAGCCCTTGTATTGTTCTTCATATGTATCAGCAACCTCAAGAGATAGGCATGCACCACTTTCAAGACAAAATTCTGCTTCTATAGGTAAATACTGAGGAAGAGCAACGGCATTTTTATGGGTGGTCGCTAGGGATATAAGTTCTATTAGAGCTAAAAAAAGTAGCGTTTTTAACCAAATCATAAATTTAAAAGTCATCTAATAAAAAGACTTAAGACTTGTCTGGTTTGGCTACATGAGGGAGTCCCCATCCCAACTTGTTCCGAAGAACCTGAAAAAACTCATGATCCGAAAGCCTTACAAATTTCACAGGGTGATCACTACGGCGAATCAATACCCTATCTTCTGGCCACACATAACAACCTGCGCTTCCATCAACAACCATCATCAACCTCTCCGGAGTTGCAGGGAAAACTGTCACAGGTTCTTTATCACTAAAAACGAGAGCCCTCGATGCCAGAGAATGCGGGGCAATAGGAGCAAGTTGAAGAACAGGACAATCTGGAGTTATGACAGGTCCTCCAGCACTAAGCGCATAAGCCGTTGATCCAGTAGGAGTAGAGAGAATGACGCCATCAGCTGAAATATCTACAGGAGCATGACGGCCAATTGCGATTTCAAAATGGCACATACTTGTAAGCGGCTCCCTATGCAAAGCCATTTCATTTAGAGAGAGCGCTTCCCATCGACGCTGATCGCCTCGCAAAACGGTCACAACAAGGCTAGAACGATTCTCAATAGTCCATTTCTTTGTAATCACCTGATCAAGAGCTATATCCAAATCAGCTAAATAAGCCTCTGCAAGAAACCCAAGATGGCCAGTATTAATGGTCAGAATTGGGACTTGAACTGGCGCCGTTTGCCTGGCAGCAGAAAGCACAGTTCCATCTCCGCCAAGGACGATTGCCAGAAGCATTGAAGAATCAAAACCATCAGGTACACATGCGTTGTAACCAAGCATCCGCATGTGTTGATCGGGATTTGCAAACCCAACCATTCCTCCTGAACTACTTGCCCTTACGACATCAAAACCTTCCTTTTCAAGACGAGATTGGATAACACGTGCTGTCTTTACGGCATGCTCCTTGCCATCATTAACGATCAGTCCGACACAGGGCACCGACCGCTTTAGACAAACTACCTGAACATTTTAAAGAACATGTTCTGATTTTTGAATTAAAAGTCACCCTAATGATTTATTTGTTCCAACCCAACCAAGTCTCTAGAACTGCTCCAAAAAACGAAGGTCACTTGTATAAAGCCTACGAATATCGTCAATGCCATGGCGAACCATACAAAAACGCTCTACTCCTAAACCCGCGGCGAATCCACTCCATCTGTCCGGATCAAGTCCAAGATTCTCTAATACCGCAGGATCAACCATTCCACATCCCATAACTTCTAACCAACGACCTCTCCACTGAACATCAACCTCCGCAGATGGTTCTGTAAATGGGAAATAACTAGCTCTAAATCTCACAGGAAGATCGCCAAAAAAAGCCTTAAGAAAAGCCATTACTGTGCCACGCAAATGACTAAAATCAAGACCTTCGTCAATGGCAAGGACCTCAACTTGGTGAAAAACTGGAGAATGGGTTGCATCAACAGCATCTCGCCTATAAACCCTTCCAGGAGCAACAATTCTGACCGGTGGAGGGTTTTCTTCCAAATACCTTATTTGTACTGGGGATGTATGTGTTCTCAAAAGAAGATTGTCTTCTAAGTAAAAAGTATCTTGCATATCACGAGCAGGATGATCAGGCGGAATATTCAAGGCTGAAAAATTATAGTAATCAGTCTCTACTTCAGGTCCCTCAGCTACCTCATATCCCAAACCACAAAAAAGATCTACGATTTTCTCTGTTGTCACAATCAACGGGTGACGATGCCCCGCGGCAATTGCACTAGAAGGGATTGTTACATCAATCTTTTCTCTAATAAACAACTCATCCAAAGCGGCTGACTTCAATGACTGCAATCGCTCTGAAACAAGCTGATTAAGCTGACTCTTAAGAAGATTTGCACGTTGACCAATTATCGGCCGTTCATTCCCAGGCAGCCCCCCCATTGCTCCAAGAACCTTTGAAAGACGCCCTTTTTTTCCAAGAAGACTCACCCTCAATCTCTCAAGACCTTCTTCATCACTTGTCTCGGAAATTTCTGTAGCTGCCTCTGCCTCCAATTTCTCTAGTTGGATGGTGAGCTGCTCAATGGTCGGGGTTGCGCTCACAATAAAAAGGCTTCAGCCTCAAACTTTAAGCATCCATCATTAGAAAGGTTCCTTTCAGTGCCTCATGACGCAATAAAACCATTGCAAATACTTATCAGCAATGACGATGGAGTATTCGCGGAAGGAATTCGCAGCCTTGCCGCTACTGCCATCAATCGAGGCCACAATGTAACCGTGGTTTGCCCTGACCAAGAAAGATCAGCAACTGGACATGGACTAACGCTTCAATCTCCTATTCGTGCAGAAAGAGCAGATGAACTTTTTGCCGAAGGGGTTACTGCTTGGGGATGCAGTGGGACTCCTGCCGATTGCATAAAGCTAGCTCTTTTTGAACTAATGCCTAAAAAACCAGATTTAGTTCTCTCAGGGATAAATCATGGACCAAACCTAGGGACAGATGTCTTCTGCTCTGGGACTGTCGCAGCAGCCTTGGAAGGCACACTCGAAGGGCTGCCATCACTGGCAGTAAGCATTGCATCTTTCCAATGGCGTGATTTCAAATTCGCGGGAGAATTGGCTATGGACATTGCAGAAAAATCCTTAGCAGACAAATGGCCTAGAAATCTTCTCTTAAATCTCAACGTCCCTCCTTGCGATAAGGAAAAAATGGGGCCTTTACGTTGGTCGAGGCTATCCGTTCGTAACTACGACGAACAATTTAGTAGGCGAATAGATCCTCGAGGCAATACTTATTTCTGGTTAGCAGGTGAAGTTGTAAAAGATCTCCAATCGGCAGGAGAAGGACCATGTGAATGGCCAAGTGATGTTGCACAAATTGATGGAAATTCACCCTCATTAACTCCAATACAACCAGACCTTTTCTGGCGGGGATCACTTTCGTCTCTACCTAATTTAAATATTTCAAATCAGCTTTAACGATAAATCCTTTGCAATAGCCATAGAGACAAAATCAAACCCAATACATGCGCAAATAAGACCTGTGTATTACTTAATACAGAAAGCATTTCAATAGATGTAATTGGAAAACCAACCAAGCTTCTTGCTGATCCAGTCCCCATAGGAGAACCAAAAAAACCAGGTGCTTGCATTGATGCCTGAACAAAAAGACTTCCTGCTAGAGACTGATAACCAACAGAAGAAAATACAAGCCCCAACAAATCTGCTATTACTCCTCGTTTTAACAAACGACTGGTTTCTCCACGACTAGGCCTAGCTTCACTATTAAGAGCTCTACCAGTACGAACTATCAACCAACCTTGCCATAGGCTGAAAAGAAGCACAAAAAAAGCCAGAGTAGTTAGAGACAAGCCAGGGCCAAGACCCAAAGCTCTTTCAGAGTTGCGAGCAAGGCTTCCACCAATATTGTTAAAGAGAAGTACCCCAACAACCACAACTCCAAGAACAGCCTGAATCCAAAAGCGAATCCAACCAATGCGGCGAAGTCCTATTGAAAGTAGCTGCAGATCAAGACGGTCAGCCATCAGGGATTTTGCGTCTGTCATTCAAACTTGCCATCTATGCGCGCTCTGTGCACGTATCCCTTGATCCCCCTTTACTACCCTGAACAAGCAAAAACCCCTACTGCACTAGCCTTGGGGAGCTTTGATGGTCTTCACGCAGGCCATCGAAAGGTAATAAATTCAATTGTCAAAACCCCTCCAGGAATTCCCACAGTGGTGAGTTTCTGGCCTCACCCAAGAGAAGTCCTTTATGCCGAGCCACGTCTAAGACTTGACCTTCCTTCAGAAAAAACCTCTCTTCTTGCTCCACTTGGAGTCGAGCAGTTAGTACTAGTGCCATTTGATAAGCACCTCGCCAATCTCAGCCCAGAAGAGTTTGTAGAAAAAATGATAATTTCGACCCTTAAAGCTCGACGAATTGCAGTTGGAGAAAACTTTCGCTTTGGAAAGGATCGTCAAGGAGATACTTGCACCTTAGAAAGACTCGCGCGCAAGGCCGGCGCAGAAGTTGTTGTAATACCAATACTTAAAGATCTTGAAGGGAGGATGAGCAGTAGTCGAATTCGTACTGCACTTAGCGAAGGAGATCTAAATACTGCGCAGAAACTTATGGGCCGTCCTTTTCGATTTAGTGGGACCGTAGTTAGTGGACGTGGACTGGGGGAAAAGATTGGCTGGCCTACTGCGAATCTTCAAGTTGATGGTCGGAAATTCCTACCTGGTCTTGGCGTCTATGCGGCATGGGCATGGATAAACAAAAAGGGCAAACCCCTACCATCTGTAATGAATTTAGGGCCACAACCCACTATTGATCCATCTTCCCCATCTGCAGTAGAGATCCACCTCCTAGACAAAAAGATCAATCTGAATGGATGCGAATTAATGGTCGAGCCAGTAAGAAAACTCCGCAACCAAAAACGCTTTGAAAACCTTGATGCCCTGAGTAATCAAATTGGCCTAGACGCAACTCTTGCAAGAACAAGCTTGAAAGATTGAATTAAAAAGGAAAATTAGAACTTACGCGGTAGCCGGATAAGCATTAGCCAAACCCCAAACAATAAAAACTCCTATGGCACCTAATAAAACAATCCCCCAAAGCAGCAAGTGAATGGTGCTATCTGATTCATCATTTTCCATTGGGTGGGAAGACATGCGATCGTGCCAAGACTGGCATGGAATCGGATGTCTATCGACCACTTCGCCAATTTGCGTGTGGCTCAGCTGATAGATGCCAATTTGGATAGGGCTCGAGAAGGTTTACGCGTCATTGAAGACTGGTGCAGATATGGCCAAAATCAAAAAGATATTGTTGTTACCCTCAAAGATTGGCGTCAACAACTAGGACGCTTGCATCTAAACCATTACAAACAAGCACGTTCTACCTCCAATGACAGTGGAATAGGCCTCAATCATCCTGCTCAAGCAAATCGCAATTCTCCTGAACAAGTAGTAGCAGCTAATTTTGCTCGAGTACAAGAAGCACTTAGGGTTTTAGAAGAATTCACAAGAACTACAGATCCAAAACTTGCAAAGACATCTGCACAAATAAGATACGACCTTTACGAACTTGAGTTAACTGTACTTAGAACAAATATTGGTAATAAGAGACGTCATAAACTTAATGATTGCAATCTATGTCTAATTACCACCTCTAAACCAAATATGCATACCATCGTTACCAAGGCTCTTCAAGCTGGAGTAAAAATGGTTCAATATCGTTCCAAAGAAGATTGTGACAAGCAAAAGCTTATGGAGGCAGAAATACTGGTTTCACTTTGTAGAAAATATGAAGCTCTATTCATCGTTAATGATCGAATAGATTTTGCACTTGCTGTTGGTGCTGATGGAGTTCATTTAGGCCAAGATGATTTACCTAGTGAAATTGCGAGAAAACTAATTGGCTCCGATAGGCTCCTGGGAAGAAGTACTCACTGTATAAATGAACTTTACAAAGCAGAAGAAGAAGGCTGCGATTATCTCGGAGTGGGCCCAATTTATTCAACAACAACAAAACCAGATACAAAACCAGTAGGCCTTAACTATCTCAGAGAGGCATCTAAATCAACTTACCTTCCTTTCTTTGCAATAGGTGGAATCAATAGATCATCACTTGAGGATGTTAGAAATGCTGGAGCAAAGCGTATTGCAGTAGTAGGCGCAATAATGAATGCAAAATATCCAGAAAAAGCAAGCTCAGAACTTTTAGCGGCCTTGAAATGAAAATTACAATCAATGGTGAGGTCAAGTGTTTTGAAGCATCGCTCAAGCTACTTACTCTTCAAGCTCTAATTACGCACTTAGGACATAATCCTCGACTGGTTGTTGTTGAGTTCAATGGCAAAATTCTCAATCCAGAAAAGTGGAAAAAGCAACCAATAACAGAAGGGGACAATCTTGAGATAGTCACAATCGTTGGAGGAGGTTCCTAGTATCCATTCAACTGCCAATATGTCATTGGCCCGACCAAAGATCCATTCATCAATGCGCTCAATAACGCGATGGCTATCTGTCCTTCTGATTCCTTGCCTTATAACAGTTCTAATTCTTATTCAACCTCAACCAACTCACGCAGCTAGAGGTGGCCGTATTGGAGGAGGAAGCTTCCGTGCTCCATCAATGCCTAGAAGTAGCGGTGGAAGCTACCGGGGAGGCTATGGCGGCGGTTATAGCGGAGGATATAGAGGAGGAGGCATTGGCTTCCCATTCCTTATCCCCTTATTCGGATTTGGAGGTGGAGGCCTATTCGGCTTTTTAATCCTTATGGCAGTTGCAGGTGTTCTTGTAAATGCTTTCCGAGGAGTTACTTCTCCCTCAACAGCTGGGCCAAATCAACTTACAGAAAGAACAATAAGCTCAGTAACGATGGTTCAACTACAAATGGGCCTTCTTGCTAGTGCAAAAAATCTTCAGCAAGATCTACGCCAATTAGCTAAATCAGCAGACACTTCAACACCTTCTGGCTTACAAAAAATTCTCCAAGAGACAACTCTGGCCCTTTTACGACAACCAGAACTTTGGGTCTACTCAAACCTCGAAAGCGGAAAAATTCCATTCAACTCAGCAGAGGCCACATTCAACCGCCTATCTCTTACGGAAAGAAGCAAGCTCAGCTCAGAAATTACTACTAATGTCTCTGGTCAAGTTCAAACAGACACTTCGGCTGAGGTTTTTTCTGGAGAGGCAAATGAGACTAATGAATTCATCGTAATAACCGTTTTGCTTGCTACAAGAGATAATTTGAATTTAAAAGATTCGAGCACTAGCGAAAAAGTACAAGAAAGCCTTCGAATAATGGGATCTAGCTCCTCGGCAGACCTAATTGCACTAGAGATAATCTGGCAACCAGAGGGTCAAGGAGACGTACTAAGCGCGGAAGAATTAATAACCTCCTATCCCAATCTGCAACACTTATAAGAACTGCTAGACCGTATTGCAGCCGATTCTTCATTATTTCTTTAGCCAAAATTGTGCAATACGAGCCAAATGTGAGCTTCAACACAATTATCTTGGTTATTCAAATTTATATTTTCCCGTGCCTCTTTCGTCCCGCCCTGATCCTCGAGCCATGAAGTGGGAGACGAATGGCGAGCTGGCACATCGAGATCTCTCTGAACTTGTAAGTCGACTACTTGATGTTGAATCGACAAACCACACCAGTGAGCTTTCTAGATTAGGAACAAAATACGACGATTCTGAATGAATCATCTCAATGGGCTTGCATAACCAGCAGATATAGCCCACTTTTTAAGCAATCATCAGAAATGAATGGGCAGACGACCAATTCATTGGATCAATACTCCTGTGTTGATGGAAGCTATCTTCCGCTACGAACAAGGTTTACTTCCAAAATCAATGCGACTTTGGGTTGAAGCAATGCTTGAATTACCACCCCAAAAATCACCTCACTTACTATCTAAATAAATAAATTCCTAATAGTTAGATTTATTGAATTTCATCGATCTATAGATCTCAAAATTCTCAGTGCTGCCATAGCAGCCCCGTAACCATTATCAATATTCACCACAACAAGACCTGGAGAGCAACTGGCAAGCATTCCTTCAAGTGCTGCCCGGCCTCCTGCGCTAACCCCATAGCCGACAGAAACAGGCAAACCAATTACAGGTTGAGGAACAAGTCCTGCCAAAACGGTAGGCAATGCTCCTTCCATACCTGCACATGCAATAAGTACTTTTGCTCGTTTCAATCGATCCAAATGACTCAAAAGTCTTTGCAAGCCAGCGACGCCTACATCTAATAAAAATTCAGTCTTAATCCCATGCCAACGCAAAGCCAATTCAGCTTCAGACGCAACGCACAAATCACTCGTCCCCCCACTTAAAACAACAACTTCACCTAAAATTGGTTTTATATTCGCAGGCTCACCAATAGTGAGACAACGAGCTTCCTGATGAAACTCAACTAGCTCAAGATAATTAGCCACTTCTGCAGCCTTCTCTGGCTGAACCCGAGTAACCAGAGCCAAATCGCCGGAATTCTTAAGGCTTCTAAGAATTGATGCAATCTGTTCAGCAGTCTTATTCTCCCCCCAAATAGCCTCAACCATCCCAATCCGTTCCAATCGCTGGTGGTCCAGTCGTATTTGTTCAATCACTGAGGTAGCAATTCTCCTTGATATTGAAGAGGGAATGGATTTCCACTTTGCTGACCGGTAGCAGCACGCGCCTTAATTTCAAAAAGTCCTTGGACAGCATCGACCTCTTTCTTAGGTATAGCCTTCCATTGCTCTCGACTAGACCAATTAATTAACAAAATAGCCTCTTCACTATTTGGATTCCATAAAAGTTGTCTACCAAGAAAACCTTGTTGCCTATTTAACCAAGGACCCCAACTAGTCTTTTCTGCCTCTAACCAAGCGTCTTTGTTTTCCATGGGAACTTTCAGGCATAACAACTCAACAACTTCTACTTCATTTTTACCAATACTAACTTCTGAATTAGCGAGGGATTGATTGGGATTTCCCAAGAAAATCATTGTAAAAGCCAAAATGATAACAAGACCTTTAAAAATCCTCTGTAAAAAAATACCAATTAAGAAGGTCATACCTTTACTAAAAGTGCTACTGCATGGCTACTAATTCCCTCTTCACGACCCTCTGCTCCTAAACGCTCATTAGTAGTGGCCTTCACGCCAACAGCATCTAATTCTAAACCAATACTTTTGGCCAGATTAGTTCTCATAAGTTTGATATGAGGTCTTAACTTAGGTCTTTCCGCTATTACAACTACATCAATATTGGCCACTCCCCAACCCCGAAGTCTTAATAGCTCAACGATTTTCTCAAGCAGCAAAAGACTATCAGCATCTCTCCATTGTGGATCTTCTGGTGGAAAATATTTTCCAATATCACCCAAAGCAAGTGCTCCTAATAAAGCATCCATCACAGCATGGACCAGGACATCGGCATCACTGTGACCATCCAGACCCAATTCATCAGGATGAGTAAGAAGAACTCCTCCAAGAATCAATGGACGCCCTGGAATTAAGCGATGAATGTCATAACCGTTGCCAATGCGAAAATGAGGTTTTAAGTTAGTCATACTATAAGTTCATTCTGATAGGTTAAACTTTTAGCCGCCAAATCATAGGCAATTGCTGGACTTTTAAGATGTCTTCCAAAAATAGACGATTCATTATATTGATTAATTGGCAGAAATGATCGCATGACCGTAATCTCAATATTCAAACGCTTTAATTTCTTACCTGGTATAGCCATATGTGGCGCATCAGAATTTTTGAATGCAACTATTGATCCTGGCGGGAGATGCAAGTTCTCACCATCATCCTTACTTTTTGCGATAAAAAGTCCCCCAACTTCTTCAGAAAGTCCAAAAGGGTAAATATTTACTTTTAAATGGCCATCTACAAAGTTATCCATATGTAAAGAAGTTGGCCCCCATTGATTAATGTGTGGATTAAGAAGCTTTGCATAAGAATTCACAAATGCTATCGGGGATCGAAAGTAATCTCTTAATGCCATTCGGATATAATTATGAACTCTTTTTACGACTTGACTTTGAGGACTAAGTGTCCATGAAGACATTGCTTTTTCCCATCTATTAATGTATTCCTGATCTATATCACTTAAGTACAAGTATTTCTCCGAATTTGCTTTCTTTGCTTCTTCCTCAAGATCTAATGGTTTTTTTTGTATAATAAAGTTGATCAAATCATCATTAAGGCCTTTAGGTAGTTCTGCAACGCAAAACCATTTTTCTATGGCGCCATAAGCTGCTTGAATAGCAACTTCATGAGCACTGAATAGAGATTCCATTCTCTTAAGCTGAACGTTTGATTCTCTCTGAAAGATCTCAGAGTTAGGCATCTGATCTGAACTTTTAAGCTCCATATTATTTCAATAGAGAAAATTCAATCATGAAAGCAATCAGCTCACCAGTCTGGGTAAATGTCACTTTGACTACTAACAATAAACGAAATTAGACCAGAACAAATCATATCTATTTTAGTTGTTCCAGAAGATTGATTTGCTTTCCATAGGTCATAAAGATCAGGCCGGCGACTCTTAGTGCGAAGCTTTCTTTGGTTTTGGCGCCAATTCGCAATAGCCCCATGGTCACCACTCCTCAAAACATCTGGAACATGAACGCCACGAAATTCTGCTGGTCTCGTGTAATGAGGATGCTCAAGTAAGAAATTATTATGGCTTTCCTCCAATAAAGAGTCAGACGTGCCCAAAGTACCTGGCAATAATCTCACTAATCCATTAATGACTATCATCGCTGGAACCTCTCCTCCTGTAAGAACAAAATCCCCGACTGAGATCTCCTCATCAGCCAATCCTCTAATCCTTTCATCAAAACCTTCATAATGGCCACAAATCAAAACCAACTGATCATGTTCCTTTGACCAACGATGAAAGTCTATTTGTGTTAGATGCTGGCCTTGAGGAGTAAGCAGCAAAACTCTCCTTTTAGCTTTTACTGGAATCGACTCAAAAGCGGCAAATACTGGTTCTGGCTTTAGAACCATTCCAGCCCCCCCCCCCATAGGGCTCATCATCAACTTTGCGATAGCGATCAGTTGTAAAATCACGAGGATTATATATATTCAATTCAGCAATACCTCTCTTAAAAGCCCTTCCTATTACTCCTAGTTCTTTTAATTGGTTAAAAGCTGGGGGGACAAGACTAATTACATCAAGTCGAAAAGGTAACATCAGCCTACAAATAACTAGATAGAATTTGAAAAAGATTAGAGATTAATTGTCTTGTCAAAGATTGTAGTCTTCTATTAAATAGACTACAAGGCATATTTATATTATCAATGATCATTTGAAAATCCCAATAGTTTCATTATAAAAAACTTTAATCAATTGCCTTGAAGGCCCAGTTCAGTCAATCGAGCTGGTTTACTCCTCCAATCAGGCGAAACCTTCACAAAAAGCTCCAAATAAACAGGTCCATCGATCAACTTCTGCATTTGTAATCTTGCACCTTGACCAATCGTTTTCAACATAACTCCGCCCTTACCTATCAAAATCCCCTTTTGACTTTTACGTTCAACCCAGATAGAAGCCAATATCGCTGTACGTACATTCTGGTTAGATTGCTTACCCTGATGATGCATATCCTCAATACGATCAATACTCACCGCCACACTGTGTGGGACCTCCTCTCTTGTATGAAAAAGCACCTGCTCTCTAATTAATTCCGCCAGCAATACCTTTTCAGGTTGATCTGTAACCATATTGGGGGGATAAAGCTGAGGTCCTAAAGGTAATTTCTCTATCAAAGCTTCCATTAATGAATTGCATCCCTTCCCAGTGACTGCACTACAACGAAAAATTGGCCATTTCGAATCAGCGATAAGGCTCCTATATAAACTTTCAGAAGTCTCTTCTTGCCCTAATTCAACTAAATCCCATTTATTAAGGGCAACCAAAACAGGCTGCTTCTGCTGCTGAAGCAACTTCATAATAAAAGAATCACCTTTACCAGGAGCCTGAAATCCTTCAAGCAGAAAAAGAACAACATCTACCTCTCCAATTGCATTACAAGCACTCTTTACGAGTCTTTCCCCAAGTAAATGATGAGGCTTATGAATGCCAGGCGTATCAACTATTACTAATTGAGCTTTAGGTGTAGTAACTATTGCTTTAAGGCGATTACGTGTTGTTTGGGCGACTGGGGAGGTGATAGCGACCTTCTTGCCAACTAGCCGATTTAGCAAAGTTGACTTCCCAACATTTGGTCGCCCTATTAATGCAACGAAGCCTGAGCGAAAGTTCTTATCTAAAGATTCAGCTGAAAACATAATTTGTGGAAGGTCTACACATAGCCTTAACAAAAAGGTTGTTAAACCATGAATACCAAAACACCTACCTTTGAACAAGCTATTCACGCATCTATTACCATCTGCAAAGCATGGGAATCAGGAGAAGTTAGCGATGAAGTCCTATCAGATCAGGTTGGGGAGCTTATAAAGACACCTGATGGCGCAAGAGGTTTCTTTGTAATTGGCCTTGCTAGCGATTTCACACTTTTAGACCGTTTGCCTGACACACTTGTATTGCGGCTACGCGCCGCTGGGGAAAAGATTGTGGACTTAACTGTTAAAAACCTTGCAATGAGTACCGCAATGGTGATTCATCATGAACGACAGTCAGAAGAAAACCAAAAGTCTAAATCTGAAAGAATAAAAGAACGCTGCATTGAACTTTTACGTCTTCTAGAAACTAATGCGGTAAAGAATCGCATAGAAAAGCTCTTAAAAGGAACTATCGGAGAAAGTGAAGATGAGCTTTTCCTAGACAAGTGGTCTTATGACAAAGAACAAAGAGAAGCAATAGCTTCTAGTGCAAGCGCAGTGGCCCAAAACTAAAAAAAGAGGGTTACAAACCCTCTTTTTGCTTTCTTTTATAAGGTCTAACTCTTAATCTCTACGGCCTCCACCCTGAAGAGCTATCATCAATCTCAAAATAAAAATGAAAAGGTTGATATAAGTCAAATACATTCCAAGAGCACCTGCTAAGTATTGATCATCTCTATAAGTACGAGGCATTGTATAAAAATCAACAAAAGACATTCCTACAAAAAGGACTGTTCCAAAACCAGCGATCATTAATTCAAGTCCACTACCACCAAACATTCCTGGAGCAAAAATTCCACCAACTATTTGAACAAGCATTGCAATGATTAAACCAATTAAACCAAGCCCTACAACGCCACTAAGTGCTTGGCCAACACTGTCACTCATCCTGCGTCCGACAATCGAAGCAATAGCAAAGGTAATTCCAGTTGCTAAAGCAGCTGTTCCAACTGAACCAATTCCTGCTGTACCAATTGCTATTGCAACTATTCCACTGAGGGTAAAACCAGTGATAAGACTGTAAGCACTTAACAAAGGCAATGCCGTTGAGTTATTAGCTTTTAATGCCACGTTCTGAGCGACAAAAAACAAAATGAAGTTGCCTATTAGTGCAACCCAGAAAAGTGGCATAAATAAAGCTTGGTTAGTAATCTGAAGAGACAAACCACCAATAACCCCTCCAGCGGTTAGAAGCATCCCCCCGCCTACATAAGGCAAAGCCTTATTAACTACATTTGGACCAACTAAGGCACTTGATTGGGCCTCACGAATGGCCGCCTGAAAATTGCTGCTTGCTGGCATGACTCACCAGATCATTTAACCCAAGTACTCTGCCAGTAAAAAATAGAATTTGGTTGAATTATTTGTGCGGATCTCCCTATCGGCAATCTCTTTTGGAATAGGCCTCCACAACTTTTTGGACTAAATGATGACGTACTACATCCTCTGAGGTCAATTCACATATAGCAATACCTTCAACTTGATCAAGTACCTCTATTGCTTCCACTAGTCCACTTTTCTGATTAGCTGGTAAATCAACCTGAGTGATATCTCCGGTAACAACCATACGAGATCTTTCTCCCAATCTAGTCAAAACCATTCGCATCTGAGCTGAAGTTGTGTTCTGGGCCTCATCAAGGATCACAAATGACTCCTTTAGGGTGCGTCCTCTCATATAGGCAAGTGGCGCTACTTCAATAACTCCCTTCTCTAATAAAGCTGTGGTTTTTTCTGGACCTAATAAAGAATGAAGTGCGTCATAAAGAGGCCTTAAATATGGATCAACTTTTTGCTGAAGATCACCAGGAAGAAAACCTAATCTTTCTCCAGCCTCTATGGCAGGCCTTGTCAAAACAAGTCTTTCAACCTTTCGTTCAGTAAGCATTCGAACTGCCAATAATGCAGCAAGGAAAGTCTTCCCTGTACCTGCAGGCCCAATCGCAAAGGTAAGTTCATTAGCTTCTATAGCCTCCACATAAGACTTCTGACGAAGCGTTCGAGGACGAAATAAAGCTCCTCTTCTACTTTTCGCAAGTACATGATGACCCATTGCAACATGATCATCACTTAAGCCAGTTTCTAGAGCTTTAAATGCATTTTTCAAATCAATAGAAGTTAAAGACTGACCTTCTTCCCACATTGGTCTTGTTAACTCAATCGAAGCTGCTGCTCTTTCCAATTGAATTGGAAGACCAGTGATAAAGAGCTGGAGGCCACGGAGCACAATTGATGCCCCTGAAAACATTTCAAGCTGGTGCAACATAGTGTGCCCTTCTCCAGCCAATGCAAGTGCTGCATCTGAATTAGGGAGATCAATTACGAAGCAACCATCACGGGCAGCTCCGGTCATAGGAATAATCAGGCTTCGGAATTTTCGGTATCAGCCGAAGAATTATCTTCAGGGCTATTTTCTATAGCTGCCTTAGCAACTTGTTTTGAACTTTCCTTACGAGCAGCTTCTTGCTTAGCTTTACCTACCAATTCAGCTCGACGAACCGTCTTTTCTATAAGCCCTCCTTTTTCCAAAAGCGATCTAACAGCATCAGTAGGCTGAGCCCCTTGACTTAAACGAACCCGCAAGGCCTCTGTATCAAGTCTTGTCTCTTTAGTGCGTGGGTTATAAAAACCCAATTCCTGAAGAGGACGACCATCCCGTCTAGAAGTGCTATTGCAAGCTACTAAGCGAAAACTCGCTTCTCTCTTCTTCCCAAACCGCTTAAGGCGGAGCTTGATCATCTTGACCCTTGCCAAATAAAGGTTTTAGTCTCGACGGTGATTTAAAACACACGTCAAATAAATACTTTAACCTGCTGACCATCAAAGATCTCCAAAGCCTTTCTTCTTCTTGAAAGGTTTCTGTTTTCTAGGGGCTCCAACCCCTCCTCTTCCTCCGCCTGGCATGCCAGGCATACCTCGTGCAAAATCACCACCGGCACCTGGAGCAGATAAGCCATTCATTCCTTGAAGGCCAGGCATACCCCCTCCTCTAGACATCTGTTGCATAAACCCTCGCATTTTTTGAAAGTCCGCCAATACCTTGTCCATATCCGCAGGAGTATGGCCACTTCCTAAGGCAACCCTTCTCCGCCGCGAAGGTTGCGCTGCTAAAAGCTCAGGCTGGCTGCGTTCATCAGGGGTCATTGAGCCAATCATCGACTCAATGCGTTTCAACTGCTCTTCACCTTGCTTAAGCATGCCCTGATCAAGCTTATTCATTCCAGGAATCATCTTCATAAGACCTCCTAGAGAACCCATTCGCTTAATAAGCCTCATCTGCTTAACAAAATCTGAAAAATCAAAAGTTGCCTCTTGAAGCTTCTTCTGCATCTTCTCAACATCAGCAATCTCGACTTCCTTTTGTGCTTTCTCAACGAGAGTGAGTACATCTCCCATTCCCAAGATTCGACTGGCCATCCGCTCAGGATGAAAAGGCTGCAAGGCCTCAACCTTTTCTCCTGTACCTATAAATTTGATCGGTTGACCGCTTACCTTTCGAATAGATAGAGCAGCTCCTCCCCTGGAATCTCCATCCAACTTTGTAAGAACAGCTCCAGTAATTCCAACCTTCTTATGAAATGCTCTAGTTAGATCAGCCGCCTCTTGACCGATCATCGAATCCACTACCAAAAGCACCTCATGAGGCTCTACTGAGGAACGGATTCGCACCATCTCCTCCATCATTTCTCCATCAATTTGAAGCCTCCCAGCCGTATCTACTAATAATGTGTCAAAAGACTCCTCACGTGCCTTTGCGAGTCCAGCCTTTGCAATCTCCTCAGGCTTGATATCTGAACCAAGGCTAAAAACTTCAATATCGATTTCACTACCAAGAGTTCTCAACTGCTCTATCGCCGCAGGCCTATAAACATCAGCTGCCACCATCAAAGGTCTTCTACCTTGATCCTTTAAATAAAGTCCTAACTTTGCGGTAGCAGTTGTCTTCCCTGCACCCTGCAAACCAGCCATCAAAACAACAGTTGGACCTGATGATGCACTTGCTAGAGGTGAGTTATTACCACCCATAACCTCAACCAACTGCTCATGAACAATTTGAATAAATTTCTGATCAGGACTAACTCCACGTACTACTTCTGCTCCTACGGCCTTCTGTCTGACCTCTTCAACAAACTCTTTAACTACAGGCAAACTCACATCCGCCTCAAGCAAAGCCCTTCTAACCTGCTTTAAAGCTCCATCAACATTATTCTCACTTACCTTGCCCTGGCCCCTCAAGCCTTTAACTGCCTCTTCAAAACTGGCTGAAAGGTCTTCAAACATGGAAAAAATAAATCTATGAGTTAATAATATAAAAACCCACAAGATAGTAAGCAAAAACCGATTTCAACTTCCACTTAAATATTCATGCAGTCTCCAAGTATCTCCATCTTTACCAAAAATGTAAGTAACTTTAAGAGACGGGAAAGAAGTCTCGGAAATTATTTCCCCTTCAGGACCAAAGCGCTTATCCCAATAGGTCAATCTTGTTTTCACTGCAATCCTACTTGATGTTTGACTAATAACCTCTAAAGAATTAATAGTGGCCTGAACCTTCTGAATTTCCCCAACAGAAGCATCTTTCAATCGCTCCTTAAACACCCGTTTTACTAGAGGTTCTCTAGCTATTTTTTCTAGTAAATCAGTTTTACCTCCAGCCAAAATAATTGATTTACTGTTTAACCAAGCCTCAATAACTTCACGAAGCTCGGCTTCGCTAGGGTTCTTAGAAGTAAGTGGTGCCAAATCAATCCCTAATATAGATTCATTCTCAGGTTCACTGTTAGAATCATTCTCAGATTCTAATTCTGATAAAATCTGCAAATCAGATAAAGAATTCTCTTCGGAGACCCTATTGGTTTGAATTCTAGACCTTGAAACAAATAAATCAATTCCACCAACTGTCAAGAAAACAGCAATAAATGCAGCAGATCCTATTAAAAAAGTCACATTCCTGGAAGTTATCTTATCGAGATATGAGCGCAATGAATTGAATGAATCTATATATATCTTTCTCAAAGAGGTAACTTCATTTGGAATATCTTCAAGTGAATCATTCTCAGGCTCTCTCGCCTTATTCAAAGAAGAGATCTCAGAACTTCCAGGATATTGATTTATTGATAGCTCTTCATTATTATCCGGATAAGAGATTTCATCTTGTGATGATAAAGACGTAAAGAAAGAAAACGCATTGTTAGCCTGTGCAACGCCAAGAAAACCCTTGTTTTCAAGACGCTCTAAATATTCCTGAACATCCCTATCAGCGAACCAAGCTTCTAAATCAACAGCCTCAACTTCTACATCTCTATAACCTACTAAAACATCTTTTCTAAGCCAATCAATACAGTATTCACATAGAGCTGCCAATCTTTCTCCAGGAAAATTTGCAAGCCAATTTTGCAATTCAGAATCAACACTTTTCTGAAAATGTTCCTGAGCTTGATCTATTTCAGCAAGCAAAAGATCAAGACAACCCAATAATGGCATTGAATCAAATCCCTCTTGATTGATCTTCAACAGCAGCTTTCTGGCATCAAAAAGCCTTTGGGGCTTCCTACGAGAAAATCCAGCTGCTGTAAGTGCCAAAACTGCCAAGAATCCGGAATCGGGAGAGCCGGCTTTTCTCCAACTTGTAAAGAGATCAATTTGCTCCTGAACTGTTAAAAATCTCCTAATTTGCTGAAAAAAAAGTTCAAATTCTTCCTGATCAAGATCTTTCTTCCCAGAGTTTGCATTTGAGATTCCTCCTTCAATCCCCCCCCTCTGAATAACAAAACTATCCAACAAACGAATTCCCTCTTGGTGTGAGACCTGATCTCCAAGATCTCTGCTCACGAGATCAAGAATTCGATAAGGCATTAAAGCCTCCAAACCTTCACTAAGCAACTTGCGTTGCTGGGGGAGCTTTCCCATCCTTTGCAAGAGCTGCAATCCTTCTTGCAAAAGGATTGCAGCTGATTCGTAATGCCTTTGTTCCTGATCCTGAAGCGCAGCAGAACTACATGCAAGCGCAGCAATCAAAGTAAGATCAGATTCCCTTCCACTCCCAAGAGCAGGAGTCTGAGGTGGACGCAATCCTGAACAAGCAAGACGAAAAGCTTCATGGGAAGCATTCGCTTCCCATAGCAAAATCAATCCTGCTACTTCCCTAGTCGAAGGGACCTCCAAACCTGTAGCACCGCTCAACAAAGCAACTTCATATTCCTTTCGACGCGAACTATCAGTAAGTAAATCTGCTGAAAGGCGTAATAACTCTGCTCGCTTCATCAAGGCGTCATGGGTAAATCCTTGATCAGGAAAATGATCCAGCCTCACCTGAAGGGTCCTGAGTACTGCCTCAGCTTCTGCCGATGGACTCAAACCCAATAAGCGGAAATGATCTATAGGCAGTTCCACCAAACGGTCAGCTACTGGAACAAAACTCTAGGCATCGGAAGGGGTTTTGCCCATTCTTAATCCACAGGACCTTACAGTCGTATATCTAGTGGCCTGAGGCTGTAATGAGTAAGGAGACCGTAATGGCATCAGAAAAGCCAATGAAGCCAACCATTTCATCAAGTCAACATGCTGAAAGAATCTCGACTTTGACCTCAGCAGAACCGGCCAAAGTTAGTCCTGAAACAGGACTAGAACTCTTTAGAGACATGACCCTTGGACGCAGATTCGAAGATAAATGTGCCGAAATGTATTACCGAGGAAAAATGTTTGGATTCGTTCACCTCTACAACGGACAGGAGGCAGTTAGTACTGGAGTAATTGGAGCAATGAGAAGGAAGCATGATTGGTTCTGCAGCACCTATCGAGATCACGTTCATGCATTAAGTGCTGGTGTACCTGCTCGTGAGGTTATGAGCGAGCTTTTTGGCAAACAAACTGGGTGCAGCAAAGGCAGAGGCGGTTCAATGCATCTTTTTTCAAAAGAACACCATCTGCTTGGAGGTTATGCATTTATTGGGGAAGGAATCCCTGTCGCCCTTGGAGCGGCATTTACAAGTCGTTATAAGAGAGATGCCCTAGGAGACCCCAAGAGTGATTCAGTTACTGCAGCCTTTTTCGGAGACGGCACTTGTAACAATGGCCAATTCTTTGAGTGTTTGAATATGGCTCAACTGTGGAAGCTCCCAATCATATTTGTAGTAGAGAACAATAAATGGGCCATAGGAATGGCTCATGACCGAGCCACAAGTGACCCTGAAATATGGAGAAAAGCTTCCGCATTTGGAATGGCAGGGGAAGAAGTTGATGGCATGAATGTTTTATCCGTTAGAGCAGCCGCTCAAAGAGCTATAGAGCGTGCAAGGGCTGGAGAAGGGCCAACTCTTTTGGAATGCCTTACTTATCGCTATAGAGGCCACTCTCTTGCCGATCCAGATGAGCTTCGTAAGGAAGAAGAGAAAAAGTTTTGGGCTGAACGTGATCCTCTAAAAACTCTTGAAAATGATCTTCTAAAAACTTCAGTTGTCTCATCACAAGATCTTCGTAAAATCGAAAAAGATATAGATAAAGAAGTTACTGATGCTGTTGAATTTGCATTATCAGCAGAAGAACCTGACCCTCAAGAACTTAATAAATACATTTGGGCTGAAGAATAAAAATCTAGCAAAACTTGTAAGGAAATATCAAGTAAAGCCATTAGCAATGGCTAGATCCCCCCTGGAAGTTTTCTAGTAAGGTTTCTCAATTTTCTTAGCGCCTTCAATTCAACTTGACGAACTCTCTCTCTAGAAACTTCCAACATTCGACCTATTTCAGCAAGGGTATGCCTTTCATTTCCTTCCAAACCAAAACGAAGTCTAAGTACATGTTGCTCCTGCTCACTCAAATGGGTTAACCAACGTCCAAGCTGCTCGTGATGAATGCGCTGCTCAACTTTATCTAAAGGTTCTTCTTCTGCAGCATCAGCAATCAAATCTCCAAGGAAGCTCCTTCCATCGTCTCCATTTACTGGAGCATCAAGGCTACTAGTAGTAAGTGCCTGACGCAAAAGAGAGTCGAGCTCCTCAAGAGGCATATCCAAAGCCTCGGCAATCTCAAGTCGACTAGGCATTGCGCCCAATTTGTGAGCCAAATCCAGACTCACCTTTCTAATAGTCGTAAGGCGCTCACTTAAATGGACTGGCAAACGAATAGTCCTTGACTGGCAAGCAATTGCTCTAGTCATGCTTTGGCGAATCCACCAAAACGCATAAGTAGAAAATTTATAACCACGAGTAGGATCAAACTTCTCAACAGCTCTTTCCAAGCCAAGAGATCCTTCCTGAATTAAATCAAGAAGCTCCAAGCCTTTACCTTGATACTTCTTAGCCACGCTGACTACAAGACGCAGATTCGCCTTCATCATTCGTTCTTTGGCACGTCGGCCAATACGCACCATGCGACGCTGATGAGAAGACAATTTTTTATTAGTGTCAGCAATCATGCCGTCTTCAGTGAGACTCATCATTGTCTGTACTTGATTACCTAATTCGATCTCTTCAGCTGGTGTAAGCAAAGGGATACGACCTATCGTCGCTAGATACCAACTAATTGGATCACTGCTACGCCTTCTGCTTGATTCAGTCGATCTAGTTGCCGATGAAACCATCTTTTGCTAACCCATCGAGATGGATTAGGACTTTCCTACAAAATTCCCAAAACACCTTGTGCTTTCAAGAACCCTTCATATTCATGCGAGTAAAAGTACACATTTAGAGCTAAAAAGCTCTCATTCAAGACAATTTGATGTGCTATTGACCACATTCTTTCGATTGAAGAAACGTAGTGAGCGATTCAAGGACTGAAGCTACAGAAGAAGCAGAGCTCCCCTTTTTGCATCTTCGAGCAGCTTCTGCATGTAGAAATGTTGCTCCCGCCAAAACCTCAGCACTACAACCTCCATCTGAAGCAACAGATATTGAACCCAATCCCGCAACATATCCAGCCAATAAATCACCAAGACCTGTTCGAGCAACTATTGACGTGGTTTCACCAACCTGCCAAACGCCACCATAAGCATCAGCTACGACACTATGAGCTCCTTTTAAAACCACTCCTGAACCTGACATCCGTGCCGCCTCCAATGCTGCTTTAAGGGGCTGCGAAGGATCAATTTCAGGGAAAAGCTTTCGAAATTCAGCTAGATGTGGAGTAATCCAAGTTGGCCCACTGCGATCAAGCAACCATTTCCAACCTTGACTTAAATTAGATAATTGATTAAGTCCATCCGCGTCAATTACCAACAAGCCCAAAAAACATTTCAAATGTTCTGCGATTAATGACCAAGACTTCCCATTAAAATCTATACCTGGTCCAATCAAAATTGAATCCACTTTGCCTAGATCTTGCCTAGCAAGTGATGCCTCCAAACTAATCCCAATTTTTTGATAATTATAAAAAACATGTGACATAACCACTTCAGGTAAAACTGGCCATATTTTCTCAGCCAGAACTGAGGGGGCATCAATCTTGATACTGCCAGCACCGCTGGCCAAAGCTCCCTTTAAAGCCAATAATGCTGCCCCAGGATATTTCTCACTACCTGCGATTACCAATACTCGACCTCGCTCATATTTCATTGTGGCTGGAGGCAGAACAGGCCATTGAAAAGATCTGAGGTCTTTTTTATTGATCCTTAAAGGGGCTTTATTTAAGAATTTATTTAAAAGCATTGGTGGAACATCAATGTCTATGCGTACTAAACGGCCAACATTTTCCAAGGCTGCATCTTGAATTAAACCTTGCTTAATCAGCCCTACAGTTAACGTTGTAGTGGCAACTGCCGCGCCTTCTGAAAGAAGTTTTCCAGTATCAGAACACACTCCAGCAGGAACATCCAAACTCACTAGCCTTCCTGGGTTAGCTAGTTGCCTAGCTTGGAACAACTCCGCCAATGAATCAGATAATGGCCTCGATTGTGCAAGTCCAAATATGGCTTCAATCCAAAGTGCTGCATCTGATGCGTCAGGAGCACTAAGAAGATTTTCTACTCCCAACCAACTCAAATAAGAAAAATGTTGTTTAGTTAATGATTTACTAATCGACATTGGACACCAGAGTTTCACCTTAACTCCGGCAAGGTGAAGCTCTCTCGCTACAACTAATCCATCACCTCCGTTATGACCAGGGCCAACCAAAACAAGAACACCCCTTTCAAGCAATTCAGGCCTGCCAAGAAACCAAGCAGACATATGCTGACCAACTTTTTCCATCAAAGAAGCAACTGGCAAGCCGCTATCCAGCATTTCTTTCTCCAAAGAATCCATCTGCGAAGCACTTACCAAAAAGTGATCCGCATCACGAGAAGGCCAGGACACAAAATTCAATCATCAAATCTCACTATGAATAAAAACGCTAATTACGCACAGCTCCTCCAACTTGTATGACGAAATTGCCATGAACTCAACAATTTCAGCTACTCAAGCTGGAGAACTAGCTCTAAAGCATCTTCATGAATTAAATGGAGAACATCGTGTAGCAGTTGGCTTGTCAGGAGGTGTAGATAGTTCCTTAACAGCTGCTCTATTAGTAGAAGCAGGGTGGCATGTAGAAGGAATCACTCTTTGGCTATTAAGCGGCAAAGGTGCATGCTGCTCAGATGGACTAATTGACGCAGCTGGGATATGTAAACAACTAGGAATTCCTCATCACATTATTGATTCAAGATCGAAATTCGAAAAAGAGATAGTGGAACATCTTGTAAACGGATATAGGAATGGAACAACACCTTTACCTTGCTCAAGATGCAATAGATTTGTAAAATTCAATTCTATGTTGGAATGGTCATCAAAAGAACTTAATTTAGAACGAATTGCGACTGGACATTACGCACGTATTCGTAATCCTCAAAATGCGGATCTTTCAGATCCTCAAACAGAAGGTTCAAAAGGAAGATATCATCTTCTAAGAGGTAAAGACAAAAACAAAGATCAAAGCTATTTCCTTTACGACCTTTCGCAAGAAATTTTATCAAGAGTGGTCTTTCCCCTAGGAGAACTTACAAAAGAAGAAACTAGGTGTGAAGCAAATAGATATGAGCTAAGAACTGCAAAGAAGCCTGAAAGCCAGGACCTTTGCCTTGCAGATCATCATGGTTCTATGAAAGCATTTTTAGATAGTTATATTCCTCCAAGTGAAGGTGAAATTGTACTTAAGGATGGAACTATATTAGGAAAGCATGATGGCATTGAACACTTCACAATAGGACAGAGAAAAGGGTTGGGAGTTTCTTGGAGTGAGCCTCTTCACGTAATAAGTCTTGATGCTATTTTTAACAAAGTTGTTGTCGCCCCTAGATCGGAGTCAGGGGATTCAAGTTGTATTGTAAAATCTATAAATTGGGTTTCGATAAGCCCACCCCCAAAACCTATATCTGTTGAGGTTCAAGTACGTTATAGGAGCAATCCTGTAATTGCCCTTCTTACTCCAATCTCACCAACAGATGAAGATTCTAAAAACAATCGGCCATATAGGTGCAAGCTTGATTTCAAAGAAAAGCAGTTTTCAATAACACCTGGCCAAGCAGCAGTCTTCTACAAACAAGAACTGGTCTTAGGTGGTGGAATAATAGAAAAAAAGTAAACACTACAAAACAAGTACAATTAAATCAATCTAGATATATAAGGAAGAAAAGACTCGTAAAGAGCAAGATAAATAATGGAAATTCTCTCCAAAAAACATAAGGAGTAATTGATAGATATGTATTTAATCCTGCTAAGCCAATTCCAGAAGAAAATGGTTCCAAAACCTTATATTCTTCTCCATTAGCAGATATCTTTGATGAAGGGCCTGTATTGGCAACGCTTATAAGATCTCTTGAGGTTTCTATCGCTCTCAATTGTGCCAAAACAAGAAACTGATTCTGCAGTAATTTCGGATATGGATCCAAATTTGCAACTGTTAATATCCACTTGGCGCCATTAGAAACTGCCTTGGCCAAGGCAGTTCCATTAGCAATTTCATAGCAAATAGCTACAGCAATAGACGGGCCATCCCATTTCAATAACCTTGAAGCTTCCCCTGATTGCAAACCTCCAACTGCTGAAAGTCCATTAAATGAACCTCCAGGCAAAGCAGGTAACCATTCTCCCAAAGGCACTAAACGATTCTTATCTATGGCCAATTCTGGGTTCAGGTTACCTTCCTGAAAAAAAAGCAACGAACTTCTTTGCTCACCGCGTACCCATCTAAAACCACCAACAAGTGCTTTTAAAGGTGAAGGGGCTAAAAGGTTTTGGCCAGCAACAAGTGTCCCTTCAGGTGCAACTAAGAAGTCTGCTTTTAATGCCTCAGCATTATCAAGTGCCTTCTGTAGAGATTTACTGGTTAAAAGTTTTTGACCATACGAAAATTTAACGCGTGTAGGTATAGATGATTGCCAAAGTGCGATTGAACTATTAGAAGAAGCTTCTAGTTCAGAATGAAGAAGACCCCATCCAATTCCATGAGACACAAACAGACAAAATAAACCTAAAGAGACTAATCGCTTTAAACTAAAACCATATTTCCAGAAGACAAATATCCTCCAGATCCACCAACCTATTAACAATTGAACTACAGCCAATCCTCCAGAGCCAAATAATCTTGCCAAACCTGCAAGAGGCAGATCTCCTGGCAAGAGGCTGCCACCCAAACCTATCCAAAAGAAAGGAAGTCGAGCCAATAAAACCTCCGACAAACCCCACAAAGAAGACATAAATAAAGCAAAAGAAATATTTCCTCTAATTACTCCTTCAAAATTAAGAGTCTTTGAAATAGTCTGCCCCAACCATCCCCAAAATCCGACCAAAACAAAAGCCATTAGTGAACAAAAAATTAAAATAAGAAAAGCAATAGGAAAACTAAGAAAAGAAGGAACTCCAATCCAAGTAAGAGGGTGCAATGACAAAAGCCATCGATGACTCACTAAAACTGCCACCCCTCCCCACAAACCAGTGGCCCAAGGGAAGCAACTAACATCCCAAAGCAAAGCCAAGGCGGGTGCAATAAAAACTATACCTAATTGACCAACAGCAAATCCTGCAATCAAACCACCTATTACGGCTTTAATCAATGCTAAGAATCGATCACTTTGCATAATTAGTTATTCAGAAGATCATCCATAGATAATTGAATTAAGATCTTAATTAAGAATCGAAGAAAGAAATAGAAAAAAGGAATAATCTTCTTATCTTAAAATCAAGTTCTTTAGGGATACAGTTACTAAGATTAAATAATGATCAACTGAAACCTTAGCAAATTCCTAAGCCTACAAAATCTATGAAATGTTAGCGGAAAGCTAAACAGAAAATAATCTTTGGAGTCTAGGAGCTGGAATTTAAAATTGAAGAGGCTAACTTTTGATACTGCGATATAAATCCGATTAAAAGAAATTTCCATAAATGAACCAATCCTGATTATAGGCAGTTCTCCTGCAAGAATTATCCTTAGCTATCTATCTAAGTTCTGTGCGAGACATCCTTATAAGTACTTGCGTTTTTCTGTCTTGCTTAGCGTTGGCACTCGTAAGCCAAGTATTTTCTCCTTCTAGCGTTTTGGCTGACAGCAATGAATCAACGATTTCGCGAGCAGAAGTAAGAACAAGGGAAGAAATCTCAATAGCTAGCAACCCCTTTGAACTTGACCCAGAAGACCCAAATCCAACGTTGTTCACAATGGCCAAGGATGACTCATCCCAAAACAATGCCTCTGCTCTCGGAGGCGAACTAAAAACAGGAGGATCTCTTGTGACCGCAAGCGGACTAAAAATCACCGATCTCATTGTTGGTGAAGGTGATGAAGCAACTTCAGGGAAGACAGTTTCGGTTAACTACAAAGGAACACTTGAAGACGGCAAAGAATTTGACAGTAGTTACGGTCGCGGACCTTTTCAATTCCCTCTAGGAGCAGGACGGGTAATAAAAGGATGGGATGAAGGCGTTGCTGGAATGAAAGTCGGCGGGAAGCGCAAATTAACAATTCCACCTGAGCTTGGTTATGGCAGCCGAGGAGCTGGGAACGTAATTCCCCCTAATGCCACTTTGATATTCGAAGTGGAGTTACTCAGTGTGAATTGATTATTTATTCCATTCAACAAACTATTTGCGCACAAATGGGAGCTTGCCCAAGTAGGCTGTTTGTAGGATATTTTTTTGCTTAGATGTTCCGCTCGGCACTTTCAGCAATCCTCAACAACCTGCCAGCGCGCTCTGCACAGGCTCACTGTGATGGACCATGTGGTGTTTACGACCCTGCCTCAGCTCGAATAGCAGCTGAAGCAGTACTTTCAATGACAAAAAAACTATTAGCCCTAACACCCCCTTCAAGCAACGATCAAGCTGCTTGGTCTGAATACAACAACACCTTCTCTCGTTTTGTTGCTGTAAAAGAAGAGCAAGCACAAGAGACCAAAAAAGAACTTCTGATTCTATGGACTGATTATTTCAAACCCGAACATTTAGCTGCTTACCCAGACCTACATGACACCTTCTGGAAAGCAGCAAAGTTATGCAGTGCATGCAAAGTAAATATTGACCAAGCTAAAGCTGAAGAACTTATGAAAGCAGTAGAAAAGATTCATCACATGTTCTGGAATTCCAAAGGTCGTTCCAATGCGTGGGTCACTGCCAGCTGAGGCAAGACTGCTCTGAGAAGAAAAAACTGGCTTTCACTAATACTTCTTCTTACAGGTAGCCGTCGTCTCTTTAGAGTCAACGGCTACTCAATGCGCCCAACGCTATCTCCAGGCGATTTAGTCATATTTCGCAGAGTGAATCCAAGAATGATGACCCCTTCAAAGGGCAACATCGTTTTAATTAATCACCCTCTTAACACCCAGCTATTAATAATCAAAAGAATATATGGGATCAGTGCAAATGGAATTGAAGTAAGAGGAGACAATGAATTAGTAAGTACAGATAGTCGTCAATTTGGATTAGTTCATAAAGATTACCTTTATGGAATTGCTGAAGTCGTTCTAAAAATAGGAAATCTAAAATTCAAATCGATTTGATTCAGAAAATCTGGATGGAAGTTTTTTGAATCCAAACGCAACCAGTTACAATTGATAAACCTCCAGTAAGTCCAAAGAGGACGGGAACCAAACGCCTTCCTGCTCGAAAAGTCGCCATAGAAAGAGCAACAACTACTGATCCCATCGCAACGACTGAGCCTAATAAATAAGCCAATAAATAAGCAAATGCACCCATAGGGGGAAGTGCCAAAGCAGGCATAACTGCAAGCAAATGACTTGCCCCTGCTAAACCATGCAAAAGTCCCAAACTTGTTGATGCATGAGGATGCCTGGCATGCATGTGCTCTCCTCGCATATGAACATGAACATGAACATGTTCATGATTCAGACCATTTCTATGAACATGCTCATGAGTATGAATATCTAAACCCAAAGAAGTACGAACCGCCATGACACCAACCACAAGAAGAGACATCCCTACCGTGAACTCAGCCCAAGAAGACATACGCTCAATATGTGCCAAATCTTTAATCAAAATCGCAACTAAAGAAAGGAAAAGGACCCCTGCAGAATGCCCTAGACCCCAAGCCAGTCCATTCCGCAATGCAGCTCTGGGCTTTCGCATTGCACCTGGAGCCATAGCGACAAGATGATCAACACCACCGACTACATGAATCGCGCCAGCTGCAAAACCCGTCAAGATGCTTACGATCATGAGGTCTAAAAAACCACCCTGAATTCTGACTTATTAATAGGAATCACCATCAAGAAATATGTTCCTATTAGCAAAATCAACTTTTGAAGCATAAGTAATTATCAACCATTTATAAGAAGCTTAAGCCCAGCAGTAATATCGCTTTTACGCATCAATGATTCCCCAACCAAAACTGCATCAGCTCCTACTGAAGAAACTCTGTCTAGATCAGCTCTAGTATTTATTCCAGATTCACTAACCAAAAGTATATCTTGCTCCTTAAGTCGCTTCCCAAATCTCCCAGCAAGTTCCTCTGTTGTACCAATATCTGTTTCAAATGTGCCTAAATCACGATTGTTAATTCCTATAAGTGGGAAAAGTTCAAGATTAAGAGCTCTCTCAAGCTCTTTGGCATCATGTACCTCAAGTAAAACAGTAAGTCCAATACTTTTGGCAACCTTGCTCAAATAACTAAGGTCCGAATCGGAAAGAATAGCTGCGATTAATAGAGCGGCATCTGCTCCTGCTGCTCTAGCTTGGTAAAGCTGGTAAGGGGTAAGTATGAAGTCCTTACAAAGGAGAGGTAAATCGACGGCTTCACGAACCTCAACCAATACTTCGAATCCACCCTTAAAGAATTGCTTATCAGTAAGCACAGATAAACAACTAGCACCACCCCTCTGGTATGAATAAGCAATTTTTGAAGGGTCAAAATGTTTACGAATAATTCCTTTACTAGGGCTTGCTTTCTTGACTTCAGCAATAACAGCAGGCTTTACAGCAGCTTTTCTTAGGGCAGAAATGAAATCTCTAGAGGCAGGCAATTCAGAAATCTGAGACTTCAAAACATCTAGAGGAAACTTGTTTCGAGCTGCATCTACCTCTCTATCTTTTTCCCATACTATTCTTTCAAGAATATTCCTAGGCTCACTTTCTTTGTGAGGAATTGCATACTCCAAGTGAGACACCTTAATACTTGGATTGGGGGGACGTCGACGAATCTCCATAGAAAGCTATTGAATAAAAACAAAACAAAGTGATTCAACTTAAGACAAGCTACTAATTAGCTAGTTGAAGAATCGTTCTTTAAAAGTTGAACTGCCTGTTTATAGGCAACTTCAACCACTTCACTAAGAGTTGGATGTGTATGAACCTCATTTACTAACTCCAAGACACTTTGCCGTCTTGCAATCGAATTGGCGACCTCCTGAATAAGGTCAGCAGCATGTAATCCATAAATATGAGCTCCGAGAACTTCACCTGTATCCTTGCGGAAGAGTAGCTTCATCAGCCCATCACTAGCCTTTTCTGCCAAAGCCTTTGAATTGGCCTTGAAATAGCTACGCACGATTCCTAAGTCAAAACCATTTTCAGAAGCAAAAGTTTTAGCATCTTCCTGACTAAGGCCTACTGAACTAATTTCTGGATGAGTAAAAGTAGCAGCTGGAATACTTAAATAATCGATAGTTCTTTCTTTGCCAAGGATATTTTCAACTGCCACAGTGCCCTGAGCAGCAGCAGTATGAGCAAGCATTAACTTACCCGTGACATCTCCAACAGCCCAAAGATTTTGAACTGGTTTTCCTTTCACTAATACCCTCATTCTCTCATCGACCGGAACAAAGCCTCGATTGGTCTCCACTCCTACAGAATCCAAATTCAATGAATTACTACTGGGGACTCGGCCAGTAGCCACAAGAACTGCATCAACTTCCAACTTTTCAACTAATTCTTTGGACTTCATATCGGCAAGTTCAATAACAACAGGACAACCTGGCGTGACCTTTCTAGCTATGACTCCAGATCTAGCATCTATATCACGACCATCAATTAAGTGTCTTGCAGCAATCTTGGTTATATCAGGATCAAAAGTAGGCATTACACGCTCAAGAGCCTCAATCATCGTCACTTCACAACCAAGAGCCGTATAAACATCAGCAAATTCAAGACCTATATACCCACTACCAATGATTGCTATCCATCTAGGCAACCATTCAAGGTTGACTGCTTCATCACTTGTGAAAACCGTTCGTCCATCAGTTTCCAACCCTCGAGGGACAAAAGGATCTGAGCCAGTCGCAATAATTACATCGCGAGATTTAAGAACCCTATCAACACCATTCTTCTCTCTTAATCCGACGCACTGAAACCCCTCTAATCGACCATTCCCGTTAAGGATGGTCACCCCTGCTCTTTGAAGGGTTTTCGTAAGGTTATTCCTTATCGTTGCGACAAGCTGATTGGCATGATCAGCAATCTTCTGCCTTTCAAAACGAACAGGTCCAGCATGAATTCCGAATCCTTTAAGGTTCTCATCATCAGCAAGTTCTCGTACCTTTCCGCTTGCTGCAAGCAAGGCTTTAGACGGAACGCAACCACGATTAACACAAGTACCACCCATGTCACGTGATTCAACGATGGCAACCTTTAGGCCATTTTCTGCAGCATGTTTAGCCGCATCAAAACCGCCATAACCGGCACCAATCACAATCAAATCGAAATCAAAGCTGGCTTCACTCACCCTTGTTGCTGCGAAGTAAAAATCATTTTGGCCCTTCTCCGCTCCAATAGCAGAGGAACAGCAGCTGCTGCCACATTCAGAGAGTCCACCAAGGAGCTATGGGGCAGAGTAACGCTATGTGTACAACACTGCTGAAGACTTATATGTAAACCTGAACCTTCATTGCCAAGAACTAAAACAGTTTGCTTGGTCCAATCAAGCTCCCAATATGGAATCAGAGAAAAGTTAGCGGAAGACTTAGGGACAAAAGTGCCTACTACTTGAAAACCTTTAGAAGAAGCAAACCTTAATTTCGCCGCCATTTGCTCAACCCCTTCCTTTTCTGATGGACCAAGGCGCATATAAGGAAGATGAAAAACGGCACCCGATGATGCTCTGAGTACTTTCTGACCCAAAGGATCAACCCCAGATCCCAGCCAAATATCATCCACCTCAGCAGCCAATGCAGTACGTAGCAAACTCCCAAGATTTCCAGGGTCCTGCAATCGATCTAAAGCCAAAATGAAATTTGAATTCTCATTACTCTTTGGCAGCACATTTAAAGAGATTAGAGAGGCAACACCATCTGGGCTAACAGTTGTTAATGATGCCTTTAATACCTCAGGAGTAACCTCATAAATCAAAGTTTTATTAGGTATAGAGTTTATAAGTTCTGAATGTGATTCAAGCCAACTAGTAGTAGCAATAATTGATTCAGGTTTTTCGGAAGTTAATAGCAACTCAGTTAACAACTTTGTCCCTTCAAGCAATAGCAATGACTCTCTTTCTCGACCTTCACGAGTTGACAAATACCTTAGTCGACGCACTAAAGGGTTACGACGACTTGATATAAATATCGGAGAATTGTAGAAAATATACCTAACCTCAGAACTCTTGATTCTTCCTAATCTTTAAACCTTCTTTGAGCAATAAATTTTCTCCATCGATATCCATTCCATTAATCACAGCAACTTCACCCTTTAAGCCCTCAGAAGAAAGGTTCTGAATCATTTCCTTAACAACAAAATCTTCAACAGTTGAGTGATCTATCCCATCTGGAGTAAGGCTTTCAATAAATTTTCCCAGCTTTGAAGCAACTACCTCAGAAGCATTTGAGATTTTCAGTAGAATCATTCCGTTAATCTTAAAGAATTTAACCTTATCAAGATAATGCGGATGGGGAGACTTGAACTCCCATGACATTACTGCCACTAGTACCTGAAACTAGCGCGTCTACCAATTCCGCCACATCCGCCAGCATTTGTCGTGCATGCGACAAATATGACATTAATCATTATATGACTGCTTTTTTCTTTAAAAACAATCGCATTGATTCCAGTTTAAACGCCGGACGTCTAGACGCATTTAGCAAGACTTGTCAATATGGCTTCAATAATGAAGTAATCGAGCATGCAAAGTGCGGCCACAATCTCTGAAGGGATTTTGAGCCCGCATCTTGAGGTACAAGGCAAGTGTTCCTTATCAGGGAAAATCAGAGTAAGCGGAGCTAAAAATTCCGCATTAGTTCTTATGACAGCGGCTCTTCTTACTAAAGAGCCTTTAAGAATACATAACGTTCCCGAGCTTACCGATATTGGAGGAATGGCAAAGATTTTGATGAGTCTGGGCTTAAAAGTAAATAGAAGTTTGGACTTCATCGAATTACAAGCAAATGATTTGTCTCGTTCAGAGCCTCCTTATGAACTTGTAAATGGCCTTAGGGCAAGTTTTTTTTGCATAGGTCCTTTACTAGGACGCTTAGGACGAGCAAAGATACCTTTACCTGGTGGATGCAGAATTGGCGCACGTCCAGTGGTCGAACATATTCGAGGTCTAAAGGCTCTTGGAGCAATAGTTCAGGTTGAGCATGGAGTAGTAACTGCTTCTTTACCTGGAAATTCACGTCGCTTAAAAGGCTCCTCTGTTGTTTTGGATTGTCCAAGTGTCGGCGCAACTGAGACTCTCCTCATGGCTGCTGTTTTGGCAGAAGGCACGACCACTATTGAGAATTCCGCTCAAGAGCCTGAAGTTCAAGATCTTGCAAATATGCTCAATTTAATGGGTGGCAAAGTGAGAGGTGCAGGTGGAGCAACTATCACCGTTGAAGGGGTCGAGAAACTACACGGATGTGATTACACGGTCATCCCTGACCGAATAGAAGCAGGAACCTTCCTTATAGCAGCAGCAATTACAAGGTCTAAACTTCGAATAGAACCTGTGATACCAGAACACCTGAGTGCAGTTCTGCAAAAATTAAAAGACTGTGGATGCTCTCTAGAAATAGAAAATAATGGAATAACAATTATTCCTGGTGAAATAAAAGGCATTGATATAACTACTCAGCCATTTCCAGGTTTCCCAACAGATTTACAAGCACCCTTTATGGCATTACTTACCACTGCGAAAGGTACCAGTGTCATCACTGAGAAAATCTACGAAAATCGAATGTCACATGTAGCAGAACTACAGAGAATGGGCGCATCAATAAGGACTCAGGGCAATACAGCCGTTATTGAAGGAGTCGCACAACTCAGTGCAGCCCCAGTATTTGGTTCTGACCTAAGAGCTGCTGCCGCAATGGTTTTAGCGGGCCTTGCAGCCAAGGGAACAAGCAAAATCGAAGGTCTTAACCACCTAGATCGAGGATATGCATCAATCGAAACAAAGTTGAATTGTGTTGGTACTCATATCAGAAGAAAACAAAACTAATCCGTCTCTCACATAAACTCCCATTAAGGGAGCGTGCCGGAATTGGTAGACGGACTCGACTCAAAATCGAGCGCCTTCGGGCATGTGGGTTCAAGTCCCACCGCTCCCACTTCAATAATGGGGACTTATCAACGTTTTCCTCTTACATTAGTTAGAGGAAAAGGTTGCTGGGTTTGGGATACGAAGGGTTTTCGTTACCTTGATGCAGTTGCAGGAATAGCCACTTGTAGCTTGGGACATAGCAACAAAGTCCTTCAGCGTTCACTCACAAAACAGTTAAAGAGAATTCAACACATCTCGAACCTTTACAACATTCCAGAACAAAAGGAATTGGCTAACTGGCTAGTGAGAAAGAGTTGTGCAGATAGCGTTTTCTTTTGCAATAGTGGCGCTGAAGCAAATGAAGCCGCAATTAAGCTCTGTAGAAAATATGCCCATAAAAGAAAAGGAATTGATAAGCCACTTATTCTTTCAGCAAATTCCAGCTTCCATGGGAGAACACTTGCCACCATTAGCGCCACTGGTCAGCCTAAATATCATAAAGGTTTCGAACCAGTAGTAGAAGGCTTTGAGTTCTTCCCATATAACGACCCAATTGAATTCTCAAAATTAATCAATCGACTAGAAGATAAGGGACCAAGTATTGCCGGAGTATTAATCGAGCCCATTCAAGGAGAAGGTGGAGTAATTCCAGGGGATTCGAATTTCTTCAAGCATGTAAGAAAGCTATGTAATGAATATCAGATTCTTCTAGTTTTCGATGAGGTCCAATCAGGAATGGGGCGAAGTGGTCAATGGTGGGGATACCAGAATCTAGGTATTGAGCCTGATGTATTTACACTTGCAAAAGGCTTAGGAGGAGGTCATGCAATAGGCGCACTATTAGCAAAAAAACATGTAGATGTTTTCGAACCAGGAGATCATGCAAGTACCTTTGGAGGAAATCCATTTGCATGTAAAGCAGGACTAACAGTTGCGAATGAAATTGAACGTATGGGTTTACTAGAAAATGCTCGAGAAAGAGGGCTTCAGCTAAACAATGGCCTAAGATTATTAGTAGAGAAATTTCCACGTCATCTTGAAGAAGTTAGAGGTTGGGGCCTACTTCAAGGTCTTGTAATTAGAGATGATTCAACTTTATCTTCAAAAGAATTAAGCCTAGCTGCAATCAAACAAAAACTTCTTGTAGTAGGTGCTGGTCAAAAGATTGTGCGTCTAGTACCCCCATTAATAATCAACTCCAAAGAGATCCAAGAATTACTTAAACGATTAGAGGCAACATTGAACACCTTCTAAGAATGAAAGAAGCTAAATATGAAAATACAAATGAATTCAAAGACCTAATTCCTCAATTCAATACTAGAAGGATGGATCTTGATCTAAAGCGAATAACCAATGCCTTAAATGCAATAGGAAATCCCTGTAAATCTATACCTGCTATTCAAGTTGCGGGAACAAATGGGAAGGGATCAATAACAAGCTTTATTTCAAACAGCCTTAAAATTGCCAATATTCATGCAGGAGTAACTACATCACCTCATCTTATTAGCTGGTGCGAACGCATCAAAGTCAACGAAACTTTGATTTCGCCAAAAGAGCTCCGAAATCTTTTAACGTATCTTCAGCCATTCGCAAAGTCTGAAAAACTTACAACTTTCGAACTTTTAATAGCAGCTGCCTTTAGTTACTTCGCAAAAAAGAAAGTAGAAATTTTAGTTTTAGAAGTAGGGCTTGGAGGTCGTTTAGATGCCACCACAGCACATCCTTACCGGCCAGTTATTGCCATAGGCCCCATTGCTCTTGACCATGTCGAACACTTAGGCGGAACTCTTGAAAAGATTGCAATAGAAAAAGCTGCTGTTATAACTACAGGCGCAAAAGTTATAAGTGCAAAACAACATCCTTTAGTGACAAAAATCCTAGAAGAAAGAGCAGTCTCTCAAGGCACCAAAATTAAATGGGTGACTCCTCTAACAAAAGACTGGCAACTAGGTCTAAGTGGAGAGGTACAACGACAAAATGCAGCTATAGCCAAAGCAGCACTTGAAGCAATTACACCCTTAGGCTGGAACATTACTGAAACTCAAATGAGGCTTGGGTTTAAGCACGCTCATTGGCCTGGAAGATTGCAATCCGTAACTTGGCGAAAACTACCTTTGCTTATAGATGGAGCACATAACCCTCTGGCTGCAAATCTTCTTTCAAAAGAGCTACATCAATGTAAAAAAATATCAGAAAAGTTGGAGTTTATTCTTGGGATACAATCTCAAAAAGATGGACCTGAAATGCTTCGTCAATTTTTAGGAGAAGGTGACAAGGCATGGATTGTTCCTATCCCTAAACACCAGAGCTGGAACCAAAGCCAACTATCAAAAGCATGCCCTGAACTCTCAAAACAACTTTTTCAAGCCAATAGTGTTGAGCAGGTTTTGTCCGAACTCAACACTAAGCAAAAATGGCCAACACCACCTCCTGTTGTAGCAGGTTCTCTATATCTGATTGGTGATCTGCTCTCAAGACAGATAATCAAGGCAGAGTGAATGCAGTTTCAAGCACACTATGAAAATCTATCCAAATAAACCTCCACGCCTAGTGGCACTTTTGGGTTTAATCCTCTGCATGCTGATTATTTCTCCTGCCCAAGCCTTAGACAGTGCCATGCAAAGCCTTGGCCAAGAGCGTGCAATCCAACAAGAACGTTTTAGAGAAAGTTTTAACGGAGTAAAAGAAGCAGGTGAACAGCCCAATTATGTTCTTACAAATGTAACTGGAAGAGACTTTCATGGGCAAAACCTTTCAAACACTTCTTTTGCCGGTGCAATAGCGAGAGAGGCTGATTTC
This sequence comes from Prochlorococcus sp. AG-409-A19, assembly GCA_003216155.1. The sequence goes on along the minus strand of QCJH01000005.1, from coordinate 35,272 downwards.
AGTGAGGCTGACTTAAGCGGTACAACTTTAACCAGAGTGGATTTTCTTGGAGCCAACCTTCAAGGTGTAGACCTTACTGATACTTTGGCAGACAGAGCAAACTTCCAAGAAACAGACCTTAGTAATGCCGTTTTAACAAACATGATCGCAATGGGAAGCAGCTTTGCAGGGGCAAATATTGAAGGCGCAGATTTCACTAATGCAGTTCTGGATAGTGATGATCAGGCAAGGCTTTGCAGAGAAGCTGAAGGTATTAATCCAACCACTGGCATTAGTACTTTAGAAAGCCTCGAATGTTAAGCAAATCACGAAACCCAACCTTTAAGTTTCCCAGGGTTCAAAATTCCTAAAGGATCAAACCTTTGCTTAGCTTCCACTTGGTCGCTATCTACAACTCCAAGGCCTCCTTCTTCAACAGTAATGACATGAGGATTGAACAAGATCGCACCAATCTCTCGACAATGATTCATTAACTTATTGAGAGACTCACCCCCTCTCCAACGAACAATTGGCAAAGCTGCCACGCATTGAGAACCTTTTTGCCGCACCGACTCTAAATGCCATAACAAATCATCACCCCATTTACTTTTAAGTTCTTCCATCGCCTTCAACTCAGGATGAGGGAGAACCATCTGCAAATAAGTCCAAGAAGAATCAACCGCACGCATATGAAGTGTTGTGTGATTCCATGTAAGTTCTCTTAAGCCGTTCCCATCTCCTAGCTTCTCAGGACCAAGGTGGTTGAAATTTGCCCCAATAGAAGAAGCAAGTCTCTCCAAAGTACTAAGACCGTCTGAAGCTGCCAAAATCAACAATCGATGTCCACCGAAATACTCACCTGACCAATTAGGCAAATTATTAACTATCTGATCTTCCAACAAACTACACAAATGCAAATCAATAGCTGACTCTGCGCATTGCTTTAAAAGCAAAACTGCTTGAGACCAATCTGCACAATCAATTGTTATTTCTTGCCAATTCACAAACGGCGCAGTAGCAATAGTTAGCGCTGTAATAATTCCATTAGTTCCATATGCATGATTAAGAGCCTCAGAAGCATTGCCATCAAGCTTCAATTTTTGAGGAGGATCCTCTGCAGTAACAATTTCAAGATCCAGAAGGTGCCCAGGATCTCTTAGGAACCCCCAACGAACAGAGCCTATCCCTCCAGAACCTCCAGCCACAAATCCACCCACAGAAGCACTCCTCCAAGTACTCGGAGTTAATCGCAACTGTCGCCCTTTACTAACTAATTGTTTCTCTAAATCTCCAAGCAAACATCCTGCCTCAACCGTGACTTCACCTCCATTAGGATTGAAATTCCTAATTCTAGAAAGCGAGCTCATAATCATTACTACCCCACCAATTAGAGGAACACATTGACCGTAATTGCCAGTTCCAGCACCCCTTAATGTCAAAGGAGTTCCATATCTTCTACATAAAGAGACAACAGAAATAACAGCTTCTACGGAATAAGGTCTTACTACGACATCAGCGCAACAAGCTTTTAGTTTCTCACTAAGGATAGGTGAGTAATTAAAAAAATCACGAGAAAAACGCTCTCTATCAGAAGTCTTCTCGATTACATCCAAAGCATTAACTGAAGACAGCTCTGCTACTAATGGATCTATATGCTTAATTTTAGTCATCATCAAAAAGAATTTGTCTAATTATCAAAACAAAATACCTCTTATCAAATCCACTCACCTCTGATCATCACCTTACGACTAGGAGGACTTGCAAGAGCTTCAGCCCAACTCTTCGCCTCCAAAAGAACTATATCTGCTGGACTCTGAAGATTTAAAGTACCGTCCCATGAAAGATCCATCAGTCGAGCTGCAGCTGTAGTAAATGGTGCCAATCCAAGCCTCTCCCAAGGTGCCAACTGCGCTAATGGCAAACATATAGCCATTAGCGCTAAAGGATCAAAATTACCTGCAGGAAACCATGCGTCTTGAACATTGTCACCACCAACAGCAACATTCACACCAGCTTGCTGTAATTGTTTTATAGGAGCCAAAGGTCTCATTACTGGAGTCTTTCTATTCCTTCGGCCTAACAACCAACCATTTGTTAATGGCAAAGCAACTACGCTTAATCTATGGCTAGCTATTTTATGAGCAAAATAGCGAATACGTTCTGAAGGGAGCAATCCTAAACTACTTAAATGACTACATGTAATTGGCACAGACAAAGTCATACTATCCAACACACTTAATAATTGCTTCAAACAATGAGCAGGATGTTTATCTGATTCATCAATATGAATATCAATGCCACAACCTAAATTATTAGCCATCTCAATCATTGTCTTTAAATGATCACAAGTCAACTCGCTAATTAATGATGGGACAAGGACTCCACCCAATAAACCGCCAAAATTCGCCAATCGACGAGCTAAATGATTTCCTTCCGATGAACTCCAATACTCGACCGGGGCTAAAGCTACCCACTGCAAATCAATCTTTTCTCGCCAACCACGCTTTAAATCTTTTAAAAGCTCCCAACTTTGAGCTGAATCAGGCCAAAGACAATCGACATGACTTCTAAGGGCCCTGACCCCATTACTTAGAGCACGCTGCAAAGAAAGCTCTGCCCTTTCAGAAACTAAAAGACTGGTGCGACTTTGATGCTCATTTAAATTCGCAGCAAGTGCTTCTTCATAAGTCCCTTTTAGATTAGGCACAGCAGTCCAGGTAAAAGCCTTATCTAGATGCGCATGAGGCTCAACAAATCTCGGAAGAAGCAAATGCTTTGGCAATGAACCATTTTTATTTATAGGCTCAATTCTTGAAATAAGTCCATGCGAAAACTCGATGCGTAGAGGTAAAAGACCCTCTGCTGAAACTTTTGCATTAACGACTTCCGACGGTGCAACCACCAATCCACGCGGCACCCAAGCCTCTAAATGAGAAATGCTCTTAAAGGCCACTAGAACTTAGTCTGATCAAATTTATTTTAGGCATCAAGAACTTGATGCTCTTAAAAGAATTTCGATTCCAAAGGCGAAAAGAATCAAGCTTAAAAAGGACTTTAATCCTTACAACTTCAGATTAAAGCCCCAAAAGAAAAGGACCTTCTTGCTCATTGGTCTAGTAAATATGACGTACAATTAAGTACCAGAACTTTCAAAAGTTCACTTTCAGACCCTATTAATCATAAAAAATTTATTAATCCTTAACCTTGATGCAATCGCCAAATCAGCTCCATATCTCAAGCTCGGTTGATCTCTGATAGGGCAATCACCTCTAATCGTGAAATCACCTAAAAAAGTTGCACTAGAGAATCTTCCGAACTGATTTCTCCATGAATTGGTAAATTCTTATCGACGCGGCGGGCGTCGCCAAGTGGTTAAGGCAGCGGCTTGTGGCGCCGCTATTCGGGGGTTCGAATCCCCTCGCTCGCCCTCATAAACCAATCTAAATCCATGAGAACCCTTCTAATCAAAGGACTTAGCTAAAATCAGAAATCCAATCACAGACTAAAAAGACACTAGGAAATTTGATCTGCACAGCTCCTTAAAAGGACTTTGAGACTTGGTCATCAAAACAACCCATTCGCAAGAATCCGATCTTGCAAAAACCATTCAAAAGCCAGGAAGTTACTGGATAACAACCTTTGGCTGTCAAATGAACAAAGCGGATTCCGAACGAATGGCAGGAATCCTTGAAAGCATGGGCTATAAAGAAGCTGTTGGAGAGCTTGAGGCTGATCTAGTCCTTTTCAACACTTGCACTATCAGGGATAACGCTGAGCAAAAGGTCTACAGCTATCTAGGCCGCCAGGTACAAAGGAAACGCACTCTCCCTCATTTAAAACTAGTAGTCGCCGGATGTGTAGCACAACAAGAAGGTGCGGCTCTACTTAGAAGGGTTCCTGAACTTGACCTTGTAATGGGTCCACAACATGCAAATAGGCTAGAAACCCTCCTAAACCAAGTAGAAAACGGCCAACAAATAGTTGCTACTGATGAACACCATATTTTTGAAGACCTTACAACTGCTCGTAGAGACAGTCCCATTTGCGCATGGGTCAATGTCATCTATGGCTGTAATGAAAGATGTACCTACTGCGTAGTTCCTTCTGTAAGAGGCATTGAACAATCCAGGACACCAAAAGCAATTTTCAATGAAATTGAAGGACTTGCTTTAAAGGGCTATCGAGAAATTACTTTGCTTGGCCAAAACATTGATGCATATGGAAGAGATCTACCTGGGACAACTACTGAAGGCAGAAATAAACACACCCTCACTGATCTTCTTCATTACATACATGACATCAAAGGAATTGATCGAATTCGCTTCGCGACAAGTCACCCTCGTTACTTCACAGAACGTCTGATCCAAGCTTGTGCTCATCTCCCTAAAGTATGCGAGCACTTTCATATACCTGTCCAAAGTGGCGACAATGATCTACTAAAAGACATGGCCAGAGGATATACAGTTGAGCGATATAGACGCATCATTGCTCGTATTAGAGAATTAATGCCTGATGCCTCCATAAGTACTGATGTAATAGTGGCATTCCCTGGAGAAACTGATAATCAATATCAAAAGACTCTTGATTTAATTGAAGACATTGGTTTCGACCAAGTTAATACTGCAGCTTATTCACCTAGACCAAATACACCAGCTGCAAGTTGGTCAAATCAACTCTCTGAGAAGATAAAGGTAAATCGATTAAGACAAATAAATTCTGTAGTTGAAAAAACAGCTCTTAAAAGAAATTTACGCTACCTAGGTAGATCCGAAGAGATTCTTGTAGAAGGTAGGAATCCCAAAAATCCAAAACAACTTATGGGGAGGACACGTTCTAACAGACTTACTTTCTTTGATGAAATCGGGGAAACAGGATATATGAACAAAGTCGGAGATGTTATTCAGGTAACTATTGATAACGCAAGAGCATTTTCCCTTACAGGAACTCCTAAAAGGTAAAAACAACTACTATCCTTAATGGCTCAAGTAGTTAATTATTGCTTGCCAGGTCTATCTTCATGCCCTCCCCTCGAATAAAAGTAGGAGTTGTTTTCGGTGGAGCATCAGGAGAACATGACGTTTCAATTCTTTCGGCCAGAACAGTTATTAAAGCTTTGCAAAGCCAGACTAATGGAACTCGATTCGAAGTAATTCCCTTTTACATTGACTTAGAAGGGCGCTGGTGGGCCAAAGAAGTTGCCCAAGAAGTGCTAAGAACAAAACTGCGACTTAAATATGAAAGACTTACTGAACCTCTTCCACAAGCTGGTTTATTAGATTTCCCGAAAGGTAGTAAAGAAATACAAGTTTGGTTCCCAGTACTTCACGGTCCAAATGGAGAAGATGGTTGCGTTCAAGGTCTATTTAGACTTATGCGGAGACCTTTTGTTGGTTCAGGAGTTCTTGGTTCAGCAATTGGCATGGACAAGCTTGCAATGAAAGCAGCACTCGGCGCTGCAGGTTTTTCCCAAGTTCCATATTCTGCCTTCAATGCAAGCCTATTAAACAACCCGTATGCTCTTAATAAAAAAATCAAGCAAATAGAAGAAGAACTTTGTTATCCTCACTTCATAAAGCCTGCCAATTTAGGCTCATCAGTAGGAATTACAAAAGCCAATAATCGAGAAGAATTAATAAAAGGCCTTAACAAAGCATCAGAATATGATCAGAGGATCATCATTGAACAAGGAGTAAATGCAAGGGAGCTTGAATGTGCTGTACTTGAAAATGATGAATTAAAAGCTTCAGTAATAGGAGAAATTCGCTTTAATAATGAATGGTATGACTACGAAACCAAATACAGTGAAGGAATGAGTCACCCTATAATTCCGGCCCCTTTGACTAAAGAAATAACTCAAAAAATACAATTACAAGCAATTCAAGCTTGTAATGCCCTTGCAATCACATCACTGGCCAGAGTGGACTTTTTCTATGAACCCTATCTTGAAAAGGTCTGGATTAATGAAATAAATACCATGCCTGGTTTCACCTCTAAAAGCATGTACCCAATGCTTTGGGAAGCATCTGGTGTAACTGTCGATGAGCTAGTGAGCAAACTCGTCTACACAGCGAGAGAATAAAAGAAGACTAATTAAACGACTTCAAGCCTCACTCTTTTGACCTAACAATGATTCACGGCCTCCTCTGGTTCCCTCTATTAATCGCATTTGTCCTCCTAACTGCTCTTGGGTGGCTTGAAAGGCGACGCCAAAACCTTTTTCGGATATGGGCTGATGGAGCTGAACTTTCTAAGTTAGATGACTCTGGAGCTGCTCGTCTTAAAGAAGGTTTCCTAAGTTGGAGCACTTTTGAGGCAGGCAAATTTGAACAGCAATCAACTTTTGAGATCAAGAAATTGGAACTTGTAGAGCTAATGGCCCTGACATCTGGTGATGCCCCTCTTACTCAAGAGTCTCAAGGTCGATGTCGACTGAGACTTGTTGGCAATGGCAAAGAGATTGATGTCCCCTTTTCCGATGCTGATCGTGCTCGTAGATGGATGGATGAACTGATGTCCAGAGCTCGCTGCGAACTTTGAAATCATCATTTTCTAAGAAGCCTGAATCTCGAGTCCAATCCTCAAGAGAAAAAAGGCGAAAAAAGATAAAGCGTCAAAAACGTAATGAACAAGTGTTACATCTATGGCGAACATTTTTTTTTACAACTTTGACAGGTCTTCTTGGCTGGATATTCATCAACAATGGGTGGGCACTAATAAGTAAAGAGGACATAAAAATACATGGCAGCAAAAAGATAGATCCTGAGTCAATTATCAAAGCTTCTGAGTTCTTCTTGCCTAAGCCACTTTTATCAATAAATCCAAGAAGTCTAGAAAAAAAGCTACTTGAGAACCTACCTATCAGTAAAGTTACTATCCGTAGGACCCTTGTTCCTCCAAGGCTTGAGATCAATCTTCTCGAAAGGCAACCAATTGCATATGCATTTCGGAAATATTCGAACAGAAAAGAAGAAGGAATGCTTGACAAAGATGGAGAGTGGATGCCATTAAGCATGGCTAATCAACTTAAACCAACATCTATAGAATTACATGTAGAAGGCTGGATAGAGAGTCAAAAAGATAGAGTTTCAACTATTTTAGATAATAGAAATAACCTTGGAAGTCCTTTAGAAAAAATTATTTTGAGCCCAACTGGAGCATTAACCCTCAAAACACAAGAACTTGGAGTGATTCACCTGGGATCAAATAGGAGCTTCCTGGAAAAGCAATTGAAAATCATTCCCCATCTCAGCAAGACCTTGCCAAAGACATTTAGAAATAAATACGAAAATACAATTGACATTCGAGACCCCTCAAAACCTGAAGTTCAATTGCCTGATCCAAAAAGCTAAAAGTCAAAGCCTATAAAGGGATGAGCTGGTATTGGGTACCCAAGGAGTTGATTAACTAAAGTTGATAAAAAACCGATTAAGAACAGAAACTTTCTTGAAAGTATCAACAGACGGCTCTGGTAAGGACATAATGCATCCAAACCTTATTGGTTAGGCCCTGACAATGGTGATGGTTCCAGGAAACAGGTCAAATTTGACCTCAAATAGATCCGATGGGCCCGGAAACAGGTCAAACTTGGCTTCAAAGAGATCAGGTGCAATGGATTCTATTGGGATCCAACCCAGTCAATCCGCAAGGATTGAGGTTATTGGCGTTGGAGGAGGCGGCAGTAATGCCGTTAACCGAATGATTGTTAGTGACCTTGAAGGAGTGGCTTATCGAGTATTGAATACAGATGCACAAGCTCTGCTTCAATCATCCGCTCAAAACAGAGTTCAATTAGGTCAAACTCTCACTAGGGGCTTAGGAGCAGGAGGGAATCCAAGCATTGGAGAGAAAGCCGCAGAAGAATCTAGATCAGATCTCCAGCAAGCATTGGAAGGCGCAGATTTAGTCTTTATTGCTGCTGGAATGGGCGGAGGTACAGGAACAGGCGCTGCACCAGTTGTTGCAGAAGTAGCAAAAGAATCTGGTGCTTTAACAGTTGGAATTGTCACTAAACCTTTCGGATTCGAAGGGCGACGTCGAATGCGCCAAGCTGATGAAGGAATTGCCCGCCTAGCAGAAAACGTAGATACATTAATTGTGATACCTAACGATCGACTCAAAGACGTCATAGCCGGAGCCCCTCTTCAAGAAGCATTTCGAAGTGCTGATGATGTTCTTCGAATGGGTGTTAAAGGAATAAGTGACATCATCACCTTGCCTGGCCTAGTAAATGTTGACTTCGCTGATGTTCGCTCAGTAATGACTGAAGCAGGAACAGCTCTATTAGGCATTGGAGTTGGTTCAGGTAGAGCAAGGGCTGTGGAAGCCGCTCAAGCTGCAATCAACAGCCCATTGCTGGAAGCAGCTCGAATAGATGGAGCAAAAGGATGTGTAATGAATATCACTGGTGGCAGAGACATGACCCTAGAAGATATGACCTCAGCCTCTGAAGTGATTTATGACGTAGTCGACCCTGAAGCAAACATAATTGTCGGTGCAGTAGTAGACGAGAAGTTAGAAGGTGAAATTCAAGTCACCGTAATCGCCACAGGTTTTGCTGGGAATCAACCATATAGAAGTGAGAGACCGAGAAATCGGATGGCATCTCAATCGGTTTACAACCAAAATCAACCTAAAGAAGCTGGGGCAAACATCCCGGAATTCTTGCGGTTAAGACAACTCCGCAAAGATTCAAGCAAGTAGATCTAAAAGTTGGGTGACCCGGAATCCACGCCTGCCGCAAGCATCCCTTTTGGCTGCTACCTTCCGGTCCTGACCAGGTTTGGGCGTCGAGGCCGCATGGGTCCGAGTCATATAAATTCTAACAATGACCATATTTTTGCCAGGGGGAGCTTATGCGCCCTGCTGAATTGATTCGGTTTAAACAAACCGGAAGACTAATAACAATCCTCACTGCTTGGGACAGCATTACAGCCTCAATAGTTGAGGCCGCAGGCGCAGATGTTGTTCTCGTGGGTGATTCTCTCTCGATGATTGCGCTTGGTCATGCGACAACATTGCCAGTCACGCTCAATCAGATGCTGCATCACACCCAAGCAGTGGGGAGAGGTTTTACCAGTCCTCTGAAAGAGCAGCCACTAGTGGTATGTGATCTTCCATTTCTTAGTTATCAATGTGGAGAAGACAACGCTGTAGCAGCAGCAGGGACACTCCTCAAAAAATCATGTGCATCAGCTGTCAAGCTTGAAGGTGCAGAGCCTGAAGTTATCTCTGTAATAAATAGGCTCATAAGGATGGGTATTCCAGTAATGGGACATCTAGGCCTTACACCACAATCAGTTCATAGACTGGGATATCAACGTCAAGCCGAAGATTCGAACAGCCAAGAAAAATTAATAAAGCAAGCTCTAGAACTAGAGAAAGTGGGCTGTTTTGCTTTGGTAGTTGAACACATACCAAGTTGCATTGCCAGTCGCCTAAAGAATGAATTGCAAATTCCATTAATAGGAATAGGAGCAGGAGAAAAGTGTGATGGGCAGGTGAGAGTTACAGCTGACCTACTTGGACTAACAACAAAACAACCTCCTTTCAGTGCCGCATTAATAAATGGCCGAGAGATTTGCATAGATGCACTTAAGAGTTGGCTAAAGAAACAGCATCATTTGGCAACGAATCCCACCAGAGAAGAACCTCAACCAAAACCTGATTACTAATTGAAATTCCTTCAGGGTCAGTTAATCGATAACGTCTTCCCACTCTCTTTAACCAACCTTTCTGTATTGATTGTCTCCAACGTAATTCCAAAGCTGATAAATATTTTTGGCACTTTTCATCATCCCAACCATATCCCCTGGCTAAAGCTTCAAAATCAATTCCCTCACGACATCGCAAACCCACAAGTAATTTGTCATCAAGCTGCATTGGCAAAGCCTCTGCTGCTAGTAATGAATGATCCAATCCTTCCTCTTCCTGGATCTCTATCCATCGCTTATAACCATCTCTTGTGCGTGGTCGAGCCAATCTTTGCCCCCAAGGTGCACTTGTTGCTCCCTGTCCAAATCCCCACCAACCAGAACCACTCCAATAAACCCGATTATGTCTTGAAGCATGACCTGGAAATGCATAGTTTGAAATCTCATAGCGAGAGAATCCAGCTGTCTTAAGCACTTCATTAGTCAAGTTCATTATTTCTACAGATAAACCTTCGTCAGGCAAAGAAAGCTCTCCTCGCTTCTGGCGCCATGCAAAAACAGTTCCAGGCTCGATTGATAAGTCATAAATAGAAAGGTGAGGAGCCATTGTTGATATCGACTGATCCAGTTGATGCTTCCATGTAATTAATTCCTGTCCTGGCAAATTCTGGATTATGTCCAAGCTCCAACTACATAGGCTTCCATCTTTTTGGGCACTATGAAGCCAATCACAAGCTTCAAGAAGATTCCTTTGAGAATGATTTCTTCCTAATTGAGCAAGAACTTCATCGTCAAAACTTTGACCTCCAAGACTCACGCGGTTAATGCCAATATCCAAAACAGCCGCAAGGTAATCTTCATCAAAACTGGCTGGATCCATCTCCATAGTCAGTTCAGCCCCTGATTGAATTCCAAAAGAATCATCCAAATGCTTCAACAGCTCACTAATCTGGCAAGGACTTAGTATTGAAGGGGTACCACCGCCGATATAAATAGTGGAGAGTGGCGCGACTGGATCAGAAAGACTTATCTCACGATGAAGAAGCTTTAGATAGGATTTAACAGATTCACTACCAGAACCAGTTGCTCCATCCGCTTTATCTCCTAAAGGCACGACAGCAAAGTCGCAATAAAAACAACGTCTATAACAAAAAGGGATATGTAAATAAACACTCCTTGGAGGCGCAAGGCCATGAAGAGAAATCATGATTCAGCAGAACTAGGTGTGGAGATCTGCCCGGGCCAATTTCAGAAAAATAGTGCATGCTTCCTAAACATGAAGAGCAGAGAAACAACCTGAGCCAATGGTGGATCCGCTCATATTGTTACTTTTTCTTGTTTCAGGAGCTGCGATTGGTTGGTTTGGTGTCGACCTTTTACCAGAAAGTGCTCTCAATCAAACAACTAACATCGCCGGCCTGAGACTTGTTCTCGCTAGTTTCGGAGCATTCTTCGGCTTATTGACAGGCTTCATCTTCCAGGGTCTACGACGAAGATTGATGCTGCAAATTCAGACTATGCCTACTGACTTACTAATAAGTCGATCAGTAGGTTTAATTCTTGGATTATTAGTAGCAAATCTCCTACTAGCGCCAATACTTCTTTTGCCAATTCCTTTAAAAGTAATTTTTGTAAAACCTCTTGCCGCAGTCCTAAGTAATGTTTTCTTTGGAGTGATTGGATACAACCTTGCAGAAGTTCATGGCAGAACTCTTCTGCGCCTTTTCAATCCAAACAGCACAGAGGCGCTTTTGATTTCAGAAGGAATATTAACCCCAGCCAGTGCCAAGATACTTGACACAAGTGTAATTATTGACGGGAGAATTGAAGGATTACTAGATTGCGGTCTACTAGAAGGACAAATCATCGTAGCCCAATCTGTCATTGACGAATTACAGCAACTAGCAGACTCAAGCAATAATGAAAAACGTGGTAAAGGCCGTCGAGGACTTAAGCTTCTAACTGAATTAAGAGAAAAATATGGGCGAAGGCTAGTAATAAATAGCACAAAATATGAAGGAAAAGGTGTAGATGATAAACTGTTAAAATTAACTTCTGACACAGGTGGTATTCTTGTTACTGCAGATTTCAACCTTGCTCAAGTTGGTAAACTTAAAGAGCTGAAAATCTTAAACCTAAGTGAATTAGTTTTAGCACTTCGTCCAGATGTTCAGCCTGGCCAAAAACTTAATCTAAAAATAGTTAGAGAAGGCAAAGAAGAAAGCCAAGGCGTCGGTTATCTAGATGACGGCACTATGGTCGTTGTAGAAGGGGCCAAGAAATCAATTGGAGGACGCTTGCAAGTTGTTGTAACAGGAGCATTACAAACTCCCACTGGAAGGATGATCTTTGGTCGAGAGGACAAAAATCATCCTTCTCAGAAATCAAATAAAACTAACGAGCGAAGTACCCCTAGCTCTAGCTAGGCTCCAAATTCGCCTAATCCCATTTCTTATGACGGTGTCCGCTCCCTACTACGGCGAATCAGCCGTTATGCGCACACCCCCTCCTGACTTGCCATCGCTGCTTCTTAAGGAGCGAATTGTCTACCTGGGACTACCTTTATTCTCTGATGATGATGCCAAGCGACAACTTGGCATGGACGTAACAGAGTTAATAATTGCTCAACTCCTATATCTGGAATTTGACAATTCAGAGAAGCCCATTTACTTCTATATCAACTCCACTGGTACTAGTTGGTATACAGGTGATGCGATTGGATTTGAGACAGAAGCATTCGCAATCTGTGACACTCTTAGCTATGTCAAACCACCAGTCCATACGATTTGCATAGGGCAAGCAATGGGGACTGCTGCAGTAATACTCTCAGCGGGAACAAAAGGCCATAGAGCTGCTTTACCTCATTCCTCAATAGTCCTTCACCAACCTCGAAGCGGAGCTAGAGGCCAAGCTACTGAGATACAAATACGAGCCAAGGAAGTTATCCACAACAAACAAGCGATGCTCGAAATTCTCTCAAAAAATACTGGTCGCTCAGTTGATCAACTTTCCAAAGATTCAGATCGCATGAGCTATCTAACGCCACAAGAAGCCGTTGAATATGGACTAATAGATCGAGTCCTAACTACTAGAAAAGATTTACCGAATTCAGTGTCAACCATTTGATTGCACACAAACAAATGCACTCCATCAAGATTGCTTTTTCATTGCATCAAAAAGATCTCTTTCATTGCTCCTAATCACTCCCATTTTTTTTAATCATGCCTATCGGTACCCCCAGCGTTCCATACCGTCTCCCAGGAAGCCAGTTAGAACGCTGGGTTGACATTTACACCAGACTTGGTGCAGAACGAATTTTATTCCTTGGGCAAGAAGTAAATGATGGTGTTGCAAACAGTCTTGTAGCCCAAATGCTGTATTTAGATTCAGAAGACAGTAGTAAACCTATTTATCTATATATCAACTCTCCTGGTGGATCTGTAACTGCAGGCTTGGCAATTTATGACACTATGCAATATGTAAAAAGTGATGTAGTGACAATATGCGTTGGCCTTGCAGCCTCTATGGGAGCTTTTCTTCTAACTGCTGGCACAAAAGGGAAACGCCTTGCATTACCGCATAGTCGAATAATGATTCACCAACCCTTAGGCGGTACCAGTCAAAGACAAGCTAGTGATATTGAAATCGAAGCCAGAGAGATATTACGAATAAAAGAAATGCTTAACAAAGTCATGGCAAAAATGACAGGGCAAACCTTCGAAAAAATCGAAAAAGATACTGACAGAGATTATTTTCTTAGTGCCTCTGAAGCTAAAAACTATGGCTTAATAGACAAAGTCATTTCTCATCCGAATGAAGCTTAAAAAAGATTCAAAATCAAAACAAAACTCTTTCAGATAGCAGTTCCAGCCGGTCACTTGTGAAAAAAAATACCAATAAGGCTCATCATTAACACTTCAATCATCTATTTATTTCTTGCTAACACCACTAATTGATAGCTGTCTTTCGTAAGCTCGACCCATATAAAGCACTGCTTCAGCCAGAATGGCTCAGCTCTTCTACGACATCGATGCAGACCTATCTCTGCTCAACACCAAAACCATCGCAATCATCGGCTATGGCTCACAGGGGCATGCACATGCACTAAACCTCAAAGACAGTGGGGTCAGTGTCGTGGTGGGCTTGTATGAAGGGAGCCGCTCTTCTGATAAGGCCCGTTCAGACGGCTTAGAAGTTCTTAGTGTCGCTGATGCTTCTGCAAAAGCAGATTGGATCATGGTCCTTTTGCCAGATGAATTTCAGAAAGATGTATATGACAACGAAATAGCCCCTAATCTAAGTCCAGGAAAAGTTCTAAGCTTTGCCCACGGATTCAATATCCGCTTTGGTCTTATACAACCTCCTGATTACGTTGACGTAGTCATGATTGCGCCAAAAGGCCCAGGGCATACTGTTCGCTGGGAATATCAAAACGGGCAAGGTGTTCCAGCTCTTTTTGCAATAGAACAAGATTCCTCTGGCCAGGCAAGAAATCTTGCCATGGCCTACGCAAAAGGGATCGGAGGAACTAGAGCAGGAATATTGGAGACAAACTTCAAAGAAGAAACAGAAACAGACCTTTTTGGAGAGCAAGCTGTTTTATGTGGAGGGCTCTCAGAGTTAGTCAAAGCAGGTTTCGAAACCTTAGTAGAAGCTGGATATCAACCTGAACTGGCATACTTTGAATGCTTACACGAGGTAAAGCTAATTGTTGATCTAATGGTCAAAGGTGGGCTAACTGCTATGCGTGACTCGATATCTAACACTGCCGAATATGGCGACTATGTAAGTGGGCCGAGGCTAATAACAGCTCAAACAAAAGCGGAAATGAAAAATATTCTTTCAGATATACAAGATGGAACATTTGCTAAAAATTTCGTTGCTGAATGCAAAGCAGGCAAACCTGAAATGAAAAAGTGCCGAGAAAGAGATGCCAACCTCCCTATCGAAAAAGTAGGAAAAGGCCTGAGATCTATGTTCAGTTGGCTTAAGTAATTCTGATATATACATTACTTCTAGTATTAGCAGCTTCAGTACTTGATCTACTAATAGGGGACCCTAAATGGTCACCTCATCCTGTAGTGATTATGGGGAAGCTCATCGAATTTCTCCGATTTGGGATAGAAAGCATCGCAGGTAATAGGAAATGGGCATTATTAATTGGAGGAGGGTTAATAACAATCCTCTTAACTTTTATAAGTGGTATTAGTGGTTGGCTTATCGAAAGGCTTTATTTACGTGGTTCTCCAATACCAAATTTGTTTGGCTCAGTAGTTTTATTAGTAAGTCTGAGCAGTGGATTGGCAACAGGAAGTCTTAAAAAAGCTGTAAACTCTGTTATTAAAGTTGTACCAAAAGGTGAATGCCAAACAAAGCTAGAAGTTGCCAGAAGAAAACTTAAACAGATTGTAGGCAGAAATGTTGAGGAGCTGAATAAGCAAGAAATACTTAGAGCCACAGCAGAAACTGCAAGCGAAAATGCTGTAGATGGAATTTTCGCTCCATTATTCTGGATCTTAATCGGTACTTTTCTTTGGGAACTAGACCAAAAATTACCAGGACCTTTGGCTTTACTTTGGGTTTTTAAAGCAACAAGTACGATTGACTCAATGATTGGACACAGAGTAGGTAAATTAGAATGGCTGGGGAAAGTAGGCGCAAGAACAGATGATGTTTTAACTTGGCTACCATGCAGATTAGTTTTAATCACTCTGCCGTTAGTATGTAAATCATGGGATTTATTCCCCAAGCTTGTTAGTTCAGCCTTTAAAGAAGGTTGCAAAGATGAATCACCAAATTCAGGCCTATCAGAAGCAATATTTGCACACTGCGCAAATATTCAAATGGGAGGGGAAAATAATTATGGTGATCGTAAAATCATAAAGCCAAAATTGGCGATTAATTCCAATCCAGCAAACATAGATAGTATAAAAACTATAATAAATATTGGGATAAGGCTTGAGTTTGCTTGGGTTCTAACCAGTTGCTGCATATGTATATTATATCTACTAATTTAATAAGCTCCTCGGTCCCTCGGAAATAAAAGAACACCAAATGTTCTCAGAATTATAAAGATGTCAAGCAATATTGATTTATGTGTGACATATTTATAATCAAGCATAATTCTAGCTGAGTATTCTAGATTATTACGACCACTTACTTGCCACAAACCAGTGAGGCCAGGCCTAACAGCGATAACATGATCCATATACTTTCCATATCTTTCAATCTCCTTTCTTACTATTGGACGTGGCCCAACAATACTCATCTGCCCGAGAAGAACATTCAAGAATTGAGGCAACTCATCAAGGCTTGAACGTCTTAAAAAACGGCCAATATAAGTTATTCGAGGATCCTTCCTTAGCTTAAAGTCACGTTCAAATTCTCTTTTCAGTTCAGGTGATTTAGTTAACATCCTTGGAAGTATATTTTCTGCATCAACCCTCATAGTTCTAAATTTGATACATCCAAAACTTTGATAGTTTCTACCAATACGATCTTGTATATAAAAGACAGGTCCCTTAGAAGTGCATTTTATCAGAATAGCTATAAAAAGATATAGTGGAAAAGCTATTATTAGAAAGGTTAAAGAAAATAATATATCAGATGAGCGCTTAATTGTTGATTCCAAAAGAAGAAGACGCCTAGAAATAGGTTAAATGAAAGAGCAAAGTACAGAATAGCAAAAAAATGCTATGAAATCAGAAAGGCTAGCAGTGGAATTAATTTAGAAAAGAATAAATAACAAATCACTGCTTTTAGATAAGAAAGTAAATGAAGGAAATATACTATCTTTTAAAAGGAACCAAGAAGGTCTCCTTCCCAGGAAAGCCTCCCCATTTGGGTTTGTAATAATTCTGATTGCCATAAACCAAGCACAAATGCATTCTTCTATATGAATCAGAAGAGGCTGAAAGAGTGGAAGAGTTATCGTGAGGCCAATCCTGTAACTTACCTTTAATACAGGGTAACCTATTAGAGAAAGGCGGTACGTGAATCGTCATCATCAATACAAGAACCAACTCTTCTTTATTGAAAATTCGAAATAAAGAATGCAAGCTAATTTTAGAATTTAGTACCAATAGTGGATACATAGCTAATATTAATGAAGGCCTAAAGAAAACACCATATTTCAAATAATTAAAACTAGTACTTTTTGATTATGCCAGCAATAGGAGGCAGCACTGAATACATACAAACTAATACATGCTTTATAACACTTGCAGTTTTAAAAAGGTAGCTATGTTTGGCACAACTTGTAATTCAATTAGTATTGAATAAAACCAACTAGACTATAATTAACAAATAAAATGAATCGAAAGGATGAATAAAGAGACAAATTAGTTCTTGGAATTCATTGATTGAAAACTTGTATCTCCTAATTTAGATATGAGAGAATGGAAAGGATATATAAAGGAATTACCAATATTCTATAAAAGCGATGTAGCTTTGAGTCTTCTTTTTTGACTGACATTTTGAACTTGAGAATAAGGCTGGTAGGGCTGGAATATTGCTAAGAGGAGTTAATTACAAACACCCACTATTCTGTAAGCAACTAATGCTAATAAATGGGGTTGGCAAACATTATTATGGATTAACATACCAATATAGAGAAATTATTCTCTATATTGCAAGAGTAGATTTAAAGAATAAGAATTTACTAGAAATAGGAGGAAATCTCCCAAATGAGCTCTTATTTGACCAACTCCAAGTAGAGTATTACACAAATATAGAGTCGCACAATGACATAAATGCAAGGGAAGAAGGAAAAGCTATATCAGAAAAGCTTGAAGATCATCCCAAAAAACAAACAATAATGTGTGACGCTGAAGATTGATATGAATATTTTGGATGTGAGAAATTTGATAGTATCTTTTCTGTAGCATGTTTTGAGCATATATATGATCTTACAAAAGGCTTAGAATCATGCTTTAAATGCCTAAGAAGTAATGGGACCTTATACTCATATTTTGCTCCTATATATTCACGAATAGATATAGGAGACCATGGGGTAATCTCAGATCATTATCTTCTAAAGGAGAAGCCAATCGGTCTACATCTTTTAATAAATAAAGACCAAAGAGAAAAGTTAATTCGACTGGGCTTTAAGAATCACAAAGAGATTCAAGAGTTTCTAGCAGTGTAAATTTTGAAAGAGAACCCAACCGGCTAAAATATGAAGACTATGAAAAGATCCTTACAGAGTCAAAATTCTCGGTGATTGAGCTTCATATAATTGATACATTAAATATATCAAAGAGATATGAAAAAGAGATAAAGGAAGTTAGAGCGTCAAATAAATATGTAGGAAACATCATGACCTGTGGCTTCAGAGCTCACCTTTTAAAGGCGAATCAATTTCAAGAGGCATAGTAAATAAATATCTTGTCGAATAATTAGCTTTAAGGTTATAATATAATCAATGAAAATCAAGAATCAGATTCAGTATGGCAAAGCCTATTGAGTTCAGCAAATTCTACAAGCTACTTGATGGAGCAAAAAAAGGAGATAAAGAAAAGATCAAGGAGCTCGAATGGGTTTTAGCGGAATATGAGCATGCTAATGATAGCGATGGGGCATTTGACGAGCTGGGGCAAATTTTTTGCCATATAGGTCTAATGGAGCTTTATTTGTACACCGGAATTGATGATATTAAATACTTAAGTGGATTAGAAGAGTCGATATGGAAATATCTAAAGAAAAGAAACGGCCTCTCTGTTGAAGATCACATGGTAATCAAGATGAAAGAGCATGCAAAAGAGCATGATTTAATCAAAAAAGCATCTAACAAATGGGCTATTCCCTTGGAGGAAGTTGAAAATAATTTAGAAGAGCTGGCAAAGTATGTAACAGAAGGCATAGTGGAGATAATTATATAAAAAGTTATATTTAAAATTAAGTATTTGTTTAAGAACTTTTTTCAACCAAGAGCTTAAAAGATTATTTGAGGATTTTCCCTAAACTACATCTGATAAAAATATCAGAGAATAATTCTCTAACCTGATCAAGGTATAAAAGCCTACTTTCTGAGTCACAGGAACATAGGAATAAGTATCAGATAGCTATCACCAGAACGAAGGTTATACTTCTTCGATATAATATTAAAATTGACCCTCTAAAATAATTGATACATGGACAATACCATTAATGAGAAAATCATAAATTCAGAATCAATTACATGGGGGCCCTTCCTTTGGAGAAGTAAGGTTAATGAAGATATTATTCTTGAACTAAGTAGAAGAGCATTAATAATTAGAAATTCAGAGAAAAATAATGCTGAACACAAACTAGCTGCTCTAATGCACGATGAATGGAGTTACTCTCTTGAAGATGCTAAGTGGTTTGTACCAGTTATTGATCCATGGGTCAAGAAATATCTTGAAGAATTTTCAAAGAATAGAAATAATGATTTAACAAGTAAAAATTGGTATTTACAAAGTTTATGGGTTAATTATCAAAAACAATATGATTTCAATCCTCCACATAATCATTCTGGATCCTTAAGCTTTGTCATCTATCTAAATGTACCTGAAGAATTGAAATCTGAAGGGAAGCTATGGAAAAACAATGGCCCAAAACCTGGTGCTATTGTCTTTCAATATGGTGAAGAATTACCATTAGTAAATAATAAAGTAATGTTTATGCCAACCACAGGGGATATTTTTATATTTCCGGCATCTCTAGTACATTTAGTAATTCCATTTAGATCCTCTAATGTTGAACGGATTTCAGTAAGTGGTAATATTTTAATAAAATAATATCAAGTTCTATTGCTCAGTTAGAAAGAATATTTGTAAAATATAAGTTATTTGATTAATCAACTTTTCTCTGAGAAAGCGCTTGTTTAAATTTTTCAGAGTACTTTGATATTAGTTTGCGAGAAATAGAACTATGGGAATTAGACGGGATTCCAGATAAACCTATCGATATGCCAATAATCCCTAATCCAATTTGATTGTCAGCTGTTTGGCGAAGCTGGCACATATATTGAGGGTCTCCCCATCTGTCTCTACCACAATTATAATTTAACCTATAGTTTAAACCTTGTAATAATAGAAGAGATGATCCTGCTAAGAAAATAATCCTAGAAAAAGTTGAGACCTTCATAGCTATAATTGAATAGAATGTACGTTTCATGATAAGCCTATTGAGGCTAATACCGCATAGAAAAAAATATCCTCATGAAATCATAATATTTAAAAGCTAAACTCTATAAGCTTATCAATACAAGAAAGATTTAAAGACTTAACTTCAAGGAAATCTATAGACTGTAATAGACTTCCATCTTTAGGTAACACCTATATATTAGTCTTAAGTTGTGAAAACTAAATAATCTGGATACTTAGAAACCTAATAAAAAGTTTTAAAGGGATACCACAAGTATTTAAAAATATTTAGTAATGCAAATAAAATGAGATGATCAACAATAGGAAGTTAATTGCAAGCTATAGAACTACTCAATAACATTCCTAAATAGAGATACTTTATATATTTTGGCAATGGGGTATAGAGATCTTCAAACTAACATTTGTTAATTTAAAATATCTAAAATTGTAGCGAATTATATCTCAGAAAAAAGGTAGTCAAATCACTAAAGATCCATTTGAATGAAGGATGCTGTATCAAAATATAGTTAGACTTAAATATATTAAACCTGAGGAAGAAATAATATTAGTTTGATTAAGGTTAATTATAATTTGTGTCATGAGTAAAATAGACTATAAAGAAAACAATCAATATTCTTTAACAGACTAGCGGAAAAGCTGTTTATTCGATATCCATAGGTTAATGCTTTGCCCAAAGGCGGAGGAATGACTTCTTCAACTGGAACTTTTACCTATTGGTCCTTGTTAGGACTGTCTCCTGATAGTGACCCTGATCAGCTTAAAAAAGCTTTTAGAAAAGAAGCTATGCGGTGGCATCCTGACGTAAATGCTAATGATCGTAATGCCGAAGAACGCTTCAAATGGGTCAATGAAGCCTATAGAGTCTTAAGTGATCCTCAAAGCAGATTCGAATGGGAGGTAGCGGGTGAACCTACTGTTGAAATAAGAAAGATAGATGATTTACTTGAGAGAAATGCTTCTCAAAGAAAAAATGATAAAAAAAAGCCTGCAAGAAAATACCATGATAAAGAATCACAGCCATTCGAAGATAAATTCCATGGCCCAAGATCAACTAAGCCTTCACATGGCTTTAGCTCTGCAGATAAACTGCTATTACTAACAGTAGCAATAATGACCATGGCAGCTATCAACTGGCTTGTCTTTTAGTTGAAATCACAAATCGAATTAATGATAAAAAGAACTTACGAAGATACTCTCTATAAACAGTCTCCTAAGAAGATAAATATAATCCATTCACAAGATCTAAAAAAATAAACTATTCTTTAAATCAGAATCCTTCCTTGAAAATAAAAGCCTAAATAAAAAATATTAATAGAATTACTTAATCGGTAATCATTCGCCCTAATATGAACTAAAATAAATAATAAAGAACAAATAATCCTAATTTAATCCAAGTGCAAGCAAGGTCTAAACTTGCATTTATAAGAAAATGCCATTTAATAGGGCGTATGTTACATCATGTATTTCAGATGATCTGTACGAAACGGTACAAAGAGCTTAAATCTAGCTAGAGTATTAAGCTCTTATTAGCTTTGACACAAGCACACAAGTAGGCATCACAAGCATGGATCCCAATACAGCAGAAGCTTTCGAAGGGAATGAAGCACTAGATGCTGTCCCTGACTCCATAGATCGAGCCATCTTTGACGGCATAGACCTCAGTGGTGCACCTTTACCGAAGGAGATGGTTACTTTTTACAAAGAAGTGATGCAAAGGGAAGCCGATAGAGTGTGCCGAGTCAGAGTGGCTATGAGAAAGAAAATTATTGCCATAGGTGCCAAGCATTACGACCAAGAAACACTAAACCAGAGGTTGCTAGATGCTGGTTGGGAAGGGTTAAAAGCAGCTGAAATAGCCTATTTCTTTAGCTAAAGCATTCCATAAGATACTAATGTCTACCTATTATTGAGAAAGTTTTGGTTCAGAGATCATAAGTACTTTAATTGCTAGGAGCTGCAATGATATAAAGGCTTTTAAATCAATTTAGTTCTAGTTTACCATCTATAGACCATGAACTACCAAAGAAAATTAAAAACTGAAAATGCAGATAATATTGTTGGACATTTTATTCTGGCTGGATTCTTACTCTTTGATTTTATACTTAAAGTACTAAATATGATCCTAAGAATTTTCATAAGGGATCCACACGAAGTAATGAGCACAAATGATTCTCAAAGTATAACCACTGAACTTAAAATATTCTTGGACTCGAAAAGTCTGAATGAACTTCAAGATATAATCTCTAAAAGTGAAATAATAGATGCATTAAATAAATCCCAATTAATTAACCTTATATTGGAAAATCAGGAGGCAAGAAAAATAGTGATTAGATTAGACAGAAAGCAATCACTAAAAAAGATGACAAACCAAGAGCTGAGAAATCTGCTGCCAGTTGAAGAAAGAATATCGAGGCTGAAGAAATCTGAATTAATTGATCTAATACTACTAATTGAGAATCAATAACCTATTGAATTTTATTGCAGTTAAAAAGTGAGGGGTAATCCTTCTGAATAAAATCAAAGTCTAGAAATTAAATAAAAGATGCTTAACTAATAAAATGGAAAATAGATAAATGGGACTTAATAATTCAACCGACAAGAGACATGAACAAACAATTAAATATAACATATTTTGCCATGTCATGAGCATTGCCTTTTTAAGTTTTTCTATATGTCTGCTAAGACATAACAAATATGCGACAATTTACATTAGGTTGGATTGAGAAATGTCATGCTAATGGCCTACAAAAAATTAATCAGTACTGTATTTACCTCCTTGCAACCCCTAACACTAAAAATAATCTGTAGCCTACTTTTTTTCTCTACGATAGAAACTTATATGGAAGGAAACTATACAATTGCACAAGATACACCTCCTCCAATAAAGGCTGAGAATATAAAAGAATACTTAGTGAAAGCAAGATTGCTTCTTGGTGTGAAAAACAAAGAAAAAGATGTCATCGAATTAATGAATAAATATATAAAACAGAAAAATAGCTATCTGGCCTACTTATATCGAGGCATAGCAAAGCATAAGTTGAATATGAATAGAGATGCTATAAAAGACTATACAAATGCATTAAAGATATCGCCCAGAAGTGTAAATGCATATTACAATCGTGGTTTAGCAAGGAATGAGTTAGGCGACAAATCTGGGGCTATTGAAGATTTAAGTATGGTGATCAAATTAGATCCTAAAGATGCAAATTCATACTATAAAAGAGGTTTAATAAAATATAATATAGATGATATTAAAGGATCAATTGCAGATTATAGTTTAGCTCTGGAAATAGAATCAGATTCAATAGCTGCTTTGATAAAAAGAGCAATAGCTTATACTGATCTAGAAAAATACAAGGAAGCAATAGATGATTACAATAAGTTGATATTATTAAATCCTAAAAATTCAAAGTTTTACTTGGGTCGTGGAAAGGTGAAATCAAGTGCAGGTAGAATAGAAGATGCTATTAAAGATTATAATGAATCTATAAAAATAGATTCAGATGACGCTAATGCTTATTTCAATAGAGGTTTTGCATACACAAAACAAGGTATACATAAAGAGGCTATTAAAGACTATACAAAATCTATCAGAATAGATCCTAAGAATTCAAAGTCATTCTTCAATAGAGCTATTGCTAAATCCATAATTGGTAATTATCAAGAAGCTGTATCTGATTTCAGTTCATCTATCAAAATAAACCCAGTTAATAAAAAGGCTTTTTTTAATCGTGCGATTGCCAAATCAGCAATAGGAGATATGAAAGGAGCGATAGATGACTATAGCAGTGCAATCAAACTAGATCCTAAAGATATAAAGTCCTTGAACAATAGGGCCTTTGCTAAATCGACCTTAAATGATAACAAAAGTGCTATTAAAGATTATAATGAGTCTATTAGTATTAATCCTAAAGATCCAAAAGTATATTTTAATAGAGCTCTGGCCAAGTACAACATAGGAGATTACAAAGGTTCAATCTCCGATTACAATAATTCATTAGCTATGAACCCTCAGAATTCAAGTTTATATAATAATAGAGGTATAGCAAAGAAAAAGCTTGGTGACATTCTAGGAGCATGCAAAGACTTTAAAATTGCTGCCTCATTAGGCAATAAAAAAACAACTGATTGGATCAAAAGTAACAGTGGCATATGGTGCAGGACACTTAGGCAGGAATAATAATTCAGAAATAAAGTTCTCCTCTGGTCTAAGAGAATACATTACAAATGTATTGAGACGAATAAGAATATGCTAACTTATAATATACTTTAGATTGAGAAATCCCATGAAAAAACTTTTATTACTAGTTTCATTAGCCTTAATAAGTTTAAGCTCTTGCTCTAAAGACAAAAAAGTTGAAATAACATCTCAAGATCCGATTGAAAAAGGAGAAAAAGTAGCAGACTTTAATTGTTCTACAGGATCTATTAGACTTCATGGAAAGAATTCTCCAGTAGAATTAGGAATATGGTTTTCAAAAGAAGAATTCATCGATAAAATGATTTCAAAGGGAGCGCCAAAAATACAAGCAAATATTGCTTATCAACTTATAGAAAAGATAGCTGATGATTTATGTAAAGAATAGAAAACATGCATATTTTCATTTGAAGTCTATAAATAAGGATAACTATCTAAAAACATCCCCTTATCAACTAATTCATTATAAGAAAATGATTTATCCTTATCCAAGCAAATAATATTAATATTATTAATATAATAATAAGCTACTGCTGTGGGAGTGAAAAATAAATCGTGACCTTTTATGGGAATAACTTTTAAAGAAAAGGGTCTTTGGTTCCTTTGTAAATTAGCACAAAAAGGTAGAGTATATAAATCAAGTGGCTGTGAGTCAATACTATTATTTTCCATACAAGTGGTAGTAATATGAACAAAGCTAGGGAGTCCATAGATAGTTAAGGGATTTCTACCAAGTGTTATTGATAAATCATTTCCACTGAATTTATTCAAGTCTAAAAAAGGATATTCATGAAGAAGTTGAAAGTAATTATCCTTATCTATTCCAATCTTTGCCAATGTTTGCAAGCCTAATTCGGTATTCCAATAATTGTTAAAAGGCTCTAGAGTAGTTTGAGGTACAGATACAAAGCATTTAGAATTACTATAAAATAGTGAGTTAAATAAAGCACCATAACCACCCATACTAGATCCACAAAGTAAAATATCCTTTACATAGCCATTCTCAAGTAGTTTTTCAACCAAGGCTTTAGTCAACAAAGGATAAAGCCAATTACTAGGGCCGGCCCCCCCTAACCACCAACTACCACAAGTTCCTCTGCCTAATCGGTCCTGCGGAAAAAGGATATTGAATTCTGAATGAAGGTCTGGATGTAAATCGTAAAAATGATCTCTTTCCTTACTCCACCCATGAAACCATAGGAGTAAAGGTTTATTTCTTGCAGAAATACGACCTATAAAATACTGTTCAAACGAATCAACAATATTATATTTGAAAGAAACCCTAAGCTTAACTAATTTATTAATCTCTTTTTCATTGCGATAAATATTTCCTGTAAATTTAAATCTGCCTTGTACAAACTCGTATTTAAACATTTGCAAGTCTTTTTAATACTTGAAGCTTAACGCAACTATTTAAAATCATAGTTTAGGTGAGTATAACAATAATAAGGAGGAATGTAAACAATGAAGAATTAATATGTTGGCTAAATTTACTCGAATGATAGTGCCTCTGATTAAGCCACCAATGATAGAATTTAAGTTGTAATTCATCTAATTGCTTTAAATCTAACAATAAGTCAGAGGCAAATCCTGCAGCCATCTCCCAAGTGGAAAAGGAAGGAAGAGGAGGTCTTTCTGAAAATAGTTTGTCATAATAATCGTAATCATTTAAGCATAAAGGGATAGATCCAAGTTCAAGGCTTTCATAAAATCTGAAAGTCTCTTGATGATAATTTCCTTCTGGGCAAAGACAAAAGCAAGCGTCACATATAATAGAGGTGTAAACATTCCTTTTGACTCCTTCGCCAAATTTAATTCCTTCATTTAAAAACCCATCTGGCATAAATTGAGAAAAAGTATTAACTGCAGATTTCCTGGAAGTTTTATCCCAAATTGTGCCTATAAAAGCCCATGGATATTTACGATCTGAAGCATAGCGCCAAGGAATATCGACTAATGTCCACCTGGTAGGACCTATAGGAATATTACTTACTCTCTTGAATTTATCGAATTTAGTATAAGGAAATGATCTAAAAACCCTTATATGTTCTGGTAATGACGGATAAAGCAAATCACCATCAACACCTTCCTCATCTCCTATATGCCAAATAATAATATTTTTTGCCTTACTAAGTTTATCTATTCTATTTTTACGAAGCGCCAGGTAAAAATTAGTTTGTTCATCTGTGAAAACTCGGTGATCAGTATATCTTCCGGATTCAACGAGCATCAATAAAGCATTATCTGGTAACCAAAATTCAAATTCAGGTTTGTTACAAAGAACTTCATGCAAAAGGTAAGGACGGAGTAGTTCTATTACCCAACTGCGCTCCCACGACTGGTTAGGGTCACACCCCCAGGCAATTACAACATCAGGAGGGATAGATTTAAACGAAGTAAACATAACCAACTAAATTGAGGATGAGCTTTTAGTAAATATGAGGCTCAAAAATAATTCATGTCGTTATTCTAAGTATTGAGGCCGTAAGAATCAGAAAATATTATTGAGATTATTTGCATTGATGATTACGGTGCCAAGTTTAGAATATTAATGGCGGCAAAAGAATTGTCTATATAAGTCATTACAAATAAAATTAGTTATAGTCCTAGGGCTTGAAAAGTCAAAGAAGATAACCAAATTAATTACTTACATTTAAACTCATGTAGTATTAACCTCTGAGCGGAACCGCTTGAGAGTTTTTAATATTAAGTACAGAAAATATTATTGCGGTTATTTCATGCGCATAACACAATATAATTTACATTGAATCGACTAAAGCATTCATTAAGTTAACAAACCTTGCGTTTTACAGTTGATGAAGGATTATTCTATTATTCAAAGCTAAACAAACATGACTTCAGATTCAAGTAAGAACAGATACGTTCGCATTCCTATCCCCTTAAAAAGAGAGGTGAGAAACAGTAGCTTCAGGGTCTCATTTGGCCTTATAAAATTCCATAAACGTTCTATTGAGAGAGAGAAAGCTAGACTTGGGATCACTGACTATGGTCTACACTGGATTCAATTCTTCCGAGGAGCCATCGTGGCTATAATCCTAGAAAGGCTAATAATTCATTGATAAGAACTCTTCTATTGATAATGGTCTTTTACTTCGGTTGGTCATCAGCTGAAGTACGCTCGTTCACAGCTAATGCATTACGTACTACTGCTAACTGGATTGAACCCAAGGGTCAACCTAAAGTTAATCCAAAAGTCTTTCAAATACCGAATCCTTTTTATATAAACAAGGAAAAAGATTAGATATTCCCTTCATAAGAGGAAAATACAGGTATTCAGAAAATAAACAAGTGCTTATGAAGTTAAAAATGCCTGGAAAGTAGAAAGTAGAAAGTAGAAAGTAGAAAGTAGAAAGTAGAAAGTAGAAAGTAGAACTACTATGAATAGCAACGAATCGTAGAAACTACATTAAAAGTTAATAATGTAAATTATTCAACCATGAACTACACTAAAATATATGATTAACCCTACTGAAAAGAAAGACTGTGAATATGTACAAAGCTTTGTAGATTAATATTATTGAATAATATCTAGAGTCGAGAACATAAATAAAAAATACTATTCTCGTAATGATCTGTCTATCGCAAAAGATAATTATCTATCTTTATAAGATAAAACATCAGCCTTGATGTCATTATCATTTGATGCTTCAACTTTATTCTCAATAGCGACAGAAAGGTCTCAAGCAGGAGATCATCAAGGAGCTATAGCAGCTTTCCAAAAATCTCTAGCTCTAAAAGAAGACTGGAGCTCATACCAAGGTTTAGGAGGTGCTCTTTACAACTCAAGAAAGTTCTCAAAAGCGATTGAAGCTTTCCAAAAATCTCTTGATCTCAAAAAAGACTGGAATTCCTACCTAGGTCTAGGTATGGCTTTAGCAAGCAACAACAACTTCTACAAGTCTATAGATGCGTTCAATCATTCACTTCTTCTAAAAGAATACTGGACTACATACCTAGGACTTGGATGGTCATTATTAAAGACTAATCAATTTGCACTAGCAATAGAAACCTTCAGAAAGTCAATTACACTGAAAGAATATTGGAATTCCTACCAAGGCCTTGGATGGTCACTATTAAAAACCAATCAATTTGCACAAGCAATTGAGGCTTTTGAAGTTTCTCTTGATTTTAAAAAAGAGTCTGCTTCCTACCTAGGACTAGGGATAGCACTAAGTAAAATCAATCAAGTAGAACCAGCCATAATTGCTTTTAGGAGATCAATCTCGCACAATAAAGACAGTTCAGAGAAACAATTAGGGGAGATTTTTGCACGACTTGGAAATGTATATAGCCAAATAGGACTTAAGCAAAAATCACTTCGTACCTGGGAGGCCCATTATTCATTTATCAAGCCTATTGTATGTTTAGACCCATTTCTTGGCAAAGCAAAAAAGTACAAGGATATAAGTTTAATAGAGCTAGAAGAGATAATGAAGATTTGCCAATCAAAAGGATATGACTTACACCCTTCTTTTAAGAATAGGTCATCACAATCTCTAGATTCATGGAAACATATAATGTATATACATATACCTAAATGTGGTGGTACTTCATTTGAAAGGCCATTAAATCTAGTTAAGCAGCATATATATGATTTAAACATAAAGTCGCATGGCTTAAAAGCTGACATACATTATCTAAATACTGGCAACTTAGAAGAAAAAGCACAGATAACTGCTTTGATGAATCATATAGCTAAAAACAAAGATAAAAAGGTTGAGAGTATTTTCCTTTCTCCTCATCATCAAAGATGGAATGTAATTCTAGATTACACAACAAGATTCCTTAAAATAAGGCCTAGAATAATTACCACCGTTCGAGATCCGAATCAAAGGCTATTATCCCATATAAAGCATAATTCATATGGGACTTCTGGAATAGAGGATCTTATTCGCTCTATTGATGAAGATGAAAGTATAGAATTAGACAACACAATGCATAGACATATATTTGAATATGGAAAAGCAGAAAATGCTTTTGATGAACAGTCAGGGTTGACAAACTATAATGATAGAATAGATATTATAGATATATCTGATTCATCAACAATTTCAAAAGTCAAGTCCTCATTCTTAAGCGCCTCACAATTGCCAAATATAGTACAGCTTTCAAAATTAAATAATGCAGATGAGCGTGCAAAAAGTCACCTATGTAAGCTTAGTAAAAAAGAAATAAATTCTATTTTCAAGAGATGTATAGAGAAAGGTTATCTAGATAAAGATAATGCAATTGACTACACTTTGCTCAAGAGTAATACCCTGAAGAGGTTAAATCTGCCTGTTTTTGGAGATGGATTATACTGCAATATTCACCCCTTTACATTTATAGTTTCAAGTTACTCAAGTTACCAATTAATAGAGACAAGCTCCTTTTTGCTTAATCCAATGGAATACCTTAATTAATTGAGATGTTAAAAATTCGATTATATTGTCCATAAATATCTTGATGTTCCTTTAGACAAGGTAAAGGTAGCTAATTTATAATCTTGATTTTCCTAGGTATTAACTACCAATCATAAAGAAAGCAAGAAATATAATTAGAGGAGACAGATTAATACTCTAGTCCTCATCAATTCAGTACTAGAATTGAATGCACTATACATGGTTATAGTAAGGTAAAACCTGATAAATATTTATACCTTTACCGCAGCGACTAATATTCTTGCTATAGAGCCTGATATATAAGGAAAATAAAGAAGGTTTGACAGATTTGATCTTAGATATTCTTTTATATAGCATCAATTAATCTATGGCCTTGAAGCATCATAGAGTAATGTTATTTAGCATATTACAAAGAAGAAGGGGAATTGTTCATCTAAACCCTATTCAATAAATTAGTATGTGAGAGTAAGCTCTACCACTGCTTTGTTCTTTTCCTATTTAATCTAGACTTATGGTGGAATCCAAGATTACTGAACCTTTAAATTCATTGGCAAAGGAAAAATATGCCGCTGGAGATTTCCAAGGAACAATAACTTATTTGCAAAAACTTCATCAAAGTAAAGAGAGCTGGAGATCTCTAAAAGTATTAGGAGATTGCTATTACAAAACCAGTCAATACCAATCAGCGAAAGAGGCTTATAGCAAATCACTAGTCATTCATGAAGACTGGGAGACATATAAGGAACTTGGGAATACCCATATCATCACCAATGAGGAGTATTTAGCTATTGAAGCATTCAATAAATCGATTTCTCTTAAAGAAAACTGGGAGGCTTACCAAGGACTTGGACTTGCCTTAGGTCAAACAAGAAAATTCACATCGGCATGCCAAGCATTGATCAAATCAATTTCTTTTAAAGAAAACTTTTTAAGTCATAAATTACTTGGTATAGCTTTTTACTACTGCCAAGAATACGAGTCGGCACAAGTATCATTTGAACGAGCAATTTATCTTTATGATCATGAGAATAAATATAAGGTTTTATGCTTGCACCTTTGTTCTAAGAAGGAAGTTGCATTAGCTACAGGATCTAAATCGGTCTCATTCAAAATTAATAACGATTGGCAAACCTATAAAAGAATAGGTTGGGGCCTATATTTTATGTCACAAGATAAACCTGCAATAAAAGCATTTGATAAGTCACTAGCTCTCAATGAAGACTGGGAGACCTACAAAGGACTCGGCTTAGCTCTATACAGATTGGGAAAGTTTCAATCATCCATTGAGGCTTTGAATAAATCAATTTCTATTAATCAAGACTGGCGATCATACAAAGTACTTGGATTAGCTCTTTTTGAATCTAAATTACACATAAAAGCAATAGAAGCTTTTAATAATTCAATAGCCCTACATAAAGACGGTGAGTCATATAAAGGGTTGGGATTTTCGCTTTATTTGACAAAACAATCAGTTCTGGCTATTGAAATTTTCAGAGCGTCAATTGCTCTTGAAGAAAACTGGGAGGCATACCAAGGGCTTGGATTAGCACTTAATGACCTAAA
Source organism: Prochlorococcus sp. AG-409-A19 (assembly GCA_003216155.1). The sequence continues at coordinate 4,353 of QCJH01000005.1, read as the reverse complement.
ACAATTTGAGCCTGCAATTGAAGCTTTTAAAGCTTCAATTGCCTTATATGAAAACTGTGAAACATACAAAGCCCTAGCGCAAGCTCTTGAAAAAACAAACCAACATGAAGCTGCTAATGAAGCTTTAACTAAGTCAAAAGCTTATCAGAAAGAGATTTTATATATGTACTAAACGAAAAGAAAATAAATCAGATTTCAATATGTTATAAATATTCAATTAGAATTGATCCATTACATAGGAATTCTTCTCGCGAGATATTAAGTTAATTGTATATTCCATTCAAAATTCATAATGTTTATTTGCGAACTATGAGGTTTTACCTGAAAAGCCGTAAGATAGATCTAGGTGGGTTCCAACCGGCAAGATGATAGCTGATAAAGCTTTAGAGTTTGAAAGCAAGGGCTACACAAAAGTAGATGTAAGTAAGAAAGCATCATTTAAGAAAATATCAGATAACTGGCAAAAATGGCACCTTGAAGACGGAAGCATTGGTTTTAATGGACAACAGCCCCTAAGTCTTTCATCAGGAGATTTAAAATTATATTCGGCACTTTATAATTTGACAAAAGATTTAGGCCCATTCCTTCAAGGGCTTGGAGTCACTCCCTGTTATTATATAGACACCATAAGAAAAAGATCATTTACTCCAAGAATAATCAGAAAAAAATTCTCTAAGAATTGTCCATTTCACCAAGATTACCATTGGCATAAGGAAGCCGAGAGTAAGTTCAGTGTTTCAGCCTGGCTTTTAGTAGATGCAAGAGTCAATGGTTTCCAAACTCTAGAATTCATAAATAACGATCCTAGAAAGCATCTGAAGTGCGAAAACAATTCGACAAGCATTATGAATGAAGAAATAAATAATTTGATATCTAATCATGGCCTAGTACGTCCTGTTAACAAAGTATCTCAGATAGGTAATATGATTCTTTTTAATGGTACTTTACCTCATCGGCCAACAAATGACATTGGATATAGGTTTTCAATCGACTTTAGGATCTTAAGTTTTGAAAGTAAACTAAAAATGATAAGGTCAATAGAAAGAAAGTTGAAAGGGTAAAGCATTGTACAAAGGAATAGTGCTTGGAAGATATACTTAATTAGTTTAAGTCTTTTCAGAATTACTATTTTCACATACCTTAAGTCAAAATCCCTTCAAAACAATGACTGCTGCTTCTCAGCAAGCCTAATGCTAGGGTTAAAAATAATTAGAATCATTAAAATATAATAAGAACACAATTCATGTCAAGCTAAGTCTATAAATGAAATTCATATAAGTTAGGAACATATATTATATCTATAAGTTAGCATTCTGCTCTCTAGAGATACAGACTAGTCCCAAAGAATATCCTAAAGAAGATATTAAATGCCAAAAAAGAGTAATTTAGAATGGTTATTTAGTTCTTGAAATCTTTTTCTTGCTCAGCCCAGCAATGCTAGCCAGAGCAAACATGCCAAGTAGAGCTAATCCAAGCATCAAGCCAGCTCCCTGACTTACTCCTGCACCAACAGCAACAATTATAGAATCACTAATCAATAGACTTAAAATCAATGCCGGAGTAAAAAGGCGCCAACGTGTTCCGCCTATTCCTATCGCATAGCTAAGGAAATCAAAAAGACCGGTCATCAGTAAACCAGTCATAAGGAAGAAATTTCCCTCCAATTGATTTTGATTAAAACCTTCTATTCTCTTCATTGCTTTTACTCCCACCAATCGTCTCACAGGAACTCTTCCGTAGTTTCTCGCAATGAAAAATGCTGCTTGGCAAAAAATCAGATCAGCCAAAACAATTGTTATGTATCCTGTTTTAAACCCCAAGAGAGAACCTGCCAACAGAGAATAAGCAGAACTAGGTAAAGCAGGCAAAATTATGCTTATACCTCTAAGAAGCAATATTCCTAAAGGAGCCCAAAAGCCCATACTTTCTACTGCTTTTCGAAGAGGCTCAATCCCATAGGTCTGTATCAGGTAGACCAGAAGAACAAATACTCCAAGGTAAAACGCAATAAGGAGAAACTTACGCAACCTATTCATATTGAAATGCCTCGATCAATTCTCATATTTAACTCCAGGTTGTGAAAAGGATACGAAATGATGTAGGTCCTGTTTCTTGGAAAGTAGCAGATGATAGAGCCCTTGAAAACAATAATCTAAAATAGGATCAACATCGAATCTAAGGCCCAAAATTCTTCTCCAAAGAGGATATCATCAAAAATAAAATTTTATGCTTACCAACTCTCATGAAACCTACAATTTCAATAAACTGAAATTGATTGTCACTACCATGCCCCTTAATAGATCAACTAACTTTGTGCGTTAAAACGCCATTATTTGGCAACGAGCAACAACTCAGCTTTACATCTGTTAAACTATATTATTCAAAATGAAAACACCTCAATCTAGAGGCATTACTAAATCCTAATGTGAAAACAACCAAAGCTGGTATCATATTCTGTGCCTTTTTAACATTGTTAAATGATCGTCTAAGTGAAACAGTCCTACTACCATTCCTACCCAAGCTTAAGACATTTTATGGTGTGAATGCTTCCACACTTGGATTGCTTGCAGGCACATATGCATTAGCGCAATTCGCTGTTGCCCCTCTAATTGGTGCCCTAAGTGATAAGCATGGACGGAAGCCGGTAATAACAATATGTGTACTGGGATCATTTATAGGTCTATCCTTATTTGCTTTATCTATACATCTACTAGGTATAAATATATCTACTCAGCAAGGCGTAACGCCTTTAATCATAGGTTTACTTTTCTTTTCAAGAATTATTGATGGTGGCAGCGGAGGAACGGCAGCAAGTGCAGCTGCTGTATTGGCAGACATTTCAACACCAGAAAATAGAGCAAAGACATTTGGAATTATTGGAGCAGCCTTTGGTTTGGGATTTATCATAGGCCCACTAATTGGAGGAATCCTTACTTCTATAAATTTCACACTTCCAGGGATTGCAGCAATATTATTCGCATTAATCAATCTAATTGTAGTAATATATTTATTACCAGAAACCTACACACCAGACTCTACTAATTCCAAAATCAAGAAAAGAGAGCTAAACCCCATAAGTCAACTAATAAAAGTCTTTAATAACAAATTAATTAGTCGACTTTCATTTGCTTTTTTTGTATTCTTCATAGCATTTAATGGTTTAACTGCTTTCTTGCTTTTATACCTAGAAGAAGTCTTCAAGTGGTCTGGGAATGAAGTAATCTTATCCTTTCATTTTATATCAATAACAAAAAACATACTTCCATCTTTAACACTAGTTTGGGTAGGTGTAATTGCAATAGTTATCCAAGGTGCCTTAATTGGAAAATTAGTAAAAAGATTTGGAGAATGGAGACTAACAATGTCTGGTATAGGTTTTGTCATCTCAGGATGCATCCTTTTAGTTTCTGCCAATAAAGAAAACTCTATCCCAATGGTTTTTACAGCTGGAACATTTTTAGCATTAGGAACAGGCTTAGTAGTACCCTCTCTACGTGCAATTATTTCTAAGAAGCTCTCTTCTTCTGGGCAAGGGGCCATACTTGGTAACCTGCAAGGCCTACAAAGCCTTGGTTCCTTTTTAGGTGCTTGGGGTGCAGGAAGAGCATATGCAGAAATAGGTCCATCTAGTCCTTTTTGGATTGGCATGCTCATTCTGATAGTTGTTGGAATTCTTATTTCAGGTGGCAATCCAAATAATCAAAAAAATAGAATAAATAAAACCATATAAATTCATTTTTTATTCTTTAAATAGACTTAGAGTAATCTAATTAAAATAAATATGCTTGTTAAAATACAAGAAAATAATTTCAATGTTATTACATGCACCAAACAAGTGCAATGGAATAGTCTCTCGCGTTTTCGAAAAAGAAGGTGATTTTTAATTTTTAATGTACTACCACATATCTTCATTCTCCTTGCATTCCTCTAGCTTTCGTTGTTCTAATAACTGAAGTCTCTTTTCGAACTCTGATCCTTCAGGAAGAATAATTTCCTTTTTTGATCCCTTCAAATTTAAAACTGCTTTGATTTTCTGCTCAAAGTTATCGGCAAAGTGATCTTTCATCTCTTTCCAGATTTCTCTCTCCTCTTCATTTCCAACAGTTCCTCTAACTTGAAGATCAAGAACTTCTCTTACAAAATGCCTGAGATCAACCTCAGACATTGATCCCACGCGACTGTCGATATAGGCATCTTTAAGATCATCCAATTGTGCCTTAGTTAAATCCTTAAAAGAGATTTCTTCATTCTTCACTTAGTTGCCCCCATGATAATGCTCAAAATTTCCTCTATTCTCACCACGAGACCCTTGTATTCACGTGGAAACGGTTTTATCCAAGTAGGTATACCCAT
>QCJH01000004.1 GCA_003216155.1 Prochlorococcus sp. AG-409-A19 | reverse complement strand
AAAAATTTGGTACTTGTTCGTTGGGTTTACGATGGTAAGCATCAAGAAGAGAAGGTCCCTGTAACAATGGCGCGACAACGTCGCAACGAACTTGAAGCCATAGGCGCAGTGATCTATTGGAGCGAGAGACTGGCGCCTTCTTGATCAAAGCCCCAAACTTGGCTTGTAGCTCCAAAGGATATGCCAAGGACTTTTTCTAATTTTTTTTCAACCTTATTGCTTAGCTTGAGCCTAATTGCAATTGGCGGCTGTCTTCGTACTCAAGATCAACCAAAAAAAAGCAACCTCAATCATCAAAAAGCAACAATAAATCTTTTAGAACAACGCATCGAAGAGCTAGAAAAGCTAGTCGGGCTCAATGAATCTCAAAAGTCGATGGCCGTTAGCAAAACCCCCACAGGCCCTATCAAATCCATGACTTTTCGGCTTGGCACTAATGATGATCGTCTAAGAATTTACTGGGCAGATGGAAGTAATAGCGATCTTCCATGTACAAAAGAGCAATCTATTTGGGTTTGTGGCTGAATCTCCTTTGAAAGTTAAAATCACCACAAGAGCAACTCAATGAATAGATTTACATTTTTCACAGCCAATTTATCTCTCTCGAGTATTGCTATATTAATGAATCTATCCATTGAGCTTTCTCAACCAACACAACCACTGCTCCTCGCACAGAATAAAGCAACAAATCTTGCAAGAATGCGAGCTGAAACTATAAATGGAGGAATTAGTGCTTACAGGGCAGATAAATGCATGTATTTAACTGGTGGTCAAGAATGTTTGGCCTCTTATACAAAAGAAGGTTTCATTTTTAAATTCTATGGAGGGAAGCCAGGCTGGCAGCAATCACCATTTCCAAAGCCTACTGTTGAGACCGAAATACTAATTTCAAGCGATGGGAATAGAATCCTAAAAGTAAAGTACAATGGTTCTTTGAGATAAGCTAAATTATTGTGAATAATCAGTTTCTAGATAAATAATTTATAGTTCTTTGGTTTACAAAACCTTGTTATAATGAATTTTTAAACCAATGATTTTAACTGATTTATGCTTAGCTTCCACTCATCATTAACAAGCCAAACTTCTCTCTTGGTAAGGCTAAAAGCAATCCGCTTTTCAGCATAGGATGCCTCATTCACAAATACAGGGATAAGCGAGTCATTACCTGAATAGCGAATAACACTTCCATCTAATTTCTGAAATAAAGCCGTACCTTTTTCAAGCGGAAACCAATCTTTGCCATACAAGCTTTCATGAATACAAGCATCTGGCTGATCTTCCAAGTCTCTAGGAAAATCAATGCTTTCAACATGTCGATGAACTATTAAATAGTCAGGGTAATGAGTTGACTGATTACCCACTCTAGAAAGAGACTCAAGACATGCTTCTAAAGCTAATTGTGTTTGTCGAATAATCTGAAAATCAAGTAATCCTTGAGGAACAGGTCCTATTTCAATCACAAGTCCACACGGCCAAGATTCAACCAAAAAGCCAACTTGTGTCTTATCTCCCTCATGCAGATAGACAGGTAAGCCAAGAAGATGCTGAATTAAAGCCGCCAAAGCTAAATCCGCAGGCCGCCGACCATACACAACCAAACTGGTTCCCATGCATGCAGTTGTACTGTGAATATCTATGGCGACATGGCAAGGGGTTGAGCCTTGAAATCCATATAGAGAAAGAAGTTCTTTTGCACGCAAAACCTCTCTATCACAACAGGAAGAATCACCCAAGAATTCTGGGCTAAAGCTTCTATTCAAATCGCGGTCTAAATATCTTTTCCCAGCTGCTAGGGCAAGAGGATTCCCTATCACAGGAACTACTTTCAGGTCATGAGTCGTTATTGAGTCTGGCTTTTGTTTCCACTGATTTAACAGCCAAGGAGCATTCACTTCATTGCCATGAGTGCCTGCAACAATCAGCGCCTGTAAACCAGACATAAAATTTCTATTCTATTTTCAAGACTGGCGGAAAATAGCTAGAAAAGGAGTCTAAATGCCAATACCACCAAATATCGTTGCTGCTGCTCGCATCGGATGGCACTGGCAATGGAATCAGCTCATGAATGGTCTTGCGCCTTCTGACGAATCTGGTAACTATCTAAGGCCTCCAACCCAGCACCAAAACGCAATTGCACCTAAGGCTCTAAATCTTGCAAGCAGAACAAAAAAAAATCTTCCTGTATTAATAGTCGGCAGAAGTTGCCCCTGGGCACATCGTACGTGGTTAGTTCATAAGTTGCGAAATCTTGAAAGCAACCTATCTCTTCTTTTTGTTAAAGCAGATCACAAAGCCGGTCGATGGAAAATTGAACCCTCTTGGCTTGGATGTAATTCACTATTAGCTCTATACCAAAAATGTGGTGCGCCTCCAAATCACCGCGCAACAGTTCCAACTCTTTTAGACCCACAAACACCATCTACACAAGGTCCACAAATACTTGGGAACGAAAGTGCCCAACTTGTTGAGGTCCTGAATTCTTGGCCAGCACCTCAAGGGAAGGTTGACCTTGCACCAAAAAACTTGCAAGAAGAAATCGCCAACTGGCAAAAGCTACTGCAACCAGCAGTAAATGATGGGGTCTATCGCTGTGGTTTTGCTAGAACACAAAGTGCTTACAACAAAGCATCTAGCGAACTTTTCGATGCTCTTTCTCAAGTCGATCAACAAATTTCTAAGCAAGGCCCGTGGATTTGCGGCAAACAACTAACACTTGCTGATATAAGGCTGTTCCCAACCTTGATTCGTTGGGAAACAATCTATGCTCCCCTTTTTGGTTGTAGCGCAGAACCTCTATGGACTTTCAAAAACCTATGGAAATGGAGGCAAAGATTTTTTAACCTTCCTGGTATAGCAAATACATGTAATGCTAATGCTTGGAGGAAAGACTATTTCGGGGCACTTTTTCCTTTAAGGCCAAGTGGCATTGTTCCTTTTGGGCCAGATCTCGCCAAAATAGTAAATGCCTCTGCCAGAGTTCTTTAATGAAAGACAGCCAAGCAGAATTTACAACGAAAACCATCAATGAAGAGCCAGAGTTTGAAGGTATTTATGGCCGTTATCAAATTACAAAAGCTGACCAAATAGAAGTTCATCGCTATCGCTTAGCTCTTCTAATCTGTGGAACATCCTTTTCAGCGGGTCTTGGGCATTGGATATTGCTAGGGCCCAATTTGGCTTTCTTCTGGCTAATACCAATGGCCATTTCACTAGGCCTAGCACTTAACTGGATTCACATCTACATAAGAACACTCCACAGAGCACTTCAATTGCTATGGGGGATTGGATGCCTTGGATGCATTCTGATGACAGTGACAATTGGCAATGAAAAAGTGCTTTCTACCCTTACCACTCAACCAGCATGGGTATTGGCAATAGGTCCATTATTTGCGGCACTGACTGGGGTGGGCTTTAAAGAATTCTTCTGTTTCCAAAGGCCAGAAGCTATTGGATTAACACTTCTGATACCAATAGCATTACTTGGCCATCTAAGCAATTTGCTGAGTAAAGGAGCCGTAATGGCAATGCTTATTTCATCAGCTTTGCTTTTGTTGGTTTTGGCCTTAAGAAAATTCGGGATGGATGCAGCAGCAGATGTTGGAGACAAAAGCGTTTTCAACCATCTGAAAGCTCAAAGGACTGCCAACGCTCTGTGAATCTGATCAGCCTTACAGATGCGTCTAAAGACTTTGGGGTAAAAACCCTTTTCAACAAACTCACCCTTCATATAAAAGAAGGGGATCGTATTGGATTAATCGGATCAAATGGATCAGGGAAATCAACCCTTTTGAAAGTCCTTGCGGGCAATGAGCCTCTTTTAGAGGGAACCCGACAATGCTCCCCTCAACTAGGTATAGAACTAGTTGGGCAAGAGTCAGTTTTTCAGCCAGGCAATACCGTTCTTCAAGAAGTTCTAGCTGGCTGCAGAGAGAAGAAGTACCTCTTATTGCGTTTCAAGGAACTCACAGAGGCAGTATCTAAAAGACCTAATGAAAAGAATTTGCTTGCAGAGCTTGGTCAAATAACACAAAAAATGGATATTGAAAATGCCTGGGGCCTAGAACAACAATGCCAAGAAATCCTGAGCAAACTTGGAATTATCGATCTCCATATGCCAGTAGAAGATCTTTCTGGTGGTTATCGCAAGCGTGTTGACCTCGCCTCAGCACTAGTTTCAAAGCCCGACTTACTCCTACTAGATGAACCTACTAACCACCTAGATGCCTCTGCAGTGGAGTGGCTACAAAGTTGGCTAGAACATTATCCAGGAGCATTAGTGCTTGTTACGCATGATCGATACGTGCTTGATCAAGTAACACATCGAATAGTTGAAATTGATCATGGGAAAGCCATCAAATATTCAGGAAACTACAGTACTTTCCTTAAAGAAAAAGCCACACAGGAAACTCTCGATATAATAAAAGAAAAAAAATTTCAAAGTGCTTTAAGGAAAGAACTTAGCTGGCTTCGAAAAGGACCAAAAGCACGAAGCACCAAGCAAAAAGCTCGTTTAAAGAAAATAGAAGAGATGCGTAAAAAAACTCTTTATCAACAAAAATCCTCATTGAAAATATCCACAGCAGGTAGACGAATCGGGAGACTAGTAATTGAAGCGGAAAAGCTCAGCTTTACAAGCGATGGAACAAAAGCAGGCAAAAAATTACTTGACGACTTCTCATACAGTTTCACCCCCGAAGATCGCGTAGGAATTATCGGACAAAATGGCAGCGGAAAATCAACCTTTCTTGAATTAATCGCAGGCCGCCGTCAACCAACAAAAGGTGATTTACGGATAGGGGAAACAGTACATATTGGCTACCTAGACCAGCACACAACAACTTTATGTAGTAAAAAAGGTCTTGAACGAAAAGTCATTGACTATATAGAAGAATCTGCGAATAGAATTGATCTGGGCAAAGAAACTATCACTGCCTCTCAGTTACTAGAAAGATTTCTATTTACACCTGCTCAACAGCATAGTCCCCTTACAAAGATTTCAGGAGGTGAAAGACGGAGACTAGCTATATGCAGAATGCTTATTCAAGCTCCCAATGTTCTTCTACTGGATGAACCAACTAATGACTTAGACATCGAAACACTAAGAGTACTTGAAGAATTTCTTGAAGACTTCGAAGGTTGTGTTTTAGTTGTTTCACATGATCGCTATTTTTTAGACCGCACAGTCGATAGAATTTTTAGCTTTGAGAATGGAAAACTAAGTCGCTATGAGGGTAATTACAGTACATACTTAGACAAAAGACGTTCTAAAGAACATCTAGAATCAAACTATTTAGTAAAGAATGATTCATCTGACAAATCTACAAATGAATCCAAGAATAATCAGCATGATTTTTCATCAAAAGAAAAGCATGGGTCACATATGCTCGGCATTAAACCTAAAAAACGTCGTAGAAGTTTTAAGGAGTCCCGTGAATTGGAAACCTTAGAGAAGGATTTACCGTCAATGGAAACCGAGCGTAATTCACTTGAGAAAAAGTTAACAGATGGTGGGAAAGATATGGTTTTGATAAGTAAAAAATTAGCTTCAATAGTGAAGAGAATAGATGAAGCTGAAGAACGCTGGTTAGAGCTTAGTGACCTTGAAGCATAAAAAGCTAGTCAAACAAAAATCGCCCCTACCCTGACAACAAAGCAAACCCTAGCAATAAGAATTACGAGAAATACCAATCTTCTATCCAACCTATCCCTGCTTTAACCTTAGAAGCCCTCACATGAACCCAATCACACTAAATGGTTTTTTACATCAACATGATTATTCCCACGATTAGATTTTTTAAATAGGTCCTGAGAAAGCTCCTATGAATCTAAGCAAAAGAAGGAATCAATTCTAATTAATCAAATACCAAGCCTTTGCTCGCCCAAAACGAAATATTGATCTGGCCTCTCTCTTTGTACTGAGCTGGTAGCCACCGATACTCAAAAGCAGGAATGGTGTGGTAACGCAAACCAAGTGGCCTTAACAACCATGGCACAACCCATTAACGGCCGTATTGTGTGGCAGTCGCCTGAGGCCGGCGCAGGCCAAGAATCCATGAACACCATCGACGAACACATTCAAAAGGATCAATCAGAGATCCAATCAGCCAAAGCTCAAGGAGATGACGCGAAGGTTCGCCATCTAACCGATGAGCTCAATTCTCTTGAGGAATATAAAGAGCACCATCCTGAGGACAAACATGACCCAAATGCACTCGAATTATTCTGTGATGCAAATCCAGATGAGCCTGAGTGCCTTGTTTATGATGATTAGCATTACACGAAACAAAATTATGTTTCCAAAGCAAAGAAGCGCGAATATCGCGCTTCTTTGCTTTGGAAACAACTTCATTAAATCACTAAGCTTATACAGCCAACTAATTTAAAAATCCTCATTAAATTCAGAAGGACTTCCAGTAAGAGAACATACAACTGCCTCCTCATTCCTCAACTGAACGACTTCAGCAATAGGTCGTCCCATTCGAACTAAAACATCAATATCTTGTTGAGTCTGACAACGAGCAATAATTTGTCCTGTTTTGTCAAAGCAACTGTAAAAATTCATAGTTAAAAAAGCTGCGTTCTAGTTATGACCAAAAACATCACTACAAACAAGTGCCATTTGAAGTCCTTAAGCAAAATTCAATCCTCTAACTGATCCCATACCCTTTCGAGAAGAACTTCTAACCCTTCACGAATAACTGCAGAAATCAAAATTACAGAACGACCACTTGCTTTTTGAAGGGCATTCACCAATGCTGCTTGATGGGCCTGGCTTAATAGCTCTTTTTTATTTACAACCAACAGCCTTGGACGATCCTCCAAGCCATGCCCATAAGCTGACAATTCATTTTCTACAGTCAACAAATCTCCCATTGGATCATCTGCTCCCCCATCAATTAAGTGAAGCAATAGTTTTGTACGTTCGATATGTCTCAAAAAATCATGTCCCAAGCCTGCCCCTTGAGCAGCTCCAGCAATCAAACCAGGAATATCAGCAAAAACTGTTCCATCTCCGGTAGGTTTCTGAACTACCCCTAGGTTTGGCACCAAAGTCGTAAAAGGGTAATCAGCAATTTTAGGTCGAGCAGCTGAAAGAACTGCTATCAAAGTGCTCTTACCGGCATTAGGCATACCAATGATTCCGACTTCTGCGAGCAGTTTCAATTCCAACTGAAGAGACCACTGCTCCCCATCACGTCCCTCGGTGCACTTCTCTGGAGCTCTATTGCGATTGCTGAGGTAATGAGCATTACCAAGTCCTCCTCGACCTCCATAGGCCACAACCAAATTTTGTCCTTGATCAGTTAAATCCCCTAAAAGAATGCCTGTATTCAAATCTCTAACCTCAGTTCCGCATGGAACCTTGATTAATAGATCCTTGCCTGAAGCACCTGTACATCGGTTAGGTCCACCACGCGAGCCATCAAACGCGCTAAACAATCTCTTGAACTTAAAATCCAGAAGTGTTTGAAGGTTCGAATCGCATTCGAAAACAACATCACCACCATTTCCACCATCTCCTCCTGAAGGCCCCCCCGCCGGGACATATTTTTCTCGCCGAAACGCCACGATTCCATCACCGCCACGACCAGCCTTTACTGTTATACGGGCCTGATCTATAAACTGCATTTTCGCCTAATGGGGACAAGTGATTTGCAGGAATTTAGAGATGTCATTATCTAACTCATAACACTAGAAGTTGAAGCATAATAGGATTTTCTCTATGCTAATAGTGCATAAAATAATTTCATTCCATTCATACTCTACCTAAAGAGATAAACATTGGGGAAATGCCCTTAAAAATTATACCTAAAAAATTAGCCCAAATCTCAATTCTAACTAGTATAAAAAATATTTTCGGAAATTCCAAAATCATATAATGAGATTAGGGTCAAAACCAATCTCAAAGAAATCAATTCATTACTTTTTCAAGACAAAACTAATCAGGCGAAAAATATCATCAAGAAAAAATCAGGCAAGGAGTAAATAGTTATTACTATAATATAAATCTTGGATTAATATATTGCATTACCAGAAGGGAGAAAGAAGCCAAGAAAGTCTTCAAAGAATGTCTAGAAGTTAATCCAAAATCGATAAGTGCTCTTGGGAATTTAGGGAATCTATACTTAAACGAAGCTGAATACAAGAAAGCTATTTTCTATTACAAAAAAGCAAAAAATCTACAACTGATCTGTGTTGAGCTTTCGATCATTTACAAATGATCGAAAGCTTCTGGTTAATTAATTACTTTAAAGGCGAACTAACTAATATCAAATACTAACGCAACCATATAACACTACAACCTGCACCTCCATCACGCTGATCAGCATCATTTACCCGATCTACATATGCAAGCGAATCCAACCATTCCCTAAGCCCACGCTTTAGCCTTCCACTACCGGTTCCATGTATTACCCATAAAGGGCCATTGGATCGACGTAAATAATCCTCAACTACTACTTCTGCTTCATGGATACGAAGTCCCCTGACATCAACAGTATTTTTCGATGTCCTTATTGAAGACTTAGCCCCTTGAGATACCTGAGCTAAAACAGTCACAACAGGACCTGGGGGCATAGGCTTACATCCATCAAGACTCTCTACTGAAGACAACTCAACTGTGGTCCTTAAAACTCCACATCGCACAGTCAACTGAGTCCCTGCATCATTAATTTCAAGGACTTCGCCAGCCTTGCCAAGAGCTAAAAGCCTTATTCGGTCACCAACTTGAGGTTTCCACCCCTTGTTTTGTCTTTGTTCAATCGAAGGATGATGAGATTGATCAATAGTACGAAGTCTCTGTCCCGCAATCCTTGCAGTCTCTCCATCCGCACCTGCCTCTCTCATCCTGCGGATCAAACTCCGAACCTCCTTCTGACCTTCCCGAATTGAGTTTTCTAATTTTTGCCTGCCAAGTTGCTGCCACTTTGCTGACTGTTCAGTTTGCTCTTGCCAACGAGACAACAACTCCTCATGCAGTAACTCTGCTCGAGCTAACAAAGCAGATGCATCCTCAGCAGCTGTCTGCTGACGCTTCCGTTGGTCCTCAAGCCCACGAATAACTTCATTGATCTCACCAATCCCTAAAGGCCCAATCAAATCTTGAGCCTTTTCAATTACCTCCTGATCCAAGCCTAAACGAGAAGCAATTGCAAGTGCATTACTACGTCCAGGTATACCCCATTGCAATCGAAAGGTAGGCGATAATGACTTATCATCAAATGAAACTGAGGCATTCTCAAAGCGAGGATCATTGTACTTAAGAGCTTTGATCTCTCCGAAATGCGTCGTAGCAACAGTTAGGCGAGTACGGTTAGCCAAAGTTTTTAACAGGGCCATAGCCAAGGCACTGCCTTCCGTAGGATCCGTACCAGCGCCCACTTCATCCAATAAAACCAAAGCAGGGCCAGGGGAACGATCTAATGCCTCCAAAATGCAACTGATTCGGTTAATATGGCTACTAAAAGTAGAAAGGTTTTGCTCAATCGACTGCTCATCTCCTATATCAGCTAAGACTTGAGCGCACCATGGTAAAGATGGAATCCCTTGACATGGAAGCAAAAGGCCTGCTCTAGCCATCAGAGTGGCTAATCCAATACTCTTTAGAATGACAGTTTTCCCCCCAGTGTTTGGGCCTGTGATTGCAACTACTCTCAAATTCGAAGAAACTTCCAAAGTGGTTGGTACAACAACAGCACCTTGGGCTTTACGTTCTTGCCAGACAAGCAATGGATGACGTAAGTCCTTAATGGAAAAAGGAGCATCTATTGATTCCTGGATTTTCGGAGGAACACCACCAAGCCAATCACCATAACGAGCTCGTGCAAGAGCTACATCCAGGTGCAATAGGACTCTATAGAGATGCTCAATATGGCCAAAATTGTTAGCAACTTCGGTACTCCATTTAGCAAGTAATAAGTGCTCTTCTTGAAGAATTCTCGCATCCAACTCTATCAACTTATTACCCATTGAGACCACGACTTTTGGCTCTACAAACAGGGTGCTTCCTGATGCAGAGCTGCCATGCACAAGTCCAGGTAGCTGAGAAGAAGCTCTCGCCTTTAAAGCCAAAACAGGACGTCTATTACGCTCAGATATCACCGTATCTTGGAGTATTGATCCATAAATTTTTAAAAGCTCTTGAAGTCGTTCACGGCGTTCTTCGAGCAAGCATTTCCTTTGACGACGTAACTCAAAAAGGTTGCTACTTGCTCGATCCGCGACCCTACCACCCTCTTCTAAATTAAGTTTTAGGAGTTGTTCTAACCGAGGAAGGGTTGTTACATCCTCCAATAGAGAAGAAATTCTAGGCCGTTTTGCTTGATCATAAATCTGACGACGAAGGCGGCGAGCTGCTGCAAGCGTATCGGCAATATCCAACAAGGCTTCACCAGAAAGAACTCCTCCTTTGAAGCAAGTCAGAAGGTCCTGTTCAAGATCATGCACCCCTTTAAAGCTAACTCCACCTTCAATCAAGTTATCCAGCTCACACATCTCTAATGTTTCATCCAGCCGTAAGCGGCTAGTAGAAAAATCGGGTGGTAAGGAGAGCCTTCGACAATGCAAACGCCCCTGCGCAGTACTTGCAAATTCTGCGAGGTGCGAACATAATCTAGGCCACTCCAGAAGCTCCAAGGTGTCCTGCAAGATGCCCAATTCAATAGAAGTAGGTTTGGTCATCCAATAAGAGTCATCAAGGCAAGGAATTCTTCCTCTCAATATGATTATTAGGTATCCCTTCAGATGGCTGATAGAGCATCTCTAACCAATTACCTTCAGAATCTTTGAGATAAAAGGAGGCTGTTCCATCCCTATGGTCATGAACATCGCCCACCGAGACCCCATCACTCTTTAATTGCTGATGAAAAGAATCGACTTCTGATCGATCATTAAAATGAAAAGCAAAGTGAGGACCTGCTTCTTTGTAATCCGGTCCCAAAAGGGCAAGGCCATCTCTGCCAGGACCTGCTTCTAAATAGCACCAATCCCGGTCATCCCAAACCAAATTCATTCCTAAGCCCATATAAAAGTTCTTTGCACGTTCTATATCTCTAACTCGAATTGCCACATGACCCAGTCTTTGAACAGCAATCATTCCAATACCTAAAAGGCTACAACCATTCTGTGATCGAATCGAACTTGATTTAAAGGTGTATTTAACACAACTAAAGCTGCATAAAACCTAAACCACATATTTCTCATAGTCAAAACAATGTATGAGCAACCTTCATCTTGCCTGTAACCACTGAGCAGCATCACAGGCGTGGTAGGTCAAAATCAAATCGGCCCCAGCTCTTTTAAAACTCAACAAGGTCTCCAGGACAACATCTCTTTCGTTAATCCAGCCTCGCTGCGAGGCTGCTTTCACCATCGAATATTCACCACTTACGTTATAAGCAGCAATAGGCAAAGCAGTTTCTTCTCGCAATCTATGAATAATGTCTAAATAAGCCAATCCTGGCTTGACCATGAGAATGTCAGCTCCTTCTTGCTCATCCAGTTGTGCTTCCGTAATGGCCTCACGAGCATTTGCAGGGTCCATTTGATATGTCGATTTATCTTTTGGGATGGGTTTAACATCAGTATTTCTTGGGGCCGAATCAAGGGCTTCTCTAAAGGGACCGTAATAAGCCGACGAATACTTAGCCGTATAACTAATAATGCCCACGTGTTCAAAACCTTCATCATCAAGGGCTTCTCGAATTGCTCCGACCCTCCCATCCATCATGTCGCTAGGGCCAATAAGGTCTGCACCAGCCTGAGCCTGAACAACTGCCTGACGACAAAGTTGCTCAATTGTCTCGTCATTAAGAACAACACCTTCAGCACTAACAATGCCGTCATGACCATCACAGGAGTAAGGATCCAGAGCTACATCCGTCATAATCGTCATATCAGGAAGCTCTTGTTTGATATGACTAATAGCTCTAGGGATAAGACCCTTTTCGTTAAAACACTCTGCTCCATCTTCCGTCTTTAAACTTTCAGCGACCTTCGGGAACAAAACAACACAACGAACTCCAAGTCCCCAAGCCCGTTGAACTTCACCAGCCAAAGCATCAAGACTCCATCTATTTGCACCTGGCATTGCATCAATCGGCTCTACTCCAGACCCTTCATGCACAAACAATGGATAAATGAAATCTGATGGACTAAGCGTGTGCTCACGAACCATCTCCCTCAAAGCAAAAGTACGCCTCATGCGGCGTGGGCGATAAGTAAGGTCCATTACTGACAAAGCAATGATTGATGTTAAAACGGCCTATAACCTTGCAGACTGAATCCAAGCATTTCTAGGGTCATTAGAGCGAGCCATCCGTAACTCAGACAGAAGTTTTTTTTCTGCCGTTGACCACTTACTAGGGAACTGCATCCTGAGGGTGAGCAACAAATCACCTCTACCATGAGAGACAGGCCAACCCTTACCTTTTAGGCGCAAACAGCGTCCTGGTGTAGTGCCTTCTGGAATAACGACCTCTGCTTCTCCATCTAAAGTAAAAATACTTACGGTACATCCAAGAGCTAATTCATCCAAAGATACTGGAAGATCAGCACGCAATTGATCACCATCTAACTGCCAAACAGGATGAGATTGAATATTCATTTTTAAATAAAGGTCGCCTCTACTACCAGTACCTGGTTGTAGGTTACCTTTGCCCTTTAAACGTAATCTTGACCCAGCTTTAATCCCTTTGGGGATACGGACCTGAACACGTTCTTCATTTACAGAAAGAATTCTTTCTGTACCATTAAATGCCTCAGCAAAGCTTACTTTCACTTCAACCTCCGCATCAAGGTCAATTGAAGAAGTAGCCCTACCTCTAGGGAAACCTGTACCGAAGCCACCAGCGGACTGCGGGCCTCCAAAACGACCTAATAGATCATTAATAAAATCATCAAAATTCCCATACCGCCCAAAATCAACATCAAATCCACTACCTACGGGTCCATTCCCCCCAAAACCTGCTGATTGATTCCAATACCTACCAAATTGCTCATATTTCCGCCTCTTATCAGAGTCAGACAATACTTCATATGCCTCATTAATCTCTTTAAATTTCGCCTCAGCAGAAGTGTCTCCAGGATTGACGTCTGGATGATATTTCCGTGCCAATTTTCGAAAAGCACTTTTTATCGAATCAGGACTAGAAGTTCTATCTACTCCAAGAGTCTTGAAATAATCCCGATAGCCGCTATTGGCCATGGCTTCTGTACTGCCCAAGCCTTATTAAAGGTTATTTTCTCAGTTAAATAGGGCTCTTGGAAGTATTTTGATGTAGGGAAGTCCGAACGTTTCAAGGGTTTCTGGTTGTCTAATGAAAGATATCAATAATCAATTTTCGCAATTATGAACAGGAATCAAATAATCATTTCGAGCAGAATTATGCGTGAACCCAATCAACACGTATTGCCTTACGGCTATTCAAAAACCTATCTATTGCCATAGCAGCAATACATCCATCAGAAGCAGCAACAACAGCCTGCTTAAAAGGCGTATTTCTAATATCTCCAATAGCCCAAACTCCCTCAGAAGTAGTGGCCATAAAATCATCTACAACGACTCCACCATCTTCTTTAAAAGCAACTTGGTCACCAATAAAGTCAGTTATTGGCTTTGAACCACTCATATAAACAAAAACCCCATCTAAAGAAAGTTCCTGTTGACATTCATCTGAGCGTGACTTCATTTGAATGCCTGTCACACCAGCATCACTACCATCAATTTGCATCAAACGTGTACGACTCCAATGTTGCAATTTAGGTTGAGCAATCAATTCCTGAGCATGCAAATCATCTGGCTTCGGATCATTAGAAGTAATCCAATGAACTTTTGAAGCAAACTTCAATAAGACTTGTGCTTCCTCAATAGCTTCTTTATTTACACCAACTACAGCCACCTCACGATTTCGATAAAAAGCACCATCACAAGTAGCGCAATAACTAACTCCTCGACCAAGAAATTCTGCTTCACCCTTAAATGAAGCTGGACGTCCCATCGCTCCACTTGCTAGAACAAGAGCTTTACACTTAAAAGTACCTTCAGGAGTGAAAACCGACTTACAATCAGTTCCTATATCTATACCAAAAACTTGAGCTCTTCGATAATCAGTGCCATATTGAACGGCTTGTTCACGCATTAACGCGAGCAAAGATTCTCCGCTCATCTCAGTTGAGACACCAGGGTAGTTAGCAATTTGATGAGTTATGGCCAAAGCCCCAACGGATGGATTCTTGTCGAGAATCACAGTCTGGAGGTCAGCCCTGGAGGTATATAGGGCACACGTGCAACCTGCAGGTCCACCACCAATAATCACCACATCCGTTTCAATCGTGTCCAAGGAAATTCCTCCTCTTTGGTCTTTGAGAGTGCTGTTTGGTCACAAATGGCACTCCATAAGGCTTTCTAAGCAAGCTGTGACAAGCCGCCGTTTCTTGATTCAGACTACTGAATAAAAAAAAGATTGGAGGTCCAAAGGCCAACGCGTCATTAATTCTGTACAAAAAACCACAATTATTACTAGATAGCCCAAAAAATTGGCCCCGAGAAAAGGGTGCAATCACTATATTCTCAAAATAAACGTCAAAAGATCTTGCTTAAGGGAAAAGATTTTTAGTTAAGATCATAGTATTCAGAATTTAACAAGTATATGTATTAATGCTATGAAGATTGAATGCATTTTTACTAATATCATTAAGGCCTAATCTTTCTCAATTAAACTACTTCCTACTAGTTACCCCTTAATCGATTGCAAGATTAAGTCGCAAAAGGAATACGTCACCTAAGAAAAAATTTCTAAGAAAAACTCACAAAAAATAGCCTTAAAATCTTTGAATTTTCGATTAAGCAACAATCTTCTTATAACTAAATCTGATAGAGAGAAAAAAGGTGGCAAAGGCTAGCCATTATTAATTTTACCCAGTTGCATGTTTCAGGTTAACCGAGGATGAAGCTAAAAGTAGATGCTATTCGGTATAAAATAAATTAAAAATCTGGTTTGCGCATAAAGATAGACTTGCCTTTCAATATCCTTTTTTCCGGTTTTAATTCATTGGACAATAAGTGAATAGCAAGGTCTACTCTAGACGGGTCGAAATCAAAGCAAGGTATATTTTCTGGAGATGATCTTAATAAAGACAAGTAAAATATCTCCAAGGAGCTAAATAATTCTGATTTTGCTAAAGTCTTAATCCATATTTTAGACTTTCTTAGTGACAAAGAATTCTGAGGGTATTTGTGAATTAGGAAATCTCTTGGCAGTGACAAACTCTCATTATTTTTATAAAGATCAGAACTTACATACCAAGAAAATGGATGATAAGCCAAATTAAAGAAAGGTGGATGATCAAATACAAGCGTGGGACGATGGAACAGTACAGAAGCTGAAGACATTGCCCCAGATGGACCGGAAAAAAAGAAAAAACACCTTGACAAGAGGTAAATATATTCCTCGCAACTTACTGCTGAGAAGTCCTTCTCATAGTGTAAAAACTTATTGCCAGCAATTAAGCTTAAGAACCTCTGATCAATATCACAAGCTATATAAATATGTACTTGATATTTAACCGAAAATTCAAGCAATGCTTTAAGAACTTCTGATTCATTACTATTACGATGTTGGTTGAAGTTTGTACTTTCTTGTTTGTAAGTATTAGACCTCCATTGCACTAGAATAAATTTGTCAGTAATATCTAACATCTTCTTAATTGATTGACTCTGAAAAATAGGTTTATCAGGTTTACTAATAATAGGACTGCGCTTATTGTCCTTGAAAAAATAAAAGCTGTTGGCTAAAGATTCCAGCTCGTCTTCATTAAAACAGAATTTATCAATTGCTTCATTATCTATAACATAATCATCATTTAATCTATTTGCAAATTCTCCAATACTCTCTTGTCCAGGAATTCTCAAACTAACAAGAAAATTCCAACTCCTTGCCTGTGCAGGGGAAATAGTCAAAGAGCTTTTATGATCTATTTGAATTCCAGCTTCCTTTTGTAGTGCCATTAACGCTGAATTTGCAGATAAATCAAAGTCCGTATAAAAATGATATTTAAATTCGGGAAAGGACAAATACAATTTGTGAATAATATCAAGGAACTTATATTGATGTCCAAAAGCATAAAATATTGATCCTCTGAAATGTTGAACTTCTTCATCTTTTCTTTCCCTAGAAATTACCTCCCGAAGTCTGTTCATTGCATATAAATCCGGAATCTCCATATAATGCCTGTACAAAGCATCTGCAAGAAAAGGAAACATCTCACCCGAGTATTTCCAGACTAACTTTAATAGCTTATAAGAGAGATTGAGTATTTTTGAATCCTCCATACTAACTGGGTTAGCGACTACCTGTATTGATCGCAATATAGTTAGAATATTATCTAAATTTAATCTAAAGCTCAATAAATCTCTTATGGCTCTAAAAATAACTAGTTCGCTTTTATTCTGTTGAAAGAGGTCATCTGATCTTTGGTTATGAATTGATTGCTGAAATAACATATATTTTTCAGGATTAGAAAGCAGGAAACAAAATATCTTGTCAAAGTTTTCCTCCCAAGTTGAATCGCCATAAATATCAATATCTAGAATTTCTTGTAAGTTACGTCTTGAATCTAAAACCAAAGATTGTTTTACTGCTAGTAGGATCTGTATCTCAATTGATAGCATAAACCTGACTTTATTAGCAGTTTCTACTTCCGTATCTAGCTTCTTTCCATAAAGCATAGTAATTGAATACCGTCAGCCTGGCCTGAGCATTGAAAGTGCTTTTCAAGTATAAAGCCGCAAACAAAATTAAGTCAAAAAAACCTAAAAAGTTAACCGCAAAGTGCTTTCCCAATAGACTCCATGCTATGTTTAGCTTAACAATAAAGGTATGATGCGCCTCAACAAGAATTCTGGAGGGGAAGCAACAGACATAAGCGCAGAAATTAATGAAGAGATTATGCTATTAGAAAAACGTCTAGCCGTAGATAGCATTGAAAAAGCTTATCGGTTCCCACAGTTCTTCCAAATTGAGACAATCAGGCTTTGCAATGCAAGGTGTCCATTTTGTGCAATCGACAAGTGGGATAAGACAGTCCCAACTATGGATGATCGATTATGGCTAAAAGTAGCTGATGAAATTATTAATCATAAGGATTGGGTTCGCATGGTTGATATACAGAGGGCTGGCGAGCCGCTAATGGATCACAAGCTTGATGAAAGAATTAAATATTTAAAGAGTGCTGGAATTAGATTCGTCAATATAAGCACTAATGCATCACTTCTATTCCCAAATCGAGCTGAATCACTATTAAAGTCAGGGATAAATGAAGTTCTTTTAAGTATTGACTCAGTGGACAAGTCTTCATACGAAGAACTTAGAAAAGGACTAAGTTATGAAGGAGTGATATCAAATATCAGAAATTTCTTTGCATTGCGGGACAAGATAAATCCTCAGTGCATTATTAGAGTTAGAGGGGTCGCAACTAAGTCAATGGATGATCCAGAATTTAAGGATGAAATGAAAAAATGGCATGAATTCTGGGAACCAATTCGCTCTAATAGAGATCGGATATACTTTAAAAAGCTACATACGTGGGGAAATAAGCACGAGAATCCAAACCCAACTTATAAATATAGCAAGGAGTTGCGTAGCAATCCTTGTATAGCACCTTGGTCAACTTTTCATGTGACAACTAGTGGAAGAGTTCCCTTATGTGGCCAAGATATGGATGCTGAAATGAATATGGGTGATTGCAATTTAAATACTATTGAAGAGATATGGAATAGTCGAAGCTTTACAGAAGTACGTAGAAAGCATGCTACTGGAATGAGGAATGAGATTAGCTTCTGCCAAGGTTGTAAATTGTTTGATGTAGATTTCTCTGTAGAGGAACGGCCAGATTATCTAGGAGAAGCTGGAGAGTTTCTCATTAAACCAAATTAGTGAATCTATACACTTCAGAACCCTGGCTTTATATTCTCTCTAAAGCATTTAGAATACAAGAAATCCTTCCTGGCTTTTTCGCAGCCAAATTAAAGTTAGGTTTTTCAGACAAATATATATCCCTTCCATTCTCTGATTATTCAATGATAATTACACATGAGAATATAAACGAACAAATTAATATGCTAAAGACATTAGATACGCCAATAAAAATAAAATATCTATTCAGCCCTACTTATAGGGACCTTTCTTTCCCATCGCAATCATTACACCTCTATTCAGAAACCTCAGAGTATATAAAAAAAACACGAAGTTCTTCTGCTCAGAGAGCAATTAATAAGGCAAAAAAGAATGTTGCCATAGAGATTTTATCCTCTGCGAAAGATTGCAACAGTTTCTTTGAATCGCATCAGAAATATTCCTATGAGAAATTCAAACGCGTCCCTATCCCCAGATCTATAACTCAAGAAATATATCCTACATTTAAAGATAATATCTTTATAGTTCGTGCATTAGATAAGTACTCGAATAACATAGCTTCAGAAATATTCCTAATTGCTCATCAAGATATTCTCTATTACCGCTATGGATGGTCTAATCAATCATATCTCAAGCTTAGGCCTAACAATCTATCGTTTCATTCTCTTTGCTCTGGGAGTTTACTACCAAAATATAAATTAATTGATTTAGGTCACAATTGGAAGAACTCGGAAAAGCTGCTATATTTCAAACGTTTATTTTCAACTCTAGAGATTAATTCTGGATACATGTATTTTCCAGGCAAGGCTCGTAAAGAAGTTTTCAACAAAATTTTTATGGCTCTAATTAGATTAGCTACGAAAGCAGAGGTAAGTTTAATGCCTCTACATAATAATCCTACTCTTTCCAAGTTACACAAGTATTGCTGTTGATGAAAATCGCATTCCTTACCTCATCCAGCAGCTCATTAGTCAATAGAATATTAATCGAGCAAGAACAAATCTCCAAGTATATAGATTGTCTGATAACAACTTCTAAACAGCCAATCAAAATACCAGATATAGCAAAGTTTACACCTAAAACTATTAACATTAATTGGAAAAATAACGATTCAGGTAGCAAACAGCTTTCTGTTTTATCGAAGAAGCTTGATCTCAATATAATAATATTATTATTCGATAAGATTATTAATTTAGAATCCTTCAGGAGCTCCTCCATCAAACTAGTTAATTTACATCCTAGCTTGCTCCCATCATTCAAGGGTTTAAATGCTTTTGAACAGGCCATAAAATCTGGAGTATGCATTCAAGGCGCTACACTTCATGAAATAACCAATGAACTGGATTCTGGTCCAATTTATGGGCAAGTAGCTTTTCCCCTTGACTCATCAAAACCAAAAGCAGAATTGTGTCATCAGAGACATCTTTCTGAATACACACTAGTCGTCCAATTCCTACATCAAATTATTAAACAGCCTATATATAATGATAAGAACCTATCAAAAGCAGCAATTGTAAATATTAGTAGATTAGATTCATGAAGATTCCTTTTTTTGACCTCTCCCTCAATGAAGAAGATGCCATTAAAGCTATTGAAATTTTTAAATCACATATCTCCACTGGAGAGTTAATTCTCGGGAACTCCGTTAAAGAAGCTGAAGCTTGCTTTAGTAATAAATTCTCTCGTACAGCCCATCTCGTATCTTCTGGAACCTCAGCATGCTATCTAGGCATTAAATTACTAAACCTTCCAAAAGGCAGCAAAGTTCTTACTTCACCTATTACTTGGGTAGCAACTTCAAATGCAATCGTTGAGAATGGTCTGATACCTGAATTTCTTCCTATAGATCCTAAAACTCTAAATATTAATCCCCAAATACTATCTTCTTATATAGATACTTCAGTTTCAGCAGTTTTTCTGGTTCACCATGGTGGTATTCCATTTGATCATCTTACAGTATCTAAAATATGTAAGGAGCATAATATTTATTTTCTAGAGGATTGTGCACAAGCCTTCGGCTCCAAGCGTGATGGTTATTTAATTGGTGAATTGTCAGATATAGCAACTTTTTCATTTAATCCAATGAAACAGCTTGGATGCCTAATGGATCTAGGTTTAATTATTCATTCTTCTTCATTAACAAAACAATTGCTTACACTAAGGCATAATGGAACACCGGATAAAATTCATTTTCCGACTACTTCACTAAACTTTAAACCTGACTCAATAGCATGCTCGCTAATTGCCGAAAAGCTCCGATCCTGGGAAAAGATTTTCGCACATCTTGATCAGCTCAGAAAAATATATCAATCTAATCTAAAAAAACTGAAATTCATACAAATTTTAGATGATCAAGGCTCTGAGAAGGTTTCACCTTATACATTTCCTATCCAAAGTGATTCTGCTGAATCACTTCATAAGTATCTAAGTAAAAATGGTATTGAGACTAAACTTTGTTTAACATATGTTCCTAGCCTGGAAGCATTTAAATCATACAAAGACAATAATCTGCCTGAAATAGAAAGCCTTTGCAAAAAGGTAATTTACCTACCTTTATATTATAGAATGACTAGAATTCAAGTGCAAGAAATTTGTACTGCTATAAATAAATTTCAACCAGTTGAAATTGCAAATGCTCGGCATTCAATATAAGAAATTATTCTATCTATTAAAGCTTACGTTTTAAAGGAGTATAAAATCATATTGTTGGTAGTAACTTGAGTGGGAAAGGGTCGAAAGAAGACTTCTTAAACAGATCTAAAGAAGATTAGAGCTACCAAATAGCAAAGCGCCATTAATTCTGTACTGAAAACATAAATTATTACTAAATAACCAAGAAAATTGGCCCTAAGGCAAGAAACAGATCAGTATATTCTTGCATTAATCCACATACAATCTAGCTCAGGAGAAAAGACTTTTTGTTGAAATCATAGCCTTCAGAATTTCATACCCATATGACTTATTACCATGAAGATTGTCCGGACTTTTACCAATACCATCAAAACTTAATCCTCCTCGGATAAACTTCTTCCTAGTAGTCACGCCTACATCACTTAAAACATGAGGTGGAGGCAGAAAATACTTAACGACCTTCTTACCATAACCAATAGTACTATCACAGACTGCTCTTATTTTTAAGCTATTGCTTTTAATTATTTCCCTATCATCATTCCCAAGTGTTTTAATGCTCTGTATAGACACACATTCCTCCGAGGGAAGTACACCTCCTAAGAAAATTATTTTTTCAGGAAAGTTCATAAATAGCTGTCCTACAACTCTATCAATTCCTGCGTAAGTAACAATCTTACCAATAACTGAATGTGACAGATGACTAAAAGGCGGTTTAGAGTAATAGAAACATGGATGCAATCGATTATCTCCTGCTGCAATTATAACTCTATCAAAATCATTAACATCTATTTGTCTGTCAGATTTCCAGACAACTTTCAACTTCTCCTCCAATTCCTTATTAACTTTTAAAATATTCCCATCCAACTTAAAGCCGCCTATTCCTCCACCGGGCAATGCGGCAAAGTAAAAGTCATAGCCAGCTAACTCTTGCCTTTCTTGAAGAATGTTCTGACCTGCCTTTATGCAACCAACTTGGGAATTCCCAAAAACTAAAACTTTGATCATTCTGCAAAAGCCTCCAACAAAGCCTCCTCGCATTGAAGGTCATACTCAAAACTCACTTGATCTGATAACTCTTCTGGCTTGGTAATTAGAGATTCATCCAATGAATCCTCCTGCTTAAAAATTGAAACATGTTCAGAGAAGAAATGGTTCATGACATTCTTTACTGATTCCTCTCTTATACTTCGGAAATTCTCTTGGTATGAGGCAGATTGTTGCCTTGGATTAGTAACAATCTCATAAGAAGGAAAATAATCTATGTCCTTAGAATTGTTTGTGAGTTGTGCAGCTGCTGCTCGAAGAACAGATTTTGAATAAGTGTTTGCCACAAGAACATGGCAACCTGAGGCTGTAGCTGTAAGGGGAACAGGCGAAACGGTTAAAATAATCTTTATAGGTTTACCTTCCCTAAGCACACTAAGCACAGCTCTGCAACTATTGAAGTCGTGAATAAGATCCGCAAATTGAAAATTTATAAATGAATGCATCTTAGGGTTGAAACTTCCAGCAATAGTTCCAGGGGCAGTAGGGTAAACAGTTCCTGATCCTTTATGTACCCAAGCCTCGGTTAAGCCAAGCGTAAATATAAAAACATCTGCTGACGCAAAAAGACAACTTAAAAGTTGCAAATGTCTCTGCCTATGTTCTTTAACCTCGTTTGGAGAAGAAAGGCCATTTGGTTCAATTCCTGGCCTTAAAGCATCAAAGTATCTGCCATTCCTTTCCCAAATATAATCTTCTGGAGCCCAAGCCCCAGATACTTCTTGCAAAAGTTGAAGTAACTGCCTAACAGTATAGATATTTCCATAACGACCACTATACATAGAATATCCATACTTCTTATGAAGAGGCTCTGGCAATCCTGGTGGAGGGGGCTCAATGTCAAGGACTTGATATCCATTTGCTTTGAGATTAGCGGTTATATGCTGTGCAAAGCATGAACCTGCGGTAGCAATTCGACAGCTATCAGTTATCTGAAATTTCTTCTTGTAAATTTCTTGCATGCAACATGGATCTTCATTGGCTACGCCGCTTTTCCAAAATGAACTTTTAGGAAGATCGATATAGGGATGCTTGGCCATTTCTGATTCTCAATGAGTTTTAGTTAAATATTTTTCGGAGCATTTACAAAGCTCATGATCATCTCTGAGGAAAACTGATTACTAGTTTATTTATCAATCTTCTTTCTGATCAAAATTGTAACCTTTCCTCTACAAGTCGAATAGCTTATTTTCTCAACCTCATCAAATATAGCTTATATCGCTAGATCTTGTTTTAAATGTCTTGTGTACTGAAGTTAGTTATAAGGGTAAGAAAAAAAGAGAATTTTTGTCTGATGAAATCAGATTGAAGTTGAACTGATGTCAATGTCTTTTGAAGACTACTTGCAACTCTTCGATAAATTTTCAATATCTTGCTTTGAGATTCCTCCATCTAATTCGAGGCCCATTGCTATTCAATGAAAAAGAGGGCCTTTCAGCCCTCACGAGTCATTTGGGTGATAAGGCTGACCTCACCCCATCTCCTTTAATTAGGTCAAGCAGCAACAGGGGCTGTCTGACGGGAGAAACGAACGATGTTGTTCGCTGTTACGAGTTTGCTCTTACCGAGCAGGCTTCAGTCACCCTCCTCATGTCCCGTCGAAACCATTGCAGCCCCATGACTCTTTAGGAATAGATGGAGCTGAGCGGAATCGAACCGCTGTCCGAAACACTGGTGTGAATCACCTAGTCCATCAATAGATAGACCTATACATTCTGCCAGTCATATAGAACTAAAGCAGCTCCATGAATCATTTTTTTCAGAAAAATGATGGCAATTTCTCAATTATGAACTGCTAAAACAATGAAGGCGATTGCTGTACTTCCCCAAGGTCTTGAATCTGAAGGAGCAAAAGAACTCTCGGATCTAGGAGCCTTCTCACTCAATACTCTTAAGAGAGCTGTGACCTTTGAAGCCAGCACGGCCTGCTTCTATCGGATAAATCTGCAAGCTCTTCTTCCTTTTAGGATTTTGCGAGAAATGGCTAAATTCCCATGTAATGATCCTAAAAGACTTTATATCGAGATACAAAGAGCACTCGATTGGAAACATTGGCTAAATCCATCAATGAGCTTCAGGGTTGATGTCTCCGGCAGTTCCAACCAATTAAGTCATAGTCATTTCACAGCACTGCAAGTAAAAAATGCCATCATTGATTTACAAAGGAGTCATTGGGGCAAAAGATCTTTCATTGATCTAGAAAAACCTAATCTCTGTATTCATCTGCATATAAGCAGAGGTTTTTGTGTTTTAAGCCTTAATGGCTCAGCAAAAAGCCTTCATATACGTGGCTACCGGAGTGCGATGGGTGCAGCCCCATTAAAAGAGAATCTCGCGGCTGGGCTCATAAAACTAAGTGGATGGAATAGCTCCTTGCCATTGGTCGACCCACTTTGTGGTTCAGGAACTTTACTTATTGAAGCTGCAAGTATTGCCCAAAGAATTTCTCCAGGCCTTAATAGATCTTTTCTTCTAGAAAAGTGGGCAGACTTTGATCCAAAATTATGGGATGAAGAAAACACAAGAGCTAAAAAACTTGAAAATCGGAAGAAACCCCTTGCTAAAATAATTGGATGTGAAAAAAAGTTAGAAATTGCCAAACAAGCCGAATCAAATATTCGGTCGGCAGGCCTAGAAAAAGTTATAGAGATCAAGACGCATGACTTCCAGAAATTAATTTTGCCTAAAAAGCCAGGTCTAATTATTTGTAATCCTCCTTATGGGAAAAGGATAGGCAAAGATGAAAACCTAAACCTTTTATATGAGAAGTTAGGTCAATTTGTCAAAAAGCATGCATCAGGTTGGCAACTCTGGTTACTAAGTGGTAATCCCTTGCTTAGCAGATCGCTACAAATGAAATGTCATCGAAAAATACCTATTAACAACGGTGGAATTGATTGTCGATTGCTTCACTACAAAATTAACTGAGCTTCTAATTAAGGTTTCCCAAGCACTGCACGAGTAGTTTTTGAAAGACCCTCGAGAGTCTCAGGTAAATAAGGACCCTTTGCAAGTTGACCTCCAACTCGCAAACTAATTCCTGCCAAAACAAGATCGCCAATCGCTACTAGCAACAAAATATATGGCAAGGGAAAGCCTAAATAATTCTGCATCCACAAAACCAATGCTACTTCGAACGCAACCAGAGCTATAAGCATCAAGCTGCCTCCCATTGCTAAAAAAACGCCTCCACTAATTAAACGACGTTTCTCCCTATCGACCTCTTGTAAAGCAATTCGAACATGCAGATCCATCACAGAGCCTGCAAGTGCAGTAACTCTGGCAGCTGCTCCTAATCCCCTAGAACGTTTGGATTCAGTCATTACGATCTTCTACCTCCCGCCACAATCATCCCAAGAAGTAACCCTATTCCCGCTGCAATGCCAACTGCTAATAACGGACGTTTTCGAACAGGCTTCTCAATACGTGGACGCAAAGTGCTATTCAATTCATCCAGCAGTTCTTCTAATTGATGCTCTAAAGGTTCCAAACTATCTGCAAAATCTCTTGTTTTGTTCCCTGCAGAATCAATTAATTCTTCCAGCTGTTCACGTACACCATAGGTATTGCTATCTGAGTGCTGGGAAATTACTCGAACTAACTCATCAATACTTCCGCGAGTTGCTTCTAGTGTCTGCCTAGCTACCTCAGGCCATTCTTCTTGAATCTTTGGCAACAAGTTCTCAAACCGCTCACTAAAAGCCTGCTCATTAAGAGGCTCGGTTGTAGACGCCCTCGAATCCACTTGAACCTGAGGATCACCGGATGAGGAATTCACTGATTCCATAAGATCCAAACAGGTAGTTCAAGACTAGTTAGACCTTCTCCTTAACGAAACCCCCCCGTGCCTTGTTTCGACCACCTAACACTCCTTGCCTTCTTGCAAAGCCAGTCATAACAAGGCTTTTCTCAATCGCACATCAAACAAATAAGTCAAAGGAGACCATGGCCTTTGATTACATTTATTGCCAGGCAAATGCTTCTGATGCTAGAGCTTCTCAGTCATTTCAAAAGTCATCATGGACGTCGGCCTGTCCGCACTACTTTTTGCGTCCAATGTTCTCCCCACTACAGGGGGAACAATTTTAGCCGCGCTTGCTGGAGCAGGTGGGCTCCTTTTCATAGCCCTAAGGTTCGTACCTCAGGACTAATTTCTTTGCTTCTTAAGCATTACTGGCTCTAGAAGCAATCCTTTTTCTCGCAAGACTCAATCTCTTGCGTAAGACCGATAGCGAGCTCCCACAGGAGCCTCGTAATTTCTTCATGGCTGGAATTAAAATGGTTTGAAATTCATCAGGTTTCAAACCAACTACATTCTTCAGCTATAAACCTTTTGGGATAAAACCCACTCCTAGTTGTGAATATTGAAGACCCAATAGAACCCAGTATTCAGCTTCAGTTTGAGACTGAAAAACTAAGTCGCACAATAAAAGAGTGCAAGGACATACACACTCTTAGGGAGATTGCGAAAGAATTGCTCAAGCTGCATCAAACAAAAAGTGCAGTAGCTGAGTGGGCTACTCGTAGAGCAGCTGAAGCTGAACAAAGAGCAATAAAAGCAGAAATAGGGCTCAAGAAAGTCTTACCAAGCAATGAAAGACAAGCTTTTCAAGTAAAAAGCATATAAGCCGTTAACAATCAAACTCAATGGTTAAATGAAATTAATACTTAAAATCTCTTCAATACTGCGATTGAAAATCCCATCGTATTCGACTTTGTTCGATTTAAATATATTCGAAACCCTATGAGAGAAAGAAAGCGGTGGGTCTTGCTATATCACTACTTAGACCCAAAAGGTACAAATAATCATTTCGATCTTTTATTAGAGGATGACTCCCATTGCAGGAGCTGGAGATTAAACGAAATCCCAAGCTTAAATGGGCCCAAAATCGAGGTATTTCCCATTCAATCTCATGCATTGAAGTGGCTAAGAGTAAAAGACTCAAAAGTCTCAGGCGGTAGAGGGCGAGCGAAAAGAATATCTGGCGGTTTTTACTATGGATTATTGCCTATTGGCGGAAGTGCTCCCCTCATTGTGAGCCTTTACAGCAAATGCTTCTCAGGGAAGTTGGAGATTTCACAAGGGTTCTGCAAGTTGCAATCCATGTAAAAAAAAGAACCTATGCCAAATGTGAATGTCCCTTGAGCTTCTCAAAGGCTTCGCTAAAGTTTGAAGGATGATGCTGGCTTCCTGTTGGTTCATATCAATCAGGTAGGGCTAACGCATTTCAAGTCCTTCGGGGGGTCGATGACTATCCCCCTTGAACAAGGTTTTACTGTTGTAACGGGCCCTAATGGCTCTGGGAAAAGCAATATTCTCGATGGGGTTTTGTTTTGTCTTGGCTTAGCCACTAGTAGAGGAATGAGAGCAGATAGATTGCCTGACTTAATTAATAGTGGAGTACTTAAAGCTGGTAAAGCCGCAGAAACAGAAGTAAGTGTTCGATTCGACCTAAGTGATTGGCATCCAGATTCAGCTGAACAAGATCTGGAGATTCCAGAAGAAGGTCCTTGGATTAAACCAAATCAAAAAGAATGGACTGTTACTCGACGTCTAAGAGTAATGCCAGGAGGCTCATATAGCAGTAGTTACAGCGCAGATGGCGAAGCTTGCAACCTTCAACAACTCCAAACTCAATTGAGAAGACTCCGCATTGATCCTGAAGGAAGTAATGTAGTTATGCAAGGAGACGTCACAAGAATAGTCTCCATGAGTAATCGTGATAGAAGAGTTCTAATAGATGAACTGGCGGGTGTTGCACTATTTGATCGGCGAATAGAACAAACACATTCAAAGCTTACTGACGTTCAAGAAAAACAAGAACGTTGTCGGATAGTAGAGCAAGAACTTATTACCGCTCGACATCGATTAGAAAAAGACTGCGCAAAAGCAAGAACCTACCAAGAATTGCGTGAACAACTGCATTCAGGGCGCCAACAAGAATTGGTTATTGCCTTCGAAACAGCTAAGCAAGGACTCAAAGAACTCCAAAATCAACACCAACTAATAGGTGAAAAGGAAATTAAAGATGAAAAGCGTTTAATAGAAAAAGGCAAAAGTCTCAAGTTAAGCGAGGCGAATTTAAAAAGCCTCCAAGAAACTGTAAAAGCTCTTGGAGAAGATCAACTTATAGCGGTACAAGCTGAACTGGCTGGCTTAGAGACACAATCTAGAGAGATGGAAAGACAAGCCTCGCAACATCAACAAGAAGGTGAGCAATTACAAAAGCTCAGGCAAGAACTCAAATTAAAACGCCAAGAGTTGACAGAAGACGCACAAAAGCAAAATAAAGGAATCCAATCTTCAAAGCTAGAAGCTGCTGAACAAGCCTGTAAAGATGCTGAAGCCTCAGTAGAACTTTCTCGCCGCAGACTTGGGGAAGTTGCAGGTCGTTCAGGAGAATGGCTTGACCATCAGCGACAAAGAAGTTCTCGTCGTCAACAACTCCAATCAAATCTGACACCACTCCAACAAGAGCAACAACAGCTAGAAGAGCGATTAAGACAGGATGCTTCTCGACAAAAAGAACTAGAAGAAGAACAAATAAAAGACAATGCGGAAAACCAACATGTAATAAATCAATTAGAAAAGTTAGATCTCGAATGGGGAAGTCTTCTTGAAGGTGTGAACAGCCAAAAAAAGCAATTGCAAGAGGCAATTGACAATCTCTCTATTCAAGAACGTACTCGCAATAGACTCGAACAAGAGCAAGCAAGGCTAGAAAGGGAAATCGCAAAACTAGAGAGCAGAAGAGAAACACTTCAAGAAAGTCGAGGGACTGGTGCTTTAAGACTGCTTCTAGAATCTGGATTGGAAGGCATTCATGGTGCTGTTGCCAAATTAGGCGATGTGGAAAACATCCATCGACTTGCACTTGAGGTTGCCGCTGGCGCAAGACTTAGCCACATAGTGGTAGATGATGAAAGTATTGCCGCAAGAGCAATAGAACTCCTAAAAAGACAAAAGGCTGGGAGACTAACTTTTCTACCTCTTAATAAGATCAGATTTCCTAGCAATACAAGTTCAAACAACAAAGCATTAGTTAAAGGTATCAATCCTTCATTAACTTCTAAGAATGATGGCTTCATTGGCAAAGCAGTAGATCTTGTAAAGTTCGAGCCAATATATAAAAATGTCTTTGGCTATATTTTTGGAGAAACCCTTGTATTTGATAATCTCGACTCTGCTAAATATCACCTTGGTAGAACTAGAGCAGTAACACTTGATGGAGAGTTGCTCGAGAAAAGTGGTGCAATGACAGGAGGTAGTCTTTCAAGAAGACATGATTATGTAAGCTTCGGGAGTGGGAATGAAGGAGACGAAGCCGCGCCTTTACGAAAAAGACTTCTTGAGCTTGGTGAAACCTTAATTGTCTGTCGAAAATCAGAGTCACGCCTAAATAAAGCAATTGATGAAGCAAGACCTTTGCTTAGGAAACTGGAACAGCGACAAGCAGCTTTAAAAGCAGAGAAGATTGCGGCTCAACGTTCACATGGCCCTCTAATGGAGAGAAGAAATCAAAGGTCTGCAAAATTAAACTTGATTTCCCTTTCCAAAGAAAAGCAGGAGAATCGAGTAAAGGAAGTAATTCGAGATATTGCTCCATTAATACTCGAGCTTGATCAACTCAATAAAGAGGAAAATATCAAAGAGACAAAAGAAGAAGCTGAAACATGGCAAAAGCTACAGGCTTTACTTGAAACAGCTGATAAAGAACTGGAGCTTGCAAGAATTACAAGAGATGAATTGCTCAATGAACAGCGTCAATGTCAGCTAAATGTTCAACATTTAGTTGAGCAACAAAAAGCATTAGAGAGTGAAGAACATCGACTTCAAGATGCAGTAGAAGCTCTCTCTACTGCCCATGGCCAATGGAAAGAGCAACAAAAAGCTCTAAAAGAAAGACGGGGTTCATTAGAAAGTCAACAAAAAGACCTTCAAATTCGCTTTGGGGAAAAACGTCGAGAAAGAGATATAGCAGAAGCAGATGTAGCTGATCAAAGACAAAAGCTTCAAGAAGCACAATGGAAACTACAAAAGCTTAGAGAAGATCAACTAGCACTTTCAGAACAACTGCGTAGTGAAGCCATTCGCCTAAACGAACTCGAACAAAAATTGCCTAATCCTCTCCCAGATATTTCACAAGAAATACGCGTCAATGGGCTAGAAGCTCTTCAAAACAAACTCGAAAAAATTCAAGGTCAAATGGAAGCTCTTGAACCAGTAAATATGCTTGCCTTAGAAGAACTCGAAGCTCTAGAAAAAAGACTTGGAGATCTTGGTGAAAGGCTTGATGTCTTAAGTCAAGAAAGAGAAGAATTGCTAAATCGAATAGAAAATGTCGCGACTCTTCGTCAAGAAGCGTTTATGGAAGCATTTAAGGCGGTAGACCAACACTTTAGAGAAATTTTTGGAAGTCTCTCAGAAGGAGACGGACATCTGCAATTAGACAGCCCTGATAATCCTCTAGAAGGTGGCCTAACCCTGGTTGCTCATCCAAAAGGCAAAGCTGTAAGGAGGCTAGCTGCAATGTCAGGAGGTGAAAAATCTCTTACTGCTCTAAGTTTTCTATTCGCACTCCAACGTTTTCGACCTTCCCCTTTCTACGCATTAGATGAGGTAGATAGCTTTCTTGATGGGGTGAATGTTGAAAGACTCTCAGCCTTAATTGCAAGCCAAGCAGAACAAGCACAATTTTTAGTTGTAAGTCACCGTCGTCCAATGATTGGCGCTTCCAGAAGAACCATTGGTGTCACACAGGCCAGAGGGGCACATACCCAGGTTGTGGGTTTACCCGACGCTGCTTGAAATGATCTTTCTAAAGGCTTTGCGTCAAAATAATCCTCATAGCCCAATTTTGAGGGTCTGAGTTTGACCACGGCCCAATCCCCAAACGATCCCCTTGACACTGTGCCGAGTGATCGGCTCTGGCTTAGATCCGAGTTAATGGGGACACAAGTTATTACCCGCGACACTGGCAGGAGGTTAGGACTAGTCGGAGAGGTCATCGTTGACATTGACCGAAGAGAAGTCATTGCTCTTGGCCTTAGAGATAATCCTCTAACTCGATTCCTACCTGGCCTACCTCGTTGGATGCCGCTTGATCGAATCCGTCAAGTCGGTGACGTCATCCTTGTTGATTCGGCTGATTCTCTAAGCGAAGGCTTCAGTCCAGATCGCTATAGCCGAGTTATTAACTGCGAAGTAATCACAGAATCAGGACAGCAGCTTGGGCGAGTCTTGGGATTCTCGTTCGACATTGAAACTGGAGAGCTAACAACCCTAGTAATGGGAGCCTTAGGAGTTCCACTTCTTGGGGAAGGAGTCCTTAGTACGTGGGAGATTCCTGTCGAGGAAATGGTCAGTAGTGGCCCAGATCGAATAATCGTTTATGAAGGCGCTGAAGAAAAGCTCAAACAATTAAATACTGGATTTCTTGAAAAGCTTGGAGTAGGAGGCGCTAGTTGGGAAGAGCAAGAAAGAGAGCGTTACAAAGTTAATCTTGTCCCTGTTGAGAACCAACTTCTTTCTGGTCAATCTAATGAACAAGAGCAAAGAAGCCTGGAGGCAGCAAAGGAAAAAGTTTTCATACCTGAAGAAGAGTTAGAATATGTAGAGCTCGAAGAAAGGCAACGAGAAAGAGTTCAAGAACGTAGATATTTAGACGAAAGTTCTCTCGAAGAAGAAAGTCAATATAATTCTTACCTGGATACAAACAAGACTGATCAAGACACGTATTCATTTTCCCCTTCTACTGCAACTGAAGAAGCGCCTTTACCAATGCCTAGAAAGGCCTCAAGAAGAGCTATTCAAAACAATGAAGCCCCTCTCGATGTTGAGCCATTGGATTCACAAAAGGACTCAAGTGTTGAAGAAAAACAAACATCGAGACTGAATATAAATGAACTCGAAGATCCTTGGTAAAGAATATTTAAGAAAGCTAGTTTTGAATCTTTGAAAAGGTTAGAGATGCACTATTTACGCAATATCTTTTTCCCGTAGGGGCAGGTCCATCATTAAACAAATGCCCAAGATGAGCATCACAACGCGAGCAAATGATCTCTATTCTTTTCATGCCATGACTAATATCTTCTACAGTAGAGATAGATGACTCCTCCAATTCGTCCCAAAAGCTAGGCCAACCTGTACCCGAATCATACTTTCGGGATGAGTCGAATAACGGCAAATCACAACAAACGCAATGATAAGTTCCTTCTTCTTTGTTGTTCCAATATTCACCAGTAAATGGCCTTTCAGTACCGGCTTTTCTAGTTATGTGATACTGCTCTAAAGTAAGTTTAGACTGCCATTCTTCTTGGCTCTTATCAATTTTGGAATTGGGGTCAAAGGATGGAAGATCATTCATAAAATTGTTTTTACCAAATCAAGGTTTGATGCATTGCCACAAAGAATATTTTAAAGCGAATCGAAATGACCAAGCACTTTTGGCAGAAGGTTGCGCACCTCATTTGCCAGGGCAGCTATGGCCCCTGGGCGCCCCCTCAAGGCGCGAAGATCTTCCCTTTGCCCTCTTAGTCTTTCAGGAGAATCAAGCCAATCTGCGCTCTCCTGAGCGATATCAGCAGGAGATATTAAGCCAACTCTCTCTGGAACGACCATCCTGCCTGCAGAAATATTTGGCCAGGCAAGATATCCATGATTTCTAAGTCTCCATGCACTCAGCAAAACACCTATGCACCATCTCAATCCAGGCAACCGAGCTATTAAGCCCAACACCCCATCCCAGGCCTGCATTACCTCCAAATGTTGGGTTGGCACGATCACAATCATTGGCAAACCAATAGCTCCTAATTCAGCCGTATTTGCACCTACGGTTGTTAATGCCAAATCACATTGGCTCAAGGGACCATGTGCAGGCTGATCCTCTTGCAAATTAATTTCTATACCTGATCGCGTAACCAACCTTCTCCAAGGATGTCCATCCTCAGAAGGTTTTACAGCGCTAATCCCAGAGCAATATGAACGAGCGATTGGATTACTGGAACTACTAAACCATTCCAATTCTGCAAGGCTAGTAGTACTTGCGATTGGCATCAAGAAACGGCATCCAGGCCTAATTGCAGAAAGACGTTCAGCAACTTCCAACATAAAAGGTACGCCAACACAAAGTTTGGCCCTTTTAGACCCAGGCAAAAGAGCTACCCATTCGCCTGTCGGCAAAGGAGAATCTGCTCTAGCGACATAAGGAATATCCGCCATCAAGTCACCAACCACACTGCAGCGGCTTTGAAAACGTATGGGCAACTTGTCCCGAACTTTGCTGGACATTGCAGCTATGCGGTCATTCCATTGAGGCCAACGTGCAACCCACTCCGCATAAGTGATATGCCGATAACCCAACCTTGCTGAAAGCAATACACTCCAAAACTGATCTCCGCCAAGAAAAACTACTAATCCTCTCCTGGGCCAAGGCCCATAAAGATGAGGTCGCAGCAACAAATTCCAAAATTGATCTGCTTGCTTAATTTGCTCAAAAATGCCCCAATCTCTGGCAACAGAAGCCTCGTTACCTGTCGAATTTGGACAAGGTACTAAAACAAGACGCAAACCAATTGGCGAATTCATTGATCGAGGTCGCATCAACAACTTGGTGTGAAGGTTTTCTGCAAGTGGCCTAACCCAAGTTGAAAGTTCCCCAGGTCCATTGGTTACCAGAACCACCAACAAGGAAGCTTCCTGCATTACAGCTGGGGTTAATACCGTCAAGTTGTAATAAAAGAATGCGGATGGCGAGACTTGAACTCGCAAGGCCTAAGCCACACGCCCCTCAAACGTGCGTGTCTACCAATTCCACCACATCCGCGTGGCTGACTGAACCTCTCGGGTTGAGTCATTGAAGATCATAACGGCCAAAGGGAAGTGGTTTATCTCACAAACCTGGGCCTTAGCGCTGATACGATCCGCCAAGGCCTAAATGATGCCGCCGGATGCCAATCGGCAAAGTACTAATCGCAAATCGCGGAGAAATTGCTCTCAGAATTCTCCGTAGCTGCAGAGAACTTGGGATAGCAACGGTGGCTGTTTACAGCACTGTTGATAGAAACGCCTTGCACGTTCAACTTGCTGACGAAGCAGTATGCGTGGGGGAAGCTCCTAGCAGCAAAAGCTATCTAAACGTCCCGAACATTCTTGCGGCTGCAACTTCTCGAGGCGTAGACGCAATTCACCCAGGGTATGGATTCCTTGCAGAAAATGATCGTTTTGCAGAAATATGCCGCGACCATGGCATCACCTTTATTGGTCCTTCACCCCATGCAATTAGGTCTATGGGCGATAAGTCCACAGCCAAAGCCACAATGCAAAAAGTGGGCGTCCCAACAGTGCCAGGCAGCGAAGGATTACTTGCCAGCCCAGAAGAAGCAGCAGATTTAGCCAAGACAATGGGCTATCCAGTAATGATTAAAGCCACCGCTGGGGGAGGTGGCCGTGGCATGCGATTAGTTAATAAACCCGATCAGCTTGAAACCCTCTTCAAGGCTGCACAAGGCGAAGCAGAAGCCGCTTTTGGGAATGCTGGGCTTTATATGGAGAAATTTATCGGCCTACCACGCCATGTAGAAGTACAAGTGCTTGCCGACCGCCATGGCAATGTTGTGCACCTTGGGGAACGTGATTGCTCTATTCAGAGACGCCATCAGAAACTTCTCGAAGAATCACCTAGCCCAGCACTTGATCATTCGCTTAGGAAAAAGATGGGTGAGGCAGCTGTAGCTGCAGCAAAGAGCATCAAATATGAAGGTGCAGGGACTGTGGAATTCCTCCTAGATCGCAATGGAGACTTCTACTTCATGGAAATGAACACTCGGATTCAAGTTGAACATCCAGTAACTGAAATGGTCACAGGAATAGACCTTATCGCTGAACAACTCCGAATCGCTGGAGGGGAAGCAATCAGCTTTAAGCAAGAGGATATTCAACTAAAAGGACACGCAATCGAATGTCGCATAAATGCTGAAGATGCAACCCATAATTTCCGTCCTTCACCAGGAAGAATTACAGGCTGGCTTCCACCAGGGGGCCCTGGTGTTCGCGTAGACAGTCATGTATATACCGGCTACGACATCCCTCCTTTCTACGATTCTCTTATAGGAAAATTAATTGTCTGGGGACATGATCGCAAAGCAGCTCTCAAAAGAATGAAAAGAGCTCTAAATGAATGCGCTGTAACTGGCATTCCTACAACAATAGATTTTCATCTCATCCTGCTTAATCGAGATGAATTCCTAAAAGGTGATGTACATACCAAATTCGTTGAAGAAGAAATGCTTGGCTAAACAACTCGCATAATTAAGCCAAATTGAAATAATCAAACTAAATTCTCACCAAAAGTTGCGTCAGAAGACCTTGCTGTCCAACCAATAACTCTCTAACTAGGCTGACCAAGCCAACCCATACAACAGGGGTTACATCAACTCCACCAATAGGTGGAATCATTTTTCGTGTTAAAGCCAAGCAAAATTCCGTTGGCAAACCAACTAAAGGCCAAAAACCATTACTAAGATTGACCTCTGGGTACCAGGTCAGAACGATTCGGAGCAAAAACCCCAAAGTCCACAAAGCGAGTAGAAATCCCAACAAAAAATGCAAAGTTGGGAGGCACTGAACCATCAATGGCGTCACAAAGCTCAAAGCATCAGCATCAGCATCGTAGAAAGGTGCTTTTAATCCGTAGGATTGGAACGGCCTTGCCCAACTAATGCAGCTGCTATGACCCAGTCCACCATAAATTTGTTGCTCAGCCTCGTAGGTGCCATTGTTCTCATTGTTCCAACAGTGATAGCCCTTTTATGGGTCAGCCAAAAAGATCAGCTAGACCGCTGATAGGTTTCCCCCAAATTTGGCCCACTTCGTAGACTGAACGCATTGAGACTGATTTTCAGTCTCTTCAAAGAACGTTTTGAGGGAGCCCAACATTGGTCAATGCCAGTCTCAATTGGGCCAGCATTGTGGGCATCGTGCTTGCCGTGTGCGGTGCAGGTCTTTATTTCATGCGTACTTTTAAGCCTGCCTTGGCTAGAGACTACGACGTCTTTTTTGCAGCCATAGGCCTTCTTTGCGGTGGGATTCTTTTTTTTCAGGGTTGGAGATTGGACCCAATCCTTCAATTTGGTCAATTTCTACTCGCAGGGACAACAGTTTTTTTCGCATATGAGAGTGTGCGATTAAGAGGAGTAGCAACAGACCAAGCTCGTCGATCTTCATATTTCGATGATGAGCCTTCCACGCCACCAAGAGTCCCTAGAAGTGATTGGGATGATTCCTCTGAAAGTTTCGGCGAGCAACAACCCTTACGAAGACGCTTCACGAGTCGCGAAAACTATGAACCTGAAAGGAGTGAAGAAGATTTCTATAGGCCTCGCCGCCCATCCTCGAGAGCTGCTATCCCAGAAGAAGCTGTAAGCCGTCGTAGAAGAACTCGAGATGAAGATAGGCCCTCAAATCGGCAAAATTCAGAAAGAGTTCGTCGAATGAGCCGTTTCAATCAAGAAGAAAATGAACCAGATAGAAGTCAAAGCTTCGGTGACAGAAGAAATTCAAGACAAGAACAACGTAGAGGCAGTCGCCCATCGCTAAATCAGCAAGCTGCAAACAACAGGAACAGCGCAACAGTCCGAAACCAGGCTGGAAATGGAACATATTCAACAGTCTCAAACCCAGGGATCCCCAAAGGTTCTCCAATTCGCCAGGGAGCAGAAGATGCTGCTTTCTCTCCAACTAACTCCAGAAATAGATCATCAAGCAGACGACCAATCCAGAACAATC
The DNA here is from genome assembly GCA_003216155.1 of Prochlorococcus sp. AG-409-A19. The sequence goes on along the minus strand of QCJH01000004.1, from coordinate 68,697 downwards.
CATCCACTAGAACAACAGCAAAAAACTACCCCGATGAGCCAATCAGGGATCAAAGAACGAAGAGTCCAAAACCTAGAGACAACAACTCAAGATTTGACGACTAAAGGTCATTAAACTTTCAATCCTAAAATTTGTAATTTTATGTGGCTCTATCGGACTCAGTAGCTGCATTAATCAGGTTGAAAGGCTCCCAGGTGGAATTCTGCAAAACAATCAACAAGACCCTGCCATCAGCGGGAATGGGGAACGACTGGCTTTAATCATCAACAAGCTTGGGCGTCCAACTGTTGAATTAAGGGACATAAGAAACGGCAAAACACTTCCTCTCAAGCATTTCTCTCGTAATCAACCCCATAGCTCTCCCTCTCTTAGCTGGAATGGCAGATATCTAGCTGTAATTACACAAAGAGGCAACCGAAGACTAGTAATGATCGAAGATCGTGTTACAGGAAGATCCCATCAATTACATCTCCCAAGGAATATTGATCCTATTCGGCTAAGTCTTTCCCCAGATGCAAGAAAACTTGCTCTTCAAGTTTCTGATCAAGGCCAATGGAAAGTTGAACTTTTTGATCTAAGTAAAACAATCGAACCAGATGAACCTAGTGGCATAAATCTTTCACCAACATCTTCAAACTAAGTCCATGAAGACAAACTCTCTCTATAAAATCAGTTCCAATCTAGGCACCTATTTGACCTTATTAATATCTTTAACTGGCTGCTCTACAGGAATTATGAGGCCAATCAATGGAGCGAATGGAGCTCTTCGCCAAATTGCCGAGAGCCATCGTGAACCTACTTTAGGTATATTTTGGCTGGCAACACTAGCCAACCATCAAGGCAAAGAAAAAATAGAGCTTTTTGATTTAAGAAGTCGAAGTAAAGTTGCTTTACCTGGTCTAAATAGACCTGATGCCCAACCAATAAGCATTAGCGTTAGTGGTAATGGTGAACGCATTGCTTTAATCAGACTACGCAACGACAAAACAGAGCTATTAATTTATCGACGTAATGTTGGAACCTTACAGAAACTTGAAATCAGTCCAGCTGGTATTCCTAGGTCTGTCAGTCTTGATGGGAAAGGTGGAAAAATGGCGGTTCAAGTGAGTCGAAATGGACGTTGGGATATTGACTTAATTCGGATCCAGGGATAATTCAGCAATCCAGTTAACGCGCCAAACCTGCCCAGTGAAGAAAGGTCTCATTTGTCAAAGCTTCAATTAACAAAACTGAAGTAAATCCGATCATTGCGAAGCGCCCATTAACTCTTTCCGCATAAGCACTCCAACCAAATGCTGGAGTATCAACAGTAGTTGCACTTGTAATGGGCGGAGTTTGCTTAGAAGCATCTGGTCCTTGGTCTGCCTTCGGCATACCAACTTCCTCTTCTGGCAGTTCTTGGTTGGATTTAATCATTGCAAGAAATCAGGATGGGTCGAAGTCATAACTAGTTGAAGGAATCAATCGCCATTTACCATCACCTAGCAATTCCAACACAGTGTCGTGAAAACTCATAAGTGTTGGTCGATGACCAACACTTATAAAAGCCATCTCCCTCTGGTCAAGAAGACCATAAAGATGTCGCTCAGTCCCTACATCCAAAGCACTAGTTGCCTCATCTAATACAACAAACTTGGGAGAGTTAAGCAAAAGTCGTGCAAACGCCAAGCGTTGCTGTTCTCCCAATGACAATAGTCTTGGCCAGTCCTGCTTTACATCAAGGTCAGGATATCGATCTAGCAACAATGGAAGCTTGACCTGCTCAAGAACCGCACGCAAATGGTCATCACTAAAGCGCGAATTATCAAGTGGATAGCAAAGCTGCTCTCTTAGTGAACCTAAGGTCATATAAGGCTTCTGAGGAATAAATAACAAGTCCCCTTCAATCGGCGAACTGACCAAACCAGTTTCAGAAGCCCAAAGACCACTAATGACACGTAATAATGATGTCTTGCCACAACCAGAAGGACCCGCAACTAACAAATGTTGTCCGGGATTAATACTTAGGTTCAAATCGCGAACTAATACTTTCTCTGTTCCTGGAGCTTTCACTGTTGCATTGCTAAGAATTAACGATTCTGATGGTTTAACCTTGGCAATAAAGTCGCTCTGGTTGGCAATATTTTCTTCTGAAATATTCACCTGAAAACCCTCCAATCTTCCAATAGAGGCAGAAAATCTTGCTAAGGCTTCTATTTTATAAATAATAAAGAAGAGGGAACCTTCTAAGAGATTGTAATTAAGTGTTGCCTGAGAAAAACTTCCATAATCCATTTCACCGTTCAAAATGGGTCCTGCAAGAATTATATAAGGGATAAAAACGCTGCCATAAATTCCTGAACGCTGCAAAACTCGCAACATAGCCTCCCAAATAATTAACAAATTAAAATTGCGTACAACTTCTCCTAGCCGACGGTTTGCCTCCTTAGACTCTTGCTCTTCTCCCGAATAGAAAGCTATAGATTCAGCATTATTACGAATATGCACCAACCCATACCTGAAATCAGCCTCATATCTAAGTTGATCATAATTCAGTCTAAAAAGTTTCCTGCTAGCGAATAAAAGCAGAAAAGAAATTGAGACTGCATATACAACCAAAGCAAGGGTCAACTCCCTACTTATGCTAATTAAAATGAGAATATTTAAAGAGAATGTCAAGATCGAATCAAATATATTTAACGCAAAATCAAGAGTCTGTGCAGTGAAGTCCCTTGCATCTTCGGTTATTCTTTGATCTGGGTTGTCAACATTCGTATCCGACTCATCATTAGGGTTCAAAATGTAGTAGGCCCTATCCCTCAAATAATCTGCTATTAGACTTTTAGACAACCACTCCCGCCATAAAAGACCCAATTTCGCGGCAAAATAAAATTGGAAACTTCTTATTGGTAATGCAACAAAAAAGCAAATTCCTAATATCCATAAATTCCTATAACTATCATCTTCATTCTTCTGAATAAGAGCATTAGTTATATCTCTCACAAGAAATGAAATTCCAGCATTAATCCCATTTACTGACAACAACATCAAAATAATGATCCCCAGCAAAAGCCACGGGAGCCAACGTCGCTGCCTTAACTGGCCTCTAATAGCCAAGAAGCTGCCAAGCCCAATTACAAAAAGACCACTGATGATTAATCCCCATTGGCTTGACCAGATCAACTGAAGTGATCCCTGAACACCTCCTAAAAACTGCTCTGTCAGATCTGGGCTAAGACGTCCTAAGACGCCCATCAAAAAAGTAACAACAAAAAGTACTGTGCCTGAGACACAAAACAACAGAGCTAGAAGCAGGCCCAAAAACAACCAGCCATTTGTTTCGGTAAATGGGAGGAAATAAGGCTGCGAAAGCCTACGCAGCTTGCTTAATTGTCCACAAAAATTCTTTAAAACAGACATGAGTCATCTTGGATTCAAGCATTTTGACTCCTGCAGCAACCAACTGCACACAGATTCATCCAGGTGGCCAGGTCAACTCTCTACCTCCAAGAACATGCAAATGAAGATGAAAAACTGTTTGGCCTGCCCCTATGCCTGTATTAATAACAGTTCGCCAACTATCTAAACCTTCCTGCTTGGCCACCTTCGCTGCAACAAACAACAAATGACCCAGAAGATTAACTTCATCATCTTTAGCTGCTCTTAAGCTTTCAAGCGGCTTACGTGGAATTACTAAAAAATGAATAGGGGCTTGTGGGTGAATATCTCGAAATGCGATGCAACTCTCATCGCTATAAATCTCATCGCAAGGGATTTCACCACGAAGGATTTTGCCAAAAATGTTGTCGCCAACCATATCTAAACTTAATTAATAAAGCCTAACCCTATCCTCAAGGCAAAAAGACCATCCTAGTCAAGTGTTTCCAAATCACCCAAAGAAGCAAGACGGCTTTTTAGCACAACTTACAAGCCCAAAGTCATTAATAATGTGTCTTACCAGGCTTATCACTATAAGGTTGTGGCCCTATTGGAGGAGGTAAATGCCTGCCCTCATTGGGGTTGCCCAGTGTGAATTCCAATGCCTCGGCCAGCCAATGACGAAGACCTTGCAGGGTTCTTGCCATAGGTAACTCCTTGTTTTGATCTATCTTCAGTTTGTCAATAGCTAGAGAGAAGGCAACTAGTAATTTCACTCGTTACTTTTTCTTTCTACTAATCAGGAGACTCAGCTCAAGAAGATCGAAAAAAATCCTTTCAAAGCCGATCAACGACGGCGGCGACGCTGTTGAGCTTTCCTTTTGTACTTCTCAATAGGAGTCTCATGATGTCTTAGGCGTTTTAGATCAGCGAAAATGCCCGCCTTAGAGACCTGACGCTTAAAGCGACGTAGAGCGGATTCAATGCCCTCATTTTCTCCGACCGTGACCTGAGTCATAAACGAATAATGCTTATCAAGCGTATGAATGTAGCAAGATGAGTTTTTTTATTGTGGGAGTTAGGGGATTTTCAAGAGTACCAAACCTTGAAAAGCCTTAGTGGAGACCTTATTAGCCATGAAAAAATCTTTATGATGAACTGTCTAAATGACGGCTATGACAAAAAACAAGGGCAAATTCATACCATCCATTCATCAGGGTCCCTCATGAACATCAGCCCGGTCAAAGCCATGTTCTTGTAATTCACGCACAAGATTTTCCTCATCCGTAACCCGATCAACAAAAAGAACACCATTTAAATGGTCCATCTCATGCTGAATACATCTAGCTATAAGCCCATCCGCGTTCATCTTTTTAGGGCGCCCCATCTCATCACGAAAACTAAGCTTGATAGCTGAAGGCCTAACAACATTCAGATAGACCCCTGGAATACTTAAACAACCCTCCTCATAAGTTTCTAAAGAAGCACTGGCCCCAATGATCTCAGGGTTAATAAGTACTAATGGAGGCGTAGTTGGGGTCTCCAAATCAAGATCGATGACCAGAAGTTGTTTATGAACTCCCACTTGCGGGGCCGCTAAGCCAATTCCCTTAGCTGTATACATACTCCTCAACATATCCCTAGCCAAACTCCTAACAGAATCATCAACCTTGCCTATGCGAGAAGCAGGCTGACGTAAAACACTATTGCCAAGCCTATGAATCTCCAGTGGAGACCTTTCAAGAGGCTCCTTAGAAACAGCAATAGAAGCCTTGTTCTTTTCAGCGGTACGTGCCAGCTGAGCAAAACTTCGGGCCAAGGAAAATTCTCGCTAACAGTTAAATAATTTTAGGCATCCGAAAGCTCAATTAACAAAAACTAGAAAAAATGAAAGAGCATCCACCATACAAATTTCAAAAAGTGAATGGTCCGCTCCAAGCCTCCATAGCTTTAGGACAAGTAAAAAGCATCAAAGAAGCGCGCATCCTTGATAGCTGGGTGATCTGGTTAGAACAACGACCCGAAGAAGGTGGTAGAACAACAGCCCTCATAAGGCCTTGGGGCGAATCAGAACTCGCTTCTCAGGAATTAACACCTGCCCCAATCAATCTACGAAGTCGAGTACATGGATACGGAGGTGGAGTATTAACTACTTCCATTCAAGAAAATGAAATTTTATTGGCATGGGTTGATAGCACTGACGGTTGTCTATGGTCTCAATCTTGGTCAATTATTCACAAGACACATACAAAAAGGGGGCCATGGCTCCGACAGCTTGGGCTCCCAAAGAGACTATCTAGACAATCCAAACAGCAACTTGCAGATGGCCTAATAGACCATCTACGTGAACGATGGATAGGTGTAATGGAAGCAAACGGAAAAGATTTTTTAGTTAGTTTCTCTCTAAAAGAAAAAGATCAAATACCAAAGGTTCTTCTATTTCCGAAAGACTTTGCTGGTTACGCAACACTTAGTCCCGATGGCCAAAAGCTTGCATGGGTGGAATGGCAACAACCATCCATGCCATGGGACAAAAGCCAACTTTGGTTGGCTCAATTTGATGCTCAAGGGGAAATTAAATCCAAATCTTTAATCGCAGGTGATAAACCCAACAGCTCAAAACCGATTTCTATTTTTCAACCACTTTGGCTATCTACTGGAGAGCTGATAGTTGCAGAAGACAGCAATGATTGGTGGAACCTAATGGTTATAGGTCCAAATATCCCAACTGATGGGCCTTTCATTTGGCGACACCCATGGCCAATGCTTGCAGAGGCAGCAATGCCTCAATGGGTATATGGAATGCGTACTACAACAACTACAGGCAAGGAAATCATTGCTGCAATCTGTGAGAGAGGGAAATGGGCCCTGAAAAAAATGACCTTAGATGGTCAAATAAAAGATATAGATCAGCCATTTCACGATATTGCATCCTTAGATGCACAATCATTTCGAGCTGTCGCTATCGCTAGCAATAGCACTATCGAGACTGGTCTATTAGAAATTGACCTTACAAAAAACACTTGGTGGCACAAACCTGTCAACCAAGCTCTACTAAAACAAACGCCAATTAGCATTGGCGAAGATTTTTGGTTTCAAGGATACGGAAATAAAAAAACACACGCCTGGTATTACCCACCAACTAATGAAAATAAAGAGCCTGCCCCTTTACTAGTTAAAAGCCATAGTGGTCCAACTGGAATGGCAAGAAGTGGCTTAAATCGAATAATCCAATACTGGACATCACGTGGCTGGGGAGTAGTAGATGTAAATTACGGAGGTTCTTCAGGTTTCGGACGATTATATAGAGAACGCATAAATTACGGGTGGGGCATAGTTGATGTTTTTGACTGTGCAAACGCGGCAAAAGCCTTAATAGCATTAGGCAAAGCAGATAAACAAAAGATTGCGATCGAAGGAGGAAGTGCAGCAGGTTTTACAACGCTTGCCTGTTTATGTTTTACAGACATCTTTAAGGTGGGCGCTTGTAAATATGCAGTCAGTGATCTCACTTCAATGATTAAAGACACCCACAGATTTGAGTTGGGTTATCTCGATAATCTTGTTGGAGAATGGCCTAAAGAAAAACAACGCTACTTAAAAAGGTCGCCTCTTTTTAATGCAAGAAAAATCAAATGCCCTGTAATTTTCTTTCAAGGTCTCAAAGACACAGTGGTTTCTCCTCCCCAAACAGAACTTATGGCCGAAGCACTCATTGCAAATAAAATCCCAGTGGAGGTACATAAGTTTCCAGAAGAAGGTCATGGCTTCAAAGACAATCAGACCCTAATAAATGTTTTAGAAGCCACAGACAAGTTTTTCAGCAAATATTTGAATCTCTAGCTCTGAGCTCTTAAAAAGTTAATCACAGAATCGAGTTCATCTACAAAAATGTCTACTTCATCTAAAGTTGAGGTAAAGCTAAGACTTGCTCTTGCAGTCGCCGTTAATCCATAATAACGATGTAATGGCTGACAACAATGATGTCCACTGCGAATACATATACCATTAGTGTCTAACAAAGCAGAAATATCATTGGCATGAACTCCTGCAACTGAAAAAGTTGCCAAAGCACCTCGATCAGGTTGCTGAGTAGGAAGAGGGCCAAGAATATTAATTCCATCTATCTTAGCTAATGATTCATAGAGATAACTAATAAGAACATGCTCCCAACTCTTGATATTATCTATACCTAATCCTTTTAAATATGTTAGCGCTTCACCCATAGCAATTGCCTCAGCAATAGCTGGAGTGCCAGCTTCAAACTTATACGGCAAATCTGCCCAACTACTTTGATCCAAAAATACATCTTGAATCATTTCACCCCCTCCTAGGAAAGGAGGCATAGCCTCAAGCAAATCTTCTCGACACCATAAAAACCCTATCCCGGTTGGGCCACATAACTTATGAGATGAACCTACAAGAAAATCAATTCCTAATTCCTGAACATCAACTGACCTATGAGCAAGGCTTTGACAAGCATCTACTAACACAAAAGCACCTGCTTTTTTAGCTAAGACGGATATATCTTTGATTGGATTACAACAACCAAGAGTATTACTTATATGCAGAAGACTCACAAGGCGAGTTCTCTTATTTAGTTTTAATCGAAAATCCTCTAAATCCAATTCTCCCGTGGATGTCACACCAACATGCCTAAGAACACAACCAGTTCGTTTGGCTAACAATTGCCAAGGAACAAGATTGCTGTGATGTTCCATTACTGTCAAAAGGATCTCATCCCCCTCTCGTAGTTGAGCATCTCCCCAAGAACGTGAAACGAGATTTATTCCTTCCGTTGCATTTCTGGTAAAAACAATCTCTCTGGATGAGCTTGCCCCTACAAAAGTTGCTGTAATATCTCTAGCTTTCTCAAAAGCCTCGGTAGCTCTAGCACTTAATTGGTGAGCTCCTCGATGAACATTTGCATTATCCATACTGTAGAAATTTTCCAGGGCTCTAATTACCTGGATGGGTTTTTGACTCGTAGCAGCATGATCGAGATAAATCAAACGCTGGTTAGTCGATTCGCAATTTCTCAATAGTGGGAAATCACCACGAGTTGCTTCAGCTAGGTTTGGTTTAGCCAATTTCATTCCTTCACAGTTCTAAGAAGTTCTTGCAGGTTTATCCAACGCTCTCCATCTAGAGGGAGAGTGCTAAGAATCTCTTGACAATATCCTTGCAAAAGCAAAGCAGTGGCTCTCTCAGCAGAGATGCCCCTACTACGCAAATAAAAGATCTCTTCCTGCTGAAGCTCACTAACAGTGGCACCATGAGCACAACGGACATCATCTGCGACAATTTCCAACTCAGGCTTAGTATCAATTCGAGCCCTGTTTGAAAGAAGTAAATTGCGGCTTAACTGAGATGCATTTGTCAACTGTGCCACTTGCGGGACACGAATAGCTCCATTAAATATTGAGTGAGAATTATCACCTGCGACAGACTTATTCAATTGATTTAAGGAGCCTTCAGGACCTTCAAAACGTACATCTGAATGTGTCTCTAACTGCTCATTACTCATTGAGATCTGAAGACCGCGAAGATTTGTTTTTGCATTACCTTCTAATTGAAGAACACTTGATTTCAATCGTCCCCAAGTCCACCCATAATGACAAGAAGTAAGAGAATATTGACTACGTTTCTCTTGTTTCACCGCCAAATTAGCCATCAACTTTGTATCTTCTTGGCCAATTGCAAGCCAACCATGATTTAAACAAGATTCTTGAGATAAATGAATTTCAATTAAATGACTATATGCAGATTCTTCCAAGCCTAAAACCACCTGAAGAAGATCCAACTGAGCATTCTCTTCTAAAACCAACAAGACCCTAGTAGGGTTAAATTCAGCTGGATAAGATTGCATAACCAATTCCAATGGAGGTAATTCCTTCCCCACAACACGCAATGCGAAAACATTGCTTGTAGAAGCATGATTAATTGCAACTGGCCAATCTGAATATGAAGAGCATTTCTTCATGGTTTGTCCGAGAGTTTGCTCTATTTCTGATGTGGTTAAAGGGATGAATCCTTCTGGTAGACAAATAGAATCCAAAGGATCAGTTTGAGGGTCTATAACCAAACGCATCGCGCCCTTCGAAGGATTGGGCAATAATGGGCTAGCTAATTTCTGCTGCTTTGATACATCTGAAGCAAGTGGTAATTTTAAAATCTCCTCAAGTCGTTTCAAATTTGTAAGTCGCCATGCTTCCTGAGAAGAAGTAGGCATACCCATATCTGCAAGAGAATTCCTACCTCGTCGTTGAACAGATTCAAGCAAACCTTTTGGCTGTGCAAGTGAAGCTAGCCACTCATTTGTGCCAATCATGATCAACCTTCATCTCCATCAGGAAGTGATTCATCTAACCAGTCATAACCCGATTGCTCTAATTCAATAGCCAGATCTCTTCCTCCTGTTCGAAGAATTTTTCCGGCAGACATTACATGAACAAAATCAGGTGTAATCTCATTTAAAAGTCTTTGATAATGCGTAATTAGCAAAGTCGCATTATCACTATTTGCAAGATGATTAACCCCAGCAGCAACTATTCTAAGCGCATCAATATCCAGACCAGAATCTGTTTCATCTAGGATTGCGACCAAAGGCTCCAAAAGAGCCATCTGCAAGATTTCATTTCGTTTCTTCTCTCCGCCAGAAAAACCCTCATTAACACTTCGCTCAAGGAACGCGGGGTCCATTTGAACAAGCTTTAATCGATCATGAACCACGTCTTCAAACGCAAAAATATCTAATTCCTCTTTATCTAATTGCTTACGTCTGGAATTGGTAGCTACACGCAAAAATTCAAGATTACTCACACCTGGAATCTCAACTGGATATTGAAAACCAAGAAACAAACCAATTCGGGATCTTTCCTCAGGCTCTAACTTCAGAAGGTCTTCCCCCTTATAGAGAACCTTTCCCGAGGTCACCTTGTATGAAGGATGCCCCGCAAGAACTTTAGAAAGCGTACTCTTACCACTCCCATTCCGACCCATAACAGCATGGATCTCTCCAGAACGAATCTTTAAATTCACACCAGCAAGTATTGGCTGATCTTCCACACGAGCATGAAGATCAGTAATTTCAAGAATCAGCTCAGCATCTGGACGAATCACGTCAAAATAAAGAAGAAAGTGTGTAGAAGCAATTATGCAAAAAACTCGAGGTAAGTGTTCAACCCACTGACCCCTCCAGCTTTAAAGCTAAAAGCTTATCTGCCTCAGCGGCAAATTCCATAGGTAATTGATTAAAAACATCGCGACAAAAACCACTGACCATCATAGAAACAGCCTCTTCTAACCCTATACCTCTACTTTGAAGATAGAACAATTGATCTTCTGAAATACGACATGTACTTGCCTCATGCTCAATACTTGACTGCGTTTGCTTAGAAGAAATATAAGGGTAAGTATTAGCAGCTGCCTGATCTCCAATTAACATTGAATCGCACTGACTATAGTTTCTTGCTCCATAAGCCTTAGGGCCCATTTTGACAAGTCCTCGATAACTATTACTAGATTTACCTGCGCTAATTCCTTTGCTAACAATTGTTGATCTAGTTCTTGGCCCAACATGAACCATCTTTGTTCCTGTATCAGCTTTTTGAAGGTTATTAGTCAAAGCAACCGAATAAAACTCACCTACCGAATCTGCACCTTGAAGAACACAGCTGGGGTATTTCCAAGTAATTGCTGATCCGGTTTCTACTTGAGACCAACTAATCTTGCTTCTATCGCCTCTGCAATGTCCACGCTTAGTCACAAAGTTATAGATACCTCCAACCCCATTTTCGTTCCCAGAGTACCAATTCTGAACAGTTGAATATTTAATCGATGCATCATCAAGTGCGACAAGCTCCACAACGGCTGCATGTAGAGTATTTGTATCAAACATTGGGGCAGTACATCCCTCCAAATAACTAACAGAAGACCCTTCTTCGGCAATTATTAACGTCCTTTCGAACTGACCAGTATCACCGGAATTAATTCGGAAATAAGAAGATAATTCCATTGGGCAATTAACGCCCTTGGGAATAAAGACAAAAGAACCATCACTAAATACAGCAGAATTTAGTGCCGCAAAAAAATTATCTCCAAAAGGAACAACAGTCCCTAAATATCGTTCAATTAGTTCGGGATAATCGCTAACTGCCTCACTAATAGAACAAAAGATAACACCATGCTCTGCTAGTTTTTCCTTATAAGTCGTAGCAATTGAAACGCTGTCAAAGACTGCATCTACAGCAACATTAGACAAGCGTTTTTGCTCACTCAATGGTATGCCTAATTTATCAAAAGTCTCTAAAAGCCTAGGGTCAACTTCGTCTAAACTAGCCTTTTTCTGATTTTGCTTAGGAGCTGCATAATAAATTATGTCCTGATAATCAATTTCAGGGTATCCCAAACCAGCCCAGTTTGGTTCTTGCATATGAATCCAATGGTTATAAGCTCTTAAACGGAAATTCAAAAGGAACTCAGGTTCTTCTTTCTTAGAAGAAATCAAACGGATAACTTCTTCACTCAATCCTTTGGCAATCTTTTCAGTCTCTATATCAGTAACAAAGCCATACTTGTAAGGCTTTGTTACCAATTCACCAAGTACATTTTGACTGTTCATGATGCATTAAAAGCAAATAAATTAAATGATATTTCAAATGAGGGCGAGGCAAGAAATAGCATGCCTGAAACGATTTTTACCATCATCCTGATTCATATATATTAAGTTCCCAGCCCGGCAAATAGTCACAATTGAAAGCTTCATACATGGATCAAGACTCTAGGACAGGCAAAAGGTGCTTGACTTGATGGACAACAATTAATCCAAAAGGCAAATCACCTCAGAGGATACGAAACCATATGGTTTCGTATCCTCTGAGCCTAGAGCACAGACCCCTTAAAGAACACTGATTTGTCATTTTCTCCCCGACGAACCAAGATCTTGGCTAAAAAAGATTAAATTGTTGCTCTGAACAAGCAAAGTCATGCTTTATACCTATTGACTCACTCGAAATTCTTTCCCTCTCCAATAGTTGAAAACATCTTTGATTCCGATGAGCATAGATGAGCCAGCTCCTACACGTCTAGCAACACTAACTTTGCTTTTAAAGCAAGGTCAGAGCAGTGCTACCTGCTTATCTGATTCAGTTGGAATCTCTGTGCAAGCAATGCGCCGACATCTACGAAGTTTAAAAAAAGATGGCCTAGTTGAAGCTCATCAAATTTGCAATGGCCCTGGACGTCCTTCAAATCTATGGAAGTTGACTCCCAAAGGAGAAAATGAATTTAACTATGGGAATGAAAATTTTACGATAGACCTTCTAAATTCTATTGAAGCAAACCTCCCTAAAGAAGCTTTACTTTCCTTACTTTCTCAACAAGCACGTGAGAAAGCCAACAATTACCTTTCCAAGATCGGTAAAGCCTCAATAGTTGTTCGTTTGAGGAAACTAATTGAACTAAGAAAAATAGAAGGTTATTTAGCAGAATATGAACCCATTAAAGAGGGTAAAGGCTGGTATATCAATGAATTTCACTGCTCGATAAGAAAAATTGCTGAGCAATATCCCTTTGTTTGTGATCAAGAACTTGAAACCATCCGCTACATTTTTCCTGACTGCCAAGTGGAGCGAACTCAATGGCGGCTCGAGGAAGGTCATTCCTGTGGCTTTCGAATTACTCCCAAATAAAACAATAATGAGTAAACAAAAACCTTTTACAAGAAGATTTATTAGCCTCAAAGAAATTGAACAAATAGATGCAACTCTGCTACCAAACCTAGATAAGCATCATTTGCGACTGCTAGCTCATTGCCTCGTATGCTTTAAAGAGATGTCCAAAGAATCCAAGGAAGGTCCCCTACCAAGCAAAGTTGAACGGACAAATTGGTGCTACAAACAACCAAGCTTGCTCAAAGAAAAAAGTTTTATCCCTATATTTCTTGAACAATTGGAAAGTGCTGCACAACAGCTAGAACAAATCTCGTCAACGTTGGGGATATCTCCCCTTGAACTGACAATAAAAGACTTGATCAGCTATCGCCTTGAGAACAACGAGAAGCATCTCCAATAAGACGGTTTAAAAACCTACTCTTAACCCCTAAGTAGTCAAAGCCCTCAAAAAGAAGCATGGCACAAGGTTTTTCCATAGATTTCCTGCTTCAAAGAGTACATCCATTACTACCTTGAGAGTCAGTGGATCCTGACCACCATCGCAGGAAATGCAGGTTTGACCCCACAATGATCCCGAACAAAAACGGAGTACTTTTAGACGTGACCGAAGACCTAAATAATCTGGCACGTCTTACCCTTCGTCAACTTCGCCTTAGAGCCAGCGATTTAGGTGTGCCTCTATACAGCCGAAAAAGCAAAGCTGCCCTGATAAAGGAGATTAATCTCTATCAAAGCAAAAGAGAATCTACTCAACCTTTTTGGCGTGCTCCATCAAGGCCATCAGAAATAGCGAATCCCAGTGAAAGCTATAGAGATACCAGGGTTGTATTTCTTCCCAGAGATCCTGAATGGGGTTATGTTTTCTGGGAAATCTCTGAATCAGATAGAAAAAGAGCTCTTGACAGAGGAGCGAATAGACTTTTCATCCGCCTGTCAGATGTAACTGGAATCAACAATGGGGATGCACATCCTCACACTCTCCAAGAGGTGCCTGTAGATAGCCATAGCACCGAATGGTACTTACCTATACCTATGTGCGATCGCGACTACCGAGTAGAGCTTGGCTATAGAGCAAAAAACAACTGGGTTTCCCTAGGATTCTCCACAGTCGCAAGAGTGCCATCAATACATCCCAGCAATCAAATCCTTGATCAATTTGTACCTTTCAGTCTGGAATCAAACCCAATTGATTTGAATACACCAAGTCCAATAACACTATCAACTAATTCAAAAGACAACGCTCTTCATGAGCGTCTTTATCAAAGCGCTACCACACACTTTCATAAAGCTAGAGTCGGTTCTGAAGAATTTCAAGAAAACACTCCACGAAATCAAAGCGCTTATAACGACTCTGGATCTGGACTCTGGGCTAGCGGTCTCAATGATTCTGGAATAGGAGGTATAGCACCAACGCCAAGATCACTATGGCTTGTTGCCGATGCAGAGCTAATTGTTTATGGCTCAACAGATCCTTCTGCTCGACTAACGATGGGTGGTGAAGAAGTCCCGCTTTCTAAAGAAGGGACATTCCGTTTACAGGTTCCATTCAGAGATGGAAAACAAAAATATCCAATTGAAGCAATTGCAGCCGATGGTAAGCAAAAACGCAATATTACACTTAATTTTCAACGTACCACTCCTGAAGACAATAGTATCCCCAAAGAGCAAGCTCAGGTTGAATGGTTCTAGTACTTACCTTCCTGCGGAATTAATATGTTGCGATGGTTTGTTGCTATCACCCCAATAGCAGGTGCAATTGTTTTTCCTCTAATCATCCCAATTGCAATCATTCGCTTCGGGGTTGGTTCTGGGATTGGTGTTGCTCTAGTCTTAAGCACTATTTGGTTTGTCTCAATGCTTCTAACTTCAGAGATGCCTCACTAAAGCAAGTTATTAGGTCCTGAGAATCAAAAATAAACAAATATAAATAGTCCTTAAATTACTTCTAAGAAAAAATCAATTGATGACAAAAATCCTTAATGGTAAAAGCTATAATCCTTATAAAGGAACAAATTCTTTAGAGCAATGAAAACAGAATCTCCCTATCAAAAAATATATCTAAATCAACCCTTTGATGACCAAAAGCCTGGCACATCAGGTCTTAGAAAAAGCAGTAAGCAATTTGAACAATCTAATTATCTAGAAAGTTTCCTTGAAGCAATATTCCAAACACTTCCTGGAGTTGAAGGCGGAACCTTAATAATCGGAGGCGATGGTAGATATGGCAATGAAAGAGCCATTGATGTAATCCTACGAATGGGTTCTGCCCATGGTTTAAAGAAAATCATCACTACAACTAATGGAATACTTTCCACACCAGCTGCTTCTCATCTAATTCGCACTAAAAATGCAATAGGAGGAATAATCCTTTCAGCCAGCCACAATTCAGGAGGGCCAGATGGTGATTTCGGAGTCAAGGTCAATGGAGCCAATGGTGGTCCTGCTTCGGAATCCCTTACAAATGCGATTTATTCATATACACAAACTCTTACTGAATACAGGATTCTAAAAAGAGAAAAAATACCTCTTGATCTTCCAGCAAAACATTTTATAGGAGACATGATAGTTGAAGTAATCGACGGTGTAGAAGATTACCTAGTATTAATGCAAAGAATATTTGACTTTGATCAAATAAAAGCATTTATCCAACACGATTTCCCAATTGTTTTTGATGCACTTCATGCAGTCACTGGTCCTTATGCAAGGCGACTACTAGAAGATTTACTTGGTGCTCCAAAAGGCACTGTTCGCAATGGGATCCCATTAACAGATTTTGGAGGTGGACATCCTGACCCTAACCTTACATATGCCAATGAATTAGCTGAATTACTCCTGAATGGAACAACGTATGACTTTGGAGCAGCTTGCGACGGGGATGGAGATCGAAACATGATTTTAGGTCAAGGTATCTTCGTCAACCCTAGTGACAGCCTTGCTGTTCTTGCTGCGAATGCTAGAAATGTTCCCGCCTATGCCAATGGACTTGCAGGTGTTGCTCGTTCTATGCCTACTAGTGCAGCCGTAGACGTAGTAGCAAAAGAACTAGGGATAAAATGCTTTGAAACTCCTACAGGCTGGAAATTCTTCGGCAACCTTTTAGATGCTGGTCAAATAACCCTATGCGGGGAAGAAAGTTTCGGGACTGGCAGTAATCATGTTCGAGAGAAAGATGGATTATGGGCTGTTCTTTTTTGGCTGCAAATATTGGCACATCATCGTTGCTCAGTAAACGAGATAATGAAACAACACTGGAGTCAATTTGGCCGACATTATTATTCACGTCACGACTATGAAGCTATTTCAATTAAGGGGGCAAATTCCCTATACGAAAGATTAGAGCAAATGCTGCCATCCCTCATTGGCAACCATTTGGGAGATAGCTTAATTAGCCAAGCTGATAACTTCAGTTATACCGACCCTATAGATTACTCAATAACCACCAATCAAGGTCTTCGAATTCTCATGGATGACGGCAGTCGAGCGGTAATAAGGCTATCTGGAACAGGGACCCAAGGAGCTACCTTACGCATATATCTAGAAAAATATGTTGGGAACAAAGGCAATATTTATCAGGACCCACAACAAGCCTTATCTAAACTAATACACGATATTAATTCTTTGGCAGAAATTAACAAGTTCACAGGAATGACAAATCCAACAGTCATTACTTAGATTCTGAAGGATAACTTTAGGAGCTAAATTAAATTATAATGAGGCATCTCTCCATCACTAATTTTTCACGCTAACATCGATTTATTGCACTACTTTAATCACCACTGCCCGCTAAGAACTTAATAGGGGAAACTCTTCAAAAATCGATTGGATCAAGATCTTTTCTCATATCAAGGTGAACAGGTACTCAAGAGCCATGCACCACTCGCTGAGCGGATGCGTCCTCGAACTCTTGAGGAGTTTGTTGGTCAGGGCTCAATTTTGGCTGAGGGTCGGCTACTCAGAAGAGCTATTGCTGCAGACCGCGTAGGTAATTTACTGCTACATGGGCCTCCAGGTGTTGGGAAAACAACTCTGGCAAGAATTATCGCGAAGCATACACGTGCTCATTTCACCAGCATCAATGCAGTTCTATCAGGGATCAAAGAACTTCGAGCAGAAGTCAAAGCTGCAAAGCAGCGTCTTGAACTTTATGGCTTACGTACAATTCTATTTATAGATGAAGTTCACCGCTTTAATACTGCTCAACAAGATGCACTCCTACCTTGGGTAGAAAATGGTACTGTTTCATTAATTGGTGCGACTACAGAAAATCCTTATTTTGAAGTTAATAAAGCACTAGTAAGCCGTTCACGACTTTTTCGACTACAAGCACTCGAACAAAGCGATCTTCATCGTCTCCTGCAAAATGCAATACAAGATAAAGAAAGAGGATATGGGAATCTTAAAGTTTTAATTAGCCCAGATGCAGCAAATCATCTGGTGAATATCTCCAATGGTGATGCACGTACTTTGCTTAATGCTTTGGAACTTGCAGTTGAAACTACAAGTCCAACTGATGAAGGTTATATAACAATTAACCTATCAATAGCTGAAGAATCAATTCAAGAGCGAGCAGTACTTTATGACAAACAAGGTGATGCTCATTTCGACACCATTAGTGCGTTCATTAAATCATTAAGAGGGTCAGATACTGATGCTGCCCTTTTTTGGCTGGCTCGAATGGTTGAAGCGGGTGAAAACCCACGCTTTATTTTTCGTCGAATGTTGATCTGTGCTAGCGAAGATATTGGATTAGCCGATCCACAAGCAATAGTAATAGTCGAAGCCTGCGCAGCAGCCTTCGAACGAATTGGTCTACCTGAAGGGCTTTATCCACTTGCACAAGCTTCGCTGTACTTAGCTTGTGCAGAGAAAAGCAACAGCGTGCTTGGTTTCTTTGAGGCTCTAAGCAGAGTAAGAAAATCTCAAAGTGAAAACATACCCAGTCACCTTCGTGACTCACACCGTGACAAAGAAGGTTTCGGCGATGGGATTGGATATCGCTACCCCCACGCTTTTACCGAACATTGGGTCGCTCAGCAATACTTACCAAAACATCTACAAGGTGAGGTCTTCTGGAAGCCGAGTCTCAATGGATGGGAAGGAAAAAAACGAAAGTCAATGCTGAATAGAAGAGCTGCTCAACTAGCAGTATTAAACGAATATGCCCAGGAAAACCCTCTATTTATAAGCAATAGTTCAAATACACCCGAATTAGAAAGATGGTTACACAGGCAGTCAAAGCAAAACACTGATCGCCTGCATCAACTTCGCAAACGTCTATGGGAAGGAGTGGACTGGAAGAGAAATGATCGGGTACTAATTATTGGCGGGAACCCAATTCTCTGGGCTATTGATCCCTTAAGCGCAGTCCCAGAAGGTGGAGTAATTGTCCTTAGCAAAACGCAAGAAAGCAAAGCAAAGCTTTTGGATCAGTTTGAATTTCTAGATGCTTTTTTTCAGCCTCAACTAATCGCTGGTGGTTCAGAAGCACTCAAGAAGATTCCACTACAGCATCAATTTGAATGGATTGGTGGCCGCTTATCAACTCAAGATCTTAAAGATTTAGAGGGGAGAAGTTTGTGGGAAGAAATTAGCGAAAAATGCAGCTCTCATGCAGGCATAAGGCTGCTTTTAAGTCACTCAGAGGTCGGGCCAGTAGAAGCCTTACTTGAATTAAGCCATAACATAGGTCTCAAAAAACAAGAAAAAGATGAGCTTGCAAAGCTTGTAGCCTTAGAGAAAGCTTGGCTGCATCAACAAAGTTCAAAAGAAAATGTTGCAAAAAGCCTTAAAGAGTGCGGATGGAGAATTGAATTAGAAGAATGGGAAGAAAATTTATTAATCCCCATTGATGAACAACTAGAAATTAGATTACTAGATAAAAATCGACATTATAGAACTTCTCTGGCTAAAGACATAAGCCCTACCTGCATAGAAATCCTAAGCAAGCTAATCAAAGAAGTTAAAGGTAAAGAAATCGTTCAAAAGCTCCTGCATTTAAAAATCAAAGGCAAATCCAAATAGGCACAAAGTATATTTCATTGCGATAAGGGCAAAGGCAAGGAAGTTTGGTTCAAGACGATACATTGCCATAAAGGTTATGGTCGAGAATCAAAAAGAGTCCCCTCCCTAAATAATTAGAAGATTTTCCATCTTGAAAATATAAAGGCAAAATATCTGTCCAGCATTTCATCCTTTATCTTGAACTCAGCTTATGCAAATAATTGGAGGATTAGTAATTGTCATCACATCACTAACCACCGCCATGGACCATTCACCATAATGCAATCGGTGTACAACCAGCTCATATGAAAGAAAATCATGTGATACCAATGAAGAGCTTTCAAGGCAACACCAATGCCTCAAATCCTTGGAAATTTTGCCACGTTGCCATTTAATAGCTGCTTCCTTAGTAAGCCATTTTTCAAGAACGACTTTTTGAAAATCGTCTTCATCCAAAAAAGCAACCTCAACTTGCTCCTTAGTTGGGAAATAGCGTCGCACTAGTCGGTCAGCACAAAATTGACGATCAACTCTCTCTAAATCAACACCAATCCTGCTAGAAGACCAGCCAACAAAAAGGGAGTCTCTACAATGGCTAAAGCTAATAAAACCCCATCCTTCTGCTAATTGAGAAGGCCTTCCAGGGGCGGATTGAAGAGGGACATCTAAAGCAGGTACTTGAAACAAATCAGCTAAAGCATGCCGAACATATCCTCGTGAATATCGAAACTCCCTTGAACGACGCTCTGGCAAAGCATCTGCCCAGTCTTCTTCATCATTAGTAATTGGCATCAAAGGCAAATCCATGGGGAAGAGCCACAATGCAAGTACGCTTTTATCAACGGGTACTGGTGACATCAATGAACCTTAAAATCGGGGATCAAGCCCCAGAATTCAATCTTCCTAATCAGGATGGCAAATTGATTAGTCTTGCTTCCCTAAAAGGTCAGCGAGTAGTGATTTATTTCTATCCCAAAGACGACACCCCTGGATGTACAAAAGAAGCATGTGGTTTTAGAGATCGCTGGCAAGTTCTTGAAGCCAATAAAATCAAAGTACTTGGGATCAGTAAAGACGGAGCCACTTCCCACCTTAAATTCATAAATAAGTACCAATTACCTTTCACTCTTCTAAGCGATGAAGAGCCTTGTCCAATTGCTACTTCTTATGAAAGCTATGGACTAAAAAAATTTATGGGGCGTGAATACATGGGGATGATGCGTCATACATTTGTAATTGACCCCAAGGGAAAGATTGAACTGATATACCTCAAAGTCAAAGCTGAAAAAATGGCCGACCAAATACTTACCGACTTAGGCCTGAACTGACTCGACTTTGTACATCGACCATACCCTCAAGTACTAAGTGTGGATGATGGGCAAAGTCAATGTTCCTTTCTTTGAGATGGTCTAAAAGCAAAGGTGCATCACCTCCACATAACCATATCGGTAATTTCGCCTCACGTTGAGCCTGAAAAAGGATTCCAACTAATGCCTGCAAGCTTCCTCTCCTCATTGCCTCAGAGGTCTCCTGTGGAAAAAATTCATTTGTAAGCTCCCCCTCAAAGCCTGGGTCATCCAACTGTTTAGCGCCCTGAGCCATTGAAGATAGTTGCATCCTCAATCCTGCCGCCAATTGTCCACCATTAAATCGGGCTTCTGCCGTCACTCGCGTTAGGCTCAAAACAGTTCCAGCATCAGCAACCAATATTCCGGCTTTATCCAGACCATGCTCCTTAGCCCTTTGAAGAGCGCCCCAAGCCGCCAAAGCGCGATCTATACCTAACCAAGTAGGAGCTTGGCGAATAGGAACGTCTTGTAAAGAGAGACGATGAACTGGATCTAAAGAAAGTTCTGAAGGTAGATCGCCTACTGATGCCCAGGCGTCTAAGTGAATCTTGGCAAATTTAATTCTCGCCGGATCAGGCAAAGTGTGGCTGAATTCCCATGAACCACCTGCATTCTCTGCCCAATGCCAACGTGTGTTACCTATCAATAGGCAACGCCTATCTACTTCCACCTTCAAATTCCTTCCCCATCCATCCCAGGAAGATGAATGCCACATTCCTGTTTCAACCCACCAAAACGTGTCTCTCTCCCCTTCGAATCAACACCATCAGGGGAACTGGAATGCCAATCTCCAACGGTTGAATACCCTTTTGCGAATAAAGGATGTTGAGGTAACTGATGCTCCTCCATGTAATAAAAAACATCTTTAGGCGTCCAGTCCAACAAAGGGCGCAATGACAAGCGTCCTCTTATTGGATCTAAGCAAGTCATTAAACGTCGGTGGTCCGTTTGACCACCTCTAACCCCACTGCCCCAACATCTAACCTGAAGATCATTTAATGCTTGTTCAAGAGGCTCAACTTTTCGGAGCTGATGATACTTCTCCAAATCCTTCACAGAACCTGTTTCCCAAAGTCTCCCAAATAAAGCCTCCATTCGTGCCGGAGACATAGTGCTCTGAACCACCCTTAGATCTATTGGCAAAGCCTTCATAAGCTCAGAAGCATATTGGTAAGTCTCTGATGGCATATATCCAGTATCAACCCAGACAACTGGAATAGATGGTTCAGTCTTCAGCGAAGAAATCATATGAATCAAGACCGCAGATTGAATTCCAAAACTTGTAGTGATTGCAAAACCTGTACCAAATTGCTCATACGCCCACCTCAAGCGATCCTGTGGCTTGAGACTCACCAAATGGGTTCTTGCATCCTCAATTGAGCAGTCCATCATTGAAGACATTGCCCTTCCCTCAAGCGAGGTTGACTTATTAGTTCTGAGAAATGAACCATCCTTCATAACCCCATCATCCAATGTCACGTAACCTCAAGGCTTGTTTAGTGTTCAAAAATCATCTCAGGCCCTGAGCCCATGGCCCAAAATGCTCCCAATAACAATGCTGTAGTTCTAATAGGTGGAGGTTTTGCTGGACTCACAACCGCACTTGCTCTAAGTCGATATCAACCACGCCCTCCAATCCTACTTATTGAACAGCGGGAGAAATTCATCTTTTCACCACTTCTTTATGAAGTATTAAGTGGAGAAGTTCAAGCATGGGAAATTTCACCGTCTTACGACTCCTTTGTAAGCAATCATGGAATTGCATTACTAAAGGAAAAGGCTGTAAATATCAACACGAATGAACAGAGAATAACTACCAATTCAGGTCTAAATATTCATTATTCGCAGCTAATTATTTGCACTGGAGCAAAGCCAAAAGATTATAAAATTCCTGGGTTGAAAGAACATGCATTTATGTTTCAAACTATTCAAGATGTTGAACTTCTAAGGGAGCATATAAATGAAATCAACCCAAACAAAAATATCAACCAAATAATGGCAATTATAGGAGCCGGGGCATCGGGAGTGGAACTTGCATGCAAGTTAGGAGATTTACTTAATGGTTTAGCAAAAATCCACCTTATTGAGGTCGGAGAATCTATTCTTCCCTTGGCAAAATCCTTCAATAGAGAACAAGCCATTGCTGCTTTAAAGAAAAGAAAAGTGCAAATTCATTTGAGTACAAAATTAGCGGCAATAAGCGAAGACCATATTGAACTTAAAACTCAAATTAAAGACAGATCTATTTTAACAAAATTACATCATCAAGGCCTTATTTGGGCAGGAGGAACAAAGCCTATTTTGCCGTCGCTTTTACCTAATCTTGATCTTAAAAATGGCAAGCTAGTCATCGACTCCTCACTTCGCGTAATAGGTCTCAAAAACACACTAGCAATTGGGGATGTTGCCTACAACGCAGAAAAGCTACTCCCTGCTAACGCTCAGGTCGCCATGCAACAAGGGGAAGCAGCTGCTCGTATAACAATGGCTATAAGAGCAGGCAAAGCACCTGAAACATTTGAATATGAAGAGTTTGGAGAAATGCTTAGTCTTGGGATAGGGGAGGCAACATTCACAGGATTAGGTTTAACCCTTTCAGGACCATTAGCCTTTCAAATCAGAAGAATGGCTTACCTAACAAAGCTTCCTAACTTTTCCCTAAGTTTTCGTTCAGCCTTTGCCTGGCTGTTAAATCATTGAGGCAAACACATATAGCTGGTCGAACAAAAGGTCTCAGGCCTTCTCAGCACAAGGAGTTAGTGCGCATAAGCCATCGTAGGCATCCGCAATATGAAGGAGTGGATTTCATTACACTAGAAAAACTTGCAAAAGAAGTAGTCAATCTTTGCCAACCACTCCATATGATTTTAGATAGTCGAGGATTGTGTCGACTTCTTTGGGTAGGTCCTCTAGATGAATCAAATCAACTTCTGACTCAATTACCCAATTCAACACGCAGTAATAAAAATGTCTGGCGACTAATCA
This sequence comes from Prochlorococcus sp. AG-409-A19, assembly GCA_003216155.1. Next base: position 45,332 of record QCJH01000004.1, on the reverse strand, counting down.
GTTGCCCTAATCAATTAAATAAAAATGTTTTAGACCCTGACCGCCGTGAAGCAATCGTTGCTTTTGATCTCTTTCCTATCTACTGGCTACGTTTTACGCCAACAGCAAGTCGTGGGGGGCAAAAAGTAGCCACTCTTTGGCAACCAAATCCAATTGAACCCTCTGGATGGAAACTTCTCGAAAGAAGCAGCCTAAGCAAACTTTGTCAACAATCCCAGCTCAGCGAGCCCCTTAAGATCAAAGAGCTGTGTTCACAAAAAAGTTCTGAAGAAAGGGTTTTGCTTTTGATACTTAGAAGCAAAAATATCAATTGTAGTGATCGCAATCTTGCAGAACTTGAAGGCTTAGTAAGAAGCGCTGGTGCAGACCCTGTGGCTTGGATAAGTCAAAGAGAAGGCTCACCTAATCCTCAAACAATATGGGGGAAAGGAAAGCTTCAAGAAGCTGCTCTAGAAGTTCGTAGGAATAGAGCATCTCTAATCATTACGGACCGTGAACTCACTCCTATACAAGCAAGAAATCTTGAACGCTTGCTGGATTGTCCTGTGATGGACCGTAGTGAACTAATTCTCGACATTTTTGCCCAAAGAGCTTCAAGTGCTTCAGGCCGTCTCCAAGTTGAGTTGGCACAGTTGCGTTATCGAGTCACAAGACTAACCGGGCGAGGAAGAAGTCTTTCACGCCAAGGTGGCGGAATCGGCACAAGAGGACCTGGAGAAACCCAACTAGAAAAAGATCGTCGAGCGATTGCACGCCGCATTCAACATTTAACGAAAGAGCTTAAACAATTAAGTAAACATCGATCACTTATACGTAATCACAGGAGTTCACTCCCCCGAATAGCACTAGTGGGCTATACAAATGCAGGCAAATCATCTCTTTTAAACTCTATTTGCAATCTAAATCAATCAGGCAAAGTCGAAGTTGCAAATAAGCCTTTTGCTACTTTAGACCCTACTACTAGGCGCCTCTCTTTACCTCAAGCGAATAGGCCTACAACAGACTTATTAGTAACAGATACTGTCGGATTTATACGAGAGCTGCCCCGTACACTAATAGAGGCATTTCGAGCTACTCTCGAGGAAACACTAGAAGCAGATATACTACTTCTTATAGTTGACTTATCTAACCCTGATTGGAAAACCCAATTAACCACAGTGAATCAATTGCTTGATTCCATGGGTGCCAAATCTCATCGTCAAGTAGTAGCCAATCAAATTGACCGATGTGAGCATTCATCCATTGATGAGATCAACTTATTAAATCCTTCTACAATCTTTGTCTCAGCGACTTCTGGGGCAGGTCTAGTAGGACTCAAGAAATGGCTAGGGGACCAAATTAAAGACTCCACGGCAAATCAGCCGATGGGTACCAATCAATAAGGTCGTATGAATGAACTAAACGTTGCTCTACAAAACCCTCAGGCCTTGATCACACTGGCAATTTTATTGCTAGCGATAGTGCTTTTCATAAGCGGTGCACTGGCAGCTGAACTGACTGGGTTATTAAGCGTTGGATTACTTATGGCCACTGGAGTCTTAGACCCTCACAAAGCACTCGCAGGGTTTGGCAGTCCTTCTCTGATAACCCTTATGGGTCTATTTGCAGTCTCAACCGCATTATTCAAAAGTGGAGCTTTAGATCGTCTCAGAGAGCTAATTGCATCCGAAAGCATTCGCACTCCACGGAGATTAATAGCCCTTTTAGGGCTAGTTGTAGGCCCTATTTCTGGAGTTGTTCCTAATACCCCTGTTGTCGCCTCTTTATTGCCAGTAATTGAAGCTTGGTGCAATAGACGTAATATCTCTCCCTCAAGAGTGCTACTTCCTCTTTCATTCGCGACAGTACTTGGCGGGACCCTTACTTTGCTGGGCAGTTCAGTCAATCTTTTGGTCAGCGATATTAGCGAGCAGCTCGGTTACGGATCTCTTGAGTTATTCAGCTTTACAGCCATTGGTCTACCTATATGGCTAGTGGGTACTCTTTATCTTTTATGGGCACCTAAAAGCTTGTTGCCTGACAGAGGTAGAGAAAGCAATGAGCTAGGAGGCAATAAAGATAGAACTGGCTACTTCACTGAGGTAACGATTCCATCAGACTCCAATTTAGTCGGGCAATCATTACATAACAGTCGTTTGCAACGCCGTTTTGATGTCGATGTCCTTGAACTCCAAAGAGGAAAAGAGCAATTTGTTCCACCACTAGCTGATAGAAAAATTGAACCTGGAGATCGATTGCTACTCAGAGTTACCCGCGGAGATCTACTACGACTTCAACAAGAGAACACTGTCCAACTAACTAAGCAAGAGTTTCAAAAGAGCTCACCCAGCTTTAAATCTAATAATAGGAGAGAAGAACAAAAAACTGTAGAGGTCCTTCTCCCGGCCAGCTCAACACTTGCTGGTGCCAGCCTCAGAGAGTTGAGGTTTCGACAAAGACATAATGCCACAGTTCTTGCACTTAGACGTGGACAACAAACAGTACAAGAAAGGCTGGGACAGGCAGTTTTGCGAGAAGGCGATGTATTGCTTTTGCAAGCACCTATGGATGCCATTCGCGGTCTACAAGCAAACAATGATTTGCTTGTGCTTGATCAAATAGAGAATGATCTACCAACTATTCGGCGAAAGCCAATAGCTATCAGCATCGCTCTTTCCATGTTGATCGTGCCAACAATCACCTCTCTCCCTCTTGTGGCAGCCGTATTATTAGCAGCTGTAGCAATGGTTGCAGCAGGTTGCCTTCGACCAGGAGAAGTTCAAAGATCTATTCGTTTAGACGTAATTCTTTTACTTGGATCACTTTCAAGTTTTAGCGTAGCGTTACAAGCTACTGGATTAGCAGACGCTCTTGCAAAAAGCCTTGAAAGCTGGCTACTTGGGTGGCCTACCTATACAGCCTTATTAATAATCTTCTTGGCGACAACAGTAGTCACACAAATAATCAGTAACGCAGCTTCAGTTGCATTATTAGCACCAGTAGCCATTCAACTCGCCCCAGCATTAAATCTCCCCCCTCAAGCGCTACTACTTACAGTTTTATTCGGAGCCAGTCAATCATTTTTGACGCCCATGGGCTACCAAACAAATTTGATGGTATTTGGACCAGGACGCTATCGTTTTTTAGATGTCACAAAATATGGTGCGGGTCTCACTGCACTAATGACTCTTCTAATTCCAGGCCTAATAATCTGGCAATACTCAACTTCGTGAACTAATCAAAATCGTGCAAACATCTAAGTAAAATGATTGGCAATTTCAAGAAGAGCCTTTCAAGCAATCAACAAACTTTTAAATAGAAGAGGACGTAAACAAACAGTGTCACTCCCTAAAGCTGTTCATATCACCAAATACTGGTACCGAAATTTATCGGTACCACAATTCACAGTAGTAACTGGCTTCCTAATAATTCTGACCGGGACTTTGATACTGGCCACCCCAATCTGTTCTAGTAGTCAAGTGGGGCTATGGGAAGCTCTTTTCACGGCCACATCTGCTGTAACAGTCACTGGCCTAAGCATTATTGATGTAGGCGAAGATTTAACAGGTCTAGGACAAGTTGTCCTTGCTGCCATGCTCCTTACAGGAGGACTTGGTCTAATGGCCATAACTACATTCCTTCAAGGTTTTGTGGTGAGAGGAACAGAACTCAGATGCAGATTAGATAGAGGCAAAACCCTCGATGAATTTGGTGTTGGGGGTGTAGGGCGAACCTTTCGAGGCATTGCCCTTACTGCCACTATTCTCATCTTAATAGGCGCAACAGTGTTATATGCCTTTGGCTTTAACGACATCCCAAATAAAGGAGAGCGTCTATGGGCAGCGATTTTCCATAGCATTTCTGCTTACAACAATGCTGGTTTTAGTCTCTGGCCAAGCAGCCTGGAGCATTATCAGACGAGTTGGGTAGTAAATAGCGTAATCATCGCTCTGATATTGCTTGGAGGCCTTGGATGGAGAGTAACGAGTGATCTTTGGAGCAATAGAAAGCACTTACGTCGCCGGAACTTAAGTCTTCATACAAGGCTAGTCCTACGAACTTCTTTTTTGCTGATTATCATTGGCACAGTTGGTTTATTGATTACTGAATCTCTTGGCCATGGAAACTTCTTTGCAGAAATAAGCTGGTCTCAACGTTTCTCTAGTGCTCTCTTCAAATCAATTAGTGCAAGAACAGCAGGGTTTACAACCTTTTCCTTATCTCTAGAAAATATTTCCGATTCAGGATTACTCTTACTAATGGCACTCATGTTCATTGGAGCCAGTCCTGGAGGGACTGGAGGAGGAATTAAAACTACCACCTTGGCAGCTTTAATGGCAGCAACCCGATCAACTTTAAGAGGTCAGGACGATGTCGTAATACGCAATCGTCAAGTTTCAGACAAAGTGGTTCTAAAAGCAGTTGGTATAACAGTTGGTTCTTTACTATTCATTCTTGCAATGACCTTGCTACTAGGAATTTCAAGCAACCTTGATAGTGAAAACCCTTTCTCATTTTTAGAGATGCTCTTCACATGTATCTCAGCTTTCGCAACGGTTGGCTTTGATGTAGGGGTTACCGAGCAACTAGATCGTTTTGGACAACTCGTGCTGATAGTTGGCATGTTTGTTGGGAGACTCGGAATCCTTCTACTCTTAAGTGCTATATGGGAGGCACTAAACCAAACACGTATTCATAGCCTCAATCGAATCGGCTATCCCCGAGAAGACCTTTATGTCTAAAGCTTATCCTTCAGAGGAATTCTTATGAATAGTTGGTGGCAGTGGTCAAGACAAAAAGACGCTGATGCTCTTGGCTTCGCTGTGGTTGGCATAGGGCGCTTTGGCAGCGCTGTATGTAGAGAGCTCATGCACAATGGCGCCGATGTTCTGGCAGTAGACTGCTCAGCAAGAGCAATCGAAGAACTTCGCCAACTGGAGCCTTCAATCGAAGCAAGGGTTGTGGACTGCACTGATGAAGAATCAATGCGTGAAGCAGGAATACTTGAAATGGGTACAGTTGTTGTTGGCATTAGCGAACCAATTGAAGCAAGTATTACAACAACCTTATTAGCGAAAGACAGTCAAGGCAGTCGAGTTCAACAGGTAATTGCAAGGGCAACTAGTGATTTACACGAAAAAATGTTGAAGAGAGTAGGAGCTGATCGAGTTGTGTTCCCTTCGAGAATGCAAGGAGAACGACTTGGTCTGGAATTAATTCGCCCAAACCTTATGGAGCGATTAGAGCTTGATGATCAAACATGCATTGATGAAATCAAAGTCCCAGATGAATTTGTAGGACAATCTCTTCGTCAATTAAATCTTAGAAAAAACTATCTTGTAAATGTTCTAGCTGCCGGGCCAACCAAACAACTCACCGTAAATCCTCCTGCGACTTATTTGCTTGAGAAAGACCATGTACTTGTGGTGATGGGTTTAATCGACGATCTTCAACAACTTCCAAAAACCTAATTACAATGCTCGTACTGGGGCTAATGAGTGGAACAAGTGCAGATGGTGTCGATGCTGTATTAGCAGACTTTAATGGTCAAGCAAAGCGACCCAATTGGTCAATTATCAACGTTATCAATAAACAATACCCAAAAACTCTGAGAGGAAAGATTATTGCGGCTCAACAAGGATTAAAATTCTGTAGTCATGAATGGCTCGAGCTATCCGAAGAAATAACACTGTTGCAGGCTGAGACTGCTATTGAATGTGCACCAAAAGGAAACTTTGAACTAGTTGGATGTCATGGACAAACACTTTGGCATCGTCCGCCTAGGGACGGACAACGCGGCGGAAGCTTGCAATTACTTAAAGCCCAATTACTAGCAAATCAACTCAAAAGACCTATCATTCATGACTTTAGAGCAGTTGATTTAGCCCTAGGTGGCCAAGGAGCGCCATTAGTCGCAATGCCAGATATTGCCCTACTGGGCAGGAAAGAAGGGTGGCAAGCAATTCTCAACCTTGGTGGAATTGCCAATTTGACTCTTATCCCACCACAACATGGACCTGATCACCTTTCTCCTGTAATGGGGTGGGACTGCGGCCCAGCAAATACTCTGATCGATTTAGCAATTCATAAAGTCAGCAAAGGTCAGCTCAAATTTGATTATGACGGGGCAATTGCAGCAAAAGGGATTGCAAACGAGGACATTATTCAACGGTGGGTCGAAGAGCCTTACTTCTTGAAAGAACCTCCCAAATCGACTGGCAGGGAAGAATTTGGTTTACAAGACTTGGAGCGAAGATTAGGTGAGATGAATCACCTTTCAACCGAAGATCAAATTGCAACGCTTACTAACTTCACATCAGCAGTAATAGCAAAAGACCTTCAATGGCTTGCAGACAGAAAATCAATTTATCCAATAGATCTAATAGTTGCAGGTGGAGGCTCTAAGAACCTTTCGATAATGAAAGGACTTAGGAAAAGATGTAAAGGTACTCGTGTTAGAAGAATCGAAGAATATGGGATTCCTACACAAGCTAGAGAGGCTTTGGCATTTGCACTTCTAGCCTGGTGGCACATTCTCAGACATCACGGGAATTCACCAGTTATAACCGGCGCAAAACACTCAGCTGTGCTTGGGATGCAAGCCAATCCTCCTTACTAATTGCACTCAAAACCAAGGCAAAGTTATTCAGGACTCCTTTACGAAGGACGATAAAAGCGAAAGCGTCTTGGTGCACCAGTCAAACGACGGGTCGGTTGCGCCTCCAACGCTGATCTAAACCCTTCAGTAGAAGTGGAAGGGGCAGAAGTCGATGAAAGCTCACGCCCCTGCTCATAACGATCAACTCCCTGCTGAATAATCACCTTTGCCATATTGCTAACAGTGCGGGACTCACTTTCAGCCAAAGCAGCCAAGCGAGCGCATAACTCCTCAGGCAGTACTACCTGAACCCTAGGGGACTTCGGCTTCCCATTTGATGAGGCTTGGCGGGTGGCCACAACCCAAAACACTATCGGTTAATACATAGTGTACAGAGGTATGCAAGGATAGTATCCATGAGTATTCTCTCATCACACTTTCCCTCGTCCTTATTCGCAGAAGCTTCGCAAGCCTCATGACTTTTAAGCCTTAATTGCTTGAATTCATCTAAAAAACGCGACCAATTTGCAAGAACACAACTAAATCCAATGAAAAAACCTTCCCTACCAGCCTCACCTCGACAAGAGAATGCAAACCCAAAAGAAAAGTCAACCAAATCGAATCGCCTTCGTCAAAGAGCAAAAAAGCAATATGAAAAAAGTGATGTACTTATTTCCGCAGTAATCAGTACTTATCTCTTGACACACCTACATCATGTTCTTCAGCGAGCAGAATATGGCGCATCCAAAGAAGGGCGAACCTATCAGGCAGCCAATTTTGCGCAACTCCGTAAAGTTCTCTGTATGGATGCTAGAAGCATGGAAGATGCGGCCGCCAAAGGGATGCGTGAAGAAAATTTAGATGATTGCCTTGAACCACAAATCCAGTCAGATGCTGCGTAACTAGATAGGGTTCAAGAAGACGCTTCTTAAACTATGAGCGAAAATGCTGAAAAGCTTTACAAGCATATTTTGAATGACAAGGAAAATACCCAGTTATTATTTCGACAAGCCCTTCAAGATCCACAAGGCGCCTTAAAAGCTATATGTGATCTTGGGGAAAGAGTTGGGCTACCAGTAACCAAAGCGGAAGTAAAAGACCACCTATCAAGTCTTGATGACGAGGACACTAAACAATGGGTTATCAAGGCCCGAGGCGGCCTTTAGCAGCTGGAGCAAAATCAACAGAACTTCTTTCTTCGATCAAGTGCTGCTTATTTGGGCTGCGTCTGTCATAGCCTCCCCCTCCAGCAAGGCTCCAAAAAAACCAATAGCTGGGTATTGCTAAAGCTGCAGCCAGAACCAAAGCTGTTATCTGTTCCAGTCTGACCATGTCATCTGACCCGAATGGATATAACCCAGTCTGCCTTTATTCCAAGCTGGATGATGATCTAATGCTTAATTCCTACTAGTGCTGAGACTTGAGCACATAACCAAGATTTATCCCAACAGTGATGTCTTAAAAGACATAACCTGGGAAGTCAAAGCCGGAGACCGTATAGGCCTTGTGGGCGTAAATGGTGCTGGAAAATCAACTCAACTCAAAATAATAGCGGGGATTGAAGAAGCCACAACTGGCCGTATTCTTAGCCAAGGAAATCCTCGTATTGTCTATTTACAGCAGGAATTTGATGTAAATCCCCAAAATACTCTTAGAGAAGAGTTATTTCAGGCTTTTAAAGAAGCCGCAAATGTCTTAAATAAACAAAATGCCATTGAAAATGCAATGGCCTCAGAAAAAGCGCAGCAAGATGCTAATTATCTTGATTCACTTATCCAAGATCTAAGTAATTTACAAAACCAATTTGAAGCACTAAATGGTTACGTAATTGAATCTAATATCGAAAAGATACTTCCTAAACTTGGATTCAACCCAGCTGAAATTGATCAACAAGTTGGTCAATACTCAGGTGGTTGGCAAATGCGAATTGCTTTAGGAAAAATTCTTCTTCAAGAAACTGATCTATTACTTCTGGATGAGCCTACAAATCATCTAGACCTTGCAACAATAGAATGGTTAGAAGATTATCTAGTAAGTCAAACATCAGCTATAATTGTAATCAGCCATGATCGTGCATTTCTTGATCGTATTTGCACTCAGATTGTCAGTACTGAGAGGGGCATTTCTCATACTTATGTTGGGAATTACTCAGCACATTTACAACAAAAACTTCTTGAGGAAGAAGCGCAAGAAGCAGCCTTTGTTCGCCAGCAAAAAGACATAGCCAATCAAAAAGCCTATATAGACCGTTTCAGAGCGAGTGCCACTAGAAGTACTCAAGCAAAAAGTAGAGAAAAAATGCTAGGAAAATTAGATTTAATAGAGGAACCAATAGAAAGTGTAAATAGTCCTAGTTTTAGTTTCCCTCCTGCACCACGCTCCGGTCGTCAGGTTGCCATTATCGAAGACCTTACGCATACATATGGAGAGAAAATTCTTTTCCTGGGAGCAAGTTTAGAAGTAGAGCCTGGAGATCGAATTGCCTTCTTAGGCCCAAATGGAGCAGGTAAATCAACTCTTCTTAGGCTAATCATGGGCTTAGAATTACCGGATGAAGGAAAAGCTCAACTAGGGCCACATCAGGTAATTGCTAGCTATTTTGAACAAAACCAAGCTGAAGCACTTGATTTAAACAAAACTGTTCTAGATACCATGTTTGAAGCCGTTCCAGACTGGACTCAAACAAAGATAAGGTCATTACTTGGTTGTTTCTGCCTGCAAAATGATGCTGTATATAAAGATGTGAAGCATCTCAGTGGTGGAGAGAAAGCACGATTAGCGCTTGCACTAATGCTCATCAAGCCCTGCAACCTTCTAATTCTTGATGAGCCAACTAATCATCTAGACATACCAGCCAAGGAAGTGCTTGAAGAAGCACTAAGGAAATATGAAGGCTCAGCATTGCTCGTTTCTCATGATCGCTACTTCATTTCTCGCGTCGCCAACCGCATAGTTGAACTACGTGATGGAGAACTCATCCTTTATCGAGGAGACTATGCCTACTATCAGGAAAAGAAAAAAGAAGAGGCGGAAGCAGCGCAACAAGCATTAGAGCTCGCCCAGCGAGAAGCGAAACGACTCGCTAACCGAGATCGCCAAAGAAAGCGTCAGGCAAAGAAAAAACACCGCAGCTAAAGCAAGAACGACTTTTACTACTAAAACTTCACAAAGCATTAGGCAGTAAGACTTATTTGCCTTTACCTCAAGCAAAAGTTTGCATAAGCTAACAAAACGCTTACCAGTAAAACATGTCTATGTCTGCAGCTAATGGATCAGGAGACCCCATCGAGAATCAAGATCAAACCTGGGATGCTGTTGAAACATATTTTGAATGCATTACAACCTGTTCCCTCGATGATGGGGAGTGCATCACACGCTGCGTTCAACAACTAAAAGAAGCTGACTAACAAAAACTTTTAATTTTTGATTTTGTTTTAACCATCAAATTAAAATACAATATTAATATAATCTAAAATATCAATATTTCCAAGCCTAAATCTATCCAGCATCTCTTTGATTCATGTCTACTGGTGTAACAAAGAATTTTCGTCTACGTCCATTCCTTATTATTGAAATGCTCAAAGGAGCGCCTACTCCATGCTTATCAATTTGCGCCACAACATCAGAAGGGTTAGTAACACGATTACCTCCTACAGCAATAATTAAATCGTCAACCTTTAAACCAGAGATTGCAGCGGGGCCATTAGGCACTACATAACGAATAACAGCCCCTTTAAACTCACTCGAAGATGACTGTGATCTATATAAAGGTGCAAGCCCAATCCCAATTATGGGATGACTTGCACGACCTTTGGCTGCCAGCTGCTTAGCAATAGATCTTGCGCGATTGATGGGAATTGCAAAACCCAATCCAGCACCTGGTCCAGTTCGAACAAGTGTATTTATTCCAACAACTTCCCCTTCTGCGTTAAGCAATGGTCCGCCTGAATTACCAGGATTAATTGCAGCATCGGTCTGAATTAAATCCAATCGCTTACCCAAGATACCTAGCTGAGAAACATTGCGATTTAAGTTACTAATTATTCCAAGTGTCACTGTATTTTCCAAACCAAAAGGGTTGCCAACCGCAATCGCCCAATCACCAACGCTTAATCGGTCAGAATCACCTAAAGGAGCTGAAGGCCAAGGCCCAATACCCTCTAAACGAACCACTGCTAAGTCTGTTAAAGAGTCCTGCCCAACCAATTGCGCCGAAACTCTTCGGCCATCAGATAGTCCAACCAAAAGTCGCTCTGTCTTCTCAACAACATGTGCATTAGTTAAGACAAGTCCATCAGGAGAGAAAATAACCCCGCTTCCTTGTCCACGTTCAACACGCGATCGAGGAGAAGACATGCCATTAAGGCCAAAAAATCTTCTTAGAGATGGGTCTATATATATTCCCGGTGGCAAATCAGAAGTGCTCCTCGATCGAACTGTCCGCTGAGTCTCAAGTGTCACTACAGCAGGGCCAGTTCTTGCTACTGCCTTTGCTACAAACGATTGGGCAAGGGTTTCTTCTTTGAGATCTTTTCCATAAGTAGCCCTTATGGAAAAGATCTCAACAAAAGGCAAACAAGCAAGGCCCACTGCTAGGACAAAGCTTGTGATGCGCCAATCTCTAGAAATGATGTGATGCCCCAATTGCATGCGAGAATTTTTTGAATATTCATCAAACACCTCAATCATCTTGAAAAAAAGCAAGCATTAGGGGATAGCCCCTCGTAACCTTTACTTGGAATAAGTTATATAAAATATATAAAACAACTCTGCAGAATTAATCAAGCACACTTACCTACTCTCATAAAAACAAAACACATCTATTGGCATCAGTTAACTAATATTACAAGTACTAAGGGCGAATGGCTTGACTGGTAATCCATCGAGCCTGTACCTGAAAGTTCAGGTTGTTTGAAAAAATTCCTAGCAAGTCAAGGAGCAACAAAACATTGCAAACACCCAAGAGAGGGCATGACCATCCATAGTGAAAGGATGCTGACAACTTTTTTCCCTGTTCTATACGTTGTTGCAGTATTGCTGCTGCTTTGGCAGGCATTTCGTGTAATAAGAAGGAGTTTCGGATTTGAACAGATCCCCAGAAAAATTCCAAAAAATCAAAAAGAATCTAATCAAGACAGAACAGGCCTAGTAACTATTCACCCAGAACTTCTAGACCAAGAAGGTCGTATCACAGAAGAAGAACTTCTAACTGTTCGGTTTTCAGGAGATAACGAGCCTCCCCATTCCGCTACTGAATAAGTTAGGGATATCCTGCCCAAAGGGCAGTTTTACTTAGGACTAGATGGGGGAGGCCCTTTTGGATCAAAGAACGAGAATCGTCGCAGCCGTAATAAAGGCCGTGAAATTACCTCCACGATTTCGCCTACGACTACTTAAGGAAGATCCTGTGCGGCTTGAACTAAGCCTCACCCCTTCTTACGGAAAACAACCCATACAAGTTGGTCTAGTTGAATCACTTGACCTAGTAGCTAGGCGCGACAGAGAGGGAAGAATCCCTAGAGACCTTCAAGGGACCTGGGATTGGACCGTTCGACATGGAGAAGTAAGCACCGGTGGATGGAATCCTTTTTTAAAAGAAGCCCTACAAACAATGTTTGAGACTGGACTCCCAGCAATCATTTATGAAGAACTCACTGGAGAGGACTATCACCCAGTGGACGGGACAAGACACGTTCGCTGAAGAATAAACAAAACAGTTGACTCACCCCTATAAACAAGAGAAAGAGTTCTTTTCAACAAAACTTTTTTGATTCTTTCAACCAAAAAATTTGCTTATTGATAAAAGCCAATAGGCCTAAAAACGAAATAAGCCTCCAAGGCAAGTCAAGCAAGCATGTCAGGGAATGCTCAAAAGCCAGCCTTTAATAGGGTTCTAGAACATTCTGGGATTTCTTACAATAAAGGTTCAAGCCATTTGAGATTTACATGTCAGATACTCCTGAGCCACGCTTTGGCTTCGTCAACTTCGCAGAAACCTGGAATGGGCGTCTTGCAATGATGGGGATTTTGATAGGACTTAGTACAGAGCTACTGACTGGTCAAAGCATTCTTGGGCAAATGGGACTCGGCTAAAGAAGAAAACGATCTATCAAAAGGCACCACAAAAGTCCTTTCAACTTTCCAAAAGATCAAACTCTTCTCCACAAAGGTGCTTATATCCATTCCATGCGCCAAAGTGGTGAGGATTGGATTTTCCCCTTGTCTCGTTTCTTCGTCAACAACAAACGCGATGGGGCAAGAATGCTGAGCAGCGGCATATTGATCTTCACAATTTCTGCTACTCAACTTGATCATTCCTGGGGAAAAGCTGTTGCAGCCATTAGTGGTTTAATTTGTCTTTATTGGTGGCTGGCATATAGAAGACTTGGCAGCTGAATCCCTACCAAAATATTCTGTCAGTGAACTCAACGATTCGATTGGCAAGCTACTAGAAAGAGGGTTTGCCCCTCGGTTCGTAGTCGAGGGAACAGCATCAAAAGCACAAACGAAAAAAGGCCATCTTTGGCTAACCTTGACAGATGGAGAAGCAAGTATCACAGCAGTTGTATGGTCATCAAAACTGAAGCAACTTTCCTTTCACCCAAATGAAGGCAATGGGGTAATAGTGATTGGGAAAATAAATTTCTGGACCACTCGAGCCACACTTACAGTTCAAGTCATAGATATACGCCAAAGTCTTTCGGCAATTCTTCGTGAATTTGAAATAGTTCGTTCAACATTAATCAAAGAAGGTGTTATTAATCCTGAGAAACGAAGAGAGCTTCCTAAATTCCCTAAGTCTATCGCCATCCTTACTAGTTCTCCAAGTTCAGCGTTGGCAGACATGCTCCGCATGTCAAAAGAACAATGGCCGCTAACAAAGTTAATTGTGATACCTATCCCAGTCCAAGGGCAAGTGACTAAACAAATAAGATCTGTTTTAAAGAAGCTCTCAATTAATCACAAGAAATTAGGCATTGAGGGGATTGTTTTAGCAAGAGGTGGAGGAAGTAGAGAAGATCTAATGGTTTTCGACAACGATTCTTTATGCAGAGACCTTGCTAATTTCCCTACACCTGTAATTACCGGCCTAGGACACGAAGATGATATTACAGTTGCAGATCTAGTAGCTGACTACAGTGCATCAACACCAACTGCCGCAATAGTGGCATTACTTCCTAATCGTGAAGCATCAAAAATTCAACTTCAACAAAAAAAACAGGATCTAGAATCACACTGTAGATTACTAATTAATAAAGAGCGTCAGAAGTTAACTGAGGCCAGAAGAATTATAAAAAACCAAGATCCAATCACAAAGCTAAAAGCAAAAAGAAATAACCTTGAGCAAAAGCTGGATTTACTTGAAGCCTTTTCTCCAGAAAGATGGCTAAAAAGAGGCTTTGCTATAATTAAAAATGACTTAGGTGAATCGATAAAGAGTATATATCAATTATCGAAAAGTGATAATTTAAACATTCAAATAAGTGATGGTCAAATAATAGCCAACGTAGACGCTATTAAGCCTGCAAAAGATTCAGAATGAGCAAGTCTAACTCCCAATCAAAAAAGCACATGGATAAAAGCATTGAAGCCAAAACAGCATCAGACTCACAAGATGTCCTCGACACAATACGAAAAAGCATCCAAAAACTTGACTACGAAGAATCCTTGAAATTACTTGACCATACTCTAATTGAATTACAAAATGAAAATTTACCTATTGAAGATATTCAGAAATATTATTTGCGAGGCAAGGCCCTTATTCAACACTGCGAAAATCTACTCAACTTAATCGAGCAACAAGTCCTTGAAATCAAGCCTGAAGAATTAGATTAAGCAAACAAACTATAAAACTAATTCCATAATTAATATTTTTTGTTAGAAGCTAAAATAGCATGTGGGATTTGCATCTCAAAACATAGGCAAGGGCTAGTCAGGGTCTGAACCTGCATCCTCAGCACTTACATCAATAGTTGCAGCACTAGCAGGTGGAGAGTTTTTAGAGAAGGATGTAAAGCCTTGTTGTTCAAAGTCTTCAGACAAACCTGCACCACATAATGGGCAAAGGCCAGAAGAATCTTTAAATGAACTCATACCACATTTTTTGCAAGTAATCATTCTCGATTGAAGAATTCTCCAACCCAGCCAACCCAAACCTGTCAAAAGCAATGGCAAAGCCAAAAATACAATCATCAAACCACCTGCCAAATCAAGCACCAATCTTCCTGCAGCTGTAGGTACAAGAAAAATCAGGACTAGCGCAAGCCATATAAGGGGAGAGGTTCTGCCCATATCAATACTGAAAGCAAGACAAAATCAAACTCCTTGATAAAGGCTACTGTCATTATCACTGAAAACCCAGAAATAAATTCAAAGGAATTTAGATCAGAGACATTTAAAAATAGAAAAAGATCAACTTATTTAATATCAAAATGCAATTAGGTATATACTACCTATTGATTGAATAAATAGATGATAATTAGATGTATGTAACTATTAACTAGTCTCATAAGGTGCTTTGACTAAGATAGCTTTCCTTCTCTTAGTCTAGACATACTTGCCAGCACCACGCTCCAACATTGTCCAAAGTAAAGAATGACTCCTATCATCCAAACCCATAAAGTAAGAACTAATACTCCACCAATGAAACCATAAGCCTGAAAACGAGAGCCTAGAGAAAGAATACTTCTGCTAACAGTTAGGTTTAAAGTAGTCAAAAGCAGTCCAATCATTAGTGATCCTGGGACGAGAGGGCGAAGTGGAACTCGTCTACTAGGTAACAATGCTTGTAGTAAAAGCGCCATACAAGAAAGGCCTAATACTGGAATAATAAATTGACCTACTTGAAGAACAGGTATCCTAGAAAAAGAATCTGCTAGCCAAGGTGTTGCATTAGTAAAATCTTCTAAAACAGCTCCAGGGATCATTCTCACATTTGCACTGATTTGATCAACAACTACAAGAAGACCAACTAATATCACCACAAGAAAAGCCTCTACTCTGGTCCTTATAAAGCGAAATGCTTGCATCCTCCATGGAGTCGGGAAAGCAGGGGGAGGCAAAACATCACGCCACAATCGATCGGCACCTCGTTGCAAAGTGAGGTAAACATTGCCAGCAGTAACTATTAAAAAAACAGCGCCTAAGAGCCCAGCTCCAAATCCTTGGTTAACAAGTTTGGCAAGAGTTGACTCAACCAAACCAACCACAGAAGGCGGTAAAACTTGAGCAGTAAAGTTAATGATCTGTTCATCCAAACCATTCTGTCTGCCTAAAAACCATGATGCAACAGAAAGAGAAATCAAAAGTATTGGGAAAAATGACTGAAGAGTGTAATAAGCAAATGCAGCACTTAAGTCAACACAATCGCATCGCGTCCATCGCTCATAAGCCTGCCACAAACTCATAATCAACCATCTACCTCTACGTTTTAATCGAGTTAGCACGTTTGGTTATCTATTACGCTATAGAACAGTAGCCAATAAAGCCAAGAAAGTTAATTAGTCAAGCAAATCTTGAGCAAGCGTTATAAGCTCATGTAAAAAGGAGGATTGATCAAATACATTATTGATGCCAGTCGGTTCAGCAATCTGTTTAAACAAGTCGGTTTGGAGAATAAAAAGGCTTATTTATTAATCAATGCGTCACCCCATGGACGCAAACGTTGTAATTCATCAACTGAAGAAGCAATTAAAACTGGGAAATCTTTCATTGCTAAGTCTTGACCACCTTGAAGCTTGGAAGGGTCCGATCCAAGCCAGTGAACTGGGCACATAAGCTCTGTAAGTACGAGCCAGGCAGAAGCCAGATCCCAAATTTTTGGTGTTGCCTCTAAAGCCGCAACAGTTTGTCCCATTGCAACACCTACCATATTTAAACTTGCCACCCCAAGTAAACGAATCTTGCCAGGGAAAGGTTTATCGGGCTTGCGTTGTAGAACACGAATAGATCGACTACAAAGAGAGACACAAGCACTACCAGAGGAACGTCTTGTCTCGATAGTTATAGGCTTGCCATTCAACCAAACTCCCTTACCTCTAATAGCAACAATCCTTTGTTTTAAAGCAGGAACATCCAAAAAAGCCTCCTCAGGCCTACCTCCAACAAATCGCGCAACTGAAATGGCCCAATGGGGAATACCAGCTGCAAAATTTGTTGTGCCGTCCAATGGATCAACAATCCAATATGCAGAGGTATATGGAACCTTTTGAGAACCTTCCTCGCTTAAAACTCCCTCTGAATTAGTTATTTCAGATAAACCTTTAACAATAGTGGCATCACTCCATCTATCGCAATCCGTGATCAAAGTTCCATCAGCTTTAACATGCGAAACTATCTGACCAAAATCCTGACGTTGTCGATTAGAAACTTGATCCAGAAGTTGATGGACTGCTTGTAGTTGAGACGAGTCAAGGTTTTTTGGCAAAGTCTCAAAGTTCATTCGTCAAGAGACAGGTATTGCAACCTGGCAAGTTGGTTTAAATTCTGATGGCTCAATTGGAACATCAATAAACTCATCTGCTTCCAGCTTTGCAGAAGGAAGGTCTTTTACCTTACATACCTTGATACTGTCCAAGCCTGTACGACGGCGAAGCTGCGCCAAAGAAATGTTATAGGTAGTAATTGAATCAGCATATCTTACTTCAGCTTGAGTTAAATCACGTTGACTATTTACAACCTCACGCTGCGTAGTCACTCCTGCCTGAAATCTCAACCGTGACAATCTCAAAGATTCTCTTGAAGCGAGGACTTCTCTCGATGTGGTTGAAATATCTTGGCTTGCAGTCTGAAGATTAAAAAAACTTTCTTCAACTTCTTGTCTTATATCATCCCTTTGAAGTGCAAATTGCAATTCACTCTCCTTAGCCTTCTGTTTGTTATATCTATAAAGAGCACGAGCACTACCTCCATCAAATAAATTCCAACTCGCAGATAAACCAATCGCATTACTTGCGCTCCAACCATAATCATCCATCTCAATATCCGAAGGTTCAGCTATGCCTGCCTGACCTTGCGTTCTTGAAGCACTATAAGTATTAAACAAGCTCACAAGTGGTTGCGATGCTGCCAATGCCTTATTCGCATTGCTGTTATTAATAGATATATCGAGAAGTAAGCGGTCCAACTCTTCTCTAAAAGAATAAGCCGCTGCAATGCTCTCTTGAAGTGAAGGCTGCCATAAGCCTAAAATTTGAGCTGGCGATGCCGCTGTAGGGGTAATATCTTGTGGCAGATTTAGAAGAGAAGCTAACGAACGTCTGGCAATCTTCTGATCACCAAGTTTCTTAGTCAAAAGCTGCTTATCCCTGGCAAGCTGCGATTCGGCCTGAAGAACCTCTAACTTACTAGCTACTCCTGCCTTAAATCTAGCTTTAGCGTCCCTTAAACTTACTAAAGAAGAACGCATTGATTGCTTGCCAATGCTAACGCCCTCATCAGCTCTCTGCAACAAAAAATACTGTCGTAATGCCTTCAATCTTAAGTCTCTCAAAGTAATTACATAACTAGCCTTTGCTTTTTCAAATGTATCTCTAGCAGCAGCAATCTGGGGAACTCTCGCAGGATCAATAATGTCCCACTGAACTTTGATTGAAACTGATGAACTCCACTGCCTTGAATTTGTATAAGGTACAGGATCATACTTACCAGTTTGTGAATTGAGTTTTGTATTTGAAGTGTAATCCGGATTCCGGAATTGAACTCCTTCAAGATATTGAGGCAATCCAGTCGCTGAAAGGTTTATAGTTGGATACCATGATGATATGGCTGATAAAAGCAATGATTTTGCCTGCTCAACTTGAATAGAAGCAACTTTGATACTTGGGCTATTAACTTCTATTAAATGCTCTACATCATCTAAGCTGATAGGGCGTAATTCCTTAATTTCTACTTGTGGAGGTTCAATTGGAAGAGAAAGGTTTGCAGGGGCTTTAAGTGTTGAGAACTTTCCCAATATGCTTGTTGCTGCAGATCTCAATAAGTCCATATCTGCTTTTGGTCTATTCCCCTTAATATCTAAGGCGTTAGGGAGAATCTTTCGGTCAGACGAGCTAGAAGTGACTCGAGACTTCTCAAACGCAATCGTTTTACCAATGCCTGAAAAGAATTCAGGATGATCAAAATTCCTAGCCGAAACCACCTGCCCCACCTGGACAAGTAGTCCTGCGAAGAAAAGGATTCTTGCTGTTGTCCTGGTCACAGGGTTTCCAATACTTCGCGGAGCTTAGGGAATTTCTCAGCCATCTCCCACCACAACAGCCACGATTTCATCCGCTCCATGCACAATGCTTATAGGAACTGCCAAAGCCTGAACCAATTCCTCCAAAGTCATGTCATCTAAAAATACTGGCTCATCATTACGCAACATGACTGAAGGGAGCAGCAAATGATCGCCTAGATCAGCGCCTTCCAAACCTTGCACTAAATCTTGACCAGTGAGAAGTCCAGTCACAACTTGATCTTGTCCCCAATAAGGGCTAGGCAAACCATATAAACGAAGATCTACACCTGCAATTGCATTAAATCGTTCTACAGCAGGTAAAAGTGCATGAGCAACTAATCGACCAACTACCCAACTAAATCGCCTAGGGTCTATAACCTGCTTTGGCAAACAAGAGGTTGCCAACTCGATTTCTTTTAAAAAAGAACGAATACTTCCAACTCCATTTTCCTTTTGAGGGAAATCCTCATAACTACTTTTCGAGGGAAGAGGTTGTTGAGCGATCAGATACCACTCATCTGAAAGCCATGCAAAACGTGATCCCAAATAAGACTTGAACTTTTGTTGAAGCTGCTCCACTTGAACAATAACTTTTTCTGCACAAGCTTTATCCACCGGTATTAACCCATCTCCACCAGGCCGAAAACGTGTTAATCCCACAGGGACAACAGCAGCTGAAAGAATCGTTGGCAAATCTCCAGTCCCATAATTAGCCAAATCATTCAATGTGTTATCCAAATCCCTTCCATCGTTTAAACCTGGGCACACCACAACCTGAGCATGAATTTGTAAATTGCGCTCAGCGAACCAATCCAACTGGTCCATCAAAAATAAAGCGTGAGGATTATTAAGTAACTGACTCCTAAGAAGGGAGTTCGTAGCGTGGACGGAAACAAAAAGCGGAGAAAGTCTCTGAACTTCGATTCTTTGCCAATCAGATGCCTTGAGATTAGTCAGAGTCAAATAAGATCCATAGAGAAAGCTCAGTCGATAGTCATCATCTTTTAAATAAAGCGAGTCTCTTTTACCTGGTGGTTGTTGATCTATAAAGCAAAATGAACAGTGATTATTACACTGCCTTAGTCCATCAAAAAGAGCATCGGTAAACTCTAATCCCAAGCCATCATCATCTTCTTTTTCAATATCAACCTTATGAAACTGACCTTTCGAATCAAGTACTTCTAAATGCAACTCATCATCAGCAACAAGCAAGCGATAATCAATTAAATCTCTTGGGCGAACACCATTAATACTGATCAGCCTGTCACCTGGTTGAAAGCCCAACTCGTCTCCAATAGATCCCTCTTCAACTGAAGAGACCACTGCTGGTGATGGGAGTCGAGATGAACTGTTCATATCATTAACCAAATCAACCAGTCCTGCAGAAGGTTCGGTCCACACAGGTAAAGAAAACACTTAAATCATTGTTGCTCTAAAACTAAACCACCAAGTCAGAAGCAAAAATCCAAAACATAACCTGTAAGCAACAAAGATCCAGAGGCTATTACGCTGAAGGTACTTAAGAAGCCAATCAATAGCCAGCCAAGAAACAAAAGCCGCCGAAATTATGCCAATTAGCAAAGGTAAAAGTTCCTCATTAATTGGTCTTTGCAGCGCCTCTTTCAGTTCTGCCAAGCCAGCAAGTGTGATGGCCGGTATTCCTAACAGGAAAGAAAAGCGCGCGCCATCCGCTCTGCTCCAACCTGCAAGAAGAGAAGCAGTGAAAGTAATCCCAGAGCGAGATACTCCAGGGATAAGTGCAAACATCTGACCCAAACCAACTATGAAGCCGTCAATACCACTGACATTCTTAATGGATTTATCTCGAGAACCAATTCTTTCTGCCAAGCCCAATAAAAAAGCCATCAAAATCGACACCAAAGCAATAGATGGGATGCTTCGAAAAAAAGAATTCTCATAACCTTGCCAAAAAAGCTTGATTGAGGCTCCTGCAATCACTATTGGGAAAGTGCCAAAAACAATTGCAAAACCCAATCGAGCCTCTGGGGCTCGCCATTTCCCAAATTGAATCGCGAATGAAATTCCTTTCAACAGAGATCCAAGATCCTTTTTGAAATAAGCAACAACTGCCAAGATGCTTCCAAGTTGGATCACAGCAATACTGGTAACACCAGGATCTTCCCAGCCAAAAATCATAGGCACCACTCTTAAGTGAGCAGTACTACTAATTGGCAAAAACTCTGTCAGCCCTTGTACTAGCCCCAAAACCAAGTACCTCCAACAATCTTGCAGAAGCTGAGAAGGTTGGGCAAAGTCAATCATTCAGAACATCCAATAGGGCAAAAAGGTCATTAGTCGTTTAATTCGCAAGCCAAATGGAAACAAACAACAAAAGTCTTCTAAGGTTTCTTGTCTTTGGTTCTAATTCAGGGGAAGTGTTTTGGCCCATAGCTCAATCACTACAGAATCCCCTAACTGTCCAACCTTTGCAAAAGAACAACCCCTGATCAATCCTCTCCCGAAAAAAAATCATTCAGACTTTCGCAAGGCTTATCTTTCTAATCCTCGAGCCTTGCAATTCTGGTCAAGTGCCATGGTTGTACTTCCAGTTTTTTTGCAAGCTCCATGGGTACGTCTTCATCCATTCTCAGCATGCCTTTTTACTTCAGTAATTCTTGGTGTAGGAATCTCATTAGTCGAAATAGGTGGCAAGAAGTGGGCTAAGGCCGGATCACTTTTAGTAGGCGTAAGTGGAAGCTGGCTAGGCGGATGCTTATTTTGGGGTTGGCTGCGTGCCCACCCCATGTGGCACATGCCAATAGAGGCATTTGCTCTACCTCTTGCTATAGGAGGGCTCACAACACGTTGGAGAATAGGATCTAGTTTTTATCTGGCTTGCTTAGTTGGGACCGCTTTCACTGATCTCATGATGGTTCTCACGGGAGTAATGGACCAATGGCCTGCAGTTGTTGAAGCACCTCTTCAGAAAGCTCCTGCAATACTTCATCAAACAGCAGAACTACTACTTGCCCCACAAGCCCTGATTCTTCTATTTATTGCAGGAGGCCTAATAGTTCTTATTGCGCGAGCAATGCAACATAGGGCTTCCTTATCAATAGATGGAGATAACCCTTGGTTAGTAGCAAGTGCCGCACTAACAACTACGTTATGGATCGATGGACTTTTCTTATTAACAGCTTTATTGCAACCAAAACTAAGTGGACTGATCTGAGAGGAACTGCTAAAGCGAATTTCGGGAAAACTTTATGAGCAATACTCCACTATCTAGTTCAATGCCTTCAGGGCCTTGGGATGTAATTGTCATAGGAGCTGGCGCAGCAGGACTTATGACATGCCTTGAGCTACCTGCACAGTTAAGAGTCCTTTTATTAAATCGAAATACCAGCAAAAGATCTTCCAGTCGCTGGGCTCAAGGTGGAATAGCAGCAGTTACCAGACCTGAGGATAGTGCAGCAAGCCATGCTGAAGACACCCTTAAAGCGGGAGTAGGGCTATGTGATTTGCCTGCAGTAAGCCTTTTAGTAAAACAAGCTCCTTACTGCGTGCAGCGACTCAAAGAACTTGGCATGGCATTTGATCAAGATGGACATCAACTGTCCACAACCCTTGAAGCAGCTCATAGTCATCGAAGAGTACTCCATGTTAAAGACCGCACAGGTCGTGCCCTAGTTGAAGTACTTCAAGAACAAGTTGAAAACCGGCCAAATATTTTCCATAAACGTGGCGTTCGAGTTACTCAGCTTTTGGTTGAGAACAATCGCTGTTGTGGTGTACAAGTCCTAGATGGTCCCTTAATGCAATGGATTAAAGCCAAGGCAGTAGTGCTCGCAAGTGGAGGAGGAGGTCATTTATTTGCAAATACCACCAACCCTCCCCAAGCTTGTGGGGAAGGGATAGCTCTTGCTTGGCAAGCAGGCGCAGCAATAGACGATCTTGAATTCGTACAATTTCATCCAACAGCCTTAAAGCTCAAAGGTGCACCTTGCTTCCTTCTCTCAGAAGCTTTAAGAGGCGAAGGGGCTGTACTAGAAGACCCTCAAGGTATAAGTCCTGTTAAGCATTTACAAGGAGGCGACCTTGCTCCGCGAGACCAAGTAAGTAGAGCTCTAATTGAAACGATGCAGCATCAAGGATTAGAGAACCTTGAGCTAAACCTCCAAGGGATACCGAAGACACATGCAGAAGCTCGCTTCCCAACAATCATTGAACGTTGCAGAGAACTGGGAATTGATCCAATCAATCAATCAATTCCAGTAGCTCCTGCAGCCCATTATTGGATGGGGGGAGTAGCCACCAACCTTGAAGCAGCGACAAACCTACCTGGACTTTATGCCGTGGGGGAAGTGGCTTGCACAGGATTACATGGTGCAAATCGACTGGCCAGCAATTCACTTATGGAATGCCTGGTTTTTGCAAGGCAAATGGCTTCTATTGAGCTTGGACCACAACCAAAGCTTATAAATTCAGCCTCTATACAACAACCTGAAAATTACTTTGCAGAACTAACTAACAATGAAAATACTCATTCACTAAATAATTTAATTGAAAATCTTCGCGAACTTTGCTGGCAAGAGGCTGGCGTAAATCGCTCTGCTCAAGGAATGCAAAAAGCATTGTCAACAATTCGACTAGATCTTCAACGTCTTAGAAATCAACCCTTACTGAACTTTCTGCATCAACAACCAAAACAAAAATCATATTATCTCCATGATCTTACGCGACGAGAGCTGAACCTTTTGTTGGACCTTTATCATCGACAAATAACTAGTTCTTTATTACTAGAAGCCTCTTTATTTCGCCGAGAAAGTAGAGGAGGACATTTCAGAACAGACTCAAAGACAACTTTGCCTCAATGGGAATGTCATTCAAGGCAGCAAATAGGGAAAAATATTTCCACTAGACCTGTAAAGAAATAAGGTTCAATCAGAGAAGTCCCTAATTCCTTTATATCCCGTTAAATCGGCCAAATTATCAAGTGATTTCACTCCAGACTCAAAACCTCCATTGATTTCCCATGTTGGGTAACTCTCAATGCCTTTAAGTTGGCAAAGTGATCGTTGGTTATTTTGACCATCTTCTGCGCATTCAACTATACGAAGCTCAGCAACTGCATTCTTCCCAAATAATTCCTTTTGGTCATGGCAATGAGGGCACCAATAAGCGCTGTACATCACAGCACCGCTCTGAGAAAGATGCTTGGCTAATGCAATATTGGCTTTAGAGCTCACTGACTGAACCAATGGTGGAACTCCTTGGTCCAAAGAAAATGATTCAGCTCGATTGGGATCTACAGAAGATGCCCAAATCAATCCGCCAAGCAAAACAAAAATAGAAAGCAATACCCCTCTAAACATAAGCTCTCCAAAATCATCCCAGCCTCCTCCAATCAAAGATAAAAGCAATAAAATTATCGAAATAGTTGCAGAAAGAACACAAAACAAGCAAAAGGCTTCGATCTTAAAAATCATTAACCCCATCAAAAGCGAACTAAAAGCAGCCATGGCACTTGAAGCCGCAAATAGTCCCCACCAAGTTCGCCTAGAGAGGTCTACTTTATTTTCTGACAATCCAGGTAATAAAGGAATTATTGCCATCACCAAAACTGCTAGATAAGCCAGCAATCCTATAAATGACAATGGGATTGAAAATCCATTTTGTTGGAGAATTGTTCCCCATGGGCTATTAAGAACCTTGTCACAGCCTGAACTGCCTCCTGGGCAAGTAAGTGGCCCCCACCAACCCCAACGATGAAGAGTTATCGAACCTGTATCAATTGCACCAACCGTGGCAAGAATAGCCATGGCTACCCTGGCCCACTTAGACCCCTGATCCTGGCGGCGTCGACTTATTAAACGTGATGTGCCCATTTCGATGGAACAGGTTTGGCAATTTTGCCAGGTGCTCTACCCCATTACCTCTCTAAGGTAATTAAGGGCACAAGCCTTATCTCACCCAAAAGATTTAACTGCCGTCCATGCCTGAACCAGAGTTAACCTCAGCCGGCATGCCAAGCAAGTCGGGAGACGCCACAAGAGAAAAACCTTCAGTTGCATTTACTCATCTTGGATGCGAAAAAAATCGAGTTGATACTGAGCACATGCTTGGCTTACTAGATGAAGCTGGATATCAAGTAAGCACTAATGAACAAGATGCTGCCGTAGTTGTAGTCAATACCTGCAGTTTTATTCAAGAAGCAAGAGAAGAATCTGTTCGCGAGCTCATTGCTCTAGCAGATCAAGGGAAAGAGCTAATCATTGCTGGATGCTTAGCTCAGCATTTCAAAGAAGAACTTCTGGAATCAATCCCTGAAGCCAAAGCAATTGTTGGGACAGGAGATTATCAACACATCGTAGAAGTCTTAAACAAAGTAGAATCTGGACAAAGAGTTAATCAAGTAAGTAGTAAGCCTAATTTCTTAGGGGACGAAAATCTACCTCGTTTTCGTACTACTGGAGAAGCAGTTGCATATTTGAAAGTAGCAGAAGGGTGTGACTACAGATGTTCTTTTTGCATTATCCCAAAATTAAGAGGGGATCAGCGTAGTAGGCCAATTGAATCAATTGTTGCTGAAGCTCATCAATTAGCTGCTCAAGGAGTTAAAGAACTAATTCTTATCAGTCAGATCACTACAAATTATGGACTAGATCTTTATGGTCGTCCTCAACTTGCAGAGCTATTGCGCGCACTTGGAGAAGTAGAAATCCCATGGATAAGAGTCCACTATGCCTATCCAACTGGGCTAACAACTGAAGTTCTTAAAGCATACAAAGAAGTTCAAAATGTCCTGCCATACCTCGACCTTCCTCTCCAACATAGCCATCCAGAAGTTCTTAAAGCCATGAATCGCCCATGGCAATCAAATATTAATAAGCTCCTACTTGATCAAATTCGAAATGAATTGCCAAATGCGGTTATGCGTACGACCTTAATAGTGGGCTTCCCTGGGGAGACAGAAGAACATTTCGAACATTTGGCCAACTTTATCGCTGAGCAGCATTTTGATCATGTTGGAGTTTTCACCTTTTCCTCAGAAGAAGGCACCCCTGCATATTCCTTAAGCAAGCAAGTTAATCCACAAGTTGCACAAGCTCGTAAAGACAAAATAATGGCTATCCAACAACCAATTGCTGCAAAATTAAACAGCAATTGGATTGGTAAAGTTGTTGATGTCCTAGTAGAAAAGAAAAATCCTGAGACTGGAGCAATGATAGGACGATGCAGCCGTTTTGCACCGGAAGTTGATGGAGAAGTGCTCCTCCAACCTGGGATATTTAATCTACAAACAAAACCTGGGACAATGGTTCCAGCCTTAATCAATGGATCAAGTGTATATGACCTAACAGG
Source organism: Prochlorococcus sp. AG-409-A19 (assembly GCA_003216155.1). Next base: position 19,209 of record QCJH01000004.1, on the reverse strand, counting down.
GGAAGTGGTTGGGGCAGAGGCAATGATAACTGCACTAAAAGCGAACCAATCAACCAACTCTGAAGCTTGAAAAATATTCAGCCCGCCAAAAAGCTTTCACAAAAATCAGAGGGCATCAAGCTCATAAAATCAAATCAACTTGATAGACCTCAGCAACTTATTAAGAACAAAAGCTCCACCAATTCCTGTAGCAACAATGACGAGATAAAAGGCGATGCCCATTGCAGCAAAAAATAACCTCATAACCATTAGAGCAAAAGCCTGCCCAAAAATGCCAAAAAGCAAGTTTTGTCTCAATCCTGAATATATTCAGTTCCATTTGTAAGTGCTAACTCTGCTTTCTGAAGCTCTCTTCCCATATAAAGCGCATGGTCCAAACAGCTGATCGGGAAGGGTCTATCACCCTCTGTGAGCTGTATCCCAAGCTGCTTGGCAGTTCTACCCCTAAAAACCTGTTTAGGGGTCCTAGAGCTAATCACTTCATCACAGCCAAGTATTTCTCCAGTTTCAGGATCTGTTGCTCTACCTAGCTCATCAATTGCATTAGTGAAATGCTCCACTATGAGTTCCCGTTTCGCAAGATCTATGTGAATCAAGAAGTATCCACTTGGATCAAGCGAGATAAATCTTTGTGAGAGTTCATTATCTAGATCATGACTTGCCTTAGCACTTTCGGAGGGAGTTTTTTCTGGAATCATTTCTTTCAAGAGACCTGCAAAGGGGGTATTTCATGGCGAAAAGGAACATCAGCATTAGCTGCCTGAATTCCTTCAAGCATCAACGCATTCGCTTTAGGCAACCATCCTCTAATCACAGCATCCATACGAGTGTCGTACCAACGATGCAAACTGAAATTGGGTTTCGCAAGAAAACCTCGGCGTCGCTTATGCATCCCTCCAGCCCCAGGATCAAAACTCTTAATCCCATGCTCTAAAGCCCAAGAGATAGGCGAGTAATAACAAAGTTCGAAATGCAAGCAAGCAATCTCTTCATTGCTGCCCCAAAAACGACCCCATAAAGTATGCCCATCAGTAATACAAAAAGACATAGCCAATGGCTCGCAAGATCCTTTCTTAAAAGCAGCAAACAAAACGACTTGATCTCTTTGCTTTGGTTGAGACAGTGCCTCAAAAAATGCCTCGGACAAATACTTACTACCCCAGATCCCCCAACGAGCACAATGATTCTGATAAAAACCATGCATACTTTTCATAAGAGTCAGATCAATTTCTGACGCTGTAAAGACAGAAACACTGATACCTGCATCACTTACAGCTTTACGCTCCCTCTTTATATTGCGTCTTTGATTGGAATTAAATTCAGCCAGATATTCCGCAAAATTTTTATGCCTATTAGATGACCAAAGACTATGTTCATTAATCCATTGAACGCACCCAGCTGTTTCAGCATGAGCGAGCCATTCTTGATCGACATACAGAAAGTTGCAACTCAAAATATTATTTTTATGCGCAAGCTCATCAATGGAATTAATCATAAAGGAAGTCAATCCTTGAATGTCCTCTCCTTCTAAAACAAAAAAACGATACCCCTCTACAGGACTAAAAGGACTCATGCCTATCAACTTTGGATAATAAGCAAGGCCTAAATCATTTGCCAAGTTCGCAAAACCATGGTCAAATATAAATTCTCCAAAACTATGAAATTTAAGGTAAAGAGGAGCAAATGCTATAGGCAAATCCCCACGCCAAACAGATAAGTAGAGAGGGACGAATCCCTGCTTAGCAGAAAGGCTACCAGACTTTTCAAGGTCTAGGAGCCATCTCCATTGATAAAAAGGAATGGCATCTTCCCCAACAACATTTTTCCATTGTTCTTCAGATAATTCTTCAATTGAGCGATGCCAGCGAGTAAGTAAAGTGGACATTTAAGGGCATTCTAAAAGGCAAGCTTTATAAGCATTATCTGCTCTGTGAAATTTTTAGATCTCCCAAATCAAAGATCCCAGACCAAATAAATTTGGCAATCAGCGGAAAAGTCAAAACCATTGCTCATTTAATCCAAAAGTCGAATACGAAAATAACGCACCATCAATTCATTATCATCCAGAGGCTCAACAGCCTGAAGTCTCCAAGCCCCAGAATCTTGTAATGACAAAGGCAAATCATTAATTGCTGTAGGCACCCATGAATACTCTCCACCCAAGATTCTTGGAGCAAGTGTGAGTTGCAATTCATCAACACTATCAGCCTTTAAAAATGAGCCCACCAATTTTGCGCCGCCCAGGAGAACTAATCGACTCAATCCAGCATGACTGAGGACTTCAAGGGTCTCATTCCAATCATCTTCAATAGGAAACTGACGTTCAAACCCAACAGGTGTATTGATATTTAAAGAAGCATCAGAAGAACATTCTCTAGGAACAAGTAACCATCTACGAATAGGTTGCCTAAAGAAGGGCCAATCTGCAGACAATTGTTTCCCGCGACTTACTACTAGGGAAATTGGTTGCTCACTTCGGCCCTCCATAAGCCGATCATCTATCAGATTCTGAGCATGAATAAGACAAGTACTGCGATGAGCACTCAATGTTCCGCCACCCATGAGAGTGCCATCTGACCATCCCAAAGCCTCCTCTAAAACTCTTCGATCGCCTCCCCCTCCAAGATGAGCAGCACCTCTAGAAGGGAATGCCAATCGGCCATCCAAACTGATGGCCAAAACCAATCGAACCCAAGGTCGCACAAGTTTTTAAGAAGTTGAGAGAGCCTGCAAGCCCTCTGGAATCGAATCTAAACGAGGGGGCTCTACATAAACTTCTGCAGAATTATTTGGGCTCTCCTGTAAACGCACTTTATGTAAATTAGCCCCAATAGCTTGAATAGGGGTTTTAAGTAAATCAGCAATATGCAAAGCAATGTTTTCAGCCGTCGGAACACAAGTAGAAAAGTGAGGTATATCTTTATTCAAAAATGTGTGGTCAAAAGGTTCAATAACCAATTCATTAACTAATTTTTGAAGTATTGAAAGATCGCATATCATCCCTGTGCGGGCATCGATTGATCCACGCACAGTTACATCTACCAAATAATTATGTCCATGCCCATTCGGACGTGCACATTTTCCATAAATCCTCTCATTTTCGGTAGGGCTCAATTCCTCTCTGGCTAAGCGATGTGCTGCAGAGAAGTGTGTACGAATGGTCAAATAAGCATCCATATGCTCTCCTAAGTAATCGGCCCAAAGACCAGGTTGTTCAAAAAGGCGCAGTGATAAAAGAGGCAAATGCGGGGCAAGACGTTTCCAAATTATTCGAACTAGCGCCTCCGTGGTAGGTAAGCATGCAACCAGATTAGACAAATCAAACTCAGGCCAGACTTCATTAAGACATCGGAAATCCAATTGCTCAATTACCTCAGAGCGAATTGCTCGTTTGACATCTGAAAGGTTAAGCACCATGCCATCTTCATCCAACAAACCTGCCATAGAGACAAATAGCTCATAGTTATGACCATGGCCGGGGGCTATCGAACATGCACCAAAACGCGATAAATTCTCATCTTTAGAAAGTTCTGGCAGCCAATAACGATGGCTAGAGCTAAAGCATGCACGCCTAGTAATTACGCATCCACGCCCTTGACCATGGCAGATCTCTGAAAAGGTGTTAGTCATGTCATGCTCACCCCAAAAGTCATTCTAAGTAGCCCTCAAACGAAACAAAGCCCATGACTTCTTCAAAAAGCACACACCCTCTTAAAAAAAAACTTGGTGGGCGCAACTTATATTTAGTAGGAATGATGGGAAGTGGTAAAAGTACTACAGGAAAACCCCTGGCTCAGAAGCTAGATTACAAATTTATTGATTCAGATACTGTAATAGAAGAATTAACAGGTAAAAGCATTAAGCAGATTTTTGAAGAAGAAGGAGAAAATAGGTTTAGGGAAATAGAAGCACAAGTCTTACAGAATATTGGACAATATCATTCCCTAATTGTAGCTACTGGTGGTGGTATAGTAACAAAAAATGAGAATTGGGGAATATTACATCAAGGTGTTGTTATTTGGCTGGATCCAGATGTTCAAACACTTTTCAACAGATTGCAAGCAGACGATGGAGAAAGACCTCTTTTCAAAAGTTCAGACCCTATAGGCACACTAAATCTGCTAGTAAAAAAGAGACGCGCGCTTTACAGCGAAGCTGATCTCAGAGTGGTCATTGAAAATCAATCTTGCAAAGAAGTTATTCACAAAATCCTTAAGGAATTAGACTCAATGCTTACTGAAACGGCGATTCCAGACGCACCGCGAACCACTGCAAACTAAATCCAGGTTTAATCTCAAGGTCACAAGCTGTATCCAATAAGCGTTGTGCGGCAAAATGTATTGAAGGTTGATCTTTTAGATCTAAAGGCAAATTATCCATGCTCTCTAACCAAGACTCCAGCCATACCAACGTATCTTCTACACTTAACAAGCGCTCTGATAGTCCAGGTTCTAGCACAACATAGTTATCAATTTCACGAATTAAAGGGTCAGACATTAGTTGGCAATCTCAAACTAATTGAGTAGCTGTTGATCAAGAAAAAATCAATACAACAGAAGCATAGAAATTTGCAATTTAGTGTAAAACACATCAACTCTTATGCATTCTTTTTGAAGCTTTTGAGTTGCATGAGCTAATACTTATTCTCAATATCAAACTTGAACAGCTCATACTCAAGCTCATCTCGCCAGACAAAAAGTTTTTGTAACCCAGGATGATCCATAAAACCAGGGCAACCTTTACCCGCCAAACAAGGACCCGAAGATTTAGGAAACACAAGAAGAGACAATTGAGCAGCAACTGCCAAATCTGCGATAGTCATTGATTGACCAACTAACCATCCGCTTACTTCTACTAGGCGAGACAATTGCAAAAGGCTTGCCAATAGCTCAGAACGTTCTCCTGATGTGAATAATTCAGAGACACCACTCAAAAATCCACATGGAAGCTCTCCCATCAATTGACGCATAGGCGAAGGAAGGTCTTCTGGCAACAAAGCATTTCTTAGCTCAGAATCAATGGCAGCTGCCTCCAAAAGTGCTGAACGTACCGAACTAGCCAAAGTTTTATCAGCCCAGTCCTCTATAAGATGTATCTGAGTTGCTTGCTGTAAATCTCCAGGTATTAATGCTGGTTCTGGCTGAAGAGTCTCTAGATATCTAACAATTACAGACGAATCTGAAAACACTTTTTGTCCATCAACAAGTACTGGGGCCTGCCTCTGACCAGATAACTTAAACAAGGCGAACTGTCCCAAACCAGGTATGACATCTATCTCCTCGCAAGGAAGCTCCTTGACTTTCAAAGTCATCCTGACCTTATGACAAAAAGGCGAATGACGAAATTGGTGAAGTTTCAACATTGTCTGATCCGCCAAAAGACAGGCAGAGTAGCCATCACATTCAACACCTTGCTAGCGAAATGGGTGAATTTTTCGCAAATGTCTCTAGGTACCCCAAATACCTGATCACAATTATTCTTGGAATATTTTCTGCTGTTCTAAATCCACTAATTAAAAGGAGCCGGAATCCATTAACAGCGGTTTCGCTCATAGGAGCTTTAATTAGTGGACTAATCACACTTTTTCTTGTAGTCCGTGCCATGGTTTTTCCCATTCCTCTGACATAGCAATGGCTCAAGGACGTCGAGTTGAACGCGTAGCGGCTCTTATCCGTCGCGAAGCAAGTGAATTGCTAATGAATAGCATCCGAGATGAGAGAGTGCATCAAGGAATGATCTCCATTACTGATGTAGAAGTTTCAGGTGACTTACAACACTGCAAGATCTTTGTAAGCATTTTCGGTCAAGGCATTCAGCACGATGAAGTTTTTGCTGGGCTTCAAGCAGCAAGTGGATTTATCAGAGGAGAGCTAGGAAGAAGGCTTCAGATGAGGCGTGCTCCTGAAGTCGTTTTCCAAATCGATAAAGGCCTAGAGAAAGGGACCTCTATTCTGAACCTGCTGGAAAAACTTGAGCATGAAAGAGAAGAAAGAGAAAAAATACATCCATTTAATAATGAGGTTGAATGAGTAATAAAAGTAAAGTTCAACTACTTCAACAGATAGCTGAATTAATCATTGTCCGTGCTAGCGGACATAGCGAAGATAATCAAAGAAATTACCCTCTATGGGAGCTCTGCAACGATGAGCTTGAGAAACTTCTAAATAGAGGGATAGGAGGGGTAATCCTTGTGGGAGGTACAAATACTGAGATTAAGCATCGATGCAAAACACTACAAAATTGGGCAACAAAACCACTACTAATTTGTGCCGATGTAGAAGAAGGTATAGGGCAACGTTTTAAAGGGGGCACATGGTTAGTGCCTCCCATGTCTATAGCCCAGATTTACATCAGAGATCCTAATCTCGCAATCAAACTAGCTCAAAAATATGGGCAATGCATAGGGAAACAAGCAACCAAGCTAGGTCTTAACTGGGTATTAGCTCCAGTTTGTGACATCAACAACAACCCAGATAATCCCGTCATAAATGTAAGAGCATGGGGAGAAGATCCTTCAACTATTTCAGAACTTATTTCTGCCTTTCAAAATGGGCTAAGAAAACAAGGAGTCCTTAGTTGTGCCAAACACTTCCCCGGTCACGGAGACACAACAATCGACTCCCACCATCAAATGCCATTAATAAATAATGATCTTAAAAGGCTAGAGAAGTATGAATTAGTTCCATTCAAGGCTGCTATTGCTGCTGGGGTAAACAGCATAATGACAGGTCATTTACTTTTAAAAGATTTAGACCCAAAATACCCCGCAACACTCTCAAAAATAATCCTCAAAGACTTACTTCGTAATCGCCTTGGATTCAAAGGTTTAATTGTAACTGATGCTTTAATCATGAAAGCAATCAGCCAAAAATATAAACCTGGGCAAGCTGCTGCTATGGCATTTGCAGCAGGCGCTGACCTAATCATGATGCCTGAAAATCCCTGGCAAGCAATTGATGCTATTTATCAAGCCATCGATTCTGGCGCCATCCCAATTGAAAGATTAGAGGCATCAGTTAACCGGAAAAATGCTGCCCTTCAAGAAATTAAGGCTTCCGGCTCAGACCACAAGGGAAAGACTCAAAACATTAGTTACACTAGTTTTGAGGACACTGAAGATAAAGAACTAGCGCAAGAACTAGTCTCCAGATCTCTAGATCTTCATCATTGCAAACAGACCAAATTAAAAGGTCCTGGTATTAACCTTGTAAGGATTGATAGCGCAATAGAATGCTCCATACTTTCTAAATCTTCTCCTTCTTTAATATTACCAGAATTAGCCGGGTTTAAGAATATTTTATGTCACAGTGATGGGGTAACTCCTTGGCAAAAAGATGCTGAATCACCTCTTAGCTTAAAACAGTTAGGGGAAGGCCCTTTTTTTCTACAAATTTTTCTAAGGGGAAATCCTTTTCGTGGAAAATTGAACCAAAACGAACCTTGGCTTGCTGCTGTTAAACAATTACAAAAAAGAAAGAAGCTGGCTGGGCTAGCTATCTTTGGCTGTCCTTATCTATGGAGTCAATTAATTCAAACTTTAGATCCATCTATCCCAGCAAGTTATAGTCCAGGACAAATGGATGAAGCTCAACGACAAGTACTCAACCATTTGCTCGCAATCAAGCCTTTATCTAACCAAAAGCAACGAATCGCTTCAAGAGAATTCACCATCTAAATAATATAAGTAATAGCAAGAATTCTATTCTCAAAATGCTTAGCCTCTCAATGGTTGTTCGAAATGAAGAGGCTAATCTGCAAGCCTGCTTGGAATCAGTAAAAGACTTAGTGGACGAAATGATAGTTGTTGATACTGGCTCCACCGATAAAACTATTTCAATAGCTAAGAATGCTGGTGCAAAAGTCCATAGCATTTCTTGGCCTGGTGACTTTGTACCAGCTCGTAATTTAGCACTTCAATTAGTTCAAGGAGATTGGGTACTTGTATTAGATGCAGATGAACGGCTCTGTTATGAATGCATACCCGAATTACATGAACTAATCTCAAAGGAAAATATTCTTTTGATAAATCTTCTACGATACGAAGTAGAAGCAGCAATGTCCCCATACTCAAATATGAGTCGCCTTTTTCGCAAACATCCCCGAATTAAATGGACTCGTCCATATCACTCAATGGTAGATGATAGCATCAAAGAAATTTTAGAAATAGAGCCCCAATGGCATATTATTAATTGCTCAAAACCAGCATTAATTCACTACGGTTATAGGCCAAATCTAATCAAAGAAAACAACAAGCCTAATCGCCTTCGAATAGCAATGGAAGCCTGGTTAAAGGAACACCCAGGTGATCCATACACTTGCTCAAAACTTGGAGGTCTGGAAGTTTCCGAAGGGAGAATAGAAGTCGGGATTAAACTACTAAATGAGGGTCTTAAAAACCAACAAATCCAAAAAACAAATTCAAGTGATCATTACGAACTACTCTTGCATCTTGGAATTGCTCAATCTAAAAAAGATCCTAATCAAGCAATTAGGACTTATCAAGCAGCTCTTCAGTTGCAAATAGACAAGCGGCTCAGCCTTGGAGCACAACTAAATCTTGCAAACCTGCTAATGCAGAGAGGCGATCTAAATGAAGCATTTTTACTAACATCAAATGTCACGAGAATAGCTCCTGAAGTAGCGATTGGCTGGTACAATCTTGGGCTAATTATGCGTAAGAAAGGAGAGTTATATGCAGCAATTCAAGCATATGAAGCCTCAATTAAAATAAACCCCAATCACCCTGAATCTCACCAAAATTATGCTGTGGCTCAACTCTTATCTGGTGAAATCGATAGAGCACGTAAAAGCTTTAAAAAAGCTATCAATCTTCTTTCAGCCGCAGGTCGAACAAAAGACGCTGAGTCACTAAACAAACAACTCTATGGCATGGTTAATCTAGAAGAAATATGATCATGAATCTCCCATCAGAGAAACCACTGCAAAAAAAGACGATAGTAGTAACACGATCCAAAGATCAAAAAGGAGAGGCAACAAATCTTCTAAATAATTTAGGTGCAAAAATTCTTGATTTACCAGCCCTTGTAATTGGACCACCTGACAACTGGGAGCCAGTGGATAATGCCTTGAAAGATTTAGGAAACTTTGATTGGATAATCTTCTCCAGCGCAAATGGAGTCCAAGCTGTAGAAACAAGACTAAAAATCATTGGGAAATGTCTTTCTGATCTACCAAGCAAATTAAAAATCGCTGCTGTTGGCCGCAAGACTGCTCTATGCCTTAAAGAGATAGGTGCGACTGCTGATTTTATACCTCCTGACTTTGTTGCTGACAGCCTCGTCAAGCATTTTCCTGAAACAGTATTAGGATTACGAATACTATTGCCTAGAGTACAAAGTGGTGGTCGAACTATCCTGGCAGAAGGATTTGGGGCGTTAGGCGCTCAGGTTGTTGAAATTAGTTCTTATGAATCAACATGTCCTAAAAGTATACCTGAAATAACAGCGAAAGCCTTCTTAAATAAAGAGATAGATGCCATCACTTTCACTAGTGGAAAAACTGTCGATCACACAACAAAATTACTATGCGAACGGTTTGGCAGCACATGGGAAAAACAAATTAATAACATAAAAATCATCTCAATTGGTCCGCAAACTTCAATTAAATGCATAAAGCACTTCGGGCGAGTTGATAAAGAAGCTAACCCTCACGATATAGAAGGGCTTATTAAAGCTTGTATAGTCGCACTTCAAAAAAAACCCTTGTAATAGGAATAAAAGAATGATTAATCATCTTACGCCACATTACTATCAATTTAGACTGTAATCAGTCAGATTAAAACTATGATTAATTACTTAGCTCCATATCCACTTTGAACTAGATCTTTAAACCTATCCAAATTAGCCTGAAGCTCATTAGTAACCATGCCTCCCAAAACGCTTGGTTCCATTAAAGGAGCTAAAACTTTTGGCAGCTCATAGCTAACTGTCAATTTTACAATTGTAAGCCCTTGATTTTCATCAAAAAACCTTACTGAGCCTTTTGTAGGAAGTCCTCCAACTGACTCCCATTTTAACCGCTGTGCATTCACACGTTCAGTTATTCTTGCCTTCCATTTAAAACGAAAACCATTTGCTGCCAATGTCCACTCAGTAAGGTCAGGAAGAGTTTTCACATCCTCATCTACCGTTTTGACTGACTCAATCCAACTCATCCATAAAGGCATTGCATCAAGATCGCTCCATACTTGCCATACCTGTTCAACTGGAGCATTGATGTTGCTAATGACTGTATGTTCTAACCAACGTCCCATCTTCAAGCAACCGATGTATTCATTGCCAGTTTGGCTGGCTTACCAAGCATTGCTGCAGCGGCCAGATGCCCACTCATAGTTGCTCCTTCCATTGAATCAATGTAATCCTGTTTTGTATAACTACCAGCCAAAAAGAAATTACTAACGCAAGTCGATTGTAATGGTCTATAAGGCTCCATCCCAGGAGCTTCACGATATAAAGACTGCGCCAGCTTAACTACATTGCTCCAGATCAATGTCAAAGATTGAGAAGAAGGGAAAAGCTTACGGACCTGAGAGTCTGTGTGAGCCACAATTTCATCAACTGATTTGGCTATCCAAGGGTCACCAGGAGTAAGAACACATTGTAGTAAAGAACCCAAACCTTCTCGACGATAATCTTCAGGACTAGTCAATGCTAAATCTGCAAAACAACTAAAGTCAGCATCTGCTGTATAGAGAAGATTATCCAAGCCGCTAGGAGACTTCAAATTCATTCTGGCAGAATTAGAACCCAGCTCGGTCACCCATCCGTTGTACCGCAGCTGAACAGTGGCTACAGGTACAGCCTCTAACTGATCAATAGCAGAAAACTCAGAATATTTCCTCCATTCTTTTGGCAACAACCTTTGAATACCCGGAACATCACAAGCGGCCAAATACTTATCTGCTTTAACCGTAATGTCTCCTTCTGGAGTACCAAGAGTTAGCCCTATTACAAGCGGAGGGTCACTATCTTCATAATGAACTTCTTTAACCCGATGTCGTAAATGTAATTTGCCTCCTTTGGCCTTTATGTAATCAAGAATAGGAGCTGTAAGCCAACGATGCGGTGATCCCTTTAAGAGATTCAATTTAGAAGCCTCAGTGCGTGCAGCAAACATCATGAAAATTGTTAACATACATCTAGCAGAAATAGACTCACAATCAATAAATCCCAATGCATAAGCAATAGGGTTCCACATTCGTTGAATACTGTTCAAACTTCCACCATGACTTAAAAACCAATCCTGAAAACTTACTGAATCAAGTTCTCTAATTGTACGCATCGCCCCCTCATAATCAATCAAACCCCTAACTATTGGACTGGTTCCGAGTGCAAGGGCATTGCGCAATTTATCAATCCAACCCAACTGAGAAGTAGTAAAAAAAGCTTTCAAACCATTTATTGGAGCGCCAAAAGCAAAGCGAAAATCTAATGGGCGAACATCTCCACCATGATTTACAAATAAATGTGTATGTTCCTTGGGTAATAGGTTCTCTATAGCACCAACTTTACGCATCAAAGCAAAAAGGTTGGCGTAATTGAAAAAGAAAACATGTAGTCCCATTTCAATGTGATTGCCATTTGAATCCTCCCAACTCCCTACTTTCCCTCCCAAGAAAGGTCTTGCCTCATAGAGGTCAACATCATGACCAGCATCAACCAGATCTACAGCTGCTGTAAGCCCAGCAAGCCCAGCACCAACAATCGCTACCCTCACCTGTTTACAGCCAAATAACTATATGACTCTATGAATATGGCTGACCAAATTGCATTCGGCAAAATTGGCACTGCCTTCATAATGTGGTCAAAGGACTTATCCAGCCTTCATGAGCACCTCCAGTCCCAAAACTATTACTCACACAGATGCTGATGGCAAAGGCATTCTGATCACTGAAAATGCCATGCAGCAACTAGCAAAACTCTGCATTGATCAAGGGGAAGACAAGGTTTTACGTGTTGGGGTACGCTCCGGTGGCTGCAGTGGGATGAGCTACACCATGGATTTTGTAGCTTCCGCCGAGATACAAGGTGATGATGAAGTTTATAAATACACTGCACCCGATGGATCAGCTTTTCGAGTTATTTGCGACCCTAAGAGTCTTCTTTACATATACGGCATGCAATTAGATTTCAGCACAGAACTAATAGGAGGAGGTTTTAACTTCAGCAACCCCAATGCCAGCCAAACCTGCGGCTGTGGGAGCTCATTTGCTGTCTAAATCACTATAAAGTCAACTTCCAAAGCATTCATACGCCTGAGCTGTTCAACCGTATCCGATGGATAACAAACAAGACAGTCTTTTTGAAAACGCCATGGCTAGATATCAAGCCGGGGCTGAAGCTATTGATTTATTAAAAGACTTCGAAACCATTACCAGAACAGCACCAAATCATTCTGCTGGCTGGACATGCCTCTCCTGGCTTCAGTTGTTATGCAATCAGAAAGAATCTGCACTTCGATCAGCACGTCATGCAGTAAAACTAAATGGACAAGATCCACAAGCGAGGATAAACCTGTCATTAGCTCTTTTAGAGACCAATTCAAAAGGGGTAAGAGAGCAAATTGATTTTGTAAGAAAAATTTTATTTGCTGTTCCAGAATTAGAAAAAGAACTTCAAGATTCAGTCGCTGATGGATTAAAACGCAAGCCAAACTGGAATGCACTAAAAAAAATCAAAGCTTGGCTGGAGTTGTAATTTGGCAAGATACTTGCTCCTGAGCAATGGTCACGGAGAAGACTTATCAGGAGCGCTCATAGGGAAAGCTCTCAAAGGTCTTGGTAATCAAGTTGAAGCCCTACCAATAGTAGGCTTAGGGAATGCCTACAAAGCTGCAGGAATAGGCGTCATTGGCGAAGCAAAAGAATTCAGCACAGGAGGACTAGGCTATACGAGTCTCAAAGGAAGAATAAAAGAAGTAATTCAGGGTCAGATCTTCTATCTTCTTAAGCGATTATTGCTTCTATTACGTCTCGCAAATTACTACGACCTTATAGTTGTTATTGGTGATGTGATCCCAGTTTTTGCTGCTTGGCTAAGTGGTCGTCCGGCAGTTACATATTTGGTCGCCTATTCAAGTCACTACGAAGGTAAACTTCAACTGCCATGGCCATGTGGACTATGCCTAAAAAACCGACGTTTTCTAGGCCTATTTACCAGAGATCAACTAACTGCAAAAGATCTCAGTAAACAACTAAATCGATCTGTATTGTTTCTAGGGAATCCATTTATGGACCCAGTCTTGACGCCTCAAAGTCAATTACCTAGTTGCAAACTCAGGCTAGGCCTACTACCTGGTAGTCGTAGGCCAGAGCTAGACTCTAATCTTTTGGCAATTATGCATGTAATAAGTCTACTGCCAAAACCTTTCATAGTTAATCAAGGTTTGAGTTTAGACATCGCATTGGTATCAGCATTAAATGATAATGAATTAGAAGAATTAATCAAAGGAAGTAATTGGGAGCTAAAGCGACCCTCAGGTATTCTAAAAACCACCCAGCTGATCAAAAGTCCATTTAAGATCAACGTGCTTAGAGATTCGTTCATTAAAGTACTACAAAGCAGTGACGTGTTACTTTCAATGGCTGGGACAGCAGCCGAACAAGCAATAGGTCTTGCCAAGCCTGTAATACAACTCATAGGCAATGGTCCTCAATTCACATATACCTTTGCAGAAGCTCAACGAAGACTCCTTGGGCCAACCATATTCTGTGTTGATGGTACACCTTTTAAAAGCTATACCATGCACAAAACAGCGGCCCTAATTATTGAATTACTCAAGCGAAGTAAAGAAGATATACGACTTCAGAAAGCCTGCCAGTTTCAAGCTGAAAAAAGAATTGGTACAAGAGGTGGAAGCCAATATATAGCAGAGGCAATTTCTCAGTTATTATCTCAAAAGCAAAAAAAAGAGTCCCCTCCCAGCGACCGTAAAAATTGATAATTTTCCAAGTTTATTACCCAAGTCTTGATTTATTCAAGAGAGTCAATTTTTATGGTCAAGAGATAAGTTATCATGATCAATAATATCAGAATCACTAATTAATTTTTATCGCAGTCTGAAGTGCCTCGCTTAAGTTTGAATGTTTAAGCTGAAATCCCATCTTCTTTAGCCGATTGGAAGTCACCTTTTGCCCTTCAAGAACTACTCGAGCACCATCACCTAATAAAAAGCGAAGAATCAAAGCAGGCACTGGCAACAAACTTGGGCGGCCAAGGCATTGACCTAAACAAGTAGCAAAATCCTTCATAGAAACAGGCTCAGTAGAAACTGCATTAATCACTCCTGACCATTTCCTTTCTTCTAAAGCCCGAAGAATCAATTCACAAAGGTCTGACCTTTCTATCCAACTCATCCACTGTTGTCCATTACCCAAAGGACCGCCAAAGCCTGCTTTAAAAACAGGCAACATCTTTCCTAGAGCACCTCCATCCATACCAAGAACAATGCCTAAGCGCAAGATGACTAATCTCGTTGAAGAAGGCCTTTTAGAAGCAGCTGCTTCCCATCTCTGACAAAGCTTGGCCAAGAAATCTTCTCCACAAGCACTTGTTTCTATGAAATCAGATTCTTGACTAGTTCCGTAATAGCCAATTGCAGAAGCATTTAAGAGCACACGAGGAGGTCTCTTCAATTGCTTCATGGCATCCACTAATGACCTTGTTGTAACCAATCGACTACTCTCAATTTTCTGGCGATGCTCATTTGTCCATCGCTTCTCCGCGATGGGTTCGCCGGCCATATTCACAACTCCCTCAGCTTGCGTTAAAGCAGTCAAAAGAGGACCTGGATACCAACTCATTGGATCAGAAGGATCAAGCTGTAAAACAGAAACTTGATCTTGATCACAATTTTTATAAAGCGCTTTTATAGGTTTCCGGCTGACTAATGTGAGCTGATAACCCGCATTCAATAGTTGTGGAACCAATGCGCGACCTATAAAGCCAGTGCAACCAAGAAGAAGAAGGCGCATAGAACAACCTCCGCATACAGAAGAGACTAACTGGTTCAAGCAGAGTGTATTCAAGCTTTAATAGTAGAAAATCAATCTTCCACACTTTTCGGTTAGTACTAACCTGAGAATCGAAACCAAATTGCAATGGTCAACAACGAGCAAATGTCAGAAACCACCAAAAAATTTAGGAAAGGTTCACTTGTGAGGGTAAATAAACAAGCATTTAAAGAAAGTCTTGAATCATCAGCAAGCGACCCTTGCGCATCTGAATATATCTTTGAGGGGCCAGGTGAACTAATTGCCATCAACGGGGACTATGGTCAAGTGAGATGGAGAAAGCCTGTCCCTGACATTTGGCTTAGAATTGATCAACTAGAAAACTGGCCATAAGATTCTAAATTTAATCATTATTAAGCGATGAATTTATCTCCTTCTCAACTTGTTTAATTGCCTTAGGTATAGAAACCGATGCCGACGGTAATCTCCAAATTGCTCCCCCTACAACACCACTCAAATCAGCTAGTCCAGTCAAGACATCATTAGCATATTTTTTCTTCGCTCCATCAGCTATTTCTGCAGCCTTCCAAGGATTCAAACCTGCCAAAGTAACAATACTGCGATAAATACTTGGCCAAGGATTTTGAGGCAACAACTTCTCTAAAGTCGCAAAATATGCTGATGCTTCAGCAGGGCGATTGCCCAAAACTTTCAAAAGAGCAAGAGTCCATAATGCTTCCAGATCAGAAGGATTGTCTAACAAACGTTCGGAAGCTGTCTGACTTGTTTGAACTCGATATTGCATATGTCCATCTAACATATGTTGAACTTCAATAACTGCAAACACTTCCTCAACACCTTTAGGACCATCCTTTAAACCCATTGCAAGTTTTGGGAAGTTTTTAGAGAAGCTTGGAGGAGAGATAGCATCGTGTTTACGTCGCCATAAAGAATAACTACCTCCATATGGACGTTCAAAGCTTCGATAAATATAAAAAACCCCACTATTCCTTACCGCATTGTCCAACAACATCGCACTTTCCCTTACTGATCCCTGATCTCCCTCCGCCAAAAGGACCCACTGTGCATACATCAAAACAGGCTCTACATCTGTAGGACTACTACCTAACTGCCTCCCCACCAAATTCCCTCCACTCATTCGGCCAAAAAAACTAACATTATGTTGATTTAAATCCGGCGTACTAGGGACAACTATCAAAGTAGTCAAAGGACTAAAGGGATTAGCACCTCCAGCAGCTTTAACCACTTGTTTCAAAGGCCCTTGGTTACCTTGAACAAAACGTGTCATTTGAGCTGGCCAAGTTATCAAAAGATTGGCGGAAACCCCTGCCAGCAAAGCAATAGGCAAGGAAAATAAAAGCCTCTTATGCAATTGAGAAGCAAGCCAGATACCCCATTGCCACCAACCCCTAGCTAATACAAGAAGGAAAGGAGGTAAAAGAGGAGTGATGTAGCGATCACCTTTATTCGGGCTAAGCGTAGTTAAAAGCCAACCTGCTAAAAGGGTAAAAATGAGCCATCTCCAAGCGAAAGGCTCATCAGAATAATCTTGATCAGCTCTCGAAGTAGTAGTCCTTCGATAATGACTAAAGGTCCAGAGCAAGCCCCCACTTAAACCCAAAATTAATATCAAAGATCCCACCTGCTCTGGCAAAAGGCGTGGATACCAAACCCAATTCTCAATAGTCCATAACGTTGGATCTCCTTCTCGTATAGCTGATTCAATTACAGCCCTATAGGTACCTCCAAGAGTCGTAATCCAATTGTGCTTTAACCATGGGAAAAGACTTAATGCAACTACTCCTAGACCCACAAAAAATTGAAGCCGTGTTTCTTTCGTACGGCACAAAGCACCATAGCCTGCCCAAAGAACAGAAGGAATCAATACCAACAAAGCACTTTGCTTCACAAGAAGTGCACAAGTACAAGCAAAGGCAGCCCAAATAGCCTGATCCCACCTGCCACCCTGGCGAGGGTCCCACCAACAACCCAATCTCCAAAGAGCAAGTGAAACCATCGCAGTCAAAGGCATCTCTAATACGTAATCAGTACGGATCTCAAACAAAGCAGGCGCAATCGCTACAAATAAAACCCCAAGCAAAGCAAATCCTTCCCCACGTAAACGTATGCCCCAAGCACCTACAGATATCAAAAGTAAGCCATGCCAAATACTTAGGCTCCAAGCAGCTTGTCTTGGATCATCACCAGCTATTGCCAAGACACTTCCGTTCACAATGGATCCCAAAGGAGGAATCTTTGGTGATAAGTCCAAAAGTGTCCCCCAACCTTGCCAATGAGTACCAGGCATAAGACCTAATGCTCGAGCATGGTCCAAAGCACTATTCAAATAATCAGCCTGATCCCATGAAGGTAGATCCGTGTAGTGATTCCACCAAAGACGATCTATCCATATCGCCAAAAACCATATCAAGGTGACGCAAAGCCAAAATCGAAATGATGTTTTCAAAAGATCTCCAAGCGCTTTTGATCTTCTTTTAGACTCAAACGTCGATGTTTAGCTTCACGCAACATCTGACGACCATCATGCAAATAACTGTCTACATAACCCATTGTGTAAAACTCTAATTCTTTAATTGCATCTTTAACCTGAGAAAGACAGTGATACAGACTCAAGCTAAAATTATTTGCAACACTAGGTGTTTGCATTGAACGATATATTTTATCAACTTTTTCCAATCGTTTTTTGACTCTGTTCAAGATAGCTACAAAAAACAGCCATCAGATCTTCATCATATGGATCAGCCGATAATGCTCTGAATTGAGCTGGGAAAGGATTGATGACTTCACCTAATAATCGGTCAATGGGTACATAAACCTTTTGCATCCATACCACTAGAGCATCTTCCTCTTCTAATACTTGACCATGTGCTGCACTGGCTGCTGCACTGGCACATGCATTTCTAGTTTCTCTTTGTTGAGCTTCATTTTGAAATGAATGAATGCTATTTCTGTTGCGATCAAACATCCGACGACGTTCAAGATCTCCAAGAACCTCCCAGGCTGCATTTATTGCAAGGATACGCTCTTCATTCCCGCCAGTATCAGGATGATGTTTTTTTACAAGTGTTCGATATGCTGCCTTGATCTCAATCGAACTTGCATCAGACGAAACTCCTAAAACTTGATATGGGTCTATATCCATAACTTGAAACTAAATCACATATTCAAAGATTCCCATGTCGCCCCAATGGCATCGATGAAAAAGTACTAAACATAGGCGTTGATAAATAGCGCTCTCCAAAACTTGCAAGAATTACCACAAGACGTTTGTTGACCATTTCTGCTCTTGAACCAACCTTTAATGCCGCAGCAATAGCTGCACCACTACTTACACCACTAAGAAGACCCTCCTCTTGGGCAAGTCTACGTCCAATCTCCATTGCTTCGACATCACTAATAGGAACAATCTCATCAATCAAAGAAGTTTCAAGAACACTTGGAATAAATCCAGCTCCAATACCCTGAATCCCATGTGATCCAGCATCACCACCAGCAAGGACCTGGCTTGCTTCTGGTTCGACTGCATAAACCCTAAGTGCTGGATTACGCCTCTTCAATAATCGAGCACATCCTGTGAGAGTACCTCCAGTACCAACTCCTGCTATCAATCCATCAACTTTCCCCTCACAATCTGTCCAAATCTCCTCCGCTGTTGTCCTTTCATGAACTTCAGGATTAGAAGGATTATCAAATTGCTGCAATAAATAAGCATCGGGCATAGCTGCAACTAACTCCTGCGCCAAATCAATAGCTCCTTTAATCCCTGCGCTCCCAGGGGTAAGTTGTAATTCAGCTCCGTATGCCCTGAGCATAGAGCGTCGCTCGGTACTCATCGTGTCAGGCATAGTAAGAATCAACCTATATCCCTTTGCTGCAGCAACCATTGCCAAAGCGATGCCTGTATTTCCACTAGTTGGCTCCACCAACACTGTGCTCCCAGGAGTAATAGTTCCAGCTTCCTCAGCAGCCTGAATCATTGCTCCTGCGATACGGTCTTTAACCGATGCTGTGGGATTAAAGCTTTCTAATTTGGCTATCAACTCTGCATAACAATCAAATGATTTGGGCAAACGATTTAATCGTACTAGCGGCGTACGTCCAACCAAAGCTGTTATATCGGAAGCAATGGGCATTACTAATGCCAAGAAACCCTTATACCTATAGAAACAAAGAGAAGGGTTAAAACCCAATTAATA
>QCJH01000003.1 GCA_003216155.1 Prochlorococcus sp. AG-409-A19 | reverse complement strand
CTCTTCAAAAGAGAGCCATTTTTCCATATGAGTGCTTAAGATATCTGGGCAAGCTTTAGCCAACAACAAAACAGAAACTGGTCTAAACTTCATATATTGAGGCCAATAATTGGACAAGCAAAACTCAGCAAGGCTCTGGATCTCTAAACGCGCTCCATGAGGCCATATATTGAAATAATTAAAGAAAAGAATTGTGAAATAGAGCGCTCCATAATCTTTATTAATTCTGGGCCAATAGCTCTCCAGGGAAGGCCATACTTTTTCTGGTCCTAAACTTAATAAAGCTCTTAATGCTAAATAACAACGACTATAATCGGTACCAAATAACTCCTTAATCAAAAGATCTTCTGTAGGTATAGAATCATAATCATGTATAATATGTATACAGTAAGGATCATCCACAATTAAAGAGTCAGCGATATTCAACAAGTCCAAGCCTTTATATTCTTGATTTTTAGACGGCCAAAGTGATTCAAGCGCTTTAATCCTTAAAGAAATTGCAACAGGAGCCTTCAATACTGAATCCAACAAGTCAAAATAACCACTATCAATAATGTCATAGACAGCGAGATTGCGCTCATTCTGATTAACAAGTAATAAATGGTTCTTCAACTCATCAATTTGATCAATATCACCAGATAATTTAGAAATCGCAGCAAGACTTGCCCCTATAAGTCCTTTATTTGAATTCTCTTCAGTTAAAAATTTTTTAATTCTTTCGTTCGCCGATACTACTCCTAAAGATGCAAGGCTTTTAATTAAGACTCTTCTATTCTGCCTAGAATCATCAAGAAGGAATTTGAGTTTTTGATGCAAGTTAATTTGGTCACAGCGCAGCTCTTGCAATGCCCATGCTGAAATTTCTACTAAATATATATCGCTACTATCTAAGCACATACCTATAGCAGGTATTGCTCGCCTACACCCTATTCTCGCTAAAACTTCAATAGCCTTCCTACGCGCAATCGCAATCGCCTGATGAGTCGATGGGGATTCAACTAATTTTAGAAGAGCCTTCTCAGTATCAGACCCAGGATAATTAACCAAATGAAAAACTGCTTTATAATAGTCGCTTTCCAAATTAAGCTTTGCAAGTGGCGTTGATAGAATTTTCAAGGCCTCCTTTTGGCTAAGGGGAGTTAAATTGTCAAAAGGTTTCTCCTTCACTAGTTCAAGACAGATAAAAAGTCAGAGGTTTGAATGTATTTTACCGGCAAAGCTATTAAAAAAATGAGCTGAAGCAAAGATTCTAATAAGCAAAGAGCATGTAATGAAAAATTATTAAAAAGACAAACTGAGTATTAAAACAATCCAAAATCAATTTATATTATTGTATCTAAATTGTTATTTCTATATGTTATCTAATTATTTCAAGGTGATTTGCAATGAAATTCTATAAGGCAAAATAAATCGGATTAAAGTAAAGCATCTAGGCCGATTTTCAATCTAAATCTGCAACTTAATGAATCTGAAGCCTATGAGCTCTCAGAAGAATTAAAAGCACATTTGAAAAATGGCCAAATTCCTAAAGACAATAAAGAATCTATTGAAAGAATGGTAGCCGGGCTTGGAGATACAAGAGGGCTCCTAAGAAGAACCTTTGCAGAAAGTCTCGGAGCAATTGGTATACCAGCTTTACCAATTCTTAGAGAAGCCTTAATTAACCATTCAAATGTCACAGTTAGAAGGGCTGCCGCTAAGACTCTCAGGCTGGTTGGAGATCCAAGCGCTTTACCTGACCTATTACAAGCATTAATAAATGACCCTGATCCAGTCGTCCAAGGATCAGCCGTTGGAGCAATGGCAATCTTTGGAGAAAAAGCAGTAGATCTGTTAGTGCAAGTTTTAACAAATCCACAAAGCACAACTCTTCAAGCAGGTCTTGCAAGCTGGGGATTAGCATTTATTGGAGCAGAAGCTCCAGAGGCCCTAAGAAAAGCAGCTAAATCATCTCACTCTGCTGTAAGAGCAGCCGCAATAGCTGCTCTTAGTGAGCAGATACAGTTTTTAGGCGATGAGGCTGCTAAACGAATAGTTGTGAGTGCTCTAAAAGATTCATCTAACGATGTAAGAGCAGAAGCAGTTACCTTGATTGGAAAACTTGAAGAGCTAAATTGGGCAGAGCCACTTTTAATTGAAAAATTAAATGATAGTAATGCTGAAGTCAGAAAAAACTCAGCTCTTTCATTAATGACTCTAAAATCAATAAGGTCAATAAATTCACTAAAGCAACTTAAATCAAAAGAAAAAGATATTGAAGTTCTCAAGGTTATTGATCTGGCTTTAGTCCAATTAGGAAAAATCAAGCAAGGCATCTAATGGCAATTCACTCACTGACAGAGGAAGAGTCTTTTACAGAATGCGTCTTCAGTGAGTCTTTAACACTTTCCCGAACCAGAGGATCAGTTGCTTCATCCTTTAAAAGTTCTTCTAGTAAGTTTCTTGCATAAGGATCATCTATTTCCCCAAGTGCAGTAACAGCAGCCATAACTCTCAAGATATTCTTACCCTGAGAAATTCTTATCAGGTGAGGTAAACCCTGCTCACCTAGTTGTCTAAGAAGAGGGACCACAACAAGTATGATCTCTGGCGATTCATCCATCAATGCCATTTCAATTGTTTTCATTGCCTGCGCAGGGAAAAGCTCCCCGTTCATATTTACAGAAAACTGCACAAAGGCCTTTAAGCAACTAACACGAATAGTGATGTTTTCAGTTGCATGAAAAAGCTCTGCTACTTTCAATAACCCAGGCTGGCCCAACAGACCAATCGCTCTTATTGATTTCCGCCTGCTAACCACATCCTCCTCTCCTAGGTTCATCAAAAAACGAGATATTGACTCGTCAGGATAAATTTCTGACATTTGAATTGCTGCCTTATTACTGATATTCGGATTTGGATGGAGGAAATCCTCATATAATTCATCAAAGCTTAATTCGTTCTTTTTATGATTCTTACCCTGATCTCCTTGCATATTCAAAACGATAAAAACTCATTTATCAATATTCTAAGTATCTAACTCCAAAAGATCACTATAAATAATAGCTTAACTTTCATAAAAGTCATTTACAAGAAGTGAGTATAAAAGATTTTTATTTTATTTTTATGATAAGGCATTTATCAAATAATCTAGTAATGCTTTGAACTCAGTAGCTGCTTGTTGATTCATATCTCTTGGCACACAAACCCGATCCCTTATGTGCGTAAAAGCCTCTATATAAGCCGCAGTCGGTAAAACATGGGCTCGTATTACTTCTCTCATGCCAGCAATCCCCCATTCATCTAAGGGGCCTGTTCCTCCTGTAATTAAGCAATAGTTAATTAAGCGCAAGTAATGATTGATATCTCTGGAACACTTGTCCTTATTAACTTGGTCATATATACCTTTGCCATAAACTGCATCAACTGCATCAGCTGTAACTTTTTCGATCCCCGCAGCCAATTTTTCAGCTGCTTCCATTCGAGCTGGAGCTCGGTCGAAGGAACCCTTTACAGCCTCAAAATCACTTGTACTTGGGAAGCGACCAGCTGCATCGGCTGATGTCACCACTGTTGTGACTGCGGATTTCATCTTGTGCTTCCCTTTAAGAAAGTGTGATTGTTATAGGTAGTGTGTTTATCTAATCAACTAATCGCATTGATCACACGATCAAAGTAGGAGGCAGCTTCGGCAGCAATCTCCTTGCACTGGGCACCTGAACCAGAATTGATGCCTTCAAACATCTTACGACCAGAGTTGGTTTCGGTCATAATCGCAACAGAGGCTGCTTTCATAATTTCAACAGCACGTGCTGCATTTGCGGTTGGCACTCCTAGCGCTGTATAGGTTTCCTTAAGTCCATTAAGACATCGATCATCTAATACTGAGGGATCACCAGCAAGAAGTGCATAACTCACATAGCGAAGAATAATCTCACCATCGCGCAAGCAGGCAGCCATTCTCCTGGTTGGATAGCAATTGCCACCTGGCTGAGTCATTCCAGTATTTTCGCAAACCATTCCTGCGACTGCATCTGCCGCTATGCAAGAAACGTTCTGAGATATGGCCAAAGTCGCGTCTATCCGTTTGTTTGCATCCGCGACATATTTACGAAGAGCCACTAAATCGCTACTTCCAATCGGCGCACCTTTTGCGTCAGCGCTGACTACGGCACGGGAGAATGCATCGAGCATTGAGAAGCCTGAACAGTTACGAGATGAGGAGTTGCAGTGCTTTTAAGCAATTAAGTAAAGCACCACCCATCAACCTACGCCTAGCTTCTAACCCCTCAGCCAATGAAAGAGAAGTCCGCAACGCTTCGTAACCCAAGGCCTCCCTATACAGGAAAACATGCAAGAAAAAAGAAATGCAAAAGAAATATATAAATAGTTTAATAGCTCCTTTCGAATCCCAAAAGCCATCTTTATATAAAAGATTTTACGAGAGGCAGAATTCTCAATTCCAAAACCTCTTCAACTAACCATAAAAAGTATCTATGGCTACAAAGTCAAACAAAAACACAGGCTATCAGTCTATTCTATTGTGGATTAATTAGATTCATGCCTGAAGCAACGCCAAAGGAACTTCAAGAGTCCATAGATGAACTAACTGCATATAGGGATCGGCTTCAAAAAGAAGTAGTCTCAATTGCCCAGAAACTCAAAATGCCACCAAAAAAAATTGATTTATCTCTAGAGGAGAATTCTGAATTAAAAAAAATAGAAATGATTCTCTCCCAGCTTATTGAGAAGCTTGATAGACAGATGTCAGTTAGTTAGAAAATCGTTTTGATGCGATGAGCAATTTCTTCTTTTTCAGAACTCCAATAGACCATAATGGCTCTACTAAATATAAAAGATCTCTTTTATCATCCAAAAAATCACCTAATCCCATGCCTTTAGAACTCGCTAAACAACTTAGAGAGGGCACCAAAAAAGCCCACACAATGGCAGAAAACACTGGTTTCGTAAGTTGCTTTTTAAAAGGCGTTGTAGATAAGTCAAGTTATCGCAAGCTTGTAGCAGATTTATATTTTGTTTATGTGGCAATGGAAAAAGAGATTGGCATACTCAGCGAAAGAGGAAATCCAATAGTGGGACCTATTAGTTTCCCAGAACTCAACCGGAGAGAAACACTCGAACAAGATCTCGATTTTTATTTTGGAAATAACTGGTTAAATTTAATAGAACCAACTACCGCTGCAAAAGTCTATGTATCAAGGATTCATCAATTAGCGGAAGAATCTCCAGAATTACTTATTGGTCATCACTACACAAGATATATGGGGGATCTTTCTGGCGGTCAGATCCTCAAAAAAATCGCCCAAAAAGCAATGAACCTTGAGGGACAAAAAGGTCTTAGATTTTACGAGTTTGATAATATTAGTGATGAGAAAGCCTTTAAAGCTCACTACAGCACAGTTCTAAATTCCTTACCTTTAACTCAAGAAATGGCAGACAAGATAGTAGAAGAAGCAAATTGTGCTTTTAAATACAATATGGATATATTTCAAGAGTTAGAAGGTAATTTAATAAAAGCTATAGGCAAAGTTCTATTTGGTTTTCTGACCAGGCGAAAGCGTCGAGGAAGTACAGAATCTGCTCCGGCTTAATATTGAGAAAGTCATCCGATCTCTTATACCTATCACTAAAAAAATATTATTTATGGCTGATTAAAAATAAAGCTGCAAATAGCTCATTTACTAAAAGAGTTTTGCAAAGATATAATAGTTACATGCAAAAAAAAATATTCTGATCAGGCTTATTTAGATGATCTGCTTGCAGATAGACAAACCAGCAAAAAAAAAATCTATGGATAATTAACTAGGGTAATGCTATCCCATGTCTAATTCATAAACTTAAAGATCAGGCAATTAGATACCATGCACAGAGCACTGGCTATCGATTCAACCTACCCAAAGACGTACCAATCTTGACAGTAAGAACCCATACTATCGGGTATTGGAGAGAAAAAGCTACTTACAATCCTTTATTCCTACTGACTAACCCAATAGAAAGTTTTCGGGTTGCAAGAGGAAGTCGAGCAACCAAGAGCAAACGACCTATTGATGTACTAATCCAAAAAAGGAAAACCAGTAGCTATATATTAGGAGAATTAGCTCCAAGGCTTAACCAAAAAGGGCTTAAAGGTACATATTCAGTCCTAATGAAAAGATGATCTTTTGGATTTATTTAACTCATCTACTGTATTTATCTATGACTCAAATGATTATTGACGTGGGGCAGGAATCAATAAAGGTTTTGGATTACCACCTCTTCGAGCACTCGCCTGTGGCTGGGTAGTATTCTCAAGCCTAAATAATTCACTAGCAGACTTCATAGACCCTGGAGAAATCGGGCTTCAAATCAGATATAGCAATCTCTCACTTGATTTGCTTCGAATATCAAATGCCTTGAGAGATCCAGAAAGTTAGCGAAGCGATATTACAAAACTAAAAAAGCTATTAGAGCTTAAGAGTGAATCACTAACAAAGTTTCGTTGGCAAAAAGTTCTGGTTAATTTAAAGGAGTTTTTCTATCATCATAACTCGTCAATAAACAATATTAAATAGGAATCCATGCCATATCTCCTATTAAGAAGATTACTAGCCAAGCTTCATGTGATCGGTTCTTAGACTGGCTGCCAGGAAAACAAATTCGACAGCTGCAGGCATACATTAAAAAAAGTATTGAGAGTTCCGGAGTGCCTCGCCTTAAGGGCCAGACGGTTCATCTACTTCGACGGTTGTTTCGGGTTATTCCCAGACGGCGGGTGAGGTCCTTGATAGCAGTTCTCCCACTATCTGCTTTCTCTGGGGTAATAGATCTTGCATCTGTAGCAGTAGCAGCACGTCTAGCAGGAAGTCTTGTAGGACAAAAGCTCAACGACTCCATCCCAGGGATAAAAGTTTTTGGAGGCTCACAGGGAGAACAAGCTCTTTGGCTAGTTTTAATTTTCATCATATTGAGTTGGCTAGGTTCAATAACAAAGTTGATACTAAAAGTTTTCCAGCAGAGACTAACGGCCCAGGTCTGGAGAGACATCTCTGATCGCATTTTAGGGAGAGTAATTGGACAGCCATACGATTACTTCCTAACAGCAAAAAACTCGGCAATATCAGCACAATTAATGGTTAACATGCAAAGAGTTTCTGACTTGATCATTGCCCCACTATTAGCAATAACCTCAAGCTCTATTGTTATTTTATTTCTGGCAATTGCTCTTGGCTATACATTAGGAATTAAAGCAATAATACTACTTTCTCTTCTAGGACTAGCTTTCCTAATTATCTCCTCACTCGTTGTCCCATATTTAAGGCATGCCTCTAATCAAAGAGTAAGGCTTGACATATTGGCAAATTCATTACTTAATCAAATCTTTTATTCAATACGTGATATACATTTGACACATACTGGGCGTTACTTTGAATCTAAGTTTGTAAAGGCTGGTGAAGCTGCGAAATCATTCGAATGGCTTTCCAAGCTATTACCTGATGTCCCAAGGTTTGTAATAGAGCCACTTGCAATAACATTTATTTTTTCCGCCGCATTACTTCCTACATTAGGCAAACCAGAAAAAGCTGACCTTGCAGTAACATTAATACCATTCCTAACCACATTTGTAGTCGCTTCTGTAAAAATCACCCCACCATTACAAGATCTCTTCAGAGCAATAACAAGACTAAGAGGTGCTCTTCCAGAAGTAGATTCAGCCCTTGGATATCTAGAATTGCCTAATCCAAATAGAGCATTTCTTACAGGCGAAAGTTTATCTCCAAAGGGAGTTTTTCCACGAAGAGAAGTATCACTACATCAAGTTGGTTATAGATATCCATCCTCTGAACAAAATGCTCTGAATTCAATTTCTATAAATGTACCTGTTGGTTCAAGAATAGCCTTGATGGGTCCAACGGGAAGCGGCAAAACAACCCTTTCAAGCATTCTTCTCGC
The DNA here is from genome assembly GCA_003216155.1 of Prochlorococcus sp. AG-409-A19. Next base: position 101,223 of record QCJH01000003.1, on the reverse strand, counting down.
CCATCTAGTACCAAGCACTGGTCAAATGATGCTTGATGGGATACCACTTGCCGGTTCTGACATATCAGCTTGGCAAAGAAGTTGCGCAGAAGTCCCCCAAAATATAAGCCTGCTAGATGCAAGTATCCTTGAAAATATAGCATTTGGGACTGACGAAAAAGAAATAAATTTTGACGAGGTATGGGATGCAATATATGCTGCTCAATTATATGAGCTAATTACTGAAATGCCTCATGGTATATATACCTTTGTAGGAGAAAATGGATTTAATTTCTCAGGGGGCCAACGCCAACGTATAGCCCTGGCACGTGCTTTCTATAGAAAAGCAGGTTTTCTGGTCCTAGATGAAGCCACAAGTTCATTAGACGAGAAAACTGAAAGTGATGTTATTGACTCTTTAGAAATTATCGGTCGTAGATGCACAACTGTAGTAATTGCACATCGCCTCAATACACTAGCTAAATGTGATCACATATATGAAATCAAAGACGGTTTGGTAGCTTCCTCCGGTACCTATAATGATCTCTGTAATCCCAATCATCCACTAGGGATGAGTGTAAAAGGGTCAGAAGATGTCGTCTTATGAGCAACAAAATGATTTTCTATATAGATAATCACTTCTACCTCGCATAAACAGAATTGAACATTTTGCTTTTATCTACTGCAGATTGGGATCATCCATTTTGGACTAACAAACAACATGTCGCTTTAGCACTAGCTAAAGAAGGTCATCGAGTTGTTTATGTAGACTCACTTGGGCTACGTAAGCCTAAGATGGCAGGCAAAGACAAGAAAAGAGTGATAAAAAGAATTAAAAGAATTTTTTCCTCTCCAAGGAAAATTACATCACGACTTTGGGTTGTATCTCCATTAGTAATTCCTGGAATTCAAAAGGGAATATTTGCATGGTTAAATAGATTAATACTCTTCATTTTTCTTAGATATTCCTATATAAAATTAGGTTTTAAATGTAATATTTTATGGACATATAGTCCTGCAACAGTTCAAATATTGAATCCTAGACATTTCCAATCATCTCTCTATCACTGTGTAGATGACATCAGTGCTCAGCCTCTAATGCCAAAAATGGAATTAGAGAAGCTTGAAATCTTGACGGCTCAAAAGGTAAGTCATATTGTTGTAACTTCACCCGCCTTGTTTAGAAAGCTGAAAGGCAAATGCAATAGTCTTCACCTAATGCCAAATGTAGTCGAATACGACCATTTCTCCAACCCTACTTATGAATCTGTTAGGAAAGCCAAAGAATCAATGCAAAGTATTACCAGTCCAATAATTGGATTTGTGGGTGCTATAAGCAGCTACAAAATAAACTTTGATCTACTAAAATATCTAGCTGATTCACAACCAAAGAATTCCTTTGTTCTCATTGGATCGATAGGGGAAGGCGAAGAAGGTACAGACGTAAGTGAGCTCAAAAGAAGAAAAAATATTTTCTTTCTTGGACCTAAATCTTATCAAGAAGTTCCTGGATTTATATCTAATTTTGACGTCGCAATACTACCCAACCGTATTAATCAATATACTCAAGCCATGTTCCCAATGAAATTTTTTGAGTATCTAGCCTCAGGAGTTCCAATAGTTGCTATGGAAATACCTAGTCTTATCCCTTACAAAGAATATCTTTCCTTATGCGATAGCTTCGAATCATTCTCTAATGAAATACTCAAAAAAAAATATCATCTGATTCTGAACCTGAGCGAAATGCAAGACTAAAGCTTGCTCAAGAAAATACTTATAAGGTACGTACAATCAAAATGTTGAGTCTAATCGAGAGCTAAAGTGAATTACAATAATTCAAAACACTTATTGGAAAAACCAATATTTAGCATTATCATTCCATTGCATAATAAATTCAACTATTTTCATAATGCATTAGCTTCTGTTCAGGCGCAAACATTTACCAACTATGAGCTAATCATTGTTGATGATGCTTCAACTGATAATGGAATAAGCAAGCTACGTGAATTCCCTGAGCTTATAAAGAAAGCAATAGTTCTTAAAAGGAGTTTTCCAGGGCCAGGTGGATATGCGGCAAGAAATTTAGCAGCAAAAAATTCCCATGGTCAATACTTAGCTTTTCTTGATGCTGATGACATCTGGTTTCCGGATCATCTGAAGAAAGTCTATTCATTTCTCAAAGATGGTGCTGATTATGCTTTCATATGTACAGGATTCGAAGAACAATTAGGGTCTGAAATTATAGATATACATATTCAATCTGACAGGAGGTTGAACTCCAAAGAGTTTCTGAAATTATATGCAAGAAAAGATATTATCCATACGAATTCGATGGTGGTCTCATTGAAAGCATTTTTAGCAACTGAAGGCTTTCCAGAAAGTGGTATTACTAGAGCTGGAGATCATCTTCTTTGGCTCAGATTAGCCCTTTTAGGGCAACCATTAGCTTTATGCTGCACTAAAACAAGTCGTTATTGTCGAGACCATAGCAGCGTAGTAACTAAAAGCATGGAGCAACTTAAGATTCATCCAATAACCAAAGAGGTAAAAAAGATACTTAATGGCACTCTAAAGCCGAAAATGCATATCGATAATGATGATTGTAAGTCATTAAAAATACTTTCCAACCGAAAACAATTTCATTGGTTATTACATCGCAAGAGACAAGGGTATAATATAAAGAACGAATTAATGGAGATTCAATTAGATACTCTTCAATTCATAGGATGGATTAAAATGATTTTAGCATTATCTCCTTCATGGCTATTGTCATTAATACTAATGACACGTAACAAGTTGAGAAAAGGAAGAAAAATCAACCGATGATTTCAAATTGATATTTTCATGACATGCGAAATTTTTAGTGCACAGCCTAATTCTCCAAGAAAATACATGATGTAATAACAAATAGAAAGAGTAATAGATAAAGGAGTAGAGAAGGGATGTAAACCTACTTTCTTATAATCTCTGAGAATCTTAAATACACTTCTAGCCATATTTTTGAAAACTCTAAAGATTGAACCTAAAATTGTTTTGTTAAGTCCAACCTCTCTAAGGTTCCTATCTCTACCCTGAGCTAATGCCCTCAAACAAAAGTTTGCAAATCCCTGAGGTGGTGGGTGGGCAACGCTTGCTCTAGGGTTTTTCCAAATACTTATCCCCTTCTTGGCAAGCTGTTTGGCTAAAGTCAAACAAGCTCCTCTTGATGCTTCAGGCTTTATAGGGAATTGATTGTCAAAGAAAGTCACCCTGTTAAAAGCAATATTATTTGCAAAGAAGTGGCTGGCTTTTCTTATTTCTTGATCATTTATACGTAATGGGAAAAACCAAAACAATGCAAAGGTGCGATTATAAAAGTCTTCAGGCTCAATAAAAGCTGTTCCGCAGCATACATTTGCATTATGCATAGAAAAGGTTAATAACAATTCCTTTAGCCAGTTTTGAGCGGGTATTACATCACTATCTACAAAAACTATTCTTTCACCTTTAGTTTTTTCTGCTCCAAGATTTTTCAGCTCATAATAGTGATGACCAGCAAATTTCTCTACTTGCCATTTTATTCTGCTTGAAAGAGCAAAAGGTCTATTTTTAAGCTGAAACTCATTTCGGTTCGTAGCAATAATGATCTCGATTACACTTTGCATTTCATTGCATTGCTTGATTAGACTATCAAGCATTGACTGAGCTCTTGATGACCCTGCCAAAAGAACATTCTCCCATTCAACAACTATGCTTACGGTGCATTCATTTGAAAGGCTGTAGTTTTCATCCTTTACCATTTAAATCCTCTTGCATTTATCAGCATGTGGCTATTATAACCACAAACAACCTAGATATTATTTGATGCCTCTTTCTAATTTTCTAAGATTGGACTCTTGGTTTAATAGTAATAAAATAGACAATAAGAGAATTAATCTGTTTTTCTCTACTTTCCTCTCCATAATCCTATTTGCCCAAGTACCTCTTTCCTTTATTGCTTATGAGGTAGGAATATCAAACAGAACTTTAATGATAGCTTTTAGAGGCTTAATTCTTCTTTTAAGTAGCTATTTTATATATATTCAAGGATTAAAAAGTCTCAAACCATGGCTAATTATAACTATTTTTTTCTGGGGATTTTATATTCTGCGTCTAATTCTAGATTTAACCATTCTAGGTGTCTCAACAGCCATACCGCCTTGGGAGCTTTTTGCCTGGTCATTGGGATCAAGCTTATTTCCTGCTTTAGGTACATACGTAGTTGTCAAAGATTTCACAAAAGCTTTTAATCCTCTAATCATTATATTTTCTGGAGTGATATTACTTGGCATTTCACTCCTCTTATTTTGCTTAAATTTCAACCCTATAGAAATGCGCTTTCAACTCCCCGATCTAAATCCGATTCCAGCGGGTCATTGTGGGGCAAGCCTATTTCTAATTAGCTTCGCGTATTTATTCTCGGCTAAGAATAAGCAAAACAAAGAATGGATCAATATATTAATCTTCTTAGGGTGTTTAGTCGGTATAATAATTACCTTAACTAGCGCTACTCGCAGTGCTTTTCTAGCTCTTACAATTGGATTAATCCTAATCTTGCAAATTAAGCGCTACTCTTATAAAGGCAAGTCTCGCTTTTGGATCCTCACAGGTATAAGTTTCTCCTTTGCGGCTTGCTTCTCACTATTTAGCGGAAGTGGCTTAATAAATAAAATACAAACAACAGGTCTAGGAGAGAGCGAGCTTAACAGGCTAATATTTATTTCTTCAGGGTTAAAGTATTGGCTAGAGAATCCTATTTTTGGCAAAGGATTTGAAATGCATAGTTTACTAGAGAATTTATTTAGCAATTTAACTCCTTATTACCCTCATAATTTTATAGTTGAATCACTCTTATTAGGAGGATTGGTTCTAGGAGGACTTTTGATATCACTTATCACAATAACTACTGTTTATTCCATCAGGCTAATTCGATTCTCCCAAGCAGATCTATGGCTAAGCATCTTATGGCTACAAGCATGCATATACGTCATGTTCTCTGGCCATCTAGGAAATGTGCCGCTGTTCTGGGTCACATCAGCCGCAATTTGCGGTAGACATGATTCATTTACAGCTAAGGAGAGGGAAATATAATGGTCATTAAAAATAATTTTCTAAATACTCTAAATGAATCTCAATACAGAGCAGTTAATCACTTAACAGGGCCTTTATTAGTTATTGCAGGTGCAGGTAGCGGAAAAACCAGAGCTTTAACTCATCGAATAGCGCATTTAATCGCCGAACATGGTATAGATCCTCATCAAATTCTAGCTGTCACCTTTACAAATAAAGCTGCTCGCGAAATGAAAGAACGTCTGGAACTACTTTTAGCAGAAAGGCTTGCGGAGAATCAATTTGGTCAACCATTTGGAACACTTGCATCTGTCAACCAACGTCAACTAAGAACTCATATTTTTCAGCATGTCACAAAAGAACTTTGGATAGGAACATTTCACTCTTTATTTGCACGTTTACTTCGTTTTGACATCGAGAAATTTCAAGATGAAGAAGGTCTTCAATGGACACGTCAATTCTCAATATATGACGAAACAGATGCACAGAATCTTGTTAAAGAGATCGTCACAAAAGAACTGCAACTAGACCCAAAGAGATTTGAGCCTAAAAAGATTCGTTGGGCTATAAGTAATGCCAAAAACCAAAGCTTGTCACCTGATCAGCTTAACGAGCAAGCAGAAGGTGCAAGAGGCAAGCTAATTGTCGAAGTCTATCGGCGTTACCGAAAAGCATTAGCAGCTAACAATGCCCTAGATTTTGATGATTTATTGCTACTACCTGTGCAATTGTTACGCCGAAATGAACAAGTCCGTTCCTACTGGCATAGTAGGTTTAGACATGTTCTTGTTGATGAGTATCAAGATACAAATAGGACTCAATATGAACTTATTAAGCTGCTGGTGACTAATGGTCATGATCCTGCAAAATTCCATAATTGGGATCAAAGATCAGTATTTGTAGTGGGTGATGCAGATCAAAGTATCTATAGCTTTCGTGCAGCTGATTTCACAATCTTAATGGGCTTCCAAAATGACTTTGGAGATAAGGCTTCAGACAAAAGTACCAAAACAATGGTTAAGCTAGAAGAAAATTATCGTTCAACCTCAACAATTTTAGAGGCCGCAAATTCTTTAATCTCCAACAATACTGAAAGAATAGATAAAGTATTACGTGCAACACGTGAGAAAGGTGATCTAATCAAACTAATAAGATGCGATGATGAAATTGCCGAAGCGGAGGCAGTAGTTCATAAGTTGCGTTTACTTGAAGCTGGCAATAAAGAATTACGATGGGGAGAAATGGCAATTCTTTATCGAACCAATGCTCAATCTAGAACCATAGAAGAATCATTAGTCAGATGGGGCATCCCTTATGTGGTAGTTGGAGGGTTACGTTTTTATGACAGGAGAGAAATAAAAGATATTTTGGCATACTTAAAACTACTTATAAATCCAGCTGACACTCTTTCTCTTTTAAGGGTTCTAAATGTTCCTAAAAGGGGTATCGGGAAAACCACTATTCAAAGGCTCACTGATGCAGCTAACCAACTCGGGATTCCACTATGGGATGTAATTGATGATCCCGAAGCAGTTAGAACCCTTGGTGGTAGATCAGCCAAAGGAGTGCTCCAATTTCGCGAAATAATTGGAAATTTACGAGGCCACCTCGATCAAGTATCGCCATCTGAATTAATTCAAGAGGTTCTTGAACAAAGTGGCTACATCAGTGAATTAATTACAGAGGCGACTGATGAGGCAGAAGAACGTAGACGAAATCTACAAGAACTTGTCAATGCCGCCCTTCAATATCAAGATGAAAATGAAGATGCCAGCATCGAAGAATTCTTAGCAACAGTTGCTCTTGCCAGTGATGCTGACAACAAAGATACAGCTGCTGACCGGGTAACACTTATGACATTGCATAGCAGTAAGGGTCTGGAATTCCCAGTGGTATGTCTTGTAGGAATGGAGCAAGGTCTTTTCCCTAGTTATCGCTCACTCCAAGACCCTTCCTCCCTTGAAGAGGAAAGAAGACTCTGCTATGTAGGTATCACAAGAGCCAAAGAAAAATTATTACTATCCCATGCTAGCGAGCGAAGGCTCTGGGGAGGGATGCGCGAACCAGCAATTCCTTCCATTTTTCTCTCAGAATTGCCAGAAAAGCTTCTTCAAGGTGACATGCCACAAAGAAGTGGTATCGCCCTAAGAAGGAGTCAAAACCTTGACCGGCTCACTCGAATAGATCGAGGGTATGGGAAGAGTATCCATTCAGAGTCTGCTGCAGAAATGCCTAGCAATGCAGTGCGAAGACGTATAAATGGACCTTCTTTAGAAAAGAATTGGGAAGTAGGTGATCGAGTTCTACACGCAACATTTGGAGAAGGAAAAATCACTCACACCTTCGGCAGTGGTGAACGAATTTCTATCGCTGTGAAATTCGATGGAATGAGTCCAAAAATCCTTGATCCTCGTCTGGCCCCAATCGAACCGATTGACAACAACTAAAAGTAAACTACCAATACTTAGTAGATGATGGGAGCAACCTCTTCGTGAATACAACATGAAGATCTTAGAAAATTCAGAAGTTGAGTTTGATTTATCAAACCTTCCAACCCAACTACTACTGACGTTTTACCAAACCGGAACAGAAATAGGAATTAAACGTCTAGGAATAGTTGGTGGTGCAGTAAGAGACAACTTGCTTCATAGCTTAGGGAAGGAACCTTTGAGGGCCCCTCCTGATATAGACATAGTCATCGAGGGTTCTGCAAAAGATCTGGCAGAAGCACTCCTCCTCAAGCTTGGGGAAGACAGAGTTGAAAAATGTCGTTTTCACACTACATACAACACAGTGGAAATGAAAATTGATGGGACTAACTTTGATCTGGCTAGTGCCCGAAAGGAAACATACAAAAGCCCTGGACAAAATCCTGAGGTAGAAGTCAGTCACCTAGAGAATGATCTAAAGCGTAGAGATTTCACAATCAATGCCATTGCCATTGAACTACCCACATTCAATCTTGTTGACCCGCATGAAGGCAAAGCTGCCCTCAAAGAAAAACGGCTATGTTTTTTACACTCTAAGAGCGTGGAAGATGACCCAACGAGGGTCATAAGAGGAGCACGCTATGCAGCAAGACTGGACCTGGATTTAACGCCAGAAGACCTTCACCAAGTTCGCTCGACGATAAAAAAGTGGCCTTGGGATTGGAAGCCAGGAGAACCACCAAAACATGCCCCACCTTCGCTAACTACACGCTTAAAAATGGAACTTGAACTCATGCTAGAAAAAGAACCCTGGGAAATAGCACTTACCCATCTCAAAGCATGGGGAGCTTTAGATTTGCTGGATAAAAGCCTAGAAAGAGAGCAAAACCTATTTAGAAAAATACTTTGGGGAAAACGATTTGGATTGCCACCATTATTAATTTTAATAGCAGTAGCCTCTAATTCAATGGCTTTGGCAGAAAGATTTCTATTACCCAATCAACAGACAATAGCTTTAAAAGAAAGTTTTGAGATACAAGACTGGCTTAATTCTCATAAGGTTCTTGAAGACTTGATGAAATGGCGACCATCCGAATGGTGCATAGCTATTGAGTCCAAAGGTTGGCACCCGGAATCAATTGGCCTTGCCATCTCTCTTGGGATTAAACCTTGGCGTCCACTATTGAATTGGTGGGGCCGTTGGCGTCATCAAAAGTCTCCTATCAAAGCACAAGATCTCATTAAAGATGGATGGCTAGCAGGACCTAAGTTGGGTAAAGAATTAAAGCGGCTCAGACTTATAGAAATAGATAAAAAATACTTCTATCACTCTTAGTTAATAGGCCTGCTTTGACTAGCTATATATACTTAAAAATCTAAAGGTCAGTTGACAAACCCTATTTCATGCCAAGCTCTTTTCTCAACTAACTGAGCAGCCATTTCTCTTGAACAAGCTACTAATAAAGGACCACAAGTTTGAGGATCGACCAAAAGTTCTAACATCGCTTTATATCGCTTAGTTCCCTTTAATAAATCTCGTTGTGTCAATTGAACTAAAGCATGTCTTTCCGGACTTCTATTTAATAATCGCCATGCACGCCTATTTGCAGGTGCCAAAGTACTAGAAAACCCTTCCTCAAAAAGAGATAATACTCCTGGCAAGGATGGGATAGACGTTAATCGAAGAGTGATCGACAATGATGGCTCTTGACCAGAAGCTTTTAAAAGTCCATTGCTCGAGTTAAGCATTTCACCCAAATGTCCAAGCAATCCAAAACCCGTAATATCGGTACATGCATGGACACTTAAAAGACCTTGATTAAGGTCTTCAGTTTTACGTATTTGAGAAAGGAGTTGATGCTGACTAGTAGACATCTGCTCTAAAGCAAAATCTATTTGCTTAGCACATATTCTCCCTTGCATAGCAGCAGCAAAAAGAACACCTGTTCCGATGGATCTACTTAAAAGCAAGACATCTCCAGATTGCAATCCCCCCTTCCGCCAAGGCTTTTTATCAGGCTTCAAATAACCATTAACTGTTATGGACAACTGAATTCCAAGACTATTCGGGATTGAAGGTTCGCTTCGCGACTCAACCGTATGGCCGCCTATTAACTGTGCTCCTTGCGGCACAAGAGCTGATTTAATTCCCAACATAGTCTGCACTAAAAGTTCCTTTTGCAATTCAAGGGATATGGCGGGCAACGTAATAATTACCTGAGCCGAGCTAACTGCTACACCACTAGCCCAAAGGTCTGAACAAGCATGCAAAGTGGTCAGGCGACCATTGAGCCAAGGGTCTGCTACCAAGGCTGGAAACCCATCAACACTTTGAAGCCAACTGCTGCCTTCTTCTTGGCTTAATACAAAAACCGCATCCTCAGGATCTTTTCCCAAAGAAGCAGATCCTGCCTCTTTAAGCGCTTCTTGCAATGTTTTTTCTGGAACTTTTGCTGCACACCCACGGCAAGCTGTGGAAATCAAACCAGCTTGAATCTCTCTATCCATAGATTGAATCTCATCAAAACGAGCAATAAATCTCTTGTCAATTCTCTTCTTCAACTCCCAAATGAATTTATTTGGGCCAAGTACTAAATCACCCCATAAAGCCATCGCCATCGGCTTGTTTGAATGGAATCGAGTAACCACTAATTGCAAAGCTCGTGTCTGAGGCTTCCAAACCTTTGCTCTATAGCCGAGACTTAATTGTTCAAGGTTACGGGCCAAAGGCTCAGCAGCCTTGACTGCCCAAACTCCAGAGGGGGGACGTGGATGAGAGTCAATAATTGCACAATCACCTACTGCCAAGAGATTAGGGTTCTCTAAAACCTGCAAAGTATCCTTAGTGCGAACACGGCCAGAAGAGTCAACTAACAATCCCCCATCTCTCAACCAATCTGGCGGCTTACTACCAGTGCATAACAATGAGGGTCCATTCAAAGCAGATCCTGCTGGAATTAAATCAATATGAGCATCTGACAAGACTCGCTGCAAAGCCCTTAAAGGTTTGCCTGGATAAGCCTGAAGCTGCAATTTACGATTAGGCCAACGTTGACGAAGCGCTAGTGCCAACTCCACTCCAGTCAACCCAGCTCCTACTAGTGTGAATACAGAAGTCTTGGCGAAACTATCAAAATCATCCTGGTCTTTCAGCCAAGCCAAAGCAGGTTCAATTGGCTTAATAGGCATTATCAGCCCAGGATCTGTTACTTCAGTTATTTCCCCTGAGAAATCTGTTTCAGCCCCTACATCAAGGCTTAACAGATCAAAGGGAAGAGGCGGTCGTTCAGCTAGTTGTAAATGGTGACGAGAATTATCGAGTCCATAAATTTCGGCAATAACCAATGAGACACCACTCTGTTGAGCCAATCTTCTTAAATCAATAGTCGCTTCAGCAATGTTGTAATGCCCTGCTATCAAACCAGGGACCATACTTGAATAAAGAGAAGTACTATTGCGATTCACTAGAGTTATCAAACCTTGAGGCCGTAACTCTGGCTTCATTGCCCATCGTCTAAGCAGAAGTGAGTGGGTATGTCCGCCACCAGCCAGAACGATATTGTTAGTCGTCATGATTTTGCTGACCGACTGTGATCGAGGAGGTTATGATCTTTAGCTCAAATGTAGTTTTTGACATTATCTTATTTAACCCATCACCAAACACCAATAGTAACTATTGAGCACGAAAACAAAGTAGCCATCTATTTGCTGGCAAAGAAGAAAACAAAAAATCTGATTCTATTTAACGTCCTGCAACCTTCAGTACAGTTTTAATTGTCCTTAAAAGGATTAGAAAATCCAACCAAGTATTGAAATGCTTTAAATAATAAAGGTCATATGAAAGTTTTAATTCAGAGTCCTCCACACTTGAGGCATAAGGAGCGCAAACTTGTGCCCATCCACTCAACCCTGGGCGCATCCAATGCCTCTTCCGATAGTGTTGAATACGTGCCTCAAGCTCTTCTTCGATTTCAGGACGTTCTGGACGCGGACCAATAAGACTCATATCTCCACTTAGAACATTAATTAATTGAGGTAATTCATCAAGGCGAGTACGGCGTAAAAGAAGCCCTATGCGAGTTATTCGTTGATCACCAGGAATAGTCCATGTCGCAGGTTCATGTCGATTAGCAACTCTCATAGTTCTTAGCTTCAACACCTTAAATGGCCGACCAAGCCAACCACTTCTTTGTTGTACATAAAAGACACTCCCACGATCTTCCAACCAAATCAGAAAGGCAGCCAACAATATCAATGGTGCTGTTGCCGTTAAAAGGACAATTGCGACCAGTACATCAGCAACCCGCTTCAATTGTCGTTGAGGACTAAACATTGTGTTCCATGGAATATCTGCATAACTAATCCAAGGTTCAGGTAACAATGAAGGAGGTAGTCGTTCAAGTTGGCGTTCTGCCATTGCCAGAGGCGTTGTTATTCTGCATTCACGCGGGTCACGACGTTCTAACTGCTCTAGCCACTCACGATACTGAGGTGATTTTTGCATGCTCGATGAGATAGCCAAAATCATAGAACCTGACTCAGCCGCCGCCTTAGCTGCTGCACTAACTTCTAGCCAACGTGGCATCAGTCTCTTAGGTGTTAACTTCCATGCCTGAAGAGCTTTGGTCGCTTCAAGCTCTGGTGCAACCAATAGCAACTGCGGTTCTTCAGTCTGAAGAGCACCTCTACGTAAAGCCACTCTGACTAATAAAGACCAAACTGAAGCAGGTAATAACCAGAGCATCTGGCTGCTCCGATAAACCAACCAAATAGTCAACGGCGGATTAATAAGCCACCTCAAAATTGCAACAACCATCAATGAAGCAAGCACGTTCAAGCCCATCCGCTGCAAAAGAGTCCATCGAGGCAAGCGCCGCCAACCAAGCAATGTATATGTCCCTAGCAACCAACCAAGTAAAAGATAAGCAGTAATAGTGGTCACCATCCAGCCAAATTGGCCCGTCAGAGGAAGCGAGCGGATGCTCGCAAGACCAGCCAAAACGATTGCCAGGCCTAATAAATCGAGACCTGCACACAGAATTAGGTTGCTTCGTGGATCGTGCCAATCCATTGCCACAAAAGAGACCTATAGAACTAGAGCCCAAGTCGAATGGAATCCCTTAATAACCATATACAGAATTCTGTATTTAATTCAAGCAAGGTAATTGGTTCTCATTTTGATAAATACCCTGATGGATTTGCCTGTTGCCAAGCCCAACCATCTCTACACATGTCAATCAAATCCCTCTTAGAATGCCATCTAAGCCTTTCAGCTGCCAAGCTTGGATCAGCAACCGAGCAAGCCGCATCGCCCTCTCTCCTTGTAGAAATTGAATAAGGCAACTGAATCCCATTAGCTTCTTCAAAGGCCTGCAAAACTTCCAAAACTGAATATCCCGTACCACTACCAATATTCAATGTAAGTAATTGTGGTCCCTCATTTCGCAAAACCTCTAACGCAGCCATATGCGCCTCAGCAAGGTCCATAACATGGATGTAATCACGAATTGGGCTGCCATCAGGAGTAGGCCAATTACCACCAAAGACCTGCAATTGCTTACGTTGACCCACTGCTACTTGCATTAATATCGGGAAGAGATTATTTGGCATGCCTGTTGGGGCTTCACCAATTTGACCACTAGGGTGAGCACCTACAGGGTTGAAATAACGCAGGGCCGCTATACGCCAATCAGAGGAACTACCAAAAAGATCAGCTAAAAGTTGTTCTACAGCTGCTTTGCTTTGGCCATATGGATTAATTGGTTGAACCTTAGATGTCTCAACGATTGGGACTTGACTTGGATAGCCATAGAGAGTTGCACTACTGCTAAATACAATCGTGCGGCAATAATGACGCTCCATCGCCTCTAAAAGACAGCGAGTCCCACTGACATTTACATCCCAATATCTCAAAGGAAATTTCAATGATTCTCCTACCGCCTTAAGACCTGCGAAATGAATTACAGCCTGAATGAATTCTTCGCCAGAAGTAAATGCTCTATTCAAATCATCACTATGTCTAATATCTCCCTCCACAACCTTCAAACGCTTTTCATCTTCAAGGCAAGCAAGTTCCATTACTCTCCTAAGTGCTTCAGGCGAGCTATTGGAGAAGTTGTCAATTACAACAAGACTATGACCACCTTCCAAAAGAGTGAGGCATGTGTGGCTTCCTATAAACCCAGCCCCTCCAGTAATAAGAAGCTGAGCCATACATTCGTCACATCTTGTGCTAGCCAGAATAAGAGCTTTTTTCCCGTGATCCCTCAAGATGGCTGAAGCTTTAAACCATAGCGTGGAGAAATTGCAGGCTCTTAGAGGAATGGTGGACCTATTGCCTCAAGAAACAGCTATTTGGCAGCTTGTCGAATCCACTGCAAGAAACCACTTCCAGCGAGCAGGGATTCGAGAAATTCGAACTCCTCTTCTTGAAGTTACGAATCTCTTTGCTCGGGGAATTGGTGAATCTACGGATGTAGTAGGGAAAGAAATGTATTCATTCCTAGATCGAGGTGAGCGCCATTGCACTCTTAGACCCGAAGGGACAGCTTCAGTTGTTCGTGCAGTAATCCAACACAACCTACTCAGCCAAGGCCCTCAAAAGCTCTGGTACTCAGGGCCAATGTTTAGATATGAAAGGCCCCAAGCAGGCAGGCAACGGCAATTCCATCAAATCGGTCTTGAATTACTGGGTTTTGTTGATCCACGTAGTGATGTAGAAGCTATATCAGTTGCATGGGATTTGTTAAAGGATCTTGGAATTCAAGGCATAAACCTTGAAATCAACTCTCTTGGGGATAAAGCGGATAGAGACTGTTACCGTACAAATCTTGTTAAATGGCTTGAGCCTAGGCTGAATCAACTCGATGAAGATTCGAAAAAACGAATAAACAAAAATCCTCTTCGAATACTTGATTCAAAGCATCCACAGACTAAAACACTACTCTTAGATGCTCCAACCCTCTCACAAGCTTTAGCTTCTGAAAGCCACATACGCTTTGAAAAGGTTAAAAAAGGCCTTTCAGATCTTGATATACCTTTTAAGCTAAATGAACGTTTAGTTCGTGGTTTGGACTATTACAGTCACACAGCCTTTGAAATCACCTCTGATCAACTAGGCGCACAGGCAACTGTTTGTGGGGGCGGAAGATATGACGGACTTATGGAGCAACTTGGAGGCAATGCTACGCCTGCTATTGGATGGGCACTAGGCATGGAAAGACTGGTATTACTAATTTCAGGCAGCTCTAAGGGAAGCCCTCAAGATCATCCTGAAATCTATATCGCAAATCGTGGCGAGCATGCGGAGCCGTTCGCACAGGTACTTTCACGCAATTTGCGTCAAACAAAACAAATTGTTGAACTTGATCTAAGTGGCGCAGCCTTTAGTAAGCAGCTCAAAAGAGCAGATCGAAGTGGTGCGAGATGGGCCTTAGTAATAGGGGACAAAGAAGCATCTGAACAACAAGTAATAATCAAGGATTTACGAAGACAAAATTCCACTACTCCAAGAGAAGAACGAGTAAATATTGAAACCTTATTACAGCGATTCGCTTAACTTGCGACAATAATCAAGGAATTCCGAGTGAAAACATCCTCAACTGATATACGGAACATCTGCTGCATAGGTGCCGGCTATGTGGGTGGTCCCACCATGGCGGTCATTGCTGATCGTTGTCCTGAAATTCAAGTAACAGTTGTGGATCTAAATGAAGAGCGCATTGCGGCTTGGAACAACCAAGACCTAAACAAGTTACCTGTCTATGAGCCTGATCTTGATTCGGTAGTCCAAAGAACACGTGGCCGTAACTTGCACTTCTCAACCGAAGTCGACTCAGCGATTGGTGCTGCTGACATGGTTTTCATCTCAGTCAATACACCAACAAAAACAAAAGGACTAGGTTCAGGACAAGCGAGTGATTTGCGTTGGGTTGAGGCTTGTGCTCGTCAAGTAGCACAATGCGCGCAAGGCCATACGATCGTTGTAGAAAAAAGTACCCTGCCAGTTCGTACAGCTGAAACGATACAAGTAATTTTAAATGCAGCACAAAAGCCTCCATCAGATGGTCAACTACCACGTAGTTTTGTTGTTTTATCCAATCCAGAATTCCTCGCAGAAGGGACAGCAATTTCTGATCTCGAATCACCTGATCGGGTTCTTATTGGAGGCGAAGACAAAACAGCCATAGAAGCTCTTGCTGGCATATATAGCCATTGGGTTCCTACTGAAAAAATATTGAGAACCAATCTCTGGAGTAGCGAACTTTCAAAGCTCTCTGCCAATGCCTTTCTTGCACAAAGAATTAGTTCTATCAACTCAGTAGCAGCTTTGTGTGAAGTGACAGGTGCAGACGTACGTGAAGTAGCTAAGGCAATCGGTACAGATAGCCGTATTGGCGAAAAATTTCTCAATTCTGGGCCTGGCTTCGGCGGAAGCTGCTTTCAAAAAGACATACTCAACCTTGTTTATCTATGTAGACATTTCGGACTGCCCGAAGTGGCTGACTATTGGCAAAATGTAGTTGCACTCAATACTTGGCAGCAGCATCGCATAGCAAGGCTTGTAGTCAAAAATCTGTTCGGTACAGTGACAGGCAAACGACTTGCACTATTTGGCTTCGCATTCAAAGCTGACACAAACGATACGCGTGAAGCACCAGCCATTCGCATTGCCAAAGATCTTCTTGAAGAAGGTGCACAACTCGCTATTTACGATCCAAAAGTAGAACCTCAACAAATAGCACTAGATCTGCAACTACCTGCTAGCTCTCCTCCAGATGCGGAGGCGGGACCAACACGTGCCGCACTAAGTGGAGAAGGTACCTGGTGGCCATCCCAAAGAGCAGAAGACGCTCTTAGTGGAGCTGATGCAGTACTAATTCTTACAGAATGGAATCATTTCCGGAATCTTGACTGGCAGTCACTGGCTCCTTTAATGCGTAAACCAGCATGGGTATTTGATGCTAGAGCTGTAGTAAACCCAACAACCGTCAAATCAGCAGGCCTTAAACTTTGGCGCGTGGGAGATGGCGCCATATGAGTCAAACCTTCCTCATAACAGGTGCAGCAGGATTTATTGGCGCAGCATTAGCGCAAAGGTTAATTACCCGTGGCGAACGAGTGATAGGTATTGACAACCTGAATGACTACTATGATCCGAAATTGAAGCTTGCAAGACTTAAACAAATTGCCATTAATGCTAAAGAAGCCTACTGGTCTTTCAAGCAAATCTCATTAGAAGATTATGAAGCCTTAGAGGAAATCTTTAAGGCAGAAAACCCAAAAGTAGTGGTCAATTTAGCAGCTCAAGCTGGCGTACGTTATTCTATTGAAAATCCTTCCGCTTATATCCAGGCAAATCTAGTAGGTTTCGCCAATATTCTTGAGTGTTGTCGTCACCATGATGTCAACCACCTAGTGTATGCCTCTAGCAGTTCTGTCTATGGCAATAACAAGCAATTACCCTTTCATGAACATCAGCCAGTAAACCACCCGGTGAGTCTTTATGCCGCTACCAAAAAGTCAAATGAACTAATGGCCCATACCTATAGTCATCTATATGGATTGGCTTGCACTGGCCTGCGTTTCTTTACTGTATATGGGCCATGGGGACGTCCAGATATGGCCCCTATGCTCTTCGCAAAATCAATTCTTTCTAATAAACCTATTCGCGTTTTTAACCACGGTCACATGCAACGAGATTTCACATATATCGATGACATTATTGAAGGCGTAATTCGTTGTTGTGATAAACCAGCAACCATTAATCAAAATTTTGATCATCTCAATCCAGATCCCGCCACTGCATCTGCTCCACATAGAATCTTTAATATTGGGAATTCTCAGCCAACTGCATTACTCCGATTCATTGAAATCCTAGAACATGCCCTAGGGAAAAAAGCAATTAAAAGCCTACTTCCAATGCAACAAGGTGATGTCGTATCAACCTCAGCTGATACTGCTGCACTTGAAGAATGGATAGGGTTTCGACCATCAACCAAATTAGAAATAGGTTTAGAACATTTTGCCAATTGGTATCGAACTTTTTACAAGGTATAAAGAGGGAATAGCAATCTGACTACCAAAATAATATCCCTTATAAATTATATTTCCTCAAACTTAGATGATTTGTCCAAATACAATCTTTTAAGACCATGCTCATTAGCAGGTGAGATACCGCGGTCAGTAATCAAAGCTGTAATAAGTCGTGCAGGCGTTATATCAAATGCCGGATTAAAGCCCTTACTTGCAGCCGGAGTGAGGCGAACATTAACGATTTCATCATTAATATGATCACCACAAAGTAGGCCACTGATCTTAGTTACCTCATCAGAAGCTCGTTCCTCAATAATTATCTCGGCCAAACCAACTGAAAGGCTCCAATCAATAGTCGATGCAGGTAAAGCGACATAAAAAGGAATCTCATTGTCATAAGCAGCAAGAGCCTTCAAATAAGTACCAATTTTATTGCAGACATCACCTTTTCTAGTTGTCCTATCAGTGCCAACTATTACAGCATCAACCTTACCTTGTTGCATCAAATACCCGCCTGCGTTGTCCACTATCACAGTGTGAGGGACACCTTCTTCCCCTAACTCAAAGGCTGTAAGACTAGCGCCTTGATTGCGAGGCCTTGTTTCATCAACCCAAACATGAATGTTCAAACCTGAACGATGAGCCTTATAAATAGGCGAAAGAGCGGTGCCCCAATCTACTGTCGCCAACCATCCAGCATTGCAATGAGTGAGAATTCTCAAAGGCTCACTTTTCCCCAATAGCAATTTCTCTCTTCCAATCTGCTGAAAGATTTTGAGCCCATATTCGCCAATTGCCTCACACATGGCGATATCCTCTTCGGCAATCAAATTCGCCTCCTCTCTAGCGGCTTCTACTCGAACATCTAATGCCAAAGGCATTACACGGTTGACTACCCGTTTTAACGCCCATTGCAGATTCACTGCTGTTGGTCTTGTTGCATTTAATTCATTAAATGCAGTTATCAAAGCCTCATCAGTTTGGTCTACCTGCAATGCAAGCATCAAGCCATACGCACCTGCCACACCTATCAGAGGAGCTCCTCTTACAACCATAGTGCGAATAGCTCCGGCCACTTCATGGCTACTTTTAAGAATGCATTGACTAAATCTATGAGGAAGCTTTGTTTGATCAATTACACCAATTGCCTTTCCGTCTTCTTCAAGCCAGATTGTTCGCCAAGCTTTTCCATTTATATTCATAAAATCTAATAAGAAATACACTAGCTTAGACAAGCATATTTTCGGATCTTCTTTCTATGAGTTAGCACTCGATTATTATTTCATTCTGAGATTCCGCCAATTTAACAATTTTAAATTGACCTATAAAAGCACAGTAATAATGGATTAACAAATCACACCTCTGGACATAATCTCAATAAAAGCTAAGAAGATTGTAAAAAAAACAAACCGTTTTTTTACTTATAGCCCTAAAGAAAATGGTTTCAATGAAGCTATCATTCAGATTAGTTAACTGAATCTAATTATCCTTGGAGACTAATGAACTGCTGAACAGTGCTCGGATAGGTGTTTTAGGTGGCAGCGGCCTGTATAACTTGACAGGGCTTGAGAATATTAAGGAGTTGAAAATCAAAACTCCTTATGGAGATCCATCAGACAATTTACGTCTTGGGAAACTCGGAGAAGTCGAATTAGTTTTCCTAGCTCGTCATGGGAGACACCACACTTTTACTCCTACAGAAGTACCTTATCGCGCAAATATTTGGGCTCTTCGGTCAATGAACGTGAGATGGATCTTATCTCCGTCAGCTGTAGGTTCACTTCAAGAACAAGTTCGCCCTCTTGACATGGTCATACCTGACCAGTTCATAGATAGAACCCATCAACGTCCCCTAAGCTTTTTTGTTGATGGGGCAGTAGCACACGTCACTATGGCAGAACCATTTTGCCCAATAATTTCTCGTCTTTTAGCAGATGAAGGAGAGAAATTGATGTCTGAAGGGCGTCAAATTCATCGCGGTGGAACATATTTAGCTATGGAAGGCCCAGCATTCTCAACTCGTGCAGAATCAAATTTGTACCGTAGTTGGGGTTGTGATGTCATTGGAATGACTAATCACACTGAAGCTCGTCTTGCGAGAGAAGCTGAGATTGCCTATGCCTCATTATCAATGGTCACTGACTATGACTGCTGGCATCCGCATCATGAAAACGTGACCGTAGAAATGGTTAGATCAAACTTAATTGCAAATGCAAAACTAGCCACTGAAATCATTAAAAGCACTGCCCAAAAAGTTTTTTCTCTAAAACCCAGCAGTTCGGCTCACCATGCGTTACGAGATGGTCTTATGACCTCCAAAGGGAAAGTACCCCCAGAGACAAGAAGCAAACTTGACTTATTTACCGAGCCTTATTGGGGTAAGTACAAAAATACAAGTCTCTAAGTCAAAACAACATACATAAATACATAAAAAATTAGCCCTACAAAGAAATTGAAGGGCTTAAAGAGTTAAAAAAGTATTTAGCGGGGTCTTAAATGGTTAGGAAAAAATAATCAGGGGAAAGACAGGTGCTAATCCTCTCTCGATTCAGAACAAGATCCTAACGAGCAAATACAGCCAACTAAAATTGAATCTGCTTATTCATCAAGCAGAGCCAATTCCTGTGTAAGAGCCATAAAAGAAGATGCCCAGAACAAAAATCACAGCAATTCCACCTGCTGTTGCCACTAGCCATAGAGGCAATGTTCCTTCTGTCCAACGACGTTCCCAGGAAACTGCTGGTCGGCCATCAGGCAGGCGATCAGGGATACGCCCGTCAGGACCCTTAAGCTTTGTACTCATGGTTCAGATAGTTCAGTTGAAGAAATAGCTGGAAAACAACACTCCCATGACGAAAACCAGCAACAGTCCTAAATAAAGGCTGGTGCGATTTAATTCAACCGGCAGGTTGTTTGGGTTCGGGTTGACTTGCATAGCTAATAAAAGATGCTCAACGGCGGATAAATTGCATTGCTGCAATGGCACCCAGGAAAAAAACCGTGGGTATTGCCAATGCATGAACAGCAAGCCACCGCACCGTAAAAATCGGATAAACGCGTACGTTTGCAGCCTGGAGTGGTTGTGAGGATTGAGTCATGCCTTATTTCAAGCGCAGGTCGAGTTGGGACTTGGATTCAAAGCGCTGGCTCACAACGGGAGCCTTTGTCTCAGAAGCTTGGAAGTAAGCATCAGGACGTGGAGTCCCGAAGGCGTCATAGGCAAGGCCCGTTGACACAAACAAGAATCCTGCGATGAAGATCGCTGGGAGAGTGACCGCATGGATAATCCAATAACGGACACTGGTGATGATTTCGAAAAACGGGCGTTCCCCGGTGGAGCCGGCAGCCATAGCCTCAGGCGTATCAGCCTATAGATCTTATAAGGCTCTGCCTTGTCTCCGAGGCTGGTTCGCCTTCATGGTTACAGAGCGTTGTGGAGTTGATAGGTATTTCAATACTCAACCAACCCATCTCAGCAAATTTCCACGTTCCCCAAGCACAAATCCTTTTGTGTTACCTGAAGAACTTCGGTCAAACAAAATCCTAATGAAATTCGAAGGTTGAGCGTCACCAACTGGGTCGCGTTGCCAGCTATCCCCCCCATCTTTACTTACTAACAAAGTGCCATTGCCCCCAGCAGTCCAAATCCCATTTTGGGGATCCCAAGCCATGTCGAGATAGTTATATCCGTTTGTAATAGGGATAATTGGCCTCGTCCAACTCTCTAAATTTCCAGGCTCATCCTGAAAACGGATCTCTGCGCCGCGAGCCAACATCCATAGTTCTCCATTTGGTTGATACCCCAAGCTTTGTACTCTTTTACTACTGGCCCGTTGATGAAGAGCCCAAGTGTCCTGGCCAGATTCCAGTGTTGCAAAGAAATTCCCAAGACTGCTAACGCTTACGTAACTTCCATTAGGCCCCCTTCTCAGATCCCTGACTCCTCCAGCAGCATCACTTACCTTTCCTTCCCATGTTTGCCCTGAATCATTAGTTCTATAAACGGCACCTGCTGTAGTCGCCAATTCAGCACTATTTATTCCTTCAGTAGTAATTAAATAAGGATCCCCAGGCAATTTATTCCCTAGTAACAAACGCGTCCAATTTTTTCCTGCATCACTGGTATGCATGACAAGACCTGGCTGTCCAGCCAGCCAGCCTTCATCTCCAAGGAAATCAATACTGATTAGTCGAAAGTTCTCTTCTTCAGGTAAATCCAAACTACGTTCTTTCCAAGTGGCTCCACCATCATTGGTTTCCAAAATCAAGCGATTAGTCCCAACAAGGAAGCCATGGCTTTCATCTGCAAAGCTCATATCCAAAGGATTGGCCTGAGTATTCAATTCAACTGGCTGCCAGGGACTAGCCGTTGCCATTGGGAGCCTTGTAGTCACGCAACCGCTGAGACCAAAAGCAATGGCCACAAGCAAGATCAGATTGAAAATCAATGGGTTCGAACGGTTCATAACGTTTTTGGATTCAATGCAGTGAGTACAGAGATAAGAAACAAGCGACGGCAAAAGCCAGTCCCCCAAAAATCAATACATTCTTTTGGCCTGGAGTAAGGCTATTGACTCCAAATCCATAATTCAAATTCTCCTCGAAACCACTAGGTTTGTCTTTAGAGCCGATGTCTCTGAAGGCTTCTTTTCTAGCTCGGCATACAGGACATCGAAAAACATTAGGATCAAGATCATCGAAGCTTGTATTTCTAGCAATTGCCAGCTTTTTTACTCCTTCTTCAGGGTCATATACGTAGCCACAACTTCGACACTCAAATCGATTGCTCATCATGACTGGGGTATCTGATGGGTCCCCATCAGATACCCCAGTCATGTCAAGGACATCAGAGTTCTTGACATCTACGACGTCTTCCCCATTTTTGTTCTGGTTGCTCACTGCCTCAATGCCAGGCATAAGAACTCTATCTACGCCAGCTCTTGGTGGTAAATGGCAGACTAATAGTGATAGCGAGCATATCTATGTTTTCCTTGCCGGGTTATGACGCCTTTCTCGGCTTTTTGCTGATCTCAGCTGCTGTGCCTGTTCTCGCGTTAATCACCAATAAATTGGTTTCTCCCAAAAGCAGTGCAGGAGAAAGGCAGCTGACGTATGAATCTGGGATGGAACCCATTGGTGGTGCCTGGATTCAGTTCAACATCAGGTATTACATGTTTGCTCTCGTCTTCGTAATCTTTGATGTAGAGACCGTTTTCCTATATCCATGGGCTGTTGCATTTCACCGTCTAGGCTTATTAGCTTTTATTGAGGCACTAATTTTTATTGCCATCCTAGTTGTGGCCTTAGCCTATGCCTGGCGAAAAGGAGCACTTGAATGGAGTTAATTCCTTGACAGAGAATCCATCTATTACTTCTGGCAGAAGTCTTCGTGAAGCGACTTGCGGGCCGATTGGCGCTCCAACGATTACGAACGACCTCAGTGAGAACATCATTCTGACCAGTCTTGATGACCTACATAACTGGGCACGACTAAGCAGCCTTTGGCCTCTTCTTTATGGGACTGCATGTTGCTTTATTGAATTTGCAGCAATGATTGGATCAAGATTTGACTTCGATCGCTTTGGCTTAGTACCAAGAAGTTCTCCTCGTCAAGCAGACCTTCTAATAGTTGCAGGAACTGTGACCATGAAAATGGCTCCTGCTCTAGTAAGGCTTTACGAACAAATGCCAGAACCTAAATATGTAATTGCAATGGGTGCTTGCACAATTACTGGAGGAATGTTCAGTGCAGACTCAACTACTGCTGTTCGTGGAGTAGACAAGTTAATTCCAGTAGACCTTTATTTGCCTGGATGTCCACCAAGGCCAGAAGCAATTTTTGATGCAGTTATCAAGCTAAGAAAAAAAGTTGGGGATGAAGCAATTTCAGAACGTAGCAAAGCAATTCAAACCCATAGGTATTTCACTGTTCCCCATAAGCTTAAAAAGGTAGCTCCATTAATAACAGGCTCATATTTGAGCGCAGCAACTCAACAAGCCGCACTCCAAGAAGCAGAAAGCATCTCAATTGAATTAAAAGGTGAGACTTCTAGTGAAATAAACAAAGACGAAGCTTTTATCTCCGCACCTCCAAATTCAAAATGAGTGAGACCACCTCTTCAGACGAGCTTGTTCAAGCAAATCAAGAACCAGGGCCAATAAGTACCTGGCTAACCCAACAAGGGTTTGATCATGAAATTCTTGCCCCCGATCATCTTGGAATAGAGATCCTTGCTATACAACCAATTTCGCTTAAAGCAATTGCTTCTGCTTTAAAAGCAAATGGTTTTGATTATCTTGACTGTCAAGGTGGATATGACGAAGGAGCTGGGAAAAGACTTGTTTGCTTTTATCATCTAATTGCAATGGGGGAGATTGCAAAAGAAAACTTATCGATTTCAAAGGAGACTCGCCCACGTGAAGTACGTTTAAAAGTCTTCTTATCACGTGAAGGCACTCCTAGTGTTCCAAGCCTCTACAACTTGTACCGAGGAGCAGATTGGCAAGAAAGAGAAACTTTCGACATGTTTGGCATAAATTTTGAAGGTCATCCTCATCCCAAGAGACTCTTAATGCCAGAAGATTGGAAAGGGTGGCCTCTTCGCAAGGATTATGTTCAGCCTGATTTCTATGAAATGCAAGATGCTTACTAAAAATCACGCTTATATTTTCTATAAAATCTCATCACAGCTATAGAAAGACTTCGAGGATCATGCCTAAGGGTGGCTGTAGGTCTTCCACCCTGTAACGAAGCCTGCATAACCTCATATCCATGAGATTCCAAGGCACGTTGATCACAAATAACTGGTTCAGCTCCTCTTGCACGGTAATAATCAACTAATGGAGATGGACTTATATCATCCTGAGCAAGAACGGCTCCAAATAGTCTCCTACCTATACCCAAACTGGCCAATTGGGCTTCTATAGCTCGAACATGACCTTCAACATCAAGACCATCAGTTTCTCCTGGTTGTGTCATCAAATTGCATATATATAGTTTTGGAGCCCTACTTCTTTGAATGGCTTCAACCAACTCTGGGACAAGCAAATTGGGCAATAGTGAGGTGTAAAGACTTCCAGGGCCGAGCAAAATCAATTCTGCGTTTGAGATAGCTTCCAAAGCTCTCGGCAAAGCCGGTGGTTTTTCCGGGAGACAACCCATCCTGACAATTGGACTAGGAGCATTACCTATTGCTGACTCGCCTTCAAGCCTCTGTCCATTTTCAAGTTCAGCCCACAAGCGCACATCAACATTAGTTGCAGGAACCACCTGGCCTTGCACTGCGAGAACACGACTAGAAGCAGTAATTGCAGCTTCTAAGTTTCCAGTAATAGCAGTTAAAGCTGACAAGAAAAGGTTCCCAAAACTATGACCTTCAAGGCCTCCACCAGCAGAAAAGCGATATTGAAAAAGCTTTGTCAATAAAGGCTCTTCAGTCGAAAGAGCCGCTAAACAGTTTCTAATGTCTCCAGGTGGAGGGACACCTAATTCACGCCTTAAGACTCCACTACTGCCACCATCGTCTGCGACTGTAACTATTGCCGTGATATTCGAGCTGTACCTCTTCAACCCTCTTAAAAGAGTTGAGAGGCCAGTTCCTCCGCCTATTGCAACAATATTTGGCCCTCTATTTAACTTGCTCTTTGCTCGTAAAGCATCCACCAACACTGTTTCCTTCGCAGGAGCAAGCGCCTGCTGAATAGAACCAAAACTTCGACTCTGCCCCCAAAGCAAAAGCCCCGCACCAATCACTAGCACCAAAGGGCCTGTAATACTTCTAGGTAAAACAGTGGTAATAGATCCAAGAAGCCATATCAGAATTTCAATAGTCCAATAAATAGGCTTCAAATCAGCCCATATAGCAGCACCAAGCAAAGCGAGCAGAAGACCCAAACCTGAAATAAGCATCCATCGCTTTACCACCAATCCAGGCAGTAACCAACGGAACGCTCTCAATGAACGAGTAATGAGATCTCCATTCAGGGAATCCTTCCTAAGAACATTTCTTCCCCTCGACCTACGGTCATCTGTAAAGCGTCGTTTATTCAAGGGCAGGTTCGGTAAGGTCACATACGCACGGGAAACCCGACCGTACTTAATTCAAGAACTCTACGGAAGCTTCCATCATTAACTATCCCAGGCAAGATGAATTGGCGAAGTATCAGGAGATCTCTTGCCTCAAACCAATAAAGTCGTCGAGATGCTTGATCTAACGATGCAATGGGAGGAAAGACCCGTTTTAGATCAAGTCAACTTATTCATGAAGCCAGGAGAACGTATCGCCATAGTTGGGCCCTCAGGTGCTGGAAAATCTACAATTCTAAGGTTAATGGCAGGCTTGTTACTACCCACCAGTGGAATGCTTCGACTATTTGGAATAGAGCAAAAATATCTTCGATTAGATCAAAATGAGCCTCCTGATGTGCGGTTAGTCTTCCAGAACCCAGCTCTTCTTGCTTCTCTCACTGTTGAAGAAAACGTTGGGTTTCTTTTAATGCGAAACAGTCGCCTGAACTCAAAGGAAATTCGTCGCCAAGTTCTAGATTGCTTAGAAAAAGTAGGTTTATACGACGTTGCAGATAAATTTCCTGGCCAATTAAGTGGAGGCATGCAAAAACGGGTTAGCTTTGCAAGAGCATTGATTGATTCCCCTAACAAGGATGAGGGAAAGATGCCTCTTCTCTTATACGACGAACCAACGGCTGGTCTGGACCCTGTCGCATGCACAAGAATTGAAGATCTGATCATTAAGAGCACCTCATTAACCAATGGATGCTCAATGGTTGTAAGCCACGTTAAAAGTACTATTGAGCGAGTGGCAGACAGAATTTTAATGCTCTACGGAGGCAAATTTCAGTGGGATGGTTCAATAAAAGATTTCAGAGAAAGTGATAATCCATATGTTGAGCAGTTCCGTAAAGGTAGTCTTCACGGGCCAATGCAGCCTGCTGAGCACTGAAAATCATGCGACGCAGTGTTCGTGATGCAATTGTTGGCTTCTCGATAGTTGGAGCATTAGTTGCCTTTACAGGCTCATTAATGTGGATTAGAGGCATTCGTCTCAGCTCAAAGACATGGAGCATCACAGCAAACTTTTCTGATGCAAGTGGACTTGCCGAAAGATCACCAGTTACTTTCAGAGGGATTTTGGTTGGCTCTGTAGGAAAAATCCATGTAACCCCACAAGCTGTTCTTGCACGTCTTGAAATAGACAATGAAGAGCTTCGGCTTCCAATGCCAGTTTTTGCCAAAGTCGTTAGAGGCTCACTACTAGGAGGCGATGCTCAAGTCTCTTTAATAAGTAATGGGAAGCCTCTCCCAAAGGATGCTTCGTTGCCTGGACTAAAAGACTGTAATAAAAAGAAAATGCTATGTGACGGTGCAATCATAATTGGCGCTCCTTTAACAAGTATCTCAACTGTTTCTGAAACAATTGAGCGTCTACTTGATCAAGTTGAGCAAGAAGATGTGGTTTATAACTTAGTCTCTTCCGCTCAGCAATTTGATCAAACTCAGAGGAACCTAGACGAACTAATTAACCAAATGAAAGCAGAAGTCTTGCGAGCAGAACCTTCTATTTCAAACTTAAATGAAGCTACTAATCATATAAAAAATATTGTGGCCGCTTTGGACAATCCAAAGACTCTTAATGACTTAAAGCAGAGTGCAAGCTCAATTCGATCTTTAAGTGCAAAAATTGATGCTGTAGGGGGCAATCTAGAGCAACTTCTGGCTGATGAAGAATTAATGAGTGCTGTCAGAAAAATAACCATTGGCCTTGGAGAGTTCTTCCATGAGATCTATCCAGGAAAATCATAAGAAGCAAATCATAGTTAAAAACTCAAACCTAGAAGTGTATTTATATTTACCCAACTTCACCTATTGCTTCCATTGCTATAGCAGCAATGGCCTGATCGCTAGCCTTGGGTAATTGAACATATTTTCCACCTGCTGCCTCAGCAAGCTCTTTACCCATACCACTGGCAATAAACTTACGCTCAGTATCTATAACCAAAAGTTTTATCCCTAAAGATCTATATCTAATTGCCACATCAAGAACCTCTTGTTTTAGATCAACTGGTTCTTCACCTTCCAATTGAGGCTGCCCCAATGAAATTCCTAAAGGCACATTCCCTCGACCATCAGTAATCGCTACAACCACAACCTGTCCTAAGTCCCCTGTGGACAGCGCATTAGCCCCAACCCTTGCAGCCTGTGTTAAACCATGGGCTAGAGGGGAACCTCCTCCACAAGGCATTACCTCTAAACGCCTTTTAGCAGCGGTAATTGATTTAGTAGGTGGCAATAAAACTTCAGCTTGATCACCGCGAAAAGGTATCAGAGAAACCTCATCACGATTTTCATAGGCCTCTGTGAGCAATCTAATAACTGCACCTTTTGCGCCCTGCATTCGATTCAACGCCATAGAACCACTGGCATCAACCAGAAAAATCACAAGAGATCCTGCTTTCCTTTGTAAAAGCTTCGCTCTTAAATCTGCCTCCTCAACAATGACTGTCCTGCCAGGCTGTCGGGCTCTTCTTGCTTTCTGATATGGAGCCGCAGCTCTCAAAGTTGCATCTACAGCGATGCGACGAACGGGTCCTCTAGGAATAACAGGCTTAACGTAGCGCCCACGACTATCACTAAGGACAACAGAGCGACTACCGCTATTACCACTTTTTGCCTTGGCTGATGAGAAAAGAAGTAGGTCTGGATCTATAGCAACTGCCTCTGGATCAAGCATGAACTCTTCTGGCACCTCTGGTGACGGTTCATCTGGCTTATCTTCATCTTCCTCACTCTCATCTTCAGAGGAATCTTCTTGAGATTGTTCTGGAGGAGGTGGCTCTTGTTGATCCTCTGGTGGAGGTGGTTCCATTTGTTCCTCCTGAGGCGGCAACTGCAGAGCTCGCGGAGCAATAACAAGTTGAACAGCGACCTTTAAATCTTCAGCATCAACCTGATCACGACCGCTTAATGCCGCGTGAGCTCTTGCAACTCGAACCGCATATAACTCTGATCGGTGCCCTTCTACACCACCTCGAATAGCTTCAGTGACTAAATATTCAATTTGAGAATGATTGATATTTACATCAGGCAACCACTGACGGGCAAGCAAAAGTTGAGTTGCAAGGGCTTCTGTCTCCTGAGCCCAATTCGTTGAAAAGCTACGACTACATTCTCCATGTGCAAGAACAGCCTCAGTAATCTCAACACGTTGCTCATTGCTAATTATCTGGTCCGCAGAAAGAACAATGGCGAAGCGATCCAACAAATGATCTCTGACTGCACCCTCTTCAGGGTTATAAGTAGCTAGCAATAATGGACGGCATGGATGGCTGAGACTTAATCCTTCACGTTCCACCCTGTTTTCGCCAGCACCTACGGCTGCAAGTAACAAATTAACTATTCCTTCTTCCAACAGGTTTAACTCATCAACATAAAGGACACCTCTATGTGCCTCTGCAAGTAATCCCGGCTGAAAAACGGCACTTCCACTTGCCAAAGAAGCCGCTACATCCACAGCCCCTACAAGCCTATCTTCCGTTATCCCAAGAGGAACTTGCACAAAAGGAGCTGGAATAACTCTCGAAGGCAACTGTGAAAGTTTCTCTTGCCCATTGGTTGAGCCAATCTTCTGCTGGATTAACTCTTTTGTACCTTGATCCCATTCCTCAGGAGAATTGGGATCAAGGTTGCGACCCACTGAGCGTGAGCTCTGATTATCCTCAGAATTTTCAGCTAACTGAAGCAAATCGATTATCTCAATAGGAGGCAAAAGCGCATGCAAACCTCTTGCCAAAACAGATTTACCTGTTCCACGTCCTCCAGCAATTATCACGCCACCCAGCCCTGGATCAACTGCTGCTAAAAGTAAAGCCAGCTTAAGAGTTCCATGACCAGTTATTGCGGCAAGAGGGAAGGCACGATTAGCCATCTCCTTGGAATCTTGCTCGTCAGATCGTTCGCTATCGGATTTGGATGTTGTTCCGCTTAGGGCCATTTAGGAATACCAAAGGCGGTTAATTTTGAGCCAGTCTCGCTGATCAACCCATAACCTCCACAAAACCTCCAACTAGCAACACTCTTGCTATAGCACTAGGAGCAAATCTTCCAAGCCTTGCTGGTCCTCCAATATGTACTCTGCAATCTGCCCGGCCTCAAATAGAAGAAATAATACGAACTTGGGTCGAATGTTCACTTTTAGAACCTAAAAGAATCAAAGAATTCAAACAAGACTTGCGATTCCGATGGTCGCCAATATTTGAGACTGAACCAGTTGGTGGTCCACCCGAACAACCCTTTTATTTAAATGCAGCTTTAGTTGTTGACGGGAGCAAACTTGAAAAGTTTGAACCTTCAAAGAAAGCTGCAATCAATTTGTTAGAGAAATTTTTAGTATTAGAAAAGCAGTATGGGCGAGATAGAAAATCAAGTCAAATTCTTTGGGGCCCACGTACGCTGGATATAGATCTACTTGCATGGGGAAGCCTACAAGTAAAAAGTAGAATTCTAACTATCCCTCATCCCCGCCTTTTAGAAAGAAGTTTTGTTGTGGTTCCTCTAGCAGCAGCTCTTATTCAAGACGAGGTTGCTCCACCAAAAATTTCCAAAGTCAAAAAATGGGCTTAAGCATTCTTTAATTCTTTCTCTCGATGAAAAGGCAATTAAACGTCATGCTGGAAATGGATTATTTGCGGTTGTCATGTCACCACTACCTCCAAAAGAGCCTTCTCAAATCTTAGAAACAAAAGCATCTATTAACGCAAGAAAAATTCGCTTCGAACTAAACCGTATTCAACTACCAATTGGGATTGAAGGCACTTTTGGTTTAATACGTCATCCTGGAGCAGCCCTTGCGGTTCCAATTACGGCTGATGGTCGTGTCGTGATTCTTCGTCAATATCGGTTTGCAGTAGAAAGGCGAATCCTTGAATTTCCTGCTGGAACTCTTGAAGACAATGAAGATCCCCTGACCTCAATGAAAAGAGAACTTGCAGAAGAAGCGGGTTACGAAGCATCTATTTGGAGTTCTCTAGGGCAAATGCTGCCTTGCCCAGGCTATTCAGATGAAATAATCCACCTTTTCCTAGCAAGTCAACTTAATCCTTTAGCAGAGAGACCTCCTGGAGATGAAGACGAAGATCTAGAAGTTTTACAGATGACAGTAAAAGAATTAGATAATTGCTTGGCTAGCGGGGATGAAATCCTAGATGGGAAAAGTATTACAGCTTGGTATAAGGCTCGTCAGATTCTTTTGAGCTAAAAATCTTCTTTTAAAACGATTCTAATTAAATCAGGCAAGAGCCTGATATTTAGTTTCAGTAGATCTGCAAAGCAAATCCTTAAGAGCATAAACAACCTTATCTTGCTGTTCTTTAGTCAATTCAGGGAATATTGGAAGACTTAAAACCTGACCACAAAGTCTTTCAGTAATTGGTAGTTTCTCATGACAAATGCCCAAAGACTTGTAAGCAGGTTGTAGATGTATAGGTATAGGATAATAAATAATTGTATTTATTCCTTTTTTTTCCAAACTGGTTTTTAGCCAGTCTCTGCAACCATGTTTCTTCATATCACTATCAATTAAGGAGCCTTGATCTTGTTCGTCCTTGCAATTCAGATTTAATTTATTGCCTGTGATTTTCACCACAAACTGATTACATGCATGAAGCATATTCATGCAATCTTCCGAATCTGGGAGTTCTAAGCCTGGCAAATCTTTAAGGAGTTCCCTATAGCGAGAGGCAATTATGTTTCGTTGCTTAACCCAGCTATTCAATTTAGGCAATTTGACGTTAAGAACAGCAGCTTGCAAAGCATCCAACCGACTGTTATATCCCAGCCGAGTATGAACATAACGGCGAGGCATTCCATGTACTGCTAATTCACGCACTCTTTTAGAGATCTCAGGGTCATGAGTAGTAACAGCACCTGCATCCCCAGCCGCTCCAAGGTTTTTCGTGGGAAAAAAACTAAAGCATCCAATATCGCCCCAACTACCAACGAAACGACCATTCCAGACAGCCCCACTGGCTTGAGCACAGTCTTCGATTACTTTTAATCCGTTTTCCTTGGCTAAACACATCAAACTCTGCATATCGACAGGACGACCAAAAAGATGGACTGGTAAAACAGCTCTGGTGGCAGAAGTTATAGCCTTTTTTACCAGTTCTAAATCAATCAAGTATGTACTGGGATCCACATCAACAAAAACTGGTGTAGCCCCTACTGCACTTATCGCCTCTGCTGTAGCAAAAAAACTGAATGCAGAAGTAATAACTTCATCTCCTTCACCAATATCAAGAGCTCTCAGAGCCAAAATCAAAGCATCTGTCCCGCTATTGCAACCAACTGCAAAAGGCACGCCAATGCTTTTGGCAAAAGTATCTTCAAAAGCATCTACTTCTTCTCCGCCAATGTATTGGCCACTACGCAACACTCTCAGAACGGCCTCATCAAGGTCAGGCCCAAGTTCGGAAATTTGTTTAGAAAGACTGAACGGGGGTACCTTCATAAAGGCACATTAAGTCGTACTGGAACACTCATAAAAAACTTCAACCTTGAACAGCTGATCCAAACCAAGCAGGCTCATTACCTGGATTCCATTTGATATTGCAACCAATAGAGGGATTTTGATCTTGACAAACCATTTGATCATTAAGCACTGCTTCTAAAGCAGCTCTTAAATCCATTCCAGTCACTGGAGACTTGTTCCCAGGACGACTGCCATCAAACTGACCACGATATTGCAATATTTGCTGGCCATTTGACGAAGGAGAAAACAGAAAGAAGTCAGGAGTGCAAGCAGCCCTAAGGGCCTTGGCAAAAATCTGTTCAGAGTCGAATAAATATGGGAATTTCCAACCGTACTTATTGGCTTGAATAGCCAACTCCTTTGGAGCGTCCTGAGGATGAGTTAAAAGGCTATTGCTTGAGATAGCAAGAATGTTCACAAAGCTGGCGAAATCCGCCTCCAACCGAGTTATCCCAGCTTCAATATGCTTAACAAAAGGACAGTGGGCACATATCACCATGATCAAAAGAGGTTGATTCGAAAAATCTTTGTTGTTAATTTTGTCAACTCCACTTTGAGAAGCATCTATTTCAAAAATGGTGCCTTTAACCAACTCCAATTCAAAAGCAGGGAGAGGAGTCCCTAAAGGCAACATTGTCGAAGGTGTTAGGGCCATAAAACGAAAAACTTTCCAGTGATGCAAAAGAAATTTGATGCTTTTAGACACTAGAAGCTTTTGGGGAGCAATCTCACAAAGAAATGCTTACCGATAGCTTTCCTATGTTTAAAGGCAGCAAATAGGAGAGAATCCTGACAAGGTACCTATAAAGTTCACCCCAATGCTTCTCGACCTCAGCAATAAAAAAATCCTTGTAACAGGAATTGCCAACAACCGTTCTATCGCCTGGGGCATTGCCCAACAACTAAAAGCTGCTGGAGCAGAGCTTGGCATTACCTATTTACCTGATGAGAAAGGTCGTTTTGAAGCCAAGGTACGTGATCTAACAGCCCCCCTTGAACCAACCCTTTTCGAACCCCTTAATGTTCAAGACAAATCACAAATAAAAGAAGTTTTTACCAACATTTCTAAAAAATGGGGGCGATTAGATGGCATGGTGCATTGTCTTGCCTTCGCCGGAAAAGAAGAGCTAATTGGTGATTACAGCGCTACCAGTGTCGAAGGATTCACCAGAGCATTAGAAATAAGTGCTTATTCCCTAGCACCTCTATGCCACCATGCAAAACCACTTTTTTCTGAAGGTGCCGGTGTCGTAACACTGACTTACCTAGGAGCAGAAAGAGCAATTCCTAATTACAACGTAATGGGCGTTGCGAAAGCAGCTCTAGAAGCATCAGTTCGATATCTTTCAGCAGAACTGGGTCCTGAGAACCAGGTTCGTGTAAATGCGATCAGTGCAGGCCCTATTAGGACCCTCGCAAGTTCAGCAATAGGAGGGATTCTCGACATGATTCATAACGTTGAAGAAAAAGCACCCCTACAGAGAACAGTGACCCAAATTGAAGTTGGAAATACTGCAGCGTTCCTACTTAGTGACCTCTCAAGTGGAATTTCTGGGCAAACTGTTTATGTTGATGCTGGATATTCCATCAATGGAATGTGATTTGACTAGCGGAAGAATTGTAGTTAGATGGACATCATGAATTCATTTAGGCAAGGGGAAGTCCATCGAGTCACTGGTGAGACTGATGTATTAGTGCGTTTAAACGTCGATGGATCTGGAGAATGCCAAATCTCCACTGGAGTGGCATTTCTAGATCACATGCTGCATCAACTTTCTAGTCATGGAATGCTTGACCTTGAAGTAAAAGCAACAGGAGACACCCATATTGATGACCATCACACCAATGAAGATGTAGGTATTGCGATTGGCCAAGCACTTGCCAAAGCTCTCAATAACAAGAAAGGAATACAACGCTTTGGACATTTCCTTGCTCCTCTTGATGAAGCATTAGTTCAGGTTGTACTCGATTGCTCCGGCCGTCCTCATTTAACTTATGAGCTAAATATTCCCACACAAAAGATTGGTAATTATGACACCGAATTAGTAAAGGAATTTTTTATTGCCGTTGTAAATAACAGCGGATTGACACTTCATATTCGACAATTAAGCGGAACAAACTCTCACCACATTGTTGAGGCTTGCTTCAAAGCCTTCGCCAGGGCACTTCGCATGGCCACAGAAATTGATCCTCGAAGAGCTGGCAAAGTTCCCAGTAGTAAAGGAATCCTTGAACAAGCAGGCTCTAAAGAGTGAAACCATAATCAAAACCGCCCAAACCTACTCGCAATTGAATGTTCCATACGCGAGGATTACATCCTATTAATTACTTGTCTGTGATCCAAGCAGCAAACAACTCTTCTTCAGCAAAGGCCAAAACATTTTTTGATAAACAAGACTGGTCAAGTGCTTACTGCAATGTCGAGCAAGAACTCACTTCAGTTCCATTAAAAATTGTCCAAGGGAAGGTCCCAATTGAGTTATCTGGGACCTTTTACAGGAATGGTCCAGGTCGCCTAGAGAGAGGTGGCCAATGGGTACATCATCCATTTGATGGTGATGGAATGATTGCGGCCTTTCGCTTTAAAAATGGAGAAATTTCTCTCAGTAATCGCTTTGTTCGCACAGAAGCTTGGCAAGAAGAAGAAAAAGCCAATCGCTTTCTCTATAGAGGTGTTTTTGGCACAAAAAAACCAGGAGGGCAATTCGCAAATGCTTTTGACCTTCGACTAAAAAATATCGCCAATACTCACGTCATAAAGCTAGGTGATCAACTTTTAGCTTTATGGGAAGCATCTAGCCCTCATGCCATCGATCCAATGAGCCTAGAAACTCATGGACTTTCATCACTGGGAGGTGTTCTAAAACCAGGTGAGGCTTTCAGTGCTCACCCGCGCTTAGATCCTGGTCATTATGGCAACCCTCATTTGGTCACTTTTGGGGTCAAAACTGGGCCCAAAAGCAGTATCAGATTAATGGAATTCTCAACAGAAGGTTCTACTGCTGGCAAGCTAATTAGCGATCGTACAGACACATTTAACGGTTTTGCATTCCTTCATGATTTCGCTATAACACCAAACTGGGCTTTATTTCTCCAAAATGCTATTAACTTCAATCCTCTCCCATTCATTTTTGGTCAAAAAGGAGCGGCTCAATGCTTATCTTCAAACTTAAAAGGACAAGCAAAATTTTGGCTAATTCCTCGCGAATCCGGATCTTTTGCGGGACAAAAGCCAAGAATATTTAACGCCCCTGATGGTTTCGTCTTTCATCACCTAAATGCCTGGGAAAAGAATCATAAAATCACCCTAGAAAGTATTTACTATAATGATTTCCCATCGATTGGACCTAATGAAGATTTTAGGAAAATTGATTTTTCACTTCTACCAGAAGGACGTCTTTGCCGATGCCAAATAGATCTATTAACTTCTGAAATTACTACAAGTGAAATAAGTCAACAATGCTGCGAGTTCGCGATGGTCAACCCCCACGTTCAAGGCCTGTATGCACAATTTGCATGGATGGCAGTGTCAGAGCAGGCACAGGGGAATGCGCCGCTACAGGCAATTAAAAAGCTTGACCTTTCAAGTGGGGAGAAATCTTTTTGGAGTGCAGCTCCTAGAGGATTTGTAGGAGAGCCTGTCATGGTGCCACATCCAAGCGCAAAAGAAGAGGATCATGGCTGGATAATTGTTTTGGTTTGGAATGGAGAAAGACAATCAACAGATCTTTTAATTCTTAAAGCAAATAATCTTGAGCAAGAATGTCTTGCTGAATTACCAATTGGCTTACCGCATGGATTACATGGAACCTGGGTCAATGAGCCTTGAAATGAAGTGTTAATTATCCATGACAAGAAGAAATTATTCAAAACATATAAATTAAGAATCTAAATATATTTTCTCTTGTCAAAGTTTAAAGT
Source organism: Prochlorococcus sp. AG-409-A19 (assembly GCA_003216155.1). The sequence goes on along the minus strand of QCJH01000003.1, from coordinate 65,228 downwards.
TTCTAAATGAGTCTAAGCAGATAAATTATTACTCTTAGGAATTAAAAGTTCCTTTAAAGATGGCTCAAGTAAGCTAAGTGCTATTCCTCTATGCCCTAATTTTTGCTTATGTTCTCTTGGCATTTCCGCATATGTTAATCCATTAGATCTCACTTTAAATATTGGATCATAGCCAAAACCTTCATCCCCAAGTTCAAAATTCGTAATGTCACCCTGACATTCGCCTTCTACCTCTAACAAAATCTGCCCATTCGCAGATGCGAGACATAAAGCTGACTTAAAAAAAGCCTGTCGATTTTTTTCCCCCTTTAACTCATCCAAAACTCTTCTAATTCTAGCTGAGTCACTATGGGCATATCTAGCAGAAAATACACCTGGAGCTCCACCTAATGCTTCTATACATAATCCTGAATCATCAGCTAAAGACCATTCGCCTGTACTCTTAGCAACAGCGATAGATTTAATACGCGCATTCTCAGCAAATGTAAGGCCTGTTTCTTCTATATCCAAACCTTCTGGCTGAGCCTTCAGATTGATAGGGAGTTTCGAGAAAAATTCTTGAAATTCCTTAATCTTTCCAGGATTTCCACTGGCAAGAACAATAGTCCTTAAAGTTCTATTTCTACTATTCATATCTTTTTCGCTAAATCCTTTGCCCAAGCCAAAGTCTTATCCAATTCTTGCTTAGTTGGTGCTTCGCAATAAAGCCTCAGCAAGGGTTCTGTCCCAGAAAAACGCATCATCAACCAATGGCTATGCCCAAGACGAAGTTTCAACCCATCCGTTCTAATAACCTCTTTTACACAATAACCAGCCGCTGATTTAGGTGGGGTTTCTAATAACAAAGATTCCAATCTATGCCTTGAATCCATATTTTCCAATCTGATATCAATGCGGTCATATTGACTCCCACCTCCAAAACGATCTTGCAACAACTTAATACGAGCCCCAAGAGGAAGCCGGTCTTGAACAAGGGCCTCCAAAATCAACAAAGCAGCAAATAATGCATCTCGTTCTGGAAGATGTATACCAAAGCCAACACCTCCTGACTCTTCACCTCCTACAAGAACCTCACCGGACAACATTTCAGTAGCAATATATTTAAACCCTACAGGAAGTTCTATAATATTTCTGTCTAGGTCTTTAGCAACAAGAGTCATCAAATCAGATCCACTAACTGTTTTTACTACTGAACCAGGCAACTTTCTAACTCGTGCAAGATGGTCAATCAATAACGGCATAAGAAGTTGAGTACTGCAAAATCCTCCATCCTCATCAATTGCAGCTATTCGGTCTCCATCTCCATCAAAAACCAAACCAATAGCTGATTTATCAATCTTCGAAGCACTTTTGACTGATTGAATTAAATCAGTCAGGTAAGGAGCTAAAGGTTCAGGGGGATTCCCACCAAAAAGTGGATCACGTTCGCCACGGATTTCCTCAATAATATTCTCACCGAAAGTCCCAAATAAGTCAGGGATACATCCCGCAGCTGAGCCATGCATCGGGTCAACAATTACTTTTATTCCCATCTCACGAAGACCACTTGCCAAGCGAGGAATATCGAACTTTCTCCTCAAGCCGTCTAGATGTTCCTTCCGCCCATCAAACCTTTTTGTAATCCCCTTAATAGGGATGCATTTTCCACCAGCAGCAAGTCTTAACTCAACAGCTTTAGTGAAATCACCCTGAACAGAACCGCCAAAGGGTCCCTTAATCTTTAATCCAATCCACTCAGAAGGATTATGACTTGCTGTTATTACAAGAGCACCTAATGCTTGCTTTTCTATTACTGCCCAACTGCATGCTGGAGTAGGCACTGGCGTCTCAGTGAGAAGCGGTTCTAGGTCACAGCCACGTACTGAAGCTGCTATTGCCTCGGCAAATTCAGGTGCAAGGAAACGACGGTCAAACCCAATGATGACTCTTCGACTTTTCTTTAAATCTGAAGGAGCTTGATATGCAAGCTCCTGAGCCGATGCAGCAGCCACTCTCAGCAGCCTGTCTAGCGTTACATCAACACCTAATATTCCTCTCCATCCATCAGTGCCAAATTGGATAGGGGAAGCAGATAAAGGGAGATGATTAGACGACATTGAAAATAAAGCTCTCAACTGGATCTAGCAGGCAAAGGGTCTAACCTCATCAAATGGGTGACACCCAACTAGCCTCACAAGTTCTTACTGATCGTCTGCTTCGCAGCTGGATACGTTGCAGAAGACGTGCTTGGCTTGACTACCATGAAGATGGTACAAAAAGGCAGTGGAGTGCACATCGCACTTTGCAACTGGATGACCAACAAAGGTGCTTTGTTGCCTTATTACCTCAAAAGCCGAAAAGGGGAATTGAAGCTTGCAAGCAAGGTGCCTCAGGGGTCTTAGGGCTAAGGCTTAAAAGCACTACAGGTTCAAAAGGATATTTACTAGAAGCGCACCCACCTTTACTTCAAAAAGTAAAAGGAAAAAGTATTTGGGGTGAATATGCATATAGGCCTGTATTAGCCCGTCAAGGACGAAGGCTTACTCGAGAGCACAAACTAGCTTTAGCAATGTCTTGTGTATTACTAGAATCTTTTCAAAAAGCACCAGTTCCTAATGGGTTAGCTGTTTCAGGGGGTGGCAAAAAATTAGAGCTAGAACAAATCAATATAAATAAACCTATTAAGCGACAACTAATAGAAGCTTTAGACAAACTTTCTATAGACCTTATTTCTAAAGAAGCCCCTCCTATTACAGCTGATCGACGTAAATGCACTCTCTGCTCATGGCGAGGTCTATGTAATAAGCAAGCAAAAGAAGAAGGTCATCTAAGCGAAATCAGCGGTATTGGAGCCAGTCGCCGCAAAATTTTGCAAGAGTTAGGAATCCAAGGGTTAAACGAGCTAGCTGAAACAAACCCACTTGATCTTTCTAAACGTTTAGAGAAATTTGGAGAACAACATTGTTCAATCGCCAATGAGATTATTGCACAAGCGAAAGCCCAAAGACATAACACCTGCGATCGTTTACTACCTTCTCCTGCATTACCAGAGCTTCAAATAGCAAAAGGGATGTACCTATATGATATTGAATCAGACCCTGATGCCCAAGAGGACTTCTTGCATGGCTTCGTTAAATTGAAAAAAAACAAATATGGACTTTGGGATATAGAAAATTTTAAATATCATCCTCTTTTAATGCTCCCCAGCCATGGAGAAAAGAAATCTTGGAATAGAATACAAACGAAGCTTTCATTGAATCCGGAGTGGCCAATTCTTCATTATGGAGAAACAGAATCTCTGACCATTCTTCGCATGGCCAAGCGACAAGGTTGCTCAGACTTGCAACTAAGAGTTTTAAGGAGCCGCCTAATTGATGTACATAAAAGAATTAGAAAGAATTGGCGACTACCTATAAGTAGCTATGGCTTGAAAAGTGTCGCAAGCTGGCTTGGGTTTGAGTGGCATCAGAAAGGAGTCGATGGCGCAAGAGCTCTTCTCTGGTGGCGCCAATGGAAGGATTCTAAATCTCAGAAAAATTGCCACTCTAATAATCTAGTTAAGATCTTCCAATACAACCAAGATGATTGCCTTGCAACTTTTGCTGTAATTTCATGGCTTTTAAATAAAGATGGTTTTTACCCAGAGCAAAATTTACATTCTGAAAGTTGGCATAACAAAAGCCTTAGGAGTAGTCAATTCGACCCTTCTAGAAATATCCCCCATCAAAAGTAATTCTTCTTGCTCTAAAAATTGACGTCTAACCAACGCTAACCCTACATAACTTTCCCGACCAGGAACCTTAATCACTGAAGTTATCGTGCCAGCTCTATTGGGAGAATTATCATTCAAATTAAAGGCTTGAAGTTGCTCTCCTCCTAAAACCTGAGATTCTGCTTTCCAGAAACGTAACTGTTGCTTAATCCCTCCACTATTAAATAACTTAGCAATTGTTTCCTGTCCCAAATAGCAACCTTTACTAAGGCTCAACCATTCTGACAAGCCAAGTTCAAAAGGATTTGTTTCTCCATTGATTTCACCACTACTTGGCAATCCTTGCTGTATTCTCCAGTATTCAAGCTCATCTTCTGAAGCAACAGTACATTTAGAGAATTCATCCGGCATTGTTGAGTCGCCAACTTCTCTAAAAATAAATTCGCGCGATTTTGCATCCAAGTCCTTTAATAATTGCAATCTCCTAATGAAAGTATGACCATCTAAATGCAATTTATCAGCAGGAAAAATTACCTTTTCAAACTCTTTATACACCTTTTTAATATCACCTACTAAAATAAGAATATCTGCTCCTTCAGGTGTTAACCTAATCTCAAATAATGCTCTTATACGACCAGAAGCAGTAAGCCAGCAACTTTTAATCCAATCGCCATCAATAGCAGATAACATGTCTGCACTGGTTTGACCGTTAAGAAATACTCGACTACCTAAACCTTTTAAGCGTAATAGTGGGAAAGTTGCATCCCATACTAATTCTCGATCAATACTCATTTACCTAAGGCTCGCGCCCGGTCAACTACCTGAGTCATCTCAAAAAGACTTAACAAGTCCAAATTAAAATCCTTCATGGCTGAAGAACCGCCTTCATTACGATCAACAATTGCGACCACTCTTTCAACTAAATACCCAGATTTTCTTAACTGTTTTACTGCTTTAATAGCGGACCCACCAGTTGTAACTACATCTTCTAAAACAGTAATTCTTGAACCCTTCGCAGGAAGTGGGCCCTCTAACCAAGAACCTGTCCCATGATCTTTTACCTCTTTCCTAACTATCAATGCATTTAAAGGGCGCTTAATTAGCGCTGAAGCCATTGCTACTGCAGAGACAAGTGGGTCTGCGCCTAGTGTTAAACCAGCAACTGCAACAGCATCCGACTCAACTTGATCTAAAAGTAGAAACCCAAGCTTTACCAGACCTGGACCACTCAAGCTCACAGGTTTGCAATTCACATAATGATTACTCTTTCGACCAGATGCCAAGGTGAAATCACCGAAACGATAAGCATCTCTTGCGATCATGCTTAGAAGCTCATCACTGAAATTCTCTTGCGAAAGGGGAATGGGACTCATGGTGATTCTTGCGTCAAGGTGTTTTAGCTCTTTTGCACTTAATAGCTCTCTAGCGATTTTCACCCTAAGGTCTTAACGCCTATACATTGAATGTGTTAGCAGATTTGTGGAAGCATTAGGCAAAGAAGGGTTGAGATGGCTCAAATCTTTTGCAGATCCAATAGGAAGCAGAAAAGTGAGAATTCGCCCACCAACAAAGACTTAAAGATTTTCCAGTTAATTCATTATTTGATGACTATCACCCAAGGCATTAACCTCTAGTTGACTGGTTAACCCAGGTTGGGGGGTCTAGCAATCTGGTGAATGCACCAAACTCATAATTTGGCTAAGGCGAGTTCGATCCTCGCGACCCCCATTGCCACCTTTTTAAATTCATTCAATTCACTCATTAAAAAGCAAGCAGCAAGCTGCTTCAAGTCGCGAGGGCTTGCCCCTAATCCATTGCAATAACTAAGTTTACTCGAACTCATAATTCGCCCAGGGCAAGTTCGACCCTCGTGACATCCACTCTCCTCACTTAAATGCAATTGCGATTGCTCATCCTAGTTTTATTACTTGTCCTACCAGCTTTCTTTGCTGCTGGAGAAGTTGCTTTATTGCGACTTCGGCCAAGTCGAGTCCAGGGACTTATTGAAGAAAGAAAAAAAGGAGCTTTATCTATTCATAGATTGCAAGGGCGACTTCGCAGAGCACTAATGGTTTCCCAACTTGGAGGGACACTAGCGCTTGTAGCAATTGGGTGGCTTGGCAGAAGTTTGGGGCAACGTTGGTGGCCCATCAACCCCTCCACTGGACGCTGGCTTGACGTTTGTCTTTTCCTTGCCCTTGTAATGATTGCGACCTTGGTTTCGGGCCTTTTACCAAAAGCTTTAGTACTCAACCGTCCAGAGACAGCAGCACTCCGGTTAGCACCGCTCCTTGAAGCAGTAATGAAAGCCCTAGGCCCCTTTCTTAATCTCTTAGAAAGAGTTGCTTCACTTTTACTAAAATTAGTTGGGTTAACTGCGAAATGGGATGCACTAATCCCAGCTCTATCGGCAGGTGAGTTGGAAACCCTTATTGAGACTGGAGGTGTTACAGGACTTCGCCCTGATGAAAGGAACATTCTTGAAGGTGTTTTCGCCTTACGTGATACCCAAGTTCGAGAAGTAATGATCCCCCGTTCTGGCATGGTCACTCTCCCCGTAGATGTTCGCTTCGCTGAGCTAATGAGAGCTGTCCATCAAACTCGACATGCTCGTTTCCCTGTAATTGGGCAATCTCTTGATGACGTGAAGGGAGTAATCGATTTGCGTCAACTTGCTGAGCCAATTTCTCAAGGTGCTATGCAAGCCAATACCCTCCTGAATCCATATCTTGAACCAGCAACAAAAGTCCTTGAAACAAGTACTCTTGCTGAACTGTTACCAATGATCCGAAGTGGGCAGCCACTCCTACTTGTCGTTGATGAGCATGGTGGGATTGAAGGTCTAGTAACAGCTGCTGACCTAACAGGTGAAATTGTCGGAGAAGAACTACAGCAAGATAATGAGGAGCCTGATCTACTAAAAATCGAAAGTCAATCAAATACTTGGCTTATAGCTGGTGATTTTGAAATTATTGAGCTCAATCGCCAATTAAATCTTGCCTTACCAGAGGCTGATGATCATCACACCCTAGCTGGATTTCTATTAGAGAAACTTCAACATATTCCTTCTGCAGGAGAAATTCTAAATTTTGGTTCTCTTGTTTTTGAAATAAGTCAAATGAATGGTCCATGTATTAAACGTGTGAAACTTATTTTGCCAAGTGTCGAAATTCCCCAAGAGTGATCGTAGATAATCACAACAACGTTTCGAAGAAGACCTTCCGATGACCAAACCCATGGTTCCCGTGAAGGTAGGAGTTATTGGTATAGGCAACATGGGTTGGCATCATGCCCGTGTTCTGAGTCTGCTAAGGGACGCTGAACTTGTAGGTGTATCTGATCCTGATAATGAGCGAGGACGCCTAGCTACAGAACAATTTGGGTGTAAATGGTTCAAGGACTACCACAGTTTGCTATCCGAGGTTGAGGCGGTTTGCATTGCTGTGCCAACAATGCTTCATCACCATGTTGGACTGGCCTGCTTAAAGGCTGGCTTACATGTATTAATTGAAAAACCTATTGCTGCTAGTCAAGATGAAGCTACTGAGCTAATAACAGCAGCAAGCAAAGCCGGAAGATTGTTACAGGTAGGTCATATTGAAAGATTCAATCCAGCTTTTAGAGAGCTAATAAAAGTGGTTACAAATGAAGAAGTAGTAGTTCTCGAAGCACGCCGTCATAGCCCTCATGCTGATCGAGCCAATGACGTTTCAGTAGTGCTTGATCTAATGATCCATGATCTTGATCTAGTTCTAGAACTAGCAAATGCGCCTGTTGTGAGGCTTGCCGCTGCCGGTGGGAGAAGCGAAGGAGGCCCTATCGATTATGTAAACGCCACCCTTGGCTTCAGTAATGGAGTAGTAGCAAGTCTTACCGCCAGCAAAATGAGTCACAGGAAAATAAGAAGTCTTAGCGCTCATTGTCGGGGAAGTCTTGTTGAAACCGATTTCCTAAACCACACCCTCCATATCCATAGACGTGCCCATGAGTGGTATTCAGCAGATCATGGTGAATTGCTATATCGCAATGATGGATTCATTGAAGAAGTAAGTACAACTTCTATTGAACCCCTATATGCAGAACTAGAGCATTTTTTACAATGTGTTCGTGGACGTGAGACTCCAAAAGTTGATGGTGAACAAGCTTCACGAGCTCTACTTTTGGCAGACCTCATAGAACATGCAGTAGAACATCCAGGCAGTGGCTTCCCCTTAAAAGAATCGATATAAAATCTTCAAAAGTGCAGGCAGAAAACAATACAAATACAGATAAAATTCGTAGATTTATATTGGGAGTTCCAGTCGATATTTGCAGAGACCCTTTATCTGCAGCAATAGATCTACATAGCAAAGGTGGAGGTCAAATAGTTACTCTAAATTCAGAAATACTTCTTAGCGCGACAAGAAACTGCTCTCTTCTAAATTCAATTAGGTCTGCTGACTTAATAATTGCTGATAGTGCAGGTATTACATGGGCACTCCGCACACAAGGCATAAATACCAATCATTTTCCTGGAATTGACCTTGCCAGATCTTTACTCACTCATGCTGAATCAAACGACTGGAAAGTTGCACTAATTGGTTCTAAGCCAAGAGTAATAAATCGCCTAATTCAGATTTTCTCAGAAGAACTTCCAAAACTTCAACTAATTCTGTCAACTCATGGATATCATCGCCAAGAATCATGGCGTGATATAGAGGCAAGCCTAAAAAAGCTAAATCCAGATTTAGTGCTTGTTGCATTAGGAAGTCCCCTGCAAGAAACGTGGTCCTGCAGGGTTAAAAAAAAAGGATGCCCTGGCCTATGGATAGGGGTAGGAGGCAGCTTTGATGTTTGGTCAGGTTTACAAAGACGAGCGCCTCAATTGATGCAAAAGCTTCAAATTGAATGGCTATATCGACTAGTCAAAGACCCATGCCGTTTGGGCAGAGTCTTTGACTTGTCAAGCTTCGTCTTAGGTGTGTTCCTTCAGACCAAACAAACTTCAAAGGCTGATTCAACGAAATCCAACTGCAGCCTGCCAAACAAAAACCAATAGGAAAAAGAAAATTGGTATTAGCGGCAAAATATCCACTGTTGGAGCAAAAGCCTGATAGGCCTCAGGCAGTTGAGCAAGCATGTCAAACGTTAAGGCGGCCATCCCTAGGAATTTATGGACGTTGCAAGGACGCTACCACGTGTGATGGGCTGGTGAGTCTCTATTCCAAGGAGCGAAATCCTCTGAAAAACACCCATCGATGATTGATTGGGCCATTGAGGAGGTAAATCTAATCAAATGAGTAAGGTTATGAATACTCAAAAGAGTGAGACCTAGTAGTTCCTCACTACGAATTAAATGATGTAAATATGCTCTGGTGTATTTATTACAAGCTTGACATTTACAACTTGGATCTAATGGTGAGTGATCATTTCGAAAACATGCATTACGCAAATTCCAACGCTCACCTCTTATCAGAGCACTGCCATGACGTCCAAGCCGAGTAGGAAGAACGCAATCAAATAGATCCACTCCATTGGCAACGGCGATTGACATCTCTCTTAAAGTCCCAATGCCCATGAGATATCTCGGACGATCATCAGGCAAAAGAGGAGTCACCTGCCTAATGATCTTATGCATCTCTTCAATTGGCTCCCCCACACTTACTCCGCCAATTGCGAATCCTGGAAGTTCAAAACTAGAAACAATTTTTGCGCTTTCCTCTCTAAGCCTGGGGAAGCATCCACCTTGGACAATTCCAAATAATGCCTGATCTTCTCTCTCATGAGTACCAATACATCTTTCCAACCATTCGTGAGTGCGCTTACAGGAAATTGCAACATCGTTTTCAGTCGCTGGATAAGGAGGGCACTGATCAAAAGCCATTGCTATATCCGCCCCCAAATCCATTTGTATCTGGATCGCTAATTCTGGGGTCAATTCAATCTGGGTCCCATTACGTGGATTCCTAAAAACGACTCCTCTGTCATCAATTCGATTTAAATCCGCGAGACTAAAAACTTGATAACCACCCGAATCAGTAAGTAATGGACCATTCCAGCCCATGAATTTATGAAGGCCGCCTGCTTCAGAAACTATTCCCTCACCCGGTTGAATATGCAAATGAAAAGTATTAGACAAAACCATTTCGGCACCTGTATCTGCCAACTGAGATGCCGTAATACCTTTAACTGTCCCCAAAGTGCCTACAGGCATGAATTTTGGAGTATTAACCAAACCATGTGGAGTCCTCAAGCAACCAACTCGGGCTTGAGTATTTGGGCAATGAGCCTTTAAATCAAAACTAAACACGGAGCAGCCTTGCAATTAAATCCATAAACTCTCAACAAATGCAGATACTGAACCTAGGTTGAAATTGAATTCCTTGATAGGCCCTTGAAAGTAGTCACCCCAAGCTGGCTAAATGATCTTGCAGGGGCTTGGGTCTTTTACTCAATTTTGCCTGGCTGGCCTTGGCCAAAACCTACTTTTAATCGTATAGCTCGATTTGCTCCATTCATAGGATTATTTATTGGAGCAATCCAATCAGGGTTATGGATAGCTCTCACTTTTTTTGGTTGGCCAGAAATATCTTCAGCTCTAATCACAATTGCTTTTAGTGCTTGGGTCACTGGTGGACTTCATATTGATGGGCTTATGGACACTGCTGATGGCCTCGCTGCTGGCAAGGCAAGGTGTCTTGAAGCCATGGAAGACAGCAGGGTTGGTGCTAGTGGAGTCATTGCTCTTCTATTAATAATCATGCTTCAAATTGCTTCACTGACCAAACTAAATACAAGAGCACCTTTCGCTTTCCCGATAGCTGCTTTTTGGGGCCGATGCTCAGCACTTTGGGCAATTAATCACTTTACTTACCTAAAGGAAAAAGGCTCAGCATCATTTCATCACTATTTCAGGAGAGGTTGGATTGATATATTTCCTGCCTTAACAGCTTTAATAACCGCTCTTATGATTTTCACCCTATTAAATAATTCTTGGGAGATTCAATTCCCTATATTTCATGGAATTCTTGTAGGGGTTATACCTACATTCTTAGTCCCTCATTTTCTAGGCAATAAGCTTAATGGTCATAGTGGAGATTCCTATGGGGCATCAGTAGTGATTGTTGAAACAATTATTCTTCTGACTTTGGCTTGTCTTTAAACGGAATTGTAAGTACAAAAGCATTTCCTTTAGCAGGAAGACTCTTATCAAAATCAGCTGGTGAAGAGATAAGAGATAAAGAGCCACCTAGTTTTTCAGCTAATTGCCTTCCCAAAGCCAACCCGATCCCACTTCCAGAAATATCGGCTGTATTTTTACCTCTAAATCCCTTGTAAAAGATTTTTTCTCTTTCATCATTAGCTATTGGATTACCACTATCCCAAACACAAAGGGCTCCGTCCTTAAGTTTAAGTCCTAATGAAGTTGAGGATGGACTATACCTAAAAGCATTTTCAAGCAAATTAGCCACTATTTCTGCGATCTCTCCATTCCCCTCCGAAGGCATCTCGGTCCAACTGGGCCAATCAATAGGTGTTATCCATAGTCGATTTTGAAGATTTGCAGTTGCAGCTGCTCTATCCATTAAGGGGGTAAGCAAGTCCCTAATACTTGAATTCAAATCCTCAGAAAAAACTGGTGGAAGCAATAAAGGTGAAGAATTAGGTGCTTCTATCGGCAAATTAAATTGACCTATTTGATCTAAAGCAGATACATATCTATTCAACTGGTCTTGTTCGGTTAGAAGCCCCTGAACCAAGTTGTGATGAATGCTCTCAGGGCCTAAACGTCTTAACAACAATTGGGCATAAGTTCTTAAAGCAGCAAGAGGATTTCTTATTTGATGAACCATCAAACTAATTTGAGATCTCTGCTGGTCCATTTGCTCCAGCAGTTTTGACCTCTCCAGTTCCAAGCTGAGGCAATGGGTAAGGGTCGCCGAAGTTGCCTGTAGACGTAACTCCAAAGATTTTGGCCATTCTGAAGAAGACCTGACTTTTTCTGCTCTTAGGACTCCAAGCAAAATTTTCCCCTCCTGAAAGGGATACCATCGTCTTTCAGCAGAAGGAGTTCTTACATCAGGATCTTCCTCGACAGGTAATAAAGCATTCCCATTCAATGGCCATTTACCTACTTCTTCCAAGCTCGGGGAATGACCTTCTCTGGTTTGAGCTACATAAACAACAAGACGTTCTAAGAGATCCTCCGACTCAAAGCTACTGAGCTGCTGTTTAACCAGATTCAGGAAGCTCTCCGACAGCTGCATGAGGATCGATAGATCAATAGAGCGAAATTCAGGCCAAGGTCAAAAGCTTGAAAAATCTGGAAAAAGTATTAAGATGAACAAACTGGCAAGCAAAAAGCTTCCTTATGAGGTTCTTCTAGCTCTATGTCGAGTGCCCAGAGGTTGCATTCTTAGTGCAACCAAAGCTACAGCAGAGTTAGTTGAATTCACTTTTTCCAAGCCGGTAACCCTCCGGTCAATCTACAAGTGTGCCCAAGAGCAAACGAAGCCTAGCTTCGCTGTCTCAAATTGAGCTGCTCAAGTTTTGCTCGAGCAATTCTCAAGAGCACTTTTAAATTCTCATTCCCCATCTCAATCCCTCCTGGGATTTCACATAATATGTCTAAGAAGCGCAAGCGGATCAGCCGCAGACGTTTGGCTGGTCAAAGAGTGTTGGCTCATGTTCCAACTTTTCACCTCGAAACAGGCGACCACAAACCGGTAACAGCAGCTCGCCGGTACATAGCCGAAGCTGGTCTCCATTCACCAGCAATCCTGAACGTAAGAAGAAACGAGCACACTACAGACAGATTCTTCTGGGGAGAAAAAGGGTTGTTTAGTGCTCAATACGCTGAAGAAAATCATTTTCTTTTTCCTTCCCTCAGAACGATTGTTGATTCAGTCGGAGAAGACACAATGTTTGAAGGGCTGGAATTAACTTCTGATGATTGGGAGGAAATCGAAGACTACGAATATGCCTTTGTTTAGAAGAATTTCCACCTTCTAGAACAACCATTTTTTAAGAGCTTGTTGAATTGTGGGGATTATTTCGAGGGGTATCTGATGACCACCATCGAAAATCACAAGCTCTGATTTATTTTTGCTCCTCTTTAATTGCCTCATTAATTCTTCTGATGCAGCATAAGGAACAACTTCATCTTCTCTACCATGAGTGAGAAGAGTAGGAGGGCATAAGTGCGTTGCCTCCCAATCTGGATGCGGGTAGGCACTGCACCCCACAATTCCTGCCAAAGGGAGAGCTGATCCACTTGCCAGTGCCATTGCACCCCCTTGTGAGAAACCAAGAACCATTGTTTTTTCAAGTGGTATATCCGTTTCAGATAAACCCTTCAATCGATTCGTAAGATCAGTTGTCGCGGAAAAAGCCTCGGACCAGTCGGGAGGAAACAATCCATACCATTGCCTCCCAATGCCATCAGGGTGAGGATTCGGGGCTCTTAAAGCAAGCAATTCCAAGCTCTCAGGAAAACCATTTCTAAGTTGAATGCCAATGGGAATTAAATCTTCAGCATCTGCTCCCCATCCATGAAGCAAAACCAATCTATGAAATGCGCCTGTTGAGCCAAAGCGCAGAAAATCCTCTTTCACCATGCAATTAAACCTCTCCTATTTAGGTTGACTGAGTGAAAGCAACTATTCACTACGACGATGGCCCCAATTGCTTTGTTAAGCGTTTCCAACAAACAAGGTTTAGTGCCTTTAGCCGAAGCACTACATAGGAAACATGGATTCCAATTAATCTCTAGTGGTGGCACTGCAAAGGTCCTGGAAAATGCAGGGCTACCAGTTAAGCGCGTAGCTGATCACACTGGTGCTTCTGAAATTCTTGGCGGAAGAGTCAAAACTCTTCACCCTCTTGTACATGGTGGAATTCTCGCAAAAAAAGGAGATCCAAGCCATGACTCAGATATGGAGAAAGAAGGAATTTCTCACATTGATTTGGTTGTAGTTAATCTCTACCCTTTTCAAGAAACTATTTCTAACCCTAATGTCCAATGGGAACAGGCAATAGAAAATATAGACATTGGAGGTCCTGCAATGATTCGTGCAGCAGCCAAAAACCATTCCAGAGTAACCATTCTTACTAGCCCTAATCAATACGAAAATTTTCTAAAGTGCATCTCTAAAGGTGTTCAACAAATCACTGATGAAATGCGACTCCAATATGCGATGGAGGCATTTGAACATACTGCCGAATATGACATAGCAATTAGCAAATGGATGAGATCAAAAGCAAGCCCTAAAGCATCACCTTGGCTTATGGCATTACCTCTAAGACAAAACTTAAGGTATGGAGAAAATCCACATCAAGAAGCTTCATGGTATAGCCATCTTGAGCAAGGTTGGGGTAGTGCACTTCAATTACAAGGGAAAGAATTAAGTACTAATAATCTCTTTGATTTAGAAGCAGCTTTATCCACTGTTCAAGAGTTCGGCTATGGAAAGAATAAGAAGAAGGAAGTTGATCTACCTGCAGTAGTTGTGGTAAAGCATTGCAACCCATGTGGAGTTGCAGTTGCTAATCATTTAGCCAATGCACTTACAAAAGCACTAGATGCAGACCGCACAAGTGCTTTTGGAGGGATAATTGCCCTAAACTCCGAAGTAGATGCAGACTCTGCCTTACAAATAAAAAGCCTATTTGTTGAGTGCGTCGTAGCTCCTGGTTTTTCCAGTCAAGCTCGAGAAATACTTGCAAACAAATCTAATCTACGTTTATTAGAACTTTCGTCAGAATCAATATCTAAATCTTATAATTATAACTTTAGAAGTATTTTAGGAGGCGTCTTGGTTCAAGACCAAGACAATCAATCAGTCAATATTGATGACTGGCGAGTCACAACAAAACGTACTCCAACTATTGAAGAAAAAGAAGATCTTATTTTTGCATGGAAGGTTGTAAGACATGTCCGCTCAAATGCAATCGTAGTTGCATCTTCAGGGCAAACCCTAGGCATTGGCGCTGGGCAAATGAATAGGGTTGGATCTGCAAAATTAGCTCTAGAATCCGCTAGCAAACAAAACAATGGAGGAGTATTAGCCAGCGATGGTTTCTTCCCATTTGACGACACAGTAAGGCTGGCTTCGAGCTATGGAGTCAAGGCAATTATTCAGCCAGGAGGAAGCATAAAAGATAAAAACTCTATCGAAGCTTGTGATGAGCTAGGGTTATCTATGATTTTCACTGGGAAGCGTCACTTCTCACATTGATATCCAACTGATAGGGATTAAATATCACACTGACCATATATAAAGAAAGTCTCTGAAAATTAGAAGGTCAGTTTAAGTATGATTCTTTACTTTATTTAAGAACTTCTTGGATAATAGGTTATTTTATTTATTTTCCTGAAAGCCGAAAGTCTTCCAGGCCCAGCACATACAAAGTAGAAAAATATTGCTGCATAAATAGCTGACAATTCAAATGCATAATTATGATTTTCTACAATTGCAAGAGGAAATCCTTCTAAGCCAGTATCAAGAAAATGGAATGTGCATGCAAACAACATTGTTGAAAGAAGTCCAAGAGCAGAAATCCTTGCAAACAAACCAATTGCAAGCCCTATCGGGCAAATTATTTGAGTAGCAGCAGCCAAAAATGTCCAAACTATTGGATCTCCAGGCAAAAAACCAAAATATTTACCTACAACAAACTCTGAGAATCCTTGTGGGTCTTGAAACTTCTCTAATCCATGATGAAGCATCATAACACTTACTCCTAACCGCAAAACAAAAATAGCCAGCTCAGCAGTGATATTGACCTCGCCTGCCGACGAGGGGTTTTCAACAACCACCTCAACCTTCTGTGGTGCAGACGAACGACTAATTTTAGGTGCTTCTTCAGCCTTAAATTCCTCAGGGCCAGGAGGAGTTCCAGAGTCAGTCATCATCAAAATGTTTTGACAGAATCATATTAGGTAACTAAATCGAATTTCACGATTAGAGAATAGAAAAGTCAGCTCTATGCAATGTTCAAGCACTTTGGGGAAATTTAGAAATGAATTCTTAGAGGCAATCCCCCTTACTAGATGAACTGATATGGACATTGACCGTAAAAGCAAATTTCATTTAAATCAGTCAGCCATCGCTTTCATATCACTTATTTTCATAAGCTTCTGAATTACTTGCTCTACAGCTCGGTCAGGAGTGGATGCACCTGAAGTAATCCCAACACTGACCTGGCCTCCAGGCAAAAAACCTTCCTCATCAATCAAATCCTCTCCTAAAGGCTTATGAGTAATTGTATTCTCATCTCCTATTCTCTCTGGAGTATCAATATGGAAAGAGCGAATACCTCTACTAATGGCAATTTCCTGCAAATGAGTGGTATTAGAAGAATTAAAGCCACCTATTACAACCAAAAGATCTAAAGGCTCATCAACTAAAGAGAACATGGCATCTTGCCTCTCTTCAGTTGCATCACAGATGGTATTAAAAGCTAAAAAATGCTCCCCAAGAGCCTTTGGACCATACCTGCTTAACATAGTTCGCTCAAACAAACGACCGATTTCCTCAGTCTCACTTTTCAACATTGTGGTCTGGTTAGCTACACCAAGTCGTTGAAGATCCTTATCCGGATCAAAGTCTGGAGAGCAAGCCTTTTGGAATCTTTGCATAAATGCGTCCCTATCACCTTTTCCCAAAATGTAATCAGATACATACTGAGCCTCATCAAGGTCTAAAACAACTAAATAAGTACCTGCAAAGGAACTAGTAGCAAGAGTTTCCTCATGTTTAACCTTGCCATGGATTATTGAAGTGAATGTATGCTTCTTATGCTTTTCCACTGTGTGCCAAACTTTGGAAACCCAAGGGCAAGTAGTATCAATAATATGACAACCACGTTCATGAAGAAGTTGCATCTCCTGAACTGTTGCACCAAAAGCAGGGAGAATTACAACGTCACCTTCACTAACGCTTGAAAAATCCTTTACGCCACCCTCAGCAGATATAAAACGTACGTTCATACTCCGCAAATGATCATTCACTGAAGGGTTGTGAATGATTTCATTTGTAATCCAAATTCGCTCGCTTGGATAATGACGACGTGTCTCATATGCCATAGCGACTGCACGCTCAACTCCCCAACAAAAACCAAATGCCTCTGCCAACTTCACCCTCAGGCGCCCATGTTCTAAAACATAGCCGTTATCACGTATCGCTCCAATCAGACTGCTTTGATAGGCCTGTTCGAGATTACCTGCAACTTCCTTAGCCCTCCCAAAACCCCTCCTGTTATAGCGGTCAGAATGATGCAGAGACCTTTTGAAAGCTTGAGTATCCATATCCTCAGAGACTACAACGTCTTAACAACTCTATTAGTTAATCAGACAAGTCAAAAAAAAAGCCTGGCAATTAACCAGGCTTTTTAAATCAGTTTTGAATGATCAATTTCCAGCAGAGGCAAAATCTGGATATGCCTCCATACCATGCTCGCCTATATCGAGACCTTCGATTTCTTCTTGCTCACTGACTCTGATACCACCAAAGAGTCCACCAATAATCTTCCAGGTAATCCAACAAGTCACTACTGTCCAAACTGCATAAGCAGCACAACCAAGGGCTTGTACAAAGAACTGATTCAGTCCTCCGCCCACAAAGAAACCCAATGGTTCTCCACTACCTTGAATATCAAAACCCCATAAGCCAATTACTAAAGTTCCCCAAATCCCGCAAACACCATGCACTGAAAAGGCTCCTACTGGATCATCAATCCCTGCCGAATCAAGTGCGGAAACAGCAAAAACAACAATTACACCACCAATAAGACCAGCCAACCACGAACCAACCATCGTCAGGTTGGCACACCCAGCAGTAATACTTACTAATCCTGCCAAAATGCCATTAATGATCATTGTCAGATCAGGCTTCCCAGAAGTCATAGTGGAAATAACAGTTGCCCCTATAGCGCCCCCCGCTGCGGCCAAAGTTGTTGTGACAGCTACATAAGGAACCCATTCATCCATTGCAAGCTGAGAGCCTGGGTTAAATCCATACCATCCAATCCATAGAACTAAAGCACCAAGAGTTGCAATCGCCATGTTGTGGCCTGGTATTGCTTGCGCAGTTCCATTAACAAACTTCCCAATACGTGGACCAAGAAGCATTGCTCCAACTAATCCAGCCCATGCACCTACTGAATGGACTATGGAAGAGCCCGCAAAATCAACAAAACCAATCTCACTTAGCCATCCGCCATTCCACTGCCAACTTCCAGAGATTGGATAAATGAAAGCCGTAAGAACTAGAGAAAAAACTACGAACTCCCCAAACTTCACTCTCTCTGCAACTAGCCCTGAAACAATTGTCGCGGCAGTGCCTGCAAAGGCTGACTGAAATAAAAAATCAACGGTAGGAACTAACCCGCCTTCTCCAATTAATTCAGCACTAACTGAAGGGTCAAAGAAAAGACCATTGAAATAGAGCCATCCAGCAGCCACTGGATTTCCATACATTATTGAATATCCAACAAACCAATAAGCCGTTACAGCCAAGGCAAAAACAAACAAATTCTTTGCCAAAATATTTACAGCATTTTTCTGACGGCACATTCCGGCCTCAACCATTGCGAAGCCAGCATTCATAAAAATGACAAGAATGGTTGCTACTAAAAGCCAAAGGTTATTAGCAAGAAAGGCTGGGCTGACATCTTGAATGTCGGTGGCGTGAGCAGAGAGATTAAAAAGCCCAAGTCCGAAAAGAGCCAATGGGACGCAAGCAAGCCAAAGCAAGGAGCGATGCGAACTAACCCCCCTAATGCTTTTAAAAAGCATTAGGGGGCCTTCTAGCAAGCTCGCCTCTTTTAGACGCGAAGCCCTCCGATTAGAAGCCGAATTCAAAGCAGTTGTCATGGAAAACAATGAACCGCTATAAAACCTGGATCAAATTGTCCAGGCGAGTACAAATACAAAATGTTCAACAACGAACATTTTTTTCGTCATCTTTGATACCAAAGTCTCAACTAGTCCCAATTCTTAATCTTATCCACCTTTCACAAACAAGCCTTTTTATCTGTTTTCAAGGAACAACCACAGGCCTTTGCCCCTCCCAAGTGATGTGATCAAAATGAAATCCAAAACAACATGGAAATACTTCCACACCAGCGCTAATTGCCTGACGAAAAAGACTGCCATAAAGAGGGTCCGCGCTATCTCCGGGGGCAAAAGCCTCCACATCACTTCTACTTAGGCATGGAATCAATACAGCTCGAGATCCAGGCAAAACACCGATAAGCTCTTTAAGGTGCTTCTGTCCTCTCTCAGTAACAGTATCTGGGAAGAGTGCCAATGAACCTTCTGCCCAAGTTGTGTTTTTCACCTCAACATAAATCTGTCTTTGATCAAAAGATTCATCTCCAACACTCAACAGCAGATCTATTCGACTTCGATTGTTTTGTCCGTATACGACTTCCCTCCGAATATCTGAAACAAGTCCCAATTCATTTTTTAAATAGTTTCCTTCAATCGCCAAGCGCACCAATGTGTTTGGCAAAGAGGTATTGATACCTGCCCAATAATGCTTCCCATTGACTCCAATGACCTCTGCCTGTTCCCAAGTCCATGCCAATTTGCGCTTAGGAGATGAATTGTGGCTTACTCGAACTCTCCCGCCAGGGTGAAGAACTCCAGTCATAGGGCCTGTGTTAGCGCAATGCGCAGTAACAACATCGCCATTGCTCAATTCAATGTCAGCCAAAAAGCGCTTATAACGCTTCAACAAGGTTCCTTCGATTAACGGAGGGAACTTGAGCAAAGTATTTCTGGTCATATTGCCTTCATTAGCTCAACCATGATGCCGTTTTAACTCAAATAGATGAAAGTCCACAAAGCTCTAAACCCTTAAAAACAAAAAATGGCAAGATCTCTTAAGCACATTGCATTAATAGTCACCATAGGAACCCTTATTAGCAAATTTGGGGGACTAATAAGGCAACTTGTTATTGCCGCAGCATTTGGATTAGGTGCAGCATATGACGCTTACAACTATGCCTACGTTATACCTGGTTTCATTTTAGTACTTTTGGGCGGCATAAATGGCCCCTTTCATAATGCAGTGGTAAGCATATTAAGCAGAAAAACCAAAAGAGAATCAGCATATATTTTGTCCGTAATTAATACGCTAGTAAGTGCAATATTATTTGCGATAACTATTCTTTTATTCTTTCTTGCAGATCCAATAATATCGCTAATAGCACCAAGTCTTAACCCTCAATTACATCAGATTGCAGTTATTCAACTTCAAATCATGGCTCCAATTGCTTTTTTTTCGGGGTTGATTGGATTAGGG
Organism: Prochlorococcus sp. AG-409-A19; assembly: GCA_003216155.1. The sequence continues at coordinate 45,248 of QCJH01000003.1, read as the reverse complement.
TTTGGCTCACTAAATGCAGCAGAAGAATTCTGGATTCCCTCTGTCTCTCCTTTAATGTCTAGCTTAGCCCTAATAATTGGAATAGGGTTATTTCTATTACAATTTGGAGCTGAAGTGCGGTCTCCAGAGAATACAATAAAAGGTGCAATTGTCTTAGCAATTGCAACGCTAATAGGTGCTATTCTTCAATGGTTGCTTCAACTTCCTGCATTAATAAAAAAAGGATTGGCCAAAATTCCATGGAATTGGGATTGGCATCATTCCGGAGTTCGAGAGATTCTGAGCCTAATGGCACCAGCAACTCTTGCTTCAGGAATGCTACAAATAAACGTATTTACAGATCTTTTTTTTGCCTCTGGAATTATTGGTGCAGCAGCAGGGTTAGGTTATGCAAACCTATTAGTCCAAACTCCATTAGGCTTGATCTCAAATGCTCTGTTAGTTCCATTACTTCCAACATTTTCAAGGCTCGCCAATTGCAAAAATAATAAAGAACTTATCGCTAGAATTCGACAGGGGGTCATGCTCTCATTAGCAAGCATGATCCCATTAGGGATACTTTTTATAGCCCTCGGCGAGCCAATAGTGGCCTTAGTTTATGAACGTGGAGCATTTGACAATGGGGCCGGAAAAGTTGTTTCAGAATTACTTATGGCTTATGGACTTGGGATGCCTGCTTACTTAGGCAGAGATTTATTGGTTAGGGTCTTTTATGCGTTAGGCGATGCAATCACTCCCTTCAAGCTTTCAATTGCAGGAATCGGTCTAAATGCATTCTTTGATTGGTTACTAGTAGGGGGACCATCACCATGGGGAAATCAACTTCCATTCAGTTTTGGAGCAACTGGCCTTGTACTAGCAACCGTTTTAATTAATATTTTAACTTGCTCAGCACTCTTACTTCGTTTGCAATTAACAATTGATGAGCTGCAAATAAAAACATGGGGGCAAGATATATTGAAGCTACTTTTTGCAGGGTTAATTGCGGGATTAACTTTATGGGCACTTCGAGAAAGTATCATATGGCCAAATAACTTTCCAGGCCTAATTCTTGAAGTAAGTATCTCTTCAGCATTAGGTCTATGCCTATTCGGACTTATAAGTAGCTCACTTGGAGTTGAAGAAGTAAACGAGCTGGTCTTAATATTTCGCCAAAAAATCATTCCTCGTTAATACGCACTTGCCGCTCCCCACGGACATTAATTGGTACCGCCAAATACTCTCCTTTCACAAGATCAGGCCCCTGAACCGAAACGATTCGGGCTTCTATACCAAATTCTTGGAAAGCATTATCCATTTCCTGAATCAATGCCTTTTCAACCTCGGCCTCTGCATCTACGACCTTCCCAATCAATCGCTCGCCTAATCTTCCGATGCGTTTGCGCATCACCTCACGAGCATTGGTGACCTCGATTATTAGCAAGGGGCCTATACGAATTCACCAACCTTATCGGCAGTAGGGTTCAAGTATGTCCTCGAGGTCTATAAGTTGATCGGGAGGAATTAAGCGCGCAAGTGGCAAGCGTGAACTTCCACCACCCATTGAGACCTGGATCGATTCCAAAGCCTTTCTAGCCGCAACACTTGCCCCCTCATGCAATCTTGCACTGCATTCAATCGCCAACTCCTCTGAAAGACCTGCATCCCCCAAATAAAGGTTCCAACTAGCTACTTGCATGTAAATGCGGTCTTCTAAAGAAAGTCTGAGCTCTCTTAGGTCATTCGAATTTAATTTCATGAAAAATTATTTTGTTAGGAGGAGATTCAACTTTCGCTAATCCTGAGATTCATTCTGGATCGTTAATTCTTTTGCTCTAGGGCGAAGGACAACAACAATAGCGAAATGAGCCAAAAGGGCTAATAGCCAAAACTCTGTAAAGAAATTCAACCTTGGCCAAGGATGGCGAATCTGCTGAATAAACCAAAGGCAACTGTTAACCGCAGCAAAGCCCATCGAATGCAAGGTGAGGTTCACAATGCGGGAAAAGTGGTTGTAGGTGGGGTCTTCTGGATTGGCGGGACCATACCAACGAATAGGCATAGAAATTGATTAGTTCTACTGATTCTGACGCCAAAAGCTGACTTGGTTGACGAAGGGCCCCTTAATAGAGTCTTATGAATTCTTTGATGCGCCTGTAGCTCAGCGGATTAGAGCATCTGACTACGGATCAGAGGGTCGGGAGTTCGAATCTCTCCAGGCGCGCTTCAAGACTGCCCTCAAGGCAGTTTTTTTTTTGACGAGATTTTTTGAAGCGCGCACTCTTTATCAACCTCTAAGAATTCTTGACTACGATCCCAAAGCTGCTTGCACTAGATCATGAATGATCAATCTTTGGACGCTATAAATGTCGCCTTAAAAAACTCAGATCCTGAAATTGCTGACTACATAAGTAATGAGCAGAAGCGACAAGAAAATCATTTAGAACTGATCGCTAGTGAAAACTTTGCCTCGCAGGCAGTAATGCAGGCACAAGGTTCTGTTTTGACTAACAAATATGCGGAAGGTTTGCCTAATAAACGGTATTACGGAGGCTGTGAACATATAGATAAAGTTGAAACCTTAGCTATTGAAAGAGCCAAAAAACTCTTCAACGCAGCTTGGGCAAATGTTCAGCCTCACAGTGGAGCTCAAGCAAATTTCGCAGTATTTCTCGCTTTACTCAAACCTGGCGAAACCATTATGGGGATGGATCTTTCCCATGGGGGTCACCTAACACACGGCTCTCCTGTAAATGTAAGCGGCAAATGGTTCAACGTTATTCATTACGGAGTAAATCAACAAACGCAACAATTAGACATGGACGAAATTCGAGATATTGCTATAAAGCATCGACCTAAATTAATTATTTGCGGATATTCAGCATATCCAAGAGAGATCAATTTTTCTGCCTTCAGGTCAATTGCAAATGAAGTAGATGCCTATCTATTAGCAGACATTGCTCATATTGCTGGTCTAGTTGCAAAAGGAATACATCCAAGTCCTATAGAACATTGTGATGTAGTTACTACAACCACCCACAAAACCCTTCGTGGCCCACGAGGAGGGTTAATCCTTTGTAAAGATGAAAACTTTGGTCGTAAGTTTGACAAGGCTGTTTTCCCAGGAGTTCAAGGCGGCCCTCTAGAACACGTAATTGCAGCAAAAGCAGTTGCCTTTGGTGAAGCCCTACAGCCTGAATTTGAGACTTATAGCCGCCAAGTAGTTGCTAATGCCAAAACTCTTTCTCAAAGAATTCAAAAAAGAGGTATTTCTATCGTTAGCGGAGGTACTGATAACCATATTGTGCTTCTCGATCTAAGAAGCATTGGAATAACAGGAAAAATTGCCGATTCTCTTGTTAGCGAAGTAAACATTACTGCAAACAAAAACACAGTTCCTTTTGATCCTGAATCACCCTTTGTAACAAGTGGTTTAAGGCTAGGAACCGCTGCTCTTACAACAAGAGGGTTCGATGAAAGCGCTTTTATTGAAGTCGCTGATGTAATAGCAGATCGCCTTCTAAACCCTAATGATGAAGAAATGAAATCAAATTGCTTACAAAGAGTTCGAAAACTCTGTTTGAGATTCCCTCTGTACAAACAAAGTATCAGTTCTGCCCTCATCTAAGAGGATCCCGAACAATGGAATCAACCCCTAGCCCTTTCTAAGATTGAACTGAACAGCGACTACTATTTGGTCCTCATAGAAAAGGAGCAAGCTTGACCATCGCGAGCAGCCCCCTAACTTTCGCTTCGGCGACATTCGCGATGTCGACTTTTATCACCGCGTTTTTAGCTCCAAGGATTCGCTCAATTGGTCTAAATCTTGGTTTAACTGACCTACCTGATCTTCGAAAGCAACACAGCAAACCCACTGTGCGAGTTGGGGGTATTGCAATGGTTTTAGGTTTTTGTCTTTCCCTAGGAATTACTTGGGGGTTAGGAGGCTTTGGCCTACTTGCTCCAGAAAAAGACCGTTTGATCTGGTCCACTCTTGCGGGTGCTCTTTTATTTTTCTTGATTGGGCTAGCAGATGATCTCTTCGGCATATCTCCCTGGCCTCGTTTAGTCGCACAAATCAGCGTGGCCTCGGTCATATGGCTACTTGGAGTAAGAATTGGAACAATTGAATTTCCATGGTTGGGAAATGATAATCAACTATTTATTCTGCCTATTTATCTAAGCCTGATATCAACAATCATATGGCTAGTAGGGATTACCAATGCAATTAACTGGCTTGATGGCTTAGATGGACTTGCGGCCGGTGTCGCTGGGATTGCAGCTGTAGGTCTTATTTCAGTAAGCTTTTCACTACATCAAACTGCCGTCGGTTTTCTTGCTGCTTCACTTGCAGGATGTTGTTTTGGTTTTCTTAAATACAACTTCAATCCTGCACGAATTTTCATGGGCGATGGAGGTGCCTATTTCATAGGGTTTGCCTTGGCAGCGATAAGTATTGTCGGCCCAGCAAAAGGACTAACAACCGTAAGTCTCCTCCTACCACTACTCATTTTTTCTCTTCCTCTAGCTGACATGTCCGCTGTAATCATGGGGAGGTTACGAGCAGGTCGCTCCCCGTTTTATCCAGATCGTAGACATCTACATCACCGCTTACTGAGAGCTGGCTTTAGCCATAGAAAAACAGTTCTTTTGATTTATGTTTTCACTCAATGGTTAGCTTCAATAGCTCTAGTCATGGCCAATGCTGAAATGAGATTCTTCTGGCTAGCCATAGCAACAGCAATTCTTGTAACAACAATAATAAGTCAGAAGAAACGCATCTCAAAAGAACCCATCAATTCCAATTCATCTCCTAACAGGAATAAATAACTATGTCCGCCACTAAAGACATATTACATACCGATTTATACTCATCCAAAGTTGCAGAAATCCTTTGCATAGGTACTGAACTTTTATTGGGGAATATTCTTAATAGCAATGCTCGCTGGTTATCTGAAGAGCTAGCATCTCTAGGAATAGCACACTACAGGCAAACTGTTGTAGGGGACAATGTCAATCGCCTTATAGAAGTGATCCTAGAAGCAAGTAATAGAACTAGGTTTCTAATAATTACTGGAGGCCTTGGCCCCACTCCAGATGACATTACGACAGAGAGCCTTGCCGCTGCTTTCCATGCAACTCTAGAAACAGACCAAGAAATACTGAGTGATATAAAAGCTAAATCAATAAATCAGAATGGAATGCCAAAAAACAATGAAAAGCAAGCTTTAATTCCCTCTGGTGCAATCGTCATCCCAAACCGAAATGGAACTGCTCCAGGAATAATCTGGAGCCCTAAGCCAGATTTTACTGTGCTCACTTTCCCTGGAGTTCCTTATGAAATGAAAGCCATGTGGCACGAAACAGCAGTTCCTTGGCTTCAAAAGAATGGAACAATAAGAGAAATATTTCTAAGCAAAACCCTACATTTCACAGGTATTCGGGAATCAGAATTAGCCGAAGATTTATCTGATTTATTAATACATAGGAACCCAACTGTTGCCCCTTATGCAGGGCAAGGGCAAGTAAAATTACGCATAACTTCAAGAGGGGAAAATATTCAAGTCGCACAGAAGATAATGAACCCAATAGTAAAAGATATATACAGTCGTACAGGGAGTCTTTGCTTCGGAACGGACAATGAAAGTTTGGCTTCAGTTGTTATTGGACTCTTACGTAAAAGAGGTGAAACTTTAGCCGTTGCGGAATCTTGCACTGGGGGCGGGATTGGGGCTGCTCTGGCTTCTGTGCCAGGTGCCTCCGATGTTTTTTTAGGAGGTGTAATTGCATACAGCAATTCAATCAAACATCATATGCTCAATGTGTCCAAAGAAGTACTCGAAGAGCATGGTGCTGTTTCAGACTATGTTGTCAAATCAATGGCTTTAGGTGCCCGTAAAAGCCTGCATTCAAATTGGAGTATTGCGGTTAGCGGAATCGCAGGGCCTGGAGGTGGGAGCGATCTCAAGCCTGTGGGTCTTATTCATTTGGCAGTTGCTTGCGAAGCGACTTGTCAATCAAAGCAAGAGAACTTTGGATCTCACCTGGAGAGACAAGCCATTAATCAATTAAGTGTGGTACATGCACTGAATTTTCTTAGGCTGACCTTGCTCTCTCGGGTCTAGTGTCTACACCTAAAGCATTTGAAACTTGAGCGCAGGCACTCTCTACGACAAAGTTTGGGATCTTCATAAGGTGGCTGAGCTACCTGGAGGATCAACACAACTTTTCATAGGTCTTCATCTGATTCATGAGGTAACCAGCCCACAAGCTTTTGCAGCACTTCAGGACAAAGAGCTGCCTATACGTTGCAAAGAACGGACTGTTGCAACAGTTGATCACATAGTGCCTACTACTAGTCAGCACCGTCCTTTTGCAGACCCTCTAGCCGAGGAAATGCTGAGTACGCTTGAAAAAAATTGTTCAAAACACGGTATTAGATTGCATGGCATTGGGAGTGGGAAGCAGGGCATAGTTCATGTCATTGCCCCTGAACTTGGCCTAACCCAACCTGGCATGACAATTGCATGTGGGGACTCTCATACATCAACTCACGGAGCTTTTGGAGCAATTGCTTTTGGTATTGGTACTAGTCAAGTAAGAGATGTTTTGGCCAGTCAAAGTCTTGCAATGAACAAACTCAAAGTGAGGCGAATAAAGGTTAATGGTCAATTAAGTAAAGGAGTCTATGCAAAGGACTTAATACTGCATGTAATCAAAACCCTTGGCGTTAAAGCTGGAGTTGGATTTGCCTATGAGTTTGATGGTGAAGCAATCAAAGCCATGTCGATGGAAGAGCGAATGACGATTTGCAATATGGCAATTGAAGGAGGAGCTCGATGCGGTTATGTCAACCCAGATGAAGAAACTTTCAAATATTTACAGGGTCTACCAAATTCTCCTAAAGGCGAAAAATGGGATAAAGCCATCTCTTGGTGGAGAACATTATCTAGCGATTCGAAAGCCATTTTCGATCACGAAGTTACTTTTAATGCTTCAGAAGTTGCCCCAACAGTAACTTGGGGAATAACACCAGGCCAAGGGATCGCTATCAATGAGACTTTACCCATCCCAGAGTTACTAGAGGAAAATGAACGCATGATTGCCGAAGAAGCTTACAAATATATGGGGCTACATCCAGGCAAGAAAATTGTTGGTTTATCAATTGATGTTTGTTTCATTGGGAGTTGCACAAATGGTCGCCTAAGTGATCTACAAGCCGCCGCCAAAATTGCACAAGGCCAACATGTAGCGAAAGGAGTAAAAGCATTTGTAGTGCCTGGATCAGAACAAGTAGCCAAAGAAGCAAAAGCACAAGGTATCGACACTGTTTTCTTAGAAGCAGGGTTTGAATGGCGAGAACCAGGCTGCTCCATGTGCCTGGCAATGAACTCTGATCGACTTGAAGGAAGTCAGATCAGCGCGAGTTCAAGTAACCGCAATTTCAAAGGGAGGCAAGGCTCGGCAAACGGAAGAACATTACTCATGAGCCCCGCGATGGTTGCAGCAGCTGCAGTCACTGGGAAAGTAACTGATGTTCGCAAACTACTTGAAAAAACTTACTCACCACACACCCTTAAATGATCAAAAATCTTTCTTCATTCCCTGAAGGTAAAATCAATGAAATAGAAGGGTTAGCAATAGCTTTATATGGGGATGATATTGATACAGATAGAATCATTCCCGCTCGTTTTCTAAAGTGTGTGAGCTTTAATGCTTTAGGTAAACAAGTCTTCGAAGATGATCGCAAAGAACTCAATGGGAGCCATCCTTTTGATCTTAAAGCTCATCAGAATGCATCAATATTAGTTGTAAATAGCAACTTCGGCTGTGGATCTAGCCGTGAACATGCTCCACAAGCATTAATGCGTTGGGGTATAAGAGCAATTGCAGCAGAAAGCTTTGCCGAGATCTTCTATAGCAACTGCTTGGCAATTGGGATACCATGTTTTGCAGGAGATTCAAAACAAATTAAGTCCTTACAAAAGCATATTTCCGAGAATCCAGAAACTAAATGGAATATCAGACTTGAATCCCAAATTCTAACTAGTTCAATTGGTTCATACACATTATCTATCGACCAAGGCCCTAAAGAATTGCTCTTAACAGGAAGATGGGATGCCACTTCAATACTGCTTAGTCAAGACAAGAATATAAACAAAACGATGGCTTCTCTTCCATACTTAAATGATTTCAATTCAACTGATAATCAAGCAAATAGATAGAAGAAGGTAAACCTAGATTTTGAGATTCCAATATTTTCACAAAAGAATTACTTGCAATTAAACTCTAAGAGCCTTTTCCTTCTACAGAATGATTAGCCTTGTTGAAATCATATGGCACAAAAGGTAAACCTGTTCCATTGAAATTAAAGTCATTCAATCGCACTCTAAATCCACCCGTACCCTCATAAGGACTGTAATACAAGCCCAAGTCATAAGAACGACGCTGCCAAAGAAGCTCCAATTTAGAATTTATAGTTTTACCTAAATATTCCGATGCAGGATCAATATTCCACTCAAAACCAGTACTTACTAATAATGGTCCTGCTATTTGTTGAGTCAAGCCAAAACCTAATGTCCTCAAATCAGAAGCTTGATCAAAATCAAAAGGACTTTCACCAGATTTAAGAGTACCTCCTAATGAAATAGACATTCTTGTATAATCAAAGAAAGGCTTACTAAATGTACCGACCGTCAAAACAGGACCTGCACTAATGCTAAGCGTTGCTTGACTGCTTCCATTGTTATAAGCGGAATATGAAGTGCTAATATTTGTATTCAGAGAAAGACCCGGTTTAATCGCCTTTGGCGAATAGCGATATGCATCAATTAGATTTAGTCTTTCATGCTTAAAATCATACAAAGGATAACTACTACTCAATGAACCATATAAATTACCTCTCCAAATAGATAATATCCTCTCGCTATCTGAGGACTTGGCCTGATATTTACCAAGTCCTACTCTTACAAGATATTCACTATCTGCTCCAAAGAATTTTAATCTACTTTTCTTCTCAAGAATAGAACCATACCCTGAATAGATTTCTGTTTCGCCTAAAGATCCATTCCAGGCCCTATAGCGATACAATCCAAAAAGGCGAGAGTCGATATCTTTAGCGAAGGGGATAGAAAAACTATTACGAAGACTTCCCCAATAACGACTACCTTTAGCGATCAGCTTAGGATTGAATGTACTTATATCTGCGTTTATATCCAAATCCCAATTAAATAGTTCACCCCTCATCTCTGCTTCTATGCCAAATAAGTCAGCAGATTTTGCGATTTGATTTATCGAATTTGAACTAATTGATGAATTAGGTCTCTGATAACTATTAGTACTACCATTTTTAGCTCTTTGAACTAAAAACTGAGGCACGAGTGAGAGCTTAAATCTACCAAATAAATCAATAGGCTTAAGTTCTCTCCCAACAAATAATCCATCGCGGTCTTTATTATCTATCCCATAAATCCATCTATTTTCAACTTCTTCTTGCTTAGAAATTCTCTGAGAACGTGAGACTGGAATAGGCAAGCGATCTTCAAGGATAAGTCTATTTCTTCGGCTCTTTATCAATAAGTCTCCATTGGGTTGTTCTATTGCCACAACATCTTCTGCTTCAATCCTGGTTTGAGAAGGTGTAAAAGGATCATTTGAGAATCCCATTCTGTCTGCCTCCCAACCATTAGAGTTAATAGTGACCTTGGTTGCCTGAACTCTCCAACGTGTAATCGATCCCGTTATAAATTTAGCTCTTCCTTGCCTATTAAGCTCCGCCACTTGAATACCGCCATATTTATTCTTCTCATTAATATTTCTCATTGGCTTCGACAGCCCTATAAGCTTTTGGACTGTCAAACTCTCTCTTAGTTTTATCTCATCAATACGCTGATCTAGTTCAGTGATTCTTTTTGCTCTTAAATTCTCTTGGCTTTGGAGGATCTTCTGAAAAGATTTTCCTTTGACAAGAAAAGATTTACTGATTTCTAGATTTTCCTTTGCTCGCTTAATCATCAAGCTCCTTTTCTCAGAAGCCGATTGATATAAATCAAACCCTTTAGGAATTGCCTGAAAACTATCCCCTGAGACTTTTGAATTCTTTTTTTCATAAAAACCAGATTCAGGGCAACCTAAAGGCGGAACTGCAGCAACCTGAGTTTTCTCCTGCTTATCTTCTCCCCACCGATATCTCAATCCAAGTAAATAAGCATTACTACCTTCTTTTGCGCCATTAAAAACACCAAAAGCACCTGAACGATGATGAATTCGACCAACCAAAGAAAGATTTCTCGAGAATGACGCTTCAATTTCAAAACTCAAATAATTTAATAAATTTGCATACTTCTCTCGAAAAGTACGCTCATAATTGCTAGAAGAGCTAAGAACACTTATACCTTCAATAACTCCAAAACTTAACCAAGGCCTTAACCATAGTCTTGCTCCAATACCAAAAATACCCTCCTCAAAATCCTGAGAAGGCGTATCTGAAAAAGCAACAGACTGATTATATTCACCTCCATCCTGTTTAAACGCATTATGTTTAAACAAATCAGCCTCTAGCTCAATCTCAAAGGGACCAGCCTTATAAATCCTTCTGCTTAAACCTAAACCAAATAAATACTCTTCACGCAAATTCCCTTTAAAGAAAAAGGTCTTCCCAAAATTAGCATTTGTCATCTGCCCACCCCAAGCAGTTAAAGCCCAAGGATGTGGATGCCAATTGGGGATTGGAGGCAATGGCGGTGGGCAAGCCATTGTGCCAATTTGACTAATTTTCTCAGGTTTCTTTTGAGAGTTTGGCTCCTTAGAATTCTTATCATCTAAATTAAAAAAGAATTCTTCAAATGAATTTTTCTCATTGTGATCTAATGATTCATTCATTAATGATTTCTTTGAGCCACTTAGTGAAACTTGCTTTAAATCTTTAGCCAAGCTTGCAAGATCAAGAACTCCGTATACATCCTCAAGCTCACCTTCTTCGTGAATTAAGTTATAACGGAATGTACTTGCTTGAAAATACTGAGAGCCTTTGCTAAATCGAACACTACCTATCGCATAAAGAGTTCTGAATCCACTATCAAATTCAATACGGTCAGCACGCAGTAAGCCTCCATTCAAATAAGCCCTGACTCTCCCTTCTGCTACAAAACGATCTCTTTGGAAATCATAACTTTGATGGTCAGACGTTAATCTCAACCCTTCTGGAGGGAGAACATTCTTCCCAGTGGGATTCAAAGACTGGGTATTAGAGCCAGAGCTAAAAGCATTAATGGACTGATATGAAAAGGAACCAACACCAAGTGATTGATCTCTGAAATGATTTCCTGTCTGTCTCTCGACAGGCGAAGATATCACCCTCATCCCCCCTCCTGAGGCGATTAAGGCAACAATCAACAAGGAGGGGCTTTGGGCCACCAAGCTTTAGCTAAGAGGCTGGTGATCCTCCCACGTTCAAGTCAAGCAAACCAGGATAAAGTCCCAGTCCGAAGTCTGGCTTGACTAAAAAGCTAAAACCAGAGGTCAGTCTTGAGGACTTTCGAGATCCTTCCTTGCCGGAGTTCGAGTTGGATCACTCGCCAAGAAGCCGAACAGAAAGATACCAACGAAAAAGAAGACGACCGTGTAAACGGAAATCTTGAGGGCGAGCATGGTTAACGACCACGTCTAAAGAAGCAACATCATCTTATGTGGCTTTGCATGGGAATCACTATGAATAAGGGGGTCGAAGGCCGACGATTGGCGTGGATTGAAATGTTTCGCATTCGCTCCAGGCGGAGTTAAAGCCATTTGAAAGGCAGTTGTAAATAGCCAAACCGTGCTTTTTTACTGGCGATGAGCACCACTGCAAGGCGTTTTCAATCAACAATTCTTATGAGAAGGCAAAGAAAAGCCCTTAAGAAGATTTGTTGAAATATCACTTAGTCGTCATGCTCGTCAAAGGGGTCATCAAGTTGCTTCGAAGGTGGGCCAAAAGAGGTATAGATGCCAAAGCTAGTAAGCCCAAACAAAACTACCAACAGAACAATTGCCAATGAAAGAGCAGGTGAAGTGCTTTGCATCAAATCTCTCGACAGAATTGGTACTTCAAACGGTATTACCCATACAATATCTGGATTGACCCTTTATCTGAGACCCAAGCAAAATCATGTCTCAACGTACACGTCTTGGAAGCCTGCTCAAATCCATTGGTAATACTGACCAAGGGAAGGTTGTTCCTGGGTGGGGAACCACTCCTGCAATGGCTTTGATCGGTGTTCTTCTTCTTGTATTCCTTACGGTAATGCTTCAGGTTTATAACGAGTCAGTCGTTCTCCAAGGCTTCTCCGTTAACTGGAATGGGATGAACTGAACTGAGATTCATCTATGAATGTTTTTGGCGTCGGGCTGCCCGAAATTGCAGTTATCGGTGCCTTAGCACTTTTAATATTTGGCCCCAAACGCCTCCCTGAACTAGGACGCACGCTAGGTAAAACCCTTAAAGGGTTTCAAGCTGCATCTTCAGAATTTGAGCGGGAGATTCACAAGGCCATGTCGGACAAAGATTCCGACAACATATCTGTGGATGAAAAATTAGTTTCATCCACAGAAAAGGATAATGAAGACAGTCCAGAAAAACTTCAACAACCTCCCCACAAACCAACTTGAATGAGAGCGGGAGAGTTACGTCTATTAGTTGGCCTCGGCAACCCAGGAACAAAGTATAAAAACACTCGTCATAACATCGGTTATATGGCCATAAGCATGCTTGCAAAAAAAGAGGGCGTGTATTTTCGTCAACAGAATAAGCTTCATGGATCATTAGCGGAAATAGGAAGTGGAAGTAATCGTCTTAGATTGCTAATGCCAAATACTTATATGAATGAAAGTGGCAGATCTATTCGAGCTGCATTGGATTGGTTTGACCTTGGTGTTGAGCAAATACTTGTACTCGTAGATGACATGGATCTGCCTTTAGGTCGACTTCGACTTCGAGCAAAGGGAAGTGCGGGAGGGCACAATGGGCTAAAAAGCAGTATTAACCACCTAGGGACACAAAATTTTTCCAGGCTAAGAATCGGTATTGGGTCTCCTTCTTATATCCCTGCAGAGCGTCGAGCAAAAACGATTTCTCATGTATTAGGAACATTTAGCAAAGAAGAATCTAATTTAGTAGATGAAATTCTGGGAGAGGTACTTATTGGACTAGACCTCATTCAAAGTCTTGGATTAGAGAGAGCTGGTAATCGTCTAAATGCTTACCAAAGCAAAGGTGGCTTAAATCAAGAATGAATCGATTGCCAGTAACAACTGCTCATCTCAGGGTTAACCGTCAAAGTTTTACAGATCAATGCCTGGATGGAGAGGTATCAGCAGGAGGTTATGAATGGCAATTCAGATGGGCTTTTGACAAAGGAGAGTTGATCATTGAACCCTCTCTTGGTCGAGCTTTAATACAAGATGCACTATTTAGGTTTTTAGTTAAGACTGATTATCATCTTGAACCTGGGAGTGATTACTTATTTACCATTAGGGCAGAATTTTGAAACCAGGTGGACCTGGCCAATTAAAGCGTGTTTGTAAATGATCTTCTAATAAAACCAAGGCCGCTATAGCATCTAAATCAACAGGAGGAATATTTAAGCCTCTTGGTAAAAATTTACGCCAATTAATAGGAGGCCAGAGCTCCCAATAACGCTTTCGAGCTCTTAAAGTTGTACCTCTTTCCTCAACAACCGAAATAGAGCCAAACTCAATAAGTTTCTTATTCCAGTATTCACTGCTGGTTCCATTCCCTAGAAAAATTGCTTTAAAAGTGCCTTCATTTTGCCAATCTTTAATCACATCAATAACTAGTTCTGAAGAAACAACTCTTCCAGCTAAAACAATTCCTTCTTCAAAATCAACCAGAACAAGACCACACTTATCTTTGCCAGGATCAATTGCTAAAAAACGATTCATTTTTACTTTGGTCAAGATAAATTCTTACTTAATTCTTAGAAGTACTGAAATTGGGTCTGCCGTTTCACTAGTTCGAAGAGCAACAGATTGTAATTCTATCCTGCTTTTAGTCCTTTTAAGCATTGCATTACCTAATTGATTTATAGCATTTGGATCAAATTGAAGACTTGAGCTTAATGAACCTCGTCGTTTAATCTCTGCCAAAGTTGATGCAAGAAGTAATTTAATCCTTTTATTTATTAATTGCGATGTTATTTCACTCTCTTCAAGAAAAGTCTTCGCCAAGATTTCACCTTTTCTAGCAATGGTTTTATTTGGTCGAACCTCTGGAAATGCATAAACCAACTTTTCTCCTAGAAGAACATTGGCAGCTGATCTTATATTAATAACCCAGGTTCCTTCTCTTCTTATTATTTCCTCCAGTCTCTTAATGTCATCTCTAGGCACAAGGAGAATCTGCCTATTAGCCTTCTCCCCTGGAAGTACTCTTCTAAAAGCCTCAAGATTTGCCTCTTGAAGCAAGCGATCAATAATTTCCTTAGCCTGACTTGGACTCTCAAGCCTTACTGTTGCTGTAGACAAATACTGACCACTGCTTACGACCACATCCCCCCTTCGTAAAGCAATTAAATTACTTTCTAGTTGTTTCAACTCTTGACGGCTATTTTGGACCTTGGCCTGAAGCGTATTCAACTCAAATAAACCAACTCTCAACTGCCTACTAACAAGCAACATCAAACCTAGAGATAATGCACTTATCAAACTTCCAGTTAAAACTGTTATCAATACAGCAGTTCTGCGTGGTCTAAGATTAAACAGACTCAAACGTGACTTTCCAACAAAGCTCCCAAGACCGTCACCAAGGGTAGAAAGCACCCCTCCTAAAACAAGAAGTAAAACAATTAAAAACCAGCCTGTCACGATAACCCGAAAATTTGTTCAAGAGGGATAACACGCGATTTCATCAAAAAAGAGAAGTGAAGATCAATTGAATCGCTTCGCAAGAGCAATTGGGTCAAGTACAGTAATTTTCTTTCGGTCAATCTGTACTAAGCCTGAATTTTTCAGGTCTCCCAATAGCCTAGTAATAGTAACCCTAGTAGAACCTATTGCTTCTGCAATTGCCTGATGAGAGAGGCGTAGATCTATTGTGATGCCCTTGTCTCCAGGAACTCCAAAGTCCCTGCATAGAACAAGTAGAAAACTCACTAATCTTGAGGACATATCACGATGAGTCAAAGTTTCAATCATTGTTTCCGTCTGCAATATCCGACTGGAAAGTCCTTGCAGCAAAAGTAATCCGACCGACGGATCAGCTTCAATAGCCTGTCTCACAGAAGCTGCTGGCGCAGTAACCATATCCACTCTTGTGAAAGCAACAGCGTGATAAAAGCGATCTGATCTATGCCCAGTCAACAAGGACAGAACACCAAAAAGGCTATTTTCACGGAGCAAAGCAACTGTTATTTCTTCACCTGATTCATACACCCTTGATAGTCTGACTGCGCCACGTTTAATCAGATAAACGCGTTCTGCAGGATCGCCTGGGAAAAATATGTTCTTAGCACGTTCGACAAACTCTGTACTGGCCCCATCCAATTCACGAATGACCTCCAACAAGCTTCTACTTGAAGAGCTAACTGGATTTGCAAGGCTTGTATTACCTTGTTCTTTTCGTGGGGCGGAGTAGCGGCTAAAGCCGGAAGTGACGCCTGCCATGGTGCCTTTTGGCTAGCGAAGCAAATGCCAGGACACTAAGGATTGTCATCGATAGGCCATGTAGCAATAGTGACTTTTTAAGCCTTTTTAAGCCTTTTTAAGCCTTAGTTATTTAAAGCTATACGTTGAGACGAATGAAGGCTAGCCAAGCCTGGTTCTGCCAAATCAAGAAGTGAGTTCAATTCTTGCCGGCTAAAAGGCTCTCCTTCCGCAGTCCCTTGCACCTCTAAGAAGCGTCCATCAGAAGCCATCACAACATTAAAATCAACGTCTGCATTGGAATCTTCGCTGTAGTCAAGGTCCAACAAAGGTCTACCTCCCACCAAACCAACAGACACCGCAGCTACTTGCCCTATTAGCGGATCATTTGATATGCGACCTTCCTCAACCAATCTCGTGCAAGCTTTTTGAAGAGCGATCCAAGCTCCTGTAATAGCGGCAGTTCTAGTTCCAGCATCAGCCTGAATAACATCGCAATCTATAAGTAATGTTTTCTCCCCAAGAGCCTTCATATCAATTACTGCTCTAAGGCTCCGACCTATTAATCTCTGAATCTCTTGGGTTCTACCTGAAAGCTTTAGTAATTCGCGTTGCTGTCGTTGAGGAGTTGAGCCAGGTAACAATCGATACTCAGCACTCAGCCAACCCTTGCCATAACCTGCTCGCCATTTTGGTACCCGATCCTCAATACAAACACTACATAAGACTGAAGTTTTGCCTGTAGAAACTATCAATGAACTAAGAGCAAAACTCATTGGATCCCATCTCACATCAAATGCTCTCAATTGATTGGGGCCACGGCCATCAGCACGCTGCATAGATACAAATACTCTCCTCTAATTCTTAAAAAGAAAGGCAAACGAGGCAATCAATTCCTTCATATACACCATAGATAGTGTCAAAACCCTTGTGCAGATGACAAGCGACGCTAAGTTTGCAAGCAGTCACTCTTAAAGGCTCTTGCAGTCTTGGTAAGCACAAGCCTCAAAAATTCGCAGTATTATGTTGATCAGGAAAAAGCTGGTCAACATTTTTCAGGGAGCGTTGGCACAAGGCCTCTAAAACCGCCCAAAATACGACCAGCACTTCACCTGGTACAGCCCGAAGGGCAACTCCAAATCCATACCTCTTCATATAGAGGAAGCTTTTCTGTCGTACTAAGTGCCGCGTTAAGAACAGCAGGACTTGGCAGTCGAGTTCTGATTGTTCAATTGCTTAAAGGGGGTGTAAATCAAGGTCCACAAAGAACAGTAAAACTCTGCGGTAAACTTGAATGGATCAGACCAGATTTTCCTGGGTGCATTTCAAAACACATTTCTGAAATCTCTCAGCAACCCTCTAAACCCAATCCAATTGAGGCAGTTAAAGCAATATGGAAAATATGTCGAGAAAAGCTACTTTCAGGAGAGCTTGACCAACTGGTAATTGATGAAGTCGGTCTCGCGATATCACTTGGTTATCTAAACGAAGCAGATGTTATAGAAACACTTGAGAAAATGCCTGATGCAATCGACGTCATTCTTACTGGTCCAGAAATTCCAAATCGCCTAACAAAGATGGCAGATCAAATCACTGAATTACGTTGTGGTTTCTAATGCTTAAAAACGATCGCTGGATAACTGAACAAGCTGCATCAGGGATGCTTGACCCCTTTCAGCCTGGCCTAATTAGGCATCTTGAAACAAACCAAAAGAAACCTGTTCTTAGCTTTGGCTGTTCCTCATACGGGTATGATCTAAGACTTTCTTCAAAAGAATTTCTTATATTTCGTCATGTTCCTGGCACAGTGATGAACCCGAAAAGGTTTAATCCTGCGAACCTAGAAGCCACACCTCTACAAAAGGATAAGGATGGCGAATACTTCATACTTCCAGCTCATTCGTATGGATTAGGAGTGGCTTTAGAGAAAATGAAAGTTCCGCCAAATATAACTGTTATATGTCTTGGGAAAAGCACCTATGCTCGATTAGGAATTATAGTAAATACGACTCCTGCTGAAGCAAGTTGGGAAGGTCATTTAACTCTTGAATTTAGCAATAGTTCAGGAGCAGATTGCAGAATCTATGCGAACGAAGGAATTTGCCAACTACTATTTTTCGAGGGCGACCCCTGCGAGACTACGTATAGCGACAGAAAAGGAAAGTATCAACACCAGCCAGAAAAAGTAACTCTTGCAAGAATATAAATTATAATCTATAAAGTTTGGCCCTTTATTTAACTCTATCCAACTGCTGATAAGCACATATTCTTAAGTACATTTAGCCTAAATCTTCATAGGCTAAGCTAAATTTTCATGCTAAAGTTATAGAAAGTTTGACTAGAGATGAGCAACGTCGAATTAATAGCATCAACTCCAAAAGCAGAACAAACAATGGCTTATATAGCTAGAGTGAGCAATCCTAAGAACCAAAACAATCAAGACTTCAATGGGCTCCTGAAATATTGCATCAAACATCAACATTGGAGTGTTTTTGAACAAGCTTATATGACAGTTCAAATAGAAACCAATCGAGGGATTGCTGCACAGATTCTTCGGCACAGGTCATTTACTTTCCAAGAGTTTTCACAACGTTATGCAGATAGTACACAATTAGGTGGGATAGAAATTCCCGAGTTAAGACGACAAGACACAAAAAACAGGCAAAACTCGATCAATGATTTAGAAGGTGGAATAATTGATACTTTTAAAAGAAGAATCCGGGAGCAATTTAATCAATCAATTAACCTTTACGAAGACATGCTTGAAGCAGGAGTCGCCAAAGAATGTGCAAGATTTGTACTACCTATAGCAACACCAACTAAGATCTATATGACAGGTTCCTGCAGATCGTGGATACATTATATCGAACTTCGTTCAGGTCATGGAACACAAAAAGAACATATGGATATTGCGTTGCAATGTAAAAAGATCTTTTCTGAAACCTATCCAATAGTTGCAAGCTCATTAGGTTGGGATCAAGGTTAATTAAATTTTCATGAGTTCAAGAAATGTCTGACATTTATCCATGGCTTCGAGGTTTGACTTTATCTGATTGACTTGACGAATCGTTGCTTACATTATAGATGTCCTTTAACCTGCTAATTGAACCCATATTAGTAAGACTTGGCAATGGATTATCTGAAAGTAGCGCATCCAAAGATGACGATAATTCTTTATGAGACTGTAATCCTACAGAGCTTCCCTTATAAGCACCCTGAGCATCAAAATAATTCAAATGAGGAATACCTAAGACATTATATTTATTCATAAGGTCTTGCCACTTTGGATTATCGACATTGAGCAGAACAATATCAAGCTTATTCCCTAAATTTTTCTCAAGAGAAATCATAGATGGTGCCATTCCCCTACAGGCTTCACACCAATCTGCATAGAACTCAAGTACGGTGGGCCTTCCATTGTAAAGAGCATTATTTGGCTCCAAAGACTTTCTTGCTAATTGTTGTAAAGGAGCTTCTGGATTAAAATATCCACGAAAGATTAGCAAGCAAACTGCCAATAGAAATGCAGTCATTGCAAGAAATATTCTCTGGACCTTACTAAGCAAAATAGGGGATGGCGAGTCGGTCATTCTTTAAACAGTCTAATTCAATTAGAAACTAACCTTCAAAAAAATATATCACTTATATGGCAAGAAATCTGCATATACTATCAAGTATTTTTAAAGTTTTCTTCATGCAGCAATTACTTCCCTGAAATTACTCATGTTCTTGACATAGTTGATCGTCTAACTTCAAATAGCTCCAAATGTTCCCAAGCACTTTTTTTGTATAGAATCTTGTCTCAGGGTAGGGTATTCTCTCGACCCAAAGTTCAGGTTCAAACTCAAGTTCATCCGACTCCCATCTCGAGACTGCCTCAGAGCCAGCATTATAGCTGGCAATTACGAGCCAAGGATTCATATTCCACCTATCTATTAACTTAGACAAATGTAATGCTCCTAATAATATATTCTTTCTTGTTTCTTTCAAAGCATCCTTAGACAGGACATCTTGAGAATACTGATTTGCCGTCTCTGGCATGATTTGCATAAGTCCTATTGCACCAGCAATAGATTCAACACCTGGAGAGAATCTCGACTCTTGTTTAACTATTGACAATAATAATTCTGGTAATATGCCTGTTACTTTACTTGCTTCTGAGATCTCGCTCCAAAACCGATAAGGATATTGACTTCTGTGCAACAATTGACGATCGAAACAATCTTCTATAACAGATATTAAGCTTACTTTCCATAACTTATTTAGGCCTAACCAATTATCCCCTACTGACATCCTTAAACGCCCTTCAATAAGAGTCTCTTCAAAACTATCTAAACCAATCAGGTCTTGGCCTTTGCTTGATCTCCATGTTTCCCAAGCATCTTTTTCCAAACCTAAACGCCAAAGTAGGTTGGCCAAGTTATTCTTGCTACCAAGAGGTTGCCAAGCCAAAGGTTTTGGATTCTCTAGCAAAAAATCACTATTTTTAAGTTTGGGAAAATCTATTTTTTCAATTCGAGAAGAAGCACGCCATGTATAATAACCAGGTGGATGTTTAATACTGATTTCTTTCCAAATTTTCTTTGCTTGAAAAGTTTGGCCTTGCTTGGCCGCAGAAAAAGCTAGCCAAAATTTTTGTCTTACGGCCAGCGGCTCAGGCAATTTTGAGCTAGCGATACTTTGTAATATTGATGTAGCTTTTATCCAATCACTATTTAACAAAGCTTTTCTAGCTAAATACCACTGTAATTCCCAAATATCAGCATAATCCTCCCAGCCTTTTATAAGCACCTCAAAATCATTTCCTTCATTCAATCGAATCTTTGCTGCAAGAACACTTGGTGAGTATGTTGAAAGGCTTTCAGGTAATAATTTAAAACTTTCTCTTCTTGGATAAAACGGTGAACTAAACAATCTTGCCACTTCCAAACTTTCAGGCGTCTGGGGATTCTTTTGAACCATCTTCATTAAAAGCTCTTCACCCTTTTCTTGATCAAATGAGTTTCCTTGCAACAAAGCCTTCCCAATAGCAAGTAAAATAGACGGCCTAGAAGATTCATCTTTCAAACATTCAAGAGCCGCTTTGCCGTCTCCCAGTTTTGCCAAAGAAAATGCAAGTGCTTCAATTTCTTTTGATTCAAAACCATTTGGCAAAGTAGACCTACAAGCATCACGTATAGCTTGTTCAGCACCAGGCCAACGAGAACCCCATCTTGCTAAATGCAATGCACCTTGATAAGAATCACCTCCCTGATTATTCAATTCCAAAGCACTTGCCAGTGCAGCGGGATGAGCCGGGTAATTCTTTAATAAATACTCACGCAATTTTGGCCTTTTGCGACCAAGGCTGTAATAGGCATCAGTAGAAGATATTGACAATGGAAAACGTCTTAGCAAATCCTCCCAAATAGGAATAGATCTTTTAAACCCCAATACGCGTTCTGCATTTTGTGCTTGAAGTTTTAGGGCTACTGCAGCTAAAGAACTATCACCCCAACCTTGGGCATTCAGCAATCTTTGTAGCCTCAAGGGAGAATCCCGAGATTTACTAGCCAAAAGCAATGCAGCCTCTCGCCTTTGATGAGGATCGATAGATCTTCGATAGATTTTCCAA
Organism: Prochlorococcus sp. AG-409-A19; assembly: GCA_003216155.1. The sequence continues at coordinate 24,019 of QCJH01000003.1, read as the reverse complement.
AGATCTTCTTGCGAAAAGTCTGGATTTAATTTCGCTTGACCTGATCTCACTATTGCCTGTCCACCAACAATTGCACACAAGCTCATCAAAGAAATGCCAACTATTAATGTGAGGCCACGCAAGGAAGTCACCTTCTCTTCATCCAAACAAGAAACTACTCTTATTCTGTTGAGAAAGACAAGAGCATGCTTAAAAGCATTATGCAAAAGCTTAGATTAACTTTTATACATGAGTCAAACCTGATATGGACAAAAAGATATGTCTTTAAAGGTCATAATTAATTAGCAAACAGTTTGTAATTTTGATTGACACAATTCAACGCTTTATTCCTTTTAAGAAGTGCCAATCGAATAGGTTCTACCGAACTTTATATGTTCTTTAGACAAATGATTCCATTCTTCCAACCTTTGAATCTAAGATGCTTTGTGTTTGAATTTTGACTAACTTTTCTACTTTATACAATTGAGGTGTCCACCCCCAAGCGTCCTCAAGACCCCCTTAGAAACCTTTGGGACTGAATAATATATCTGAGCCAAGGGCCAACTCTTGATATCGGAACTTTCCCTTAATTTGGGATTTCGGCACAGCCAAGTCAAACAAGAGTCAATAACTCATATCAGAAGATATATTAATATATTCACAAAATAATTATGTATTCTTTTCATGCAAGGTTTTACTATCAATACATTGCCAAGACTCTTCCAAGCTTAAAAGATGAAAAGGCTGATTACCATTTCTTTTGTATAAACATCTATAAACAGGGAACCCCCTAGATAATACATATTCCTCTCTTTCAGTTGGCATATCAAAAGGGTTTTTCTTTAACCAAATCAGACCATCATCATGAAAACACTCAAAACAATTGCTTAACTCTATTAATTTCCGCATAGGTTCTATAACCTCCAATAAATCACTCTGAACAAATAATTCACAACCTGGTTGCATAGCCGAAGTCAAACCAAGCAAAAACCTTGGTTGCAAAACACGTCGCTTTTTATGGCGTCGTTTAAACCATGGGTCAGGAAATTGTATTGAGACTCTTTTTAATTGACCTTTTGGCAAAGCAAGTAACCATTTCTCTAAGCTGACATTTGCATTGCAAAACAAATATCTAAGGTTAGTTAGCCCCAACCTTTCGCGCTCTCGATCGGCTGTCATCACTAACGCATGACGTATCTCGACCCCCAAAAAATTCCAAGTTGGTTGCAGGACAGCCAGGTCTAACAGAAACTGTCCCCTAGCAGAACCAATATCTAAATGAATCGGAAGATGAGGTCGTTCAAACAACTCGTCAGGGCCTAACAACTCGCGAGGCAGCTGAAAGAAACGACTTAGCGGGTTTACGTGCTGCCGCACTATTAGCAAATTGAGATGCAAGACAACTTACTGAGTTTGACATCACCAATGTCTGTTAACAGATTTGGCTTCATCGATAATGGATATTTAAAAACTTCCTTAGTGCCTGATCTCCCTTACCGCAACTTGGTATGGCTCACATACCGTTTGGCAGCAGTGTTTAGCTTTGGCCTCCCTTTAGTACTACTGGCCTGGGCTGCAATACGCCAAGAAAAGTCAATGGTGCGGCTCCTAACCATCTACTGGAAAATCGCTAGTCTTCTCGGAATAAGCATTCTCCTCCTAGTCGATCAAAGACCAATTGGATACATCACACTATTTGTTGCTCCACTTTTAATGGTCGCTTCAATTTGGTTTTGGATTGATCTTAATGAAGAACTTGCTGACCTCCCGCCATGGCGTCCTCTTCCCTTCACCGTAAGAATCTGGCGCTGGTGCATCAGTGGATTTGCTCTTGTTGTATCACCAATTACTTTTTTAAGTCTTTCATGCGCAACAATCACAGAAGAGTCAAATTGCAAATACTGGCTTGAAGCACCTCGAGGCTTTCATCGAGTTGCAGAAAAATTGTTTGGATTTCTTTTTGGCGGAGAATGGACTCAAGCCGTATCGGCCTTCATTGGTTACTTAGCTTTAATGGCCTATTTAATAGGCCTAATTCAATTGCTTTTAATAAGACTCCCTAGACAAGGCAGAATTGCTGGTGAGTTCTAAATAAATTAATCATAAGAACATTTAAAATCGCTGAAAAAAAAGTTAAAAGTTAAAAGTTAAAAGTTAAAAGTTAAGCTGGGAATATCAAAAAATCAAATGCCGTCAAATAAGATCTAAAATGCGAGAAGTTTACTTATCATATAACTCTCAATAAAATCATTTTCTATCTAATACATCAATACAGCGTCCACATAATGTTGGATGTTCAGGGTGTTGACCAATATCGGTTTCATAATGCCAACAACGATCACATTTAACCCCACGAGCCCTAGCAACCTCAATAATTGCCATCTCAGTTTCCTTAGTAGCGAAGACCTCTGCCCAAGGCTCACCCCCCAGTTGCAATTGCGAAACAAGTAGCCAATCACGCAATCCATCAACCTCAGGATCACCATAAATAGAGATCCAATTAAAAGCATCTTGCAAAGCTTGCGTCCTAGCTTCTATTCGAATAGAGGCTTCTAAAGAAGCACCTACTTCCTGCCTGGTTCTACAGTCTTCAATAACTCTATTCACTTCACTACGAAGTTCTCTCAAAAGTTGCATTGGCTCAACCAAAGAAAGATCGCGCCAAGCCTCAGGAACTTCAGGCCAACCTCTTTGAAACACCGATTCTTCATCAACTTTATAAGGAAGATTTTGCCATATGTCTTCAGCCATATGACAAAGAACAGGAGACATAACACAAGCCAAATGCTCAATAATTAAAGACAAAACTGTCTGACAACTACGGCGGCGTTGGTCAAAAGAAGAACTCACATATAGTCTATCCTTTGCAATATCAAGATAAAAGTTGGAAAGATCTACTACGCAAAAGCTTTGAAGCAATTGAAAGAACTTATAAAACTCATACTTCTCAAAAGCCTGCGATATATCATCCATAACTTCAGCAGTGCGCTGAAGCATCCATCTGTCAAGTAATGGCAACTTCTCTATTGGCAAAGAATCATTCTTTGAATCAAAGTCATGCAAATTTCCTAATAAATATCTTGCGGTGTTACGCACCTTGCGATACACGTCTCCTAGTTGACGAAGAATACTTTCTCCAATGGGCACGTCTACTGAATAGTCAACTGAGCTTACCCATAAACGCAATACATCAGCACCATAAGGTGGTTGTTTTTTTTGGTTAGGGCCGCCATTAATGATAACTTGAGGATCCACAACATTGCCAAGGGACTTGCTCATTTTTCTACCCTTTTCATCTAGAGCAAAACCATGAGTCAGAACCTTTTTGTAAGGCGCCCTTTTATTAACAGCTATTGAAGTAAGCAAAGAAGACTGAAACCATCCACGATGTTGGTCAGACCCTTCAAGATAAAGGTCTGCAGGGTATTCAAGACCATCTTTGAGACTTGTCACGGCCGCCCAACTTGATCCCGAATCAAACCATACATCCATTGTGTCTGTTCCTTTTCTCCAAAGTTTTGCCTCATTTGCATAGGTTGGTGGCAATAACTCTGATTCATCCCGCTCCCACCAAACATCAGCTCCAAACTCTGCAATAAGACTCTGAATATGACTCAGAGTTTCTTTATTTAAAAGTATCTTTTCACTTTCTCTCGCATAAAAAACTGGAATTGGTACTCCCCAAGTACGTTGCCTAGAGATGCACCAATCTCCCCGATCTCTAACCATCGCCTCAATTCGATTCCTACCTGAAATAGGCAGCCATTCCACTGAACCTATGGCTTTAAGAGCTTCATTGCGGAAACCTTCTACAGAAGCAAACCACTGTTCCGTTGCTCTAAAAATAGTTGGTTTCTTAGTGCGCCAATCATATGGATAACGATGAGAGTAAGGCTCTTCTTTCAAAAGAGCGCCAACATCTTCAAGGGCAGCAATGATTTTAGAATTAGCATCTTCAAGAACATTTAAGCCAGCGAAAGGACCAGCCTCCTCTGTTAAATATCCCGACCCATCAACAGGGCAAAGTACAGGGAGATTGTATTTGCAACCAGTATTGAAATCATCAAGACCATGTCCTGGAGCCGTATGAACTAAACCTGTCCCTGAGTCTGTATTTATATAATCACCGCCTATAACTACTGAACTTATACGGCTCATCAAAGGATCTCTATATCTAATCCCAGCCAATAAATTACCTTTAACAATAGCTTTTATTTTCAACTCCAGACCAATCGTTTTACCAACAACATCGACTAGATCAGCAGCAATCAAAAGTATTCGACCTTGACAATCCTCGGTAAAAGCATATTCAAGACGTTCATTCACCGACACTGCAAGATTTGCTGGCAATGTCCAAGGAGTCGTAGTCCAAATAGCAACCTGAAGTCTATTGGCTAATTCTGATTCGCCAGAAGGCAACTCAAGACCTTGTAAAAGCAAAGCCCGCTTTAATTGGGCATGTAACTGCACTACAGGGAAAAGACAATAAATACTTGAACTGATATGACCATCTGGATATTCCAATTCTGCTTCAGCCAAAGCTGTTCTGGAGCTTGGACTCCAATGAACAGGCTTTAACCCACGATATATATGTCCTTGGAGAACCATTTCCCCGAAAACTTCAATCTGTGCAGCTTCATAATTCTTCTGAAGAGTTAAATAAGGATTATTCCAATCGCCCCAAACTCCCCACCGACAAAAACCTACCTTTTGCCCCTCAACCTGCTTCCTTGCATAAGCCGCAGCTTTCTTACGCAATTTGATAGGAGTCAAGGCCTGCCTATCCTCAGAAGAAAGGTTCTGTAATACCTTCAATTCAATAGGTAACCCATGGCAATCCCAGCCAGGGACAAAGTGAACCTTGTGTCCACGAAGAGTCTTGTACTTATTAATTATGTCCTTGAGCACTTTGTTAAGAGCGTGTCCCATGTGAAGAGCCCCATTTGCATAAGGCGGACCATCATGCAAAGTAAAAATTGGCCCAGAATTAGCTAGTCCCAGGTCAAGATCAATACCCTTTTCCTTCCAAAATGCCTGCAACTCAGGCTCCCTTTGAGTTGCATTGGCACGCATCCCAAAGGAAGTCCTAAGAAGGTTCAGTGTTTCTTTGTATGAGGGGCCGGGATTCCTTTCCCGTGGTTTCTCCTTAGTCACCTTATTAATGCGACAACAAGAATTATGAATCCTTGCCGGTTGTTTCTGATGAAGATTGAATATTCAGACTATCTGATGAAAGCAACAAATCATCAGAGGTCGACTCGTCAACATCTCTCTTGGACTGCTCACCATCCTCTTCAGTACTTGACTTCTCTGGGCGCACCCATTTTTTTTCAGGTTTTTTTGGCTTTGAGGCAAGTAGTGATCTTTTAATTAATCCCACAAAAATCCCACCAAAGGCCATTAACGAGGCAAACAGTTGACGAAGACTTGTAGACCACCGTTCAAATGTAATTAAGCGGCTTTGCTCACCCTCACTGAGTTGTTTAAAGCGATTGGAAGCAACTTCTATTGCAAGCCTAATAATTATTGTTGTAGATAAAACCACCGCCAAAATTGATGGCCCTCGGAATCGATCACTATTGGTGAGAAGATCAACACTCAACAAAAGGAATACTGAACCCCAAGCTCCATCGCGCGGTCGACTGAGCTCTGTAACAAGCAATGGCAAAAGCAAAACCGCCAAACCTACTAGTAAAAACAGGTCTCCTAACAAGATCGCCAGCATAATTTTGACAAAGGCCTTCTACATTCTGTAGCTATGACTAGAGTTCAGCCGTAGCCCATCTGGCGGAATTGGTAGACGCGCTGGTTTTAGGTACCAGTGACCTTGGTCGTGGGGGTTCAAGTCCCCCGGTGGGCATCAATTTCCTAACTTGTAATGATCTTTACTTTCATTGCGCCACTCGCTCCATGAAATGATCCAGACAATCGTCAAAAAGGCCCCCAGCGAGAGGACAAACCAATTACAAGCAATGAGTTATTGGAAGAAAGTCCTTCAAAAATATCTAGACCCACCTAATGCTTGGAATCCAACAGTAGGTTTATTTCTAGGTGGCTATGCACTTGCATTTTTGGCGATTTGGGAGTGGTACCAAGGAACCTGGCCATTACCAGTTTTAGTAGGGATAGCATTCTTAGCCCTTCATATGGAAGGCACAGTTATTCATGATGCCTGCCACAACGCGGCGCACCCAAATCGTTGGGTAAACCAAGCAATGGGACATGGAGCAGCAATATTGCTGGGTTTCAGCTTTCCCGTTTTCACCAGGGTTCATCTTCAGCATCATTCTCACGTCAATGATCCAAAGAATGATCCTGACCATATTGTGAGTACCTTTGGGCCTGTTTGGTTAATTGCTCCAAGATTTTTTTATCATGAATATTTCTTCTTCGAAAGACGGCTTTGGAGACGATATGAATTAATGCAATGGGGAATAGAAAGAGGGTTGTTTATTTCCATCGTAATTACAGGAATTAGATACAACTTTATGAACGTAATTTATAATCTTTGGTTTGGTCCAGCCCTGATGGTAGGGGTCACTCTTGGGATTTTTTTCGACTATCTTCCACATCGTCCCTTCCTCTCCCGCAATCGCTGGAAAAATGCTCGCGTATATCCAAGCAGGGCAATGAATCTACTCATCATGGGTCAAAACTATCATCTTGTTCATCATTTATGGCCCTCGATTCCCTGGTTTGAATATAAGCCAGCATATGAAGCAACTAAGCCTTTATTAGACAAAAAAGGATCCCCACAAAGAATGGGTATATTTGAGACAAAGTCAGACATATGTAATTTCATTTATGATGTTTTTCTTGGAGTCAGAAGTCATAAAAAAACCAGAAGCAAAATGAGACCATTGGCAAAGTTATTGCCAAGTTTTCGATGGCAAAAAAGATGGATTTCTCTTTTGCATCGAACAGCTGTTAATCCTGGTTCAAAAAGATTTTAAAGATTAATTAACTAAAATCTTTGGCACTCTAAAAAAACCATCTTCTCGCTGTGGTGCCAGATCTAAAAGTTCCTCTCGTATATTCGATGACCTCAAAGAATCATCTCTAGTAACATTGACTACCTCCACTGCTCTTGTAGTGGGAGGTATATCTTCTGTATCAACCTTCTGAAGTTGCGCAACATATTCAAGTATCTTTTCCAGTTGCAATGTGTAAGCACTTATCTGCTCTTCAGGAAGTTGCAAACGTGCCAACTTTGCAACTTTACGAACATCATCAGTTGTAATCTGATCCATAATTAATGAAGAAAATTGATTAAGTCCTCACTTAAAGTGGAGGCTGCTTGGTCAATAAGTAAAGCTCCATGTTCTGGCTTTGCCAAATAAGGGTCAGAACCCATTCGCCCATCAGGATGACGACGACGAAAATCCTCAGGCCCATGAATTGGGCCTGAATGGGCTGCAGTTGACAGAGGGCGCTGCTTACTAATCAAACTAGGCTCAACATGAAGGGTAACTGAAATCTCACTAGGAGTTGCATGTTGACCTTCTTTTTCTCCATACAACTCTTTAGCTTTTTGATAAACCGAGTCACACATAAACCAATTAGCCAGCTTGCACCGAACTTGGCTATCAGCAGCTTTATCACGTCCAACAAATTTGCTATAGAACTGAGCAAAAGCAGCCTTAGTAGTTGCAATATTTCCTCCATGACCATTAATCACAAAAATCCTTTGAAACCCATGCGCGGCTAAAGAGAAAAAAAGATCTTGAAGCAATACCAGAAGCGTTTCTGGCTGAAGACTCATAGTTCCAGCAAAGCCCATATGATGCTGAGCCATACCATATGCCTGAACAGGCGTGACTAAAACACCTGTTCTACAACCAACTTCTAACGCAACCGCTTCAGCAGTCAAAGCATCAGTCCCTATTGCACCAGTAGGCCCATGTTGTTCAGTTGAACCAATTGGAAGAATAACTCCCTTACATATGGTCAAATAATCCTCTACCTCAGGCCAAGTTTTTAATGCCAACCGTATGTGATCTACACAATTAACTGGGCCTGGGATTAGATTATGCATCATAAAAGAGTGAAACCAGAAAAGATCTAGATTATTATTGTATTAGTTTCTCAAGTTGGATTTCCAACCGTCTTGTAAAACCCACAGAATTATAAAGCTCTGAAGATTTAAGTTTAGAGGCTAAACGAGCGCGTAAATCAATTAATTGTCCAGGATAAGTTGCCAAGGTATATGCCAACTCCTCATATTGGGGTATAGAGGAAGTAATTAACTCTGGAAGGTTCAAGGCACTAAGTAAACTTGCGCTAACCCTTGCAGAGAAGCTTCTCCCAGCAAACGTCAACAAGGGCAAACCAGCCCACAAACAATCAGATGCTGTCGTATGCGCATTACAACTAAATGTATCTAGAAAAAGATCCGCACATTGATGTCTTGCCAAATGTTTTTCAAGCTTTATTCGCTCGGCAAAAATCAATCTTGATGGATCTACGCCTCTAAATTTTGCTTCCTTACGTAGATTTTTTTCGACCTCAGGATTTGTTTTCAAAAGCCAAAGCACACTATTTTCGACTCTATCAAGTAACCTCATCCATACATTAAACTCTTTAGGCGTAATCTTATAACTAGCATTAAAACAACAATAAACAAACGCATCCTCCGGCAAGTTCCAATGGGCTCGTAAACATCTTACATTCGCAATAATCTTTTTATCATCATTACATTGATAACTATAAGGCATATAGATTATTTTTTCACTATAAAAGCGTTCATGGCCTTTAGGGATAAGAACTCTATCAGCAATAATATAGTCAAAACTTTTAGTCCCCATAGATCCAGGATAACCAAGGTAGGATATTTGCACTGGCGCTACCCTCATAGAAAACATTCCCAGTCTTGTTCCTTTTGTATATCCCTTTAAATCTATTGCTATGTCTAGTTGATCTTGCCTGGCCAATTGGACAACTTCTGTATCACTGAGATATCTAACATCATAAAACCTTGAAGCATTATCCTTTAATCTCTTGGTTACATCATCTTCCCGGAAAGATCCATAAGAATATATATACATTTCAAATCTAGAACGATCATACAGATCGAAAATTGGTGCTGCTAAATGCATTGTCGCATGGTTATAGAAATCCGCAGAGAAAAAACCTACACGTATTCTTGATTTTCTTTTAGCAATTATCATCTCCGACTGTCTTACAAATTCATTGTCGAAATGATTTCTTGCTCTAATAAGATGTTTTTCAGGAGAGTCTTCTATAGAAAGTAACCCCCATGGACTAACTGGATCACCCTCAATGCCAAGCCTCTCTAACCAGCTAAGACGTTTGTCAAATTCCGACCAGTCGCATACATAAGCTTCACAATGTATGAGAGCTGCCTTTACCTTGCTTAAGTTTTGACTTAAAGACAATGCTTTTTTATAACTTCTTATTGCTGATTCGAATTTAAAACATTCTTGAAAAGAGATTCCTAGGTTATATAAAGCATCTGTGAAGTCAGGCTTTAAACAAATAGCTTTTTTATAATTCAAAATCGCTTGATCTAAGAGTCCCTGCTCCCTAAGAGAGATTGCGTAGTTAGCAATTGCCTCTGGGAAGTTCGGCTTACTAGAAATTGCTTGGCGATACGAATTAATAGCTGAGCCTAAATCACCAATACGCTGATAAGATATACCTTTGTTAGATAAAGCTTCTGCATAGTCTTGCTTTATTCTTAAAGCATTATTAAAACTTTCAATCGCTAAATCAAACTGGCAAGTAGCATTATATGCTAATCCCAAATTTAAAAATGCTTGATGGCTTTCGCTATTTATCAAGATTGCCTTTTTAAAATATTCAATCGACCGATCATATTCTCCTAGCTGGTTGAATATGTTGCCCACATTAACAAGAGCCTCTACACAATCAGGATTAAGTTCTAAAGATCTAGAGTATAAAGAAATCGCCAATTCCTGGTCACCTAAGTCTGAATATGCCGAGCCAAGATTAAACAAATTCATATAAGATCCATCATTAATATCCAATGCCAAATTAAAATAATGAATAGCTGAGTTAATGTCACCTTGCTCTTGAAGAAATAATCCTAAATTTGACAATATCTCAGAAGAATTAGGATTAAGCTTATAGGCCTTTAAGAGTGCTTCATAAGCAGCCTCGAAGTCGCCTTTTATTTTTAAAGCAATCCCTAAATTCGAATATCCTTCGACAAAATCGTGATGTACAGCTATAGATTTCCTATATAGATCTATAGCCTCATCTAAATCACCAATTCCCTTATAAGCATTACCCATGTTAAGCAATAGGTCAGGAAAATTAGGTTTAATCTTTATAGCTTTAGAATAAACCTCAAGGGCTTGTATAGTGTTGCCTTGAGCCTTGAATGCATTCCCAAGATTGTATAAAGTATCTGGTGATTGTGGTCTTATTGCAATAGCTTTTCTATAGCAATCAATTGCCTCTTCTACTTTCCCTTTTTGATACAGAGCATATCCAAGGTTAGACAAGGCCTCTGGGAGTTGTGAATTAATCTCAAGCGCCTTCTTATATAGTCCAATAGCAGCATTTAGATCGCCATTTTCTTGCAATGCAATTCCAAGATTAGACAAGCCCTCAGGAGAATTGGGGTTCAAAGCAAGAGCACTTCTTAAAAACTTTATTCCCTCATCTCTTCTTCCTGTCATTAGGCAAATAGAAGCCAAATTACCAAAAAGCTCAAAATCTACATATTTAGAAGACAGCAAGTTTAGATAAATTCTTTCTGCTTGACTTAAATCCCCTTTCTCCAAGCATTGCATAGCCTTTTCTTTTTGCCTCAAAAGTTCTATCTTAGAATTAATAGATTGATTTTTATCTTCAGAATCCTGCAAAACAATACTTTGGTGTTTCTTTACTATAGCGCAATATAAACTCTCATCACAGCTTGGAATTCAAGAGATTAATTACATATGCTCTTGAATAAACTTTCTAAATCCGTTGTATACTTCTTAGAATTAAACAAAGGTTCACTCTCAAGATTTTTCATAAGTTTAGTCTTAATAGAAGAGAAAATGGTTGGGTTTGTGGCAATTTCATATGCCTTTTTTTCATATTCCTGCTCATTTGATGTAATTAATTCTACTAAATTCAATGCATTAAGCAAGCTTGCGCCAACTCTTGCCGAAAAACTTTTACCAGCCTTGGTTAATAAGGGCATCCCAGCCCATAGAGCATCTGAACCAGTTGTATGTGCATTGTAGTTGAATGTATCTAGAAATAAATCTCCACATTTATGTCTAGCTAAATGTTGTTCTAATGGAAGCTTCTCAGCAAAAACAATCCTAGAAGGGCATATACCTTTCAGCTTAGCATGTCTATGCAGATTCTCATCAACTAGAGGGTTAGATTTCAATAGCCAAAGAACACTCTTGTCGACTTTAGATAACAATCTCATCCATATATCAAACTCTCTCCTCGTGATCTTATAAGTAGCATTAAAACAAGTAAATACAAAAGAATCTTCTGGTAGTCCTAATTCTCTACGAGTAAATTCTCTTCTTGATATATTCTTGGTATCATCATTACACTGGTAACAATGAGGCATATATAAAACCTTTTCAGAATAAAATTCTTCACTTCCACTTGGTATCAAAACTTTATCTGCCAAAATATAATCAAAGCAATCTGAACCCATAGAGCCAGGATAACCAAGATAGTTAATCTGTATTGGGGCTGCCCTATTTGCAAATATTGCTGTTCTGGCATGCTGAGTGTAACCCATTAAATCTACTGCTATATCAATTTGATCACTCTGTGAAAGCTCAGCAGCAGCTTTATCAGTTAGATGTCTAATGTCACGAAAAACAGAAACATTGTTTCTAACTCTATCTGTATATCTATCTTCAATTCTTGGGCCATATGCATAAGCATAGATCTCAAATTCTGAATCATCATGTAATTCAAAAATTCGTATCATTAAGTGCATTACAGGGTGTTCAAAAAAATTTCCTGAGAAGTAGCCAATCCTTAATTTTCGACCTTGAGCACAAGGTCGAAAATATTTACTCTTAAAGAATCTATGACTAAAGAATCTTTGGGCTCTAGTAAGGCTTTTACGAGGTTGATCTTCTAACGCAAGAAATATTAATGGAGCAACTGGATCATCCTTAATTCCAAGCTCGGCCAACCAACCAAGTTGTTTATCTATTGAATCCCAATCGCATATATTTGCGTAACATTCTAAAATTGCTGCCTTGGCAAGTGGGATGCTTTGATCTATAGATAGTACATTTTCAAATTGCTTTATTGCCTCCAAATATTTCTTCTGCTCTTGCTTGATCAAGCCAAGGTTTAAACGTGGGCTAATGTAGTTTGACCTGTTTTTGATTGCACAAATATAATTTCTTTCTGCGAGCTCTAAATCACCTAAGTCCTGATAAGCATTTGCCAGATTATATAATGCTTCTGGGAAATCAGGTCTCAACTTAATAGCCTTTTGATAGGATAAAATAGCTTTTTTAAAATCTCTTTTCATTTGAAATGAATGGCCTATATTAGAAAATGCTTCTGGAAAATCTGGCTGCAATAATAATGCTGCTTTATATGAATTAATGGCCAGATTTATTTCTTCTAGATCTTGCAATGCATTACCAAGGTTAGACAATGCTTCTGGAAATTGCGGATTAAGAATTAATGCTATTTTATACAAAATGATTGCGGCCCCAAGTTTATTTTTACGCTGAAATAAAATGCCAAGATCAGATATTTCCTCGGGCGAAAAAAGTTTAAGAGTTGAAGTTAATGAAGAGATTTCAAGAGGATTTATTGATTCTAATTTCAAGGAAGACACTTTATCCAGAAGCAGAAATGTTCGCTTATATATATTCTCATATTGAATTGATTCCCTATAATTAATTTCAGCCTCAACAAGCCTACCTTCAAGCAAAAAGCCTATCGCAATTGCCCGAGAACCAAACATCTTGCTTCTTTCATTTTCACTCTCATTGTTCATACTTTACTCATGCTAAACTTGGGAGGAGGTAATAACAGCTAATGATTTACCATTAAATTTGAAGTGAGTACATGACTAATTTAATGGTTTATGGCATTTATTCCAAATTAAATATCTCAGGATTTATTGGTTTAGATGCCTCAGGTATATATATTTTGATTATGCTTTTCTAATTGCGAGGCACTCATCTACTGAAAAATCCCACACAAGCAATCCCTGGTTCCTTTTTCTCAAGGCCCTCTGAAGACGTTGCGCCTGATCTAATAGGTTGTCAATTAGTAAAAAGGCAGATAAATGGGAATTATCTTGTAGGAACAATTGTTGAAACAGAGGCTTATTGTCAATCTGAAGAGGCATGTCACGGATTTAAAAGACGTAGCCCAAGCAATGAGACTCTATTCGGTAAGCCTGGTCGTTTCTACGTTTATCTCACCTATGGAATACATCACTGCGTAAATATAGTAACAGGGAAAGAAGGCTGCGCGAATGGTGTACTTTTGCGCGCAATTGCAATGCCTAATGAAAACGAGCGTGTAGCTTCTGGCCCAGGATTAATAACACGTCGTTTTGGTATTAACCTCTCACATGACAGGTTGTCTGTCACAGGGGAGAATAATTTATGGCTGGCACCCTGGCCATACGAACAGAATATTGGGAAAATAATGAGCACTCAAAGAATCGGTATCTCAAAAGCCAAAGATTTGCCTTGGAGATGGTATCTCCAAAAAAGTCGAAGTGTTAGCCGCAGAGCCAAAGGAGATTCAAAACCTTCTTCTTCAAAGGCATGGTTTCCCGAAATTAGGCAATAACGCATGAGTAAGTGGACTCATCGTCACATTATTGATCTTGCGACTTTCTCGAGAATGGATTTGGACTCCATTCTCGAGGTGGCCCACAGATTCAGTGCTCTCCCTAAAACAGGTGCACGCAAGTTGCCCGCCTTACAAGGGCATTTGGTTGCAACTTTATTTTTCGAGCCAAGCACAAGAACAAGAAGCAGCTTCGAACTGGCTGCAAGAAATTTATCTGCTGATGTGCAAAGCTTCTCCCCTGCAAGTAGCTCCTTATCTAAAGGAGAGACCCCTCTAGATACAGCCCTTACTTACGTCGCCATGGGGGCAGATGTACTAGTAGTACGCCATAAATCCACCAGCGTCCCAGAGCAATTGGCATTGTCTCTAGCCAAAGCTGGAGAAAAAACCGCAGTGCTAAATGCAGGAGATGGTTTGCACAGCCATCCCAGTCAGGGATTACTTGATCTTTACACTCTTGCCCACTATTTCAATCCAGAACGTCCAAATACAAATGCATTGTCTGGCAAAAAGGTCGTAATTATCGGTGACATTCTTCACTCTAGAGTTGCTCGCTCAAATCTCTGGGCACTTACAGCATGTGGAGCAAATGTAGTTTTATGCGGTCCTCCAAGTCTATTACCACAAGATTTCGAAAATTTTGTGCAATCGCCTCCTCCAGGCCAAAAACAAGACCCAATACATCAAAGAGGTGAAGTCCATATTTCAAGGTCTTTGAAAAATGCATTGCCAGGAGCTGATGCAGTAATGACCCTTAGATTGCAACAAGAACGTATGAGCCAAAATCTAATCAATGACCTTGAAAGCTATCACTTTGAATTTGGCTTAAATCATGAGCGACTCAAACTATGTGGCAAAGTAATCCCAGTGCTACATCCTGGACCAGTCAATAGAGGTGTGGAAATGAGCAGTAAGCTCATTGATGATCGTTCTATATGTTTAGTAGAAGAACAAGTTCGTAATGGCATCCCAATTCGAATGGCAATGCTTTACCTTGTTTCTACTCTTTAGATTTGAAGAAGTTGCCCTATTCTAACAGATTTTACAAAATCATCTGAATCTAAAATAAATTATTTTTCCAACAACCTTCCAATAAAAAATAAATAAAATCAATCAGATGTTTGAAGGTGACTATACAAACAATTTTACATCAACTTCGATCCCTCGATCATTAACCCATAAAGCAAGCCAAAACGTGCTCCATCGATAAGCTGGCAAATAAAAGCTCTTCTTTTGTAAGCAATCCACCTAGTTCTTAGACGAACCATTACCTCCAAAATCACAACAGTAATAAATGCTCCAACAGGATCCATAAGTGCAAGAACACCATTAATCATTCCAATAGCACTACCTACAAAATAAGCAGCTAGCAGAATGATCAAAATCAAAGACCACCGTCTCCAGGGATTCACTGCCCAATCTTCCAGCCTTGCAAAGACCTTCCCAACATTTCTATGTAGATTGGTGTACTGAAGTTTTTTGGCCATCAATGACAATCAAGGCATATTTTCTAAGAAAGAGAAAAGACTCTGGCAAAGATATCAATACTACTAATAGTGTAGCCAACTAAAAAGCATTCTAGATATAGTGCTGAATTTACAAAAGGTGATATTCAATGAAGGTAGTTAAACAAAAGCCTCTAAGTTCTCAGGAACTAGAAGGGTCTAAAAAGCATAAAAGAACTTAACTAGCTTCTGCCTTAGCTTTTTTGGATGATTTGCCTTCCAAAAGCTCTAACAAAGCTTCCATCTGAGCCATAACACCCCTGACCTCCCCTGCCTCCGGAAGCAACCCATCTTCCATTACACCTTGATGCATCTCGCGAAGTTCTTGGCGAATGTAACGGAGGTGACTGATCACCTGCTCACGTTTTGATTGCGACATAGAGGCTCAATCCTTTGACATACTCTTTTAACTCATTACCTGCCTGAGTTGTGACTTCCCTGACTGGAGAGGGTCCCAGCAAGAGCAATGCAGCCAAAAGTCAACAAAGCTGAAGGGCGAGCAATGACTGATAGGACAACCATTACAACCAACCCTACAAGCAGGTGGAGTTTATTTTGACGATTAATGAAGCGAGATGAAGGCATTGGAAGGTCAATACCCAAAAAATCAACTGATCCAGGCATAAACCAGAAATGAGTAGTGACTGAAAAAAGGTGTAAAATATGACTAATCTTATTAATTCCTTAGAAAATCAGAATCAAGATTATTTATACATAGCGTGGCTTGATGCCTAAAGGAATATTCCCAATTTAGATTTGCTTAGTTAATGAAAATGGAGAATAGGGGATTCGAACCCCTGACCTCTGCGGTGCGATCACAGCGCTCTACCAACTGAGCTAATTCCCCAAGACCAAAAACCTAGCGCCAGGCAGAATGTAATCAAGGAAGGGTTTCAAATCAGAATGCAGAAACCAAGGAACATCTCATTTGAGACTGACAATGAAATCACTCCTGAACGCATAGAAGCATTTGATGAAGAGGCAATCGCAATTCTTGCTCATCGGCTTGACGAAGATGACTATCCAACTCCTTTCGCTGGCCTCAGCGATTGGCATCTCCTGCGTGCTTTAGCCATCCATCGTCCTGAATTAACCAGACCTTACTTACACCTTGTTGACCAAGAACCTTTCGATGAAGATTGAGGCAAAACGACCACTTGAAGGGCGACGTCTGCTGGTCGCAATTTGCGGCAGCATCGCAGCAGTAAAAACCCCTCTATTAGTTAGTGCACTTGTGAAAGCAGGTGCAGAGGTCAAATGCCTTCTAACTCCAAGTGCAGCTCATTTAGTCAGTCCTTTATCTCTTTCATGCCTTAGTAGAAACCGGTGTTACCAAGATGAAGATCAATGGAATAAGGACGAGACACGCCCTCTTCACATATCCCTATCTGAATGGGCTGATCTAATCGTTATTGCTCCATTAACCGCTTCAACTCTTTCTAGGTGGGTGCAAGGACTAGGGGAGGGTCTCCTCGCCAGTCTTTTACTTGCATCTGAACGCCCTGTGGTTGCGGCAGCAGCAATGAATACCGCTATGTGGTCAAACCAAGCTGTTCAAAGGAACTGGCAGGAATTGAGAAAAAACCCCAGAGTTCTATGTCTATCTCCTGAATCAGGTCTACTGGCCTGCGATCGCATTGGAGAAGGACGAATAGCCAACCCAGAACTAATTGAACTAGCAATTCAAAGCGCGCTTCTTCAAGCAGATGACAATGGAAAAATCAAAAGGGATTGGGCAGAAAAAAGACTTCTTGTAAGCGCTGGGCCGACCTTAGAAGCCTTGGATCCTGCAAGGCTTTTTACAAATCGCAGTAGCGGTCTTATGGGAGTACTTCTGGCTCAAGCGGCGCGACTTCGTGGCGCAAAAGTTGATTTAGTAAATGGCCCCCTTCGAGTTCCTCATGCCTGGCTTGAAGGCCTATCTACGCATCCAATAGAAAACTCCGAAGAAATGCAAATCGTACTAACCAAATTGCAACCAGAAGTTGATGTGATTGCAATGGCAGCTGCCATTACTGATTTAAGAAAAACTAATGGTGCAGCAACACAGAAGTTAGATAAAGAATCTTTTAAAAATTCCTTCTCTCAAAAGCTTGAACTTGTTCCTGACTTGCTTTCCCACATAGCCCTTCTTAAAAAGCCAAAACAAATTCTTCTAGGTTTTGCGGCCCTAACAGGTGAGGACTCTCAAATTATTCAAGCTGGAGAATCAAAGCGTCTCAAAAAAGGCTGCGACCTACTTTTTGCCAACCCAATTGATAGGCCTGACCAAGGCTTCGCGAGCTATAACAATGGTGGTTTTTTGCTAGGGGAGGGGGGAGTTGTCAAAAAATTCGCAATTACCACAAAACTGGCTTTGGCCCATCAGTTACTTGACTCAGTTCTAAAAATCCAAACACCGTTGAAAAACAAATCTTGAAATTCACAACTCCCAAAACTGACTTAGTCATACGAAGTGCATCCAGTAGAAGCATCAAGCTTCAAATTCGGTTACAGGGGTCTGTTTCCTCCTGATTTACTTGCGAAAAGCACAGTTCTCAGAACCTGGGATTCAAAAAAACACTATTTATTGCATCAATCTCAGTTTTGCTGTTCCAATTAAAAGACTGTCTTCAGCCATATGAGATTCCTGAGCAAGCAGTCACTCCAAGCACTTTTGCCGATTGAGGTGGCTTTTTTAGGTGATTTAAGAAGCGACGGGTTGTTTAAAGCTGCAAAAGGCTCGGTAAAACAACCATTTGCCCCCTGTAGGATCCCAACTGCCCCATTGGGCGGTTAATACCGCAGTAATCTGGCCATTCCGGCTTCCTCCCATGCCATTTCGTCCTCTGCTGGCCCTGGTGCTGGCTTTCTGTCTCACCTTTGTAGCTGCCCCCAGCAGTGTTTCTGCCTCTGGAGAGAGGGGTAATTCCACATTTACCGATGTCGTAAATACCGGCAAAGCCAACGATTGCCCATCCATTGCTGAAGGTTCACAAGGTTCCATCAGCATCGGAAGTGGTGACACTCTCAACGATATTTGCTTACACCCCACCAAAGTTTTGGTGAAGGTCGAAAAAGCAAAGCGTCAAAAAGCTGAGTTCGTTCCTTCCAAAATCATCAGCCCCTCAAACAACACAACTGTTGAGCAAATTTACGGAGACATTTCTGGCTCTGGCAATTTCACTGAAAAAGGTGGAATTGATTTTCAGCTAATCACTGTCCTTACTCCTGGTGGTGAGGAAGTTCCTTTCGTTTTCTCAGCAAAAGATCTAGTAGCTGATTCCAACAGTTCTTCCATAACAGTTGGAACTGAATTCAAAGGTCAAACACGCACTCCTAGCTATCGCACAAGTAACTTCCTTGATCCAAAGAGTCGTGCACTTACCACAGGTGTTGACTATGCCCAAGGCCTAGTTGCACTAGGTGGTGATGATGATGAACTTGATGCAGAAAACATCAAGAGATACATCGATGGCCAGGGTCAAATAACCCTTTCTGTCGATAGTGTTGATGCAAGCACTAATGAGTTTGCAGGTACCTTTGTTGCATTCCAGCCTTCCGATACAGACATGGGAGGCAAACAGGCTCGTGACATCGAGATCTCAGGTGTTCTATATGGCCGTAAGGGCTAATTAATCGATCACCCCTTGCTTCATTAAGAAGCTTTGATCTGATCAACCAACCTGCCATCAGACCTATTGGAGGGCAATAATGCCCTCCTTTTTTGTTTTCAGACTTGCTAAACCTATCTCCCCCAAAGGAATCGATCATCTGGGAGAATTTCTCGAAATACCGAGGCTCCTGATGAGCAAAAGTCATCCTTCAAAAGAACAAAAATCTGGGGTTATTGCTCCATATGGAGGAAAGCTTGTTGACCTAATGGTTGCCAAGGAAAATCAAGCCAAGGTAAAAGCAACTGCTACTAAAACCCTTGAATGCTCCGACAGGAATGCCTGCGACGTTGAGTTGCTTGTAATAGGAGGTTTCTCCCCTGAACGAGGCTTCATGCACCAGGGAGATTACAACTCTGTCGTCAATAGCAATCGCACAACTTCAGGCTATTTATTCGGTTTACCAATCGTATTTGACACTGATCGAGAGGATCTAAAAATTGGTGATCGAGTCCTTCTCACTTACAAAGGTCAAGACTTGGCAGTACTCCAAATTGAAGACAAATGGGAGCCTGACAAAGTTTTAGAAGCTAAAGGTTGTTATGGCACAACATCTCTTGAACATCCTGCTGTAAGGATGATTGCCACAGAGAGAAAGCACTTCTATTTAGGCGGAAGTCTTGAGGGACTTGAACTACCCAAGAGAATATTTCCATGTAAAACCCCTGCAGAGCTAAGAGAGCAGGTCCCTTTTGGTGAAGACGTAGTGGCATTTCAATGTCGCAACCCAATTCATCGAGCTCACTACGAACTATTCACTCGTGCACTGCATGCCAACAATGTGAGCCAAAAAGCAATTGTTTTGGTTCACCCCACATGTGGTCCAACACAACAAGATGACATCCCTGGTTCAGTAAGGTTTCAAACCTACGAAAAATTAGCCGCGGAAGTTAACAACCCTCGTATTCTCTGGGCTTATCTGCCATATGCAATGCATATGGCAGGCCCTAGAGAAGCTCTACAGCACATGATTATTCGTAGAAATTATGGGTGCACCCACTTCATCATTGGAAGAGATATGGCTGGATGCAAATCTTGCTTAAGCGGAGAAGACTTCTATGGGCCCTACGACGCTCAAAATTTTGCAAAAGAATGTGCGCCTGAACTTGCAATGGAAACAGTTCCCTCTCTAAACCTTGTCTTTACAGAAGAAGAAGGATACGTAACCGCAGAACACGCTGAAACTCGAGGGCTTCATGTAAAGAAGCTAAGTGGAACACAATTTCGCAAAATGCTGCGAAGTGGGGAAGAAATTCCTGAATGGTTTGCCTTCAATAGCGTGGTTGAAGTACTTCGATCCGCCTAATAAGGCATCTGCCTATTAACATTCCTTCATCGCAGACTAAAGACCCTTGAACAAACGCTGGAGAAATGTAGGCCTTTACGTGCTACTAGTTGTGGTGGTGATCGTTGTCGGTACAGCCTTCCTAGACCGACCAAATCCATCCACTGCAGCTAGAACAATTCGATATAGCGATTTCGTTGAAGCAATCCAAGAAGACCAAATAAGCCGAGTCTTGATAGCACCCGACAATGGTTCTGCTCAAGTAATCGAAACTGATGGCCGTCGTTCAGCAGTCAACCTAGCCCCTGACAAAGATCTGCTAAAGCTTCTAACAGATCACAATGTTGATATAGCTGTTCAGCCAACCCGTCAGCCAAGTGTTTGGCAACAAGCTGCGGGCAGTTTGATCTTCCCTGTACTTCTCCTTGGAGGTCTTTTCTTTTTATTCCGTAGGGCTCAAGGGGGAGGAGGAGGAAATCCAGCGATGAATTTTGGGAAGAGCAAAGCTCGATTACAAATGGAACCCTCGACCCAAGTCACTTTTGGTGATGTAGCTGGAATAGAAGGAGCAAAATTAGAACTCACTGAGGTTGTTGATTTCCTCAAAAATCCTGATCGATTTACAGCCGTTGGAGCAAAAATCCCAAAAGGTGTCTTACTTGTAGGACCACCAGGTACAGGGAAAACACTTCTGGCAAAGGCAGTAGCTGGAGAAGCAGCCGTTCCGTTCTTCTCTATTTCTGGTTCAGAGTTTGTTGAAATGTTTGTAGGTGTTGGAGCGAGCAGAGTTCGTGATCTTTTTGAACAAGCAAAGAAGAATGCACCATGCATAGTATTTATTGATGAAATAGATGCTGTAGGACGTCAAAGAGGAGCAGGACTTGGTGGTGGTAATGACGAACGAGAACAAACCCTCAATCAGCTTCTTACAGAAATGGATGGGTTTGAAGGAAACACAGGAATCATTATTGTTGCTGCAACTAATCGTCCAGATGTTCTCGATGCTGCTCTAATGCGTCCTGGTCGATTTGATAGACAAGTAGTTGTTGATCGTCCTGATTACTCAGGTCGTATGCAAATACTCAAAGTTCATGCACGTGATAAAACTCTTTCCAAAGATGTTGATCTAGATAAAGTTGCTCGTAGAACCCCAGGGTTTACAGGTGCTGATTTAGCAAACTTGCTAAACGAAGCCGCAATTCTTGCTGCAAGACGGGAACTCTCAGAAATTAGCAATGACGAAATTAGCGATGCGATTGAGCGAGTAATGGCTGGTCCTGAGAAAAAAGATCGAGTTATGAGTGATCACCGCAAGAGACTAGTTGCCTATCACGAATCTGGTCATGCCCTTGTAGGAGCCCTTATGCCTGACTATGACCCAGTACAGAAGATTTCTATAATTCCTCGTGGCCAAGCTGGTGGCCTGACTTTTTTCACTCCAAGCGAGGAACGCATGGAGTCAGGGCTTTATTCACGTTCTTATCTGCAGAATCAAATGGCTGTTGCTCTTGGAGGGCGTGTTGCAGAAGAAATAGTTTATGGCGAAGACGAAGTGACTACTGGAGCCTCAAATGATTTAAAGCAAGTCGCTCAGGTCGCCAGACAAATGGTCACAAGATTTGGGATGAGCGAAAAGCTAGGTCCTATAGCACTAGGGAGGTCTCAAGGAGGTATGTTCCTAGGCCGTGATATTGCTGCTGAACGCGACTTTTCTGAAGACACAGCAGCGACTATCGACAACGAAGTTTCTGAGCTAATTGATATTGCCTACCAGCGAGCTACTAAAGTATTGCAAGATAATCGTTCAGTCCTTGATGAGTTGGCAGAAATGTTAGTAGAACAGGAAACTGTTGATGCAGAAGAGCTTCAAGAATTACTTATCCGTCGCGACGTAAAAGTTGCCGAGTACGTTTAAACAAACTAAGAGAGAACTCACTTCTGGACAATCAAAAACAATTAATTACTTCTCTCCAATTACAACCACTCGTTGTTGTTTTAAGGCCATACAACGAAGCAATTGAGACGTTGAGTTATTGCAATGGGCTATTCTCATTATTAGATCAACTTCAGGCAGCCGGGGTCAAGCACATTGAATTTGCCTGGGCTCCCCATCCTGGATGGATGAAGCTCGTAGAAAGGATTCAAAATAACTTTCAATCCTTTCATATTGGAGCAGCTTCTATTACTTCTTTGACAGCATTAACAGATGTCTCGAAGCTTGGCCTTAGTTATGCCATGACACCTTTTTGGGATCCAAGTCTTCAACAACAATCAAAAAATCTAAAGCAATTGCTTATCCCAGGAGTCCTTAGTCCTACAGAAATACAAGCAGCTTATCAATTTGGCTGCCGAATAATTAAACTATTCCCTGCATCAACTATGGGAATTAATTATTTAACTCAATTAAAAGGGCCTATTAACTCATTGCCATTCATAATCGCCTCTGGAGGACTAGATGTAACAGACTTAGATCCTTGGCTAAAGGCAGGATATGGAGCCGTTGCGCTAGGTCGAGGGTTAATTCGAAATGGCATAGTGGATCCAGCCTTGAAAAAATGGATAGATGCCAGGCGAATCAAAAGCTACACTATTGATTAAGTAGATAATTTAATAAATTAACTATAATTAGTAGCAATTGGCTCTTAGTTATCTTGGTGAAGTATCAATCTTATAGTTTTATAAAACAAAGCCAATTGGGAAGCTCCATCTCACCAAAGAGTGCACTGACCTTGTTGGCGTAATAGGTGATCAACAAGAACAAGTGCAACCATTGCCTCAACCATTGGTACTGCTCTAGGGAGCACACAGGGGTCATGTCGTCCCTTCGCACTAAGAGTTATCGGATTACCTTCTGAATCAACGGTTTGCTGGTCTTTACGGATAGTTGCTGTTGGCTTGAAAGCAACTCTTATAAGAATTGGCTCTCCATTACTAATGCCCCCCTGAATTCCTCCAGAGTTATTTGTAGCTGTTTTCAAACGACCATCATCAGTCGGTACAAAGGGATCATTATGTTCACTACCTTTTAAGAAAGTACCACTAAAACCTGAACCAACCTCAAACCCCTTGGTAGCGGGTAATGACATAACTGCCTTTGCTAGATCTGCCTCTAGCTTGTCAAATACTGGCATCCCAAGACCAATAGGAGGGTTGCGAACAACACACTCAATAACACCACCGCAAGAATCACCTTCAACGCTTATTTCTTCGATTCTTGCAATCATCATTTCTGCAATACTTTGGTTAGGACAACGCACGATATTTGACTCAACATCATCGAAGCGGACATTATTTGAATTAATGTCCGCTTCGATGTTGTGAATACGCTTAACCCACGCCAACACTTCTGTGTCATGTGTTTTGGCAAGAATCTGCTTAGCTATTGCCCCAGCAGCTACTCGTCCAATAGTCTCTCTCGCTGAAGCCCTTCCCCCACCACTTAAAGCCTGGATACCATATTTTGCTTGATATGTTGCATCTGCATGCGAAGGCCTAAAAGCTACTTGCATATCTCGATAATCTGCAGGCCGTTGATCCTTATTTCGAACCAACATTGAAATGGGTGTACCTAGAGTCATATCTCCAACCAAGCCACTCAAGATCTCTACTTGATCAGCCTCACTACGTGGTGTCGTGATTTTGCTCTGACCAGGCTTACGACGATCCAGCTCTAACTGAATCTGCCTTAAATTAATTTCTAATCGTGGAGGGCAGCCTTCCACAATCACCCCAACACCTCCTCCGTGAGACTCACCGAAGGTACTGATTCGGAACAAATCCCCGAAACTGCTTCCCATGAAAAACTCTATCTTTGT
>QCJH01000002.1 GCA_003216155.1 Prochlorococcus sp. AG-409-A19 | reverse complement strand
AATGTTTCCTAACCTAACATCACTCCTGCCCAATCAACGGCCTTTAAATAAATGTAATTACACCTCCTTGTTTTGCCGAGATCAAGACTTCACCTAATGAATTCGATTTAGTTACGCAGAAAAGTTACATTATCAATTGTTAAATATATTCTTCTAAGGTAAAATATCCAAGCAGAGATATCTTATTAAGATCAAGAAACCAATTTTCAATGGACCTCACAGCAAGTAAATGGTAATGAAACCAAACATTCTAATAAGCAATCTTAAATTTACATGCCTAATATATTTGGTAATTAACAGGCAAGAGTTAAGCTCCCAATAGAACATCTTCTAAAGATTCTAACCTCAAAGAGATTTTACAAAATCAGTAGGAGTTGCTATTGAATGACCAAACATAGATTGCACAAACTAATTGCAGCCACAGGTTTATGTTCAAGACGAAAAGCAGAAATACTAATTGCGCAAGCACGTGTAACAGTAAATAACCAAATTGCTCAACAAGGAGATCAAGCTGATCCTGACATAGATCTAATAAAAATTGACGGTAGAAAAATACTTATGAGTACTCATCTCAGGGTATTTCTACTTAACAAACCAGTTGGAGTGATAAGTACTTGCAATGACCCTACAGGGAGATCAACAGTACTCGACCTTCTACCATGCGAGCTCAGAGAAGGTCTGTATCCCGTTGGACGCCTTGATATAAATAGTAGAGGGGCTCTTCTATTAACAAATCATGGAGAACTTACTCAAAGATTAACTCATCCAAGATATGCGCATAGCAAAACTTACCGAGTCTTAGTGAAAGGCCATACATCAAAAATAACCATAGAAAAATGGAGAAAAGGTGTCATTATTGATGGAAAATTAACAAAACAAGCCAAAGTAGAAGTAATAGAAACCTTGCCTGATATGACCCTTCTAGAAATCATTCTAAAAGAAGGCCGTAATCGGCAAATACGTAAAGTTGCCAAACTCCTTGGACATCAAGTAATCGACCTAGAACGAACTGCTATTTCGAATCTGAAGCTAAATGGTTTACCAGAGGGGCACTGGAGAGAGCTTGCCGAGAGAGAATGGAGTCGCATTATCGGTAAGGATTGAAGGCAAGTCCTAAGTTCATGAATCTAAAACAACATACCAATGAAAGGTCTATGAATATGATCCCTCCAGAGCACAAAAACAAGAATATATCTTCCCAGAACGAAGAGGATGCTGAAAACAGCTTAAGGTCAGCAATTTTGGAAATTGGTCAAAAGCTTAAAAAACGTCGAAAAGAATGCGGCTTTTCATTAAATGATCTTGCAAAAAAAACACGAATTAGTACTGCTGTTATTGAGTCAATCGAAAAAGGTTGGATAGAGAAGCTACCTGAGCCAGCCTACCTCTCATCAATGCTACCAAGTCTTGAGAAACAACTAAAACTTGCAAATGGAGAACTAAATAGAACACTAATAGAAAGACAAAGAATCTATCAAGTTAATGCCAATAAAAACTCCGCTCGTTTCACACCTGGAAGCATTGATGTACTAACTACATGGCAAGGAAGTATAGTCTACACATTAGTAATAATAGGTAGTCTAATAACACTAAATCACCAACAGAAGCACCTGGCAAGTATTAATAGTCAAACACTTGAACCCATTAAGGCAAATACATTACCAATAACAAAATCCAACATAGACATATCAAAAGATTCTATATTTAAGGAAGTAAGACCTATTGAAAATGCTCTAAGACGCACAAAGAAAGATATACTTCACTCTAAAGCTGATCAAGTCCGACTTCAACCAAGCATGGGGATCTTGCAAATCATTCTTATTAAGCCAAAAGGGATAATTATTAACAGTGAAGGAGGAGATCGAACAAATCTACAAATCACGAAAGGATCTCTAACTCTTCAATTAATGCCACCTGTTTCCTTAGAAATAAAACCTAAATTAGAACCAAATGATCAAATCCTATGGAATGGGAAGTCACTCCCAAAGGGAGCAGAGCTCCAAGGAATCTATACACTTTTCTAGTCCCTTAAGTAACTAACTGCCGATTCCATAGATCTACCCCAAAATCTCCCTCTCTCTCCAAATCCTTTTAATGCGCCTTCTAGAGATAAGTCAAAAGATAACAGCCTCCAGCGCCAGTTTGCACCAACCGTACCAGGGGTATTAAAGCGAGCTTCATCACCTAGATGAAGAAGATCCTGAAGTGGAGCCACAACTAAAAAAGCCTCAGTAGCTAACCCAAGCTCGAGCAATTGCCAACCAGGTGCAACTACTGAGCAATTTAACTTTTGCTCAACTCTTTGCTTTACTTCTTCATCAAGGGCCTGCCACCAACCAATAGTAGTTGAATTGTCATGAGTCCCTGTATAAACAACCCAGCGAGAACCATGAACATTTTCAGGTAAATATGGATTTTCTCGATTGCCATCAAAAGCGAATTGCAAGATCTTCATACCAGGCAATGAGAAACGATCTCTCAATGACTCAACCTCAGAGGTAATAACCCCAAGATCCTCCGCAACTAAAGGGAGCTTTCCTTTCAGATCCCTACTCAACATCCTTAACAGGTCAAAGCCAGGAGAAAGCCTCCAATGGCCTCGCTGTGCTGTTTCATCATTACCTGGTACAGCCCAATATGAAACTAGTGCCCTGAAATGATCAAGTCTTAGAAGATCTACTTGCTCCCACTGCCTAGCGAATCGTCTACGCCACCATCGAAATCCACTTATTTTATGTGTCCACCACCGGTAAACTGGAGTACCCCAAAGCTGCCCAGTAGAAGAAAAATAATCTGGTGGAACCCCACTTTGCATCTGCATCTCACCATTTGGAAGGATTGAAAAAAGATGGCGATAACTCCATACGTCTGCACTGTCGCGAGCTACATAAAAAGGAACATCTCCAAATAAAACAACACCTAAATCGGCAGCTAAAGCCCTAAGAGACGCCAATTGACGAGCTAAATGCCATTGCAGTAGACGTTGTTCAAGCAACTTGTCTTGATTCACTGCTTTCCATCTGGCCAAGGTATCTTTTAAATGAAGAGATAAATTCCTAGGCCATTCCCACCAAGGTAAACCGTGATACTGACGACGCAACTCCATAAACAAAACATGATCCTCGAGCCAATACTGTTTGCTACACCAACTTTTAAATTCGCAGTGTCTTGAATCACTTTGAAGAGACCACAATTCTCTAAGTGATTCGCCTAACTTCTGGCAACGCTGTTCTGCAAGGTAAAAGTCAACAGTCATATCACTTGAATTTTCTGAAGAAGCACCAGGCAATTCATCAACAACAGATGAAGTCAGGAAGCCCTCTTCAAGAAGATCATAAGCATCAAGCAACCACGGGTTAAGAGCGAAACTAGAAGGTGAACTATAAGGAGATCCTGTTGAGTCAGTAGGTGATAAAGGTAAAAACTGCCACACGCCTACTCCAAAATTAGACAGAAGCCTTAACCAAGCACGAGCAGGTGCACCTAAACTTCCGCAAACTGGACTATCAGGTAATGCTGTTGGGTGTAATAAGACCCCTATAGTGCGAGGCAAAATAAAATTGTCATTGCTCATTCAAGATAAAGAATTCATTAGGCGAAAGGCCATAGGAATTCAAGAAATGCCAATAAATAAACTCATAAGGAGCAATTCAAAAACCCAAAGAAATACGGAAACAAACTAAATATTCTCAACAAAGCTTAGGCAAATACCTTTTCAGAACAATACAATCTATCATTCTCATATCTACTTAATGCATCTATCAAAATCCCAATCTAGGAGAACAAGCCAGTAATAATCAATTAATTCAACCTAATTAAAAGTCGCTAACAACTTTTAGTTTTCAGGTCCTAAACATTGAGCTACCGACATATCATTACTAAACAGGTCTAATTTAACAATGATAAGCTGGCTAGGACGATATCCAGGACGAACCTTACAAAGACTAGGCTCAGCAACAGCAGGAATCTGGCTTGCAAGCACTGCTATATCATTTATTTTGCCAGAAGTACAAACCAAAGATTTTCACCAATCCACTCAACAAACTACCTTCAACCAAAAGCCTTTACCAGAAGGGTCAGTAACCATTTTATTAATAGGAGTAGACATAGAAGAATTTAACAAAAAAGGGACAAGATTTTTTAGCAAGGAAAATACAAACGCTAATA
This sequence comes from Prochlorococcus sp. AG-409-A19, assembly GCA_003216155.1. The sequence continues at coordinate 114,431 of QCJH01000002.1, read as the reverse complement.
ACATTATTCTTTTCAATATTGCGTCATACAAGCCCATTAGGATCCTACAGATGCCTATCGAATTAGGAATAAATATCCCAGGGACTAAAGAAGTAAGGCCTCTAAAAGATGCCTATAAGACTGGGGGTGTCTATCTTACAAAGGATGTAATAACCGAGATCTTAGGGATTCCAGAAGAAGAAATAAAGCGCTATATAATTATTCCTAAACAAGCCATTAGGTATCTAACAAATCTCTTAAAAGAAAGAGAGGTGGAAACAAGTAATAAACCAACTCAATTGTCTGCAGAACAGGCCTCATTGGTCAACCCAAATTCAGGCGCGAACAAAATAAATGCCAAGCAAATAGAGGAAAAGATTCTAAGCAATAAGAAATATAGTCAGGCTTCCAAAAGGAAGTGGATAAGATTATTTATCGATGGGCTGTCTAAAAAATTTAACGATAAAGAAATTATTTCAAGATTACCAGTCTTGCTAGAAGATATTCAAGCCTTAATAAAAACCGACTTGTCCTCTAAGGAATTTGAAAGTCTAATCGCAGCATCGCTGATGAACGATAAACCTCCTTTATTTAGGGAACTTCCTCTTGCTCCGGAATTAGTAAATAGTGAACTAAGGCAATTGCACTCAAAAATAAATTTACCCTTTTGGTAAATAAGCAGGTCAGGCAACTTCCTCAAAGATTTTTTAATCGGCTCTGTAATAAGGCGACTACCTGTTCTGCCTGGCAAAGACTATTCTCAAATTCGCAAGTATTTGCATCCACATTCTCAACCAAAACTTCATCAGGAAGCCAACCACACCAAGGCAAACCATCAGATCGGCGAAGTTCAACATTCCAAAGGCCTCCTATCTGTACTATCCCAACTAGAGGTACTGATAGTGCCTTGCAAAGGGCTATATAAGCAGGTGCATCACCAGGAATCTGACCGGAAGAAATTGGAGCCACCATTAAGACTGTAGGAATTCTCCAAGCGCCTAAAACTTCAAGCCAACTACCCCACTCCGAAGAAAATCCTGCAGCATCTCCTAACAACTGAACCAAGCCATCCTCTTTTGGCAAAGATTGAAGAATTTCATTGGGATTTTCTTCACAAAAATGTTTTTTAAGTACACCTCCCCAAATACCTCCCAAAAGAGCCGAGGCTGCTTGCATCTCAGCCTCAGGGATAGGACCTATCCCAACCAAAAAAGACTTTGTGTTGATCATCTTGCGAACATAACGGGATAAAGAACCTGGGTCAGTGGCCATGTCAGCATTACCATCGGAATACATCAATATTGTTCGCGGGCACCGTGACCAGTTTCCTGACAGCAGCCAGGACCGAACAAGAGAGTCTCAGCCATGACACTCGAAGGCTAAGGATATTTAGCGGGACTTCCAATCCTGCTCTTGCCAGGGAAATCGCTGCATATTTAGGCGTTACAGATGGCTCAAGAGTTTGCAAACGCTTCGCAGATGGAGAGATTTATGTTCAAATCCAACAATCTATTCGTGGTTGTGATGTTTTTCTAATTCAACCGACCTGTGCTCCAGTAAATGACAATTTAATGGAGCTACTAATAATGGTTGATGCTTGCAAACGTGCTTCTGCTAGGCAAATCACAGCAGTTATCCCTTATTACGGTTATGCACGGGCAGATCGAAAAACAGCAGGGAGGGAATCTATAACCGCAAAGCTCACAGCAAATTTGCTGGTCAAGTCTGGGGTGGATCGAGTATTGGCTATGGACCTACATTCAGCACAAGTGCAAGGTTACTTTGATATTCCCTGTGACCACATTTATGGTTCACCAGTTCTAGTTGATTATCTCTCAACAAAAGAACTTGGTGAAATAGTTGTTGTATCTCCGGATGTTGGAGGTGTCGCTAGAGCACGTGCATTTGCCAAGCAAATGCACGATGCACCCTTGGCAATAATCGACAAGCGACGTTCTGCTCATAATGTTTCCGAAAGCTTGACTGTCATTGGAGATGTAGCTGGGAAAACAGCAATACTTATTGATGACATGATTGACACAGGAGGAACCATCTGTGCAGGAGCAAAGCTTCTAAGACAAGAGGGAGCCAATAGAGTTATTGCATGTGCTTCCCATGCTGTATTCTCCCCTCCCGCATATGAGCGATTGTCAGAAGAAGGTTTATTTGAACAAGTAGTTGTAACTAATAGCATTCCTCTAGCTCCAGAAAAAGACTTTCCTCAGTTAGAAGTTTTATCAGTAGCAAATATGCTTGGCGAGGCCATATGGCGAATACATGAAGAGAGCTCAGTAAGTTCTATGTTTAGATAAAGAAATACAATTCAATCTTAATAAATGGATTTCAATCAAAGTCTTAATTAGGATTGAATTGTATCAACCACTTCTCTTGTATTTGTAGACAAATCTGATTTTGAGATAAAATCAATAGCATTTAACATAACCTTCTGTCTTCCAACCTCATAACTTCTCCATCGACTAAATACTTTGACCATTCGCGATGCGGTTATGGGATTGCGCTTATCCAATGCAACCAACTGCTTCGCAAGAAAAATATAGCCACTTCCATCAATTGCATGAAAAGCTGGTGTATTCGAAGCAAAACCTCCCAAAACAGCACGTACGACATTGGGAGCCTTTGGGTCAAACTTTGGATGATCTAAAAGCTTTTGAACTTGTTCAATCGAATCTGGACTTTGAATAGATGCTTTAAGTGAAAACCAAGCATCAAGTATTACAGGATGATCCTTCCAACGTGTATAAAAAATATCCATAGCCTTATCTCTTTCATAGCAATCAATCGGCAGAATTGCACTAAGAGCAGCTCTTGATAAAGTCATTGAAGGTCCTTCAACAGCTTCAAGCACCTGCCTTATTGCCTCCTGATCCCTAGCCGATACTAACCAGCTCCATGCAATACCAGTTAGATGCCTCCCTCCTTTACCCATTGGCCAAACCTCCCCCCATGATCTTCTACAAAAGTTTGAAAGTAAATCTTTTAATTCAATAGAAAGTCGTATGCCTAGAAGTTTCTTAAAGCAACTAATAGACTCATAAATAGCTATCGGGTCAGCAACCTCCTGAGAAGCTTCTAATTCATAAACTCCTGGCAAACTAAGCAAAGTAGAAAGTAATGAAGGATCTTGTCTTTCTTTTGATCGGATAAGATCACCAAAAGCCCTAATAAGCCTATCCTCTAATTCTTCATTAGCTTCTAAGGATGCTCTAGAAAGCAGAACTTGACGTAAAATGCTTTGTGCTGCATCCCAACGAGAAAAAGGATCATCATCTTTCTCCAAGAGAAGAAATAGGTCATCTATATCCAAATCTATATTCCAATTAACTGGGGCTGAGAATCTACGGAAAATTGATATCGAAGGCATCGTTCTTGATAAAGGCAAGCGATCAAACTTAAAAGACTGTTCTAACTGATCTAAAACAAACATTTTTTCATCCCCAAGACGACCATGAGAATCAACCAAAGCAACTGAGATGGGGATAACAAAGGGTTGATTATTACCTATATTTTCTTGCCGAAGTCTAAGTTCTAAAGAAGAATTTTCAGGATCCCATATTCTCTGAATAAAAACTTTAGGCGTGCCACGCTGGTAATACCATCTACTGAACTGATCTAAATCAAAACCCAAAGATTGACCATCCATACAAGCTCCTTCAGAAATTGCCTTAATAAAATCCTCTGTAGTTGCCGCACTTCCATCAAATCTTTTTATATAAACGTTGAAACCAGCAATAAATCTGGAATGACCCAGTAATGTATAAAGCATTCGAATTAACTCGGCTCCTTTTTCATATATTGTCGTCGTATAAAAGTTATCTATAGATTTATATCTCTTAGGCTTTACTGCATGAGAGGTAGGACTTGCATCTTCACGAAACTGTGTGTTTCTCAGAAAACACACATCATCTATCCTTTTGATAGCTTCTGAATGCAAGTCAGAAGTGAAGCACTGATCGCGAAATACAGTAAGGCCTTCTTTTAATGAGAGTTGAAACCAATCCCTACATGTAATCCTATTTCCAGTCCAATTATGAAAGTATTCATGAGCAACTACACTTTCTATTCTCTCCAACTCAGAGTCAGTTGCAGTCTCAGAATCAGCAAGTATTAATTTAGAATTAAATATATTCAGACTTTTATTTTCCATTGCGCCCATATTAAAATGACGCACTGCAACAATATTATATTCATCAAGATCATACTCAAGGCCATAAACCCTTTCATCCCAAGACATTGCCCTTTTTAGAGAAGACAAAGCATGGGAAGTTAATTTCTCGTCTCCTGATTGAACATGGAGTCGAATTAAGACATCTTTGCCAGCTAAGGTTTGAAAATGATCTTGGACCTCTTCCAATTCCCCTGCCACTAAAGCAAAAAGATATGAAGGCTTAGGGTGAGGATCATCCCAAATAACTTCATGACGTATTGCCTCTGAGTCAATATCTTCTTCAGAAAGCTTATTACCATTAGAAAGTAAAATAGGGTAATGTTTTTTCTCAGCTTCGATTCTTACCCTGTAAGTGCTTAGAACATCAGGTCGATCAGGATGAAAACATATTCTTCTAAATCCTTCGGCTTCACATTGACTTGCAAGAATACTGTCAGTTTTATATAAACCTTCTAAAGAACTATTTTTAAAAGGGTCTATCATTGTAATAATTACCAGGTCAAAAGGTTTACTTGGCGTCTTACTTATAAACAAATGGTCATTTTCTAATATGTATTGATTTGAGTCTAGGGCTTTTCCATTTATAGAAATACCGATCAATTTAAGTTCCAGGCCCATAAGAATCATTGGACCATTTTTATTCCGGCGAGGTTCTACCTTCATCAAAGATCTAACAATGACATTGGTAGATTCAATTGAAAAATCTAATTCAATTCGTGGTATCTCGTATGGATAAGGTTTGTAGTCTGAAAGATAAGTGAAACTTGAATTAGTCATATAGGAATAACATGATGGTTAATAGGATTGGGCGAGAAATATTCAATATCAACATAATCTAATTAAAGAAACTCCTCTTATAGAAATCTCATTGACTTTATTGGTAATTTCATTTTCCCCATTTTCTAGTTCTTATTTTTATCTTTCTGCTTATCAATAGCTGCTTGTACTTTTTCCTTTACATCAGCAGGTACTTTTTTAGGGCAATACTGCAATGCCCCTGTAACTATCTGGAATTCAGCTCCTGAGAATAACTGTTTATTTGTTAATTTCTTCTTCCCAGCAGAAGCAACAATGCCACCATGACGCCCATTAAGTACCTGTGAATATGTAGCCGCAGCGATACCTACCGCTTTGGAAAACTCAATACCTGCTTGAGCAGCATTGCAAACATAAGACGAACCCATCCCTCTATACAGAAAGATGTCGTCATTACTTGCAGGGTAAGGTTTTGAAGTCCCTCTGGACTGAGAATGGGCCATGGGTACTGAAAGCACTAGGCCGAGAAGAAAAAGAAAAGACAAAGAACCCTGACGAAGTCGAGGGATCAACAATTTCAAAAATGCTGACGGGGATTCTTCCGTCATAGTGGGAAGGAAATAAAGACCTGAGACACCAGAGTACTTAAAGAACTTAATTTTTCACTCCATCCATTAAGAGGCTGATCATCAAATCATTAGTAATAAAGCGATTAAGAAGAGGTTTTTAAGTTAACCTTCTTTTGTTCAAAGCAAGAGTCTCATCAGAACTGTTTATCTAACTCAGTTCTGACGATCACTTTATACGGACATATAAAAAACAAATTAGATGGCCTATGAGTTGGTTCAAAAAGCCATATGGTTAAAAAAATTTGCCATAGGAAAGGCACTTTGGATGGGGCAAAAGCCAATCATCGACAGCATCTTGAACTTATGCTTGTCGCATCCCCCCATCACCTCTCACGAAGTGATCTGAGATCTCTCATCCAATTTCTTGAAGGTGATGAATCAGGCTTTGATGTAACCCTTCAAGTCTCTGATCCAAGACAAAATCCAGAATTCCTTGAACTACACCGCTTAGTCGCTCTACCTGCTCTAATAAAAACATCACCAAACCCAAAACAAGTTTTTGCCGGCAGCAGCATTCTTCAACAACTCAAGAGTTGGATTCCACGTTGGCAACAAGATGGGGTTGTAAGTGGACTAGGTCTTAGCTTGAGACCTTCTGAATTAGACGGCAGTCGAACCCAAAAAGAATTACAGCTCGAAGACGAATTACTGGTTTTGCGTCAAGAGAATGGAACGCTCATAGACCGTATTCAAACCCAAGAAAGATTGCTAAGAATGGTTGCTCATGAATTAAGGACACCACTTACAGCAGCAGCTCTAGCACTTCAAAGTCAACAACTTGGCCAAATAGATCTAGATCGATTTCAAGACGTGATAAAAAGGCGACTAGATGAAATGGAATTGCTATCTAAAGATCTTCTTGAAATTGGCAGTACTCGCTGGGAAGCACTATTCAATCCACAAAGATTAGACCTCGCAAACGTTGCTGCAGAAGCAATCCTCGAACTAGAAAAACTTTGGCTCAAACGACAAATCGAAATAAATACCGATATCCCTAGCGACTTGCCAAAGGTTTTTGCTGATCAGAGGCGCATGAGGCAAGTTTTTCTAAATCTTATAGAGAATGCATTGAAGTTCTCTAAACCAAAAGGTCAAGTATCACTAACAATGCTGCACAGAACAAGCCAATGGGTGGAGGTCAGCATTACCGATAGTGGCCCAGGTATTCCAGAAGAAGAGCAACAAAGAATTTTTCTTGACAGGGTGCGTTTACCACAAACCTCAACACAAACCTCTGGTTTTGGAGTTGGACTTTCAGTCTGTAGAAGAATTGTTGAAGTTCATGGAGGAAGAATATGGGTCGTCTCAGAGCCTGAAAAAGGCGCCAGCTTTAACTTCACCGTGCCAGTTTGGCAAGGACAGGATCAACAAGAAAGCAGCATGGGCTCCTTGACGGAGGGCGAGGCTGGCCCGTAACTTTCCAAAGTGATCTATGGATACAACTCCATGGATCGCGGCCTCGCCCCCATCGTCTAGAGGCCTAGGACACCTCCCTTTCACGGAGGCGACAGGGGTTCGAATCCCCTTGGGGGTATATTTTTTGAAGCCTTACCAAAGTAAATACTTGAAATTGATCAGTTAGGAAACCTAACTGTAAATAAAGGGTCAAATCCCTTTATTTACAGTTAGTCAAAAGAAAACAGAAGGCATCATAAAAAGGCTAATTGAAATTTTCTAGATATTTTTGCTACGTCTAATAGCTTCTTGCTCAACCGAAAAAAGATTCGCATTTAGGTCCTGTTTCAGCTGCTTTTCGATCAATGCAACAGGCATGCCTACACATCCCTGGACGGTGAGTTCATAGACCAAAGAAGATCCACCATCTGGAAGTTTTTTAATTGTCCAAGCCCCCTCAAAACGGCGAAAATCTCCCTTAAGCATGTGGAATTGCAACTGTCCGATAGAGCGCTTTTCAATTAATTCAATTTGAACCTGAGCCGAAAATTTTAGGCCCATCAATTTTTGACAGCCAACCTGGTTTAACTTCACGCAGTTTTCATTTCTCTCAACCAAAGAGCTTTTAGCCAGATTTGGTATGAATTCACTGAGGTGCTCATAATCCGTTAAAACCTTCCACAGACTATCGACTGAAACATGTGTTCTCAATTGAGCTGCAAGGCGACGAACTCCACCAGGAAGGCGTTCCATCGTCTGCTCGATAGCCTGCCTGCTATCCCCTTTTCTCTCGTCTGAGGCCTTCAAGGCCGACGGAGAATCCTTGTAAAGGCCTTGAAAGGAAACCAACGTGCAAATGGCTTGATCAGGCGTAGAACAATACAGAAATGAATATTTGAAGGTAAACCACACACCCACTAATGCAGCTGTGCCAATCCCTAAACGTAACCCTAAAAGTCAATTTATTGGCTGATCTCGACCTGGGATTGGTAGTCTCGCCAACGATTATGTGCTTTAGATGGCTTACTCGCAATTTTCTGTCGTCACCGGAGGCCTAGCCCACGTACCTGTAATTATTGGTATTTTCTGGGCATTCAAGAACTTTGTAGCTCAAAGGTCTAACGGGAAAAACCAACAATCAAAGAACCTGGCAACAACACCATCCCCTGCCAGTGCTGGGGGGGCTGGGAAAAAAGCACATCAGTCAGTGCCAGTCAACCTTTACAAACCCAAGTCACCATTTATTGGGAAAGTAAAAGAAAATTATAGTGTTCTCAAAGAAGGAGCAATTGGCAGGGTTAATCACATCACATTTGATCTTTCTAACAGCAATCCCAAGCTTGAATATGTTGAAGGGCAAAGTATTGGAATCATCCCAGATGGAGAAGATTCCAATGGAAAGCCTCACAAATTAAGACTATATTCCATTGCCAGCACAAGGCATGGTGATAATTTTGAAGGCAATACAGTTTCGTTATGCGTTAGGCAACTTCAGTACGAAAAGGACGGCAGAACTATTAATGGAGTCTGTTCAACCTTTCTCTGTGACATAAAACCAGGAGACGATATAAAGATTACTGGTCCTGTAGGAAAGGAGATGCTTTTACCAGAAGATGAAGACGCCAATGTAATTATGCTGGCTACAGGAACTGGAATAGCTCCAATGAGAGCCTACCTTCGACGTATGTTCGAAACCAAAGAACAAGAAAAAAACGGTTGGAAATTCAAAGGTAAAGCATGGCTCTTTATGGGTGCTCCAAAAACAGCAAATCTTCTATATGACTCAGATTTCGAATGGTATAAAAGTCAATATCCAAATAATTTCTCATATACAAAAGCAATTAGCCGAGAACAAAACAATTCCAAAGGAGGAAGAATGTATATACAAGATCGAGTATTAGAGCATGCTGACGAAATATTCACCATGATCGAAAATCCTAAAACACATATTTATCTATGTGGGCTTAAAGGGATGGAACCTGGGATTGATGAAGCCATGACCAAAGCAGCTGCCGCGAAGAACATAAAGTGGTCAGAACTTAGACCCCAGTTAAAAAAAGCTGGCCGCTGGCACGTTGAAACATACTAAATTTCAAAAGTCAATAAATCGAATAAAATCCAATAGCCTAGTCATAAAACTGGGCTATTTTTATTAAAAACAAGTGATATACAAGTTTTTTACTTGTCCAAAAGAAAAAGTTTTTGGGCATCTGTGAACAAAGCGTGGCGCGATTCTTCAAAGGTCTTTGAATTTAGACAGTTCTTGAATAAAGCAATCGGCTGAGGTCCTTGGGAAATGAGCACGCCGATAACAAATCCATTACGTGTTGGACTACGTCAAGAGAGAGTCATCTCACCTCAGTGCCTTGTGATTTTTGGTGCAAGTGGTGACCTAACTCATAGGAAGCTAGTCCCAGCTCTCTTCGAACTATTCAAACAAAGACGTCTTCCTAGCGAATTTGCTGTTCTTGGCTGTGCAAGGAGACCATGGACAGATAAGGTTTTTCGTCAAAAAATGGAGAATGCACTTGGCAAGAAAGTCAAGGAAAGTCCAACTGAATGGGAGAAATTTTCAGCTTGTCTTTTTTACGAGTCTATTGATCTTCAACTCCCTAATGATGTTTTCAAGCTTCGAGATCGCCTTGATGAAGTTGACCGCCTATGTGCCACTCATAGCAACAGGACCTTCTATCTTTCTGTCTCTCCAAAATTTTATGGGATGGGGTGTAGAGCCTTAGCTGATGCTGGACTATTAAATGATCCCAAGCGGAGTCGATTAGTCATAGAAAAGCCATTTGGGAGAAATTTTGGCAGTGCACAAGCTCTAAACCGAATAGTTCAAAGCTGTGCTCAAGAAAGTCAGATTTTCAGAATCGATCACTATCTAGGGAAAGAAACAGTTCAGAACATTCTTGTAATGAGGTTCAGCAACGCAATCTTTGAACCTATTTGGAACAGGAATTACATCTCGAGTGTTCAAATCACAGCCGCAGAAACAGTTGGCGTTGAAGAACGAGCTGACTACTACGAAAGCTCTGGGGCACTAAGAGACATGGTCCAAAATCACCTCACACAAATGCTTGCCATTACTGCAATGGAACCACCAGGACACTTTGATCCAGAGGCAATTCGAAATGAAAAAGCCAAAGTTCTACAAGCAGCAAGGCTGGCGAATGAAATCAACCCATGGGAATGTTGCGTGCGTGGTCAATATTTAAAAGGTGGAACAAAAACATCACCATTACTGGGGTATAGAGAAGAGACTGGTGTTAATCCCAAAAGCACAACTGAAACCTATGTTGCGATGAAACTATTTATCGACAACTGGCGATGGCAAGGTGTGCCTTTTTACATACGTACAGGCAAGCGATTAGCCAAACGTCTCAGCGAAGTAGTGCTTACCTTCAGAGAGGCGCCCGTTCACCTATTCGACTCAGCTGGTGGAGCCCCTACTCCCAACCAACTCATTCTCCGTATACAACCAGATGAAGGTGCTGAGTTCCGCTTTGAAGTAAAGGCCCCAGGATCTGGAATGCGCAGCAGGCCAGTAGAAATGGAGTTTTCCTATGACGAATCATTCGGCGAACCTTCAGACGAAGGCTATGTTCGACTCTTGGCAGACGCAATGCTTAATGACCCTACACTTTTTACACGCAGCGATGAGGTTGAAGCCGCCTGGCGACTTTATACGCCACTTCTCGAACTAATTGAAAATAGTCCTTGGCAATTGCCTATACATCAATATGAATCTCGCACTTGGGGGCCCGCAGCAGCAGATGCTCTGCTTGCTCATGACAACTTGCTCTGGCGCCGCCCCTAAAGCATCTGAGCTTTCAAAACAACACTTCGAAAATTCCGATGTCCCCCCAGCTGACCCTTCAAGCACCTCTGCAATTACCCCCTGAAGAGATACCTAGCTACTTAGAACAACTCTGGTCGAAAGATCAACCTGGAAATGCTGGTGCAAATACCTTTTGCCTGGTTGTATGGCAACCAGCTTGGCTAGAACAGCAACTTGTTCGAATAGGAAAAATATCAGGGCCCATTATTGGAACCCAAAGACATGAAATGGTTCAAGCTGCAAGACAAATTATTTTGGAAAGCGACTTACCCCACAGCACCCCACCATTTGACTCTGTTCTTCTTAATCAGCTTGCGAGTCATAAAGGCGATTCTTCTTCAAAAGACCTAAGAGGACAACATATAGATTCTGCTATAAGTGCATTACAACCAAGACGCTTAATAACTCTTGCCCCAACTCTTAATGAGAAACAATCCTTAGAAACTCTTGTAGCAGCCTATTGCCCTTTACCAGAGGAAGGAAGTGGCCAAGAAGCCTGCGGCGATGCAATTGTTCTCCGCGGAAATCTTTCAGCACTTAATAAAGGCCTAAATGTTCTACAACCTCTATTACCTTCAGAGTTACCTTCTTGGGTTTGGTGGAATGGAAGCCTCGATGAAGCAAATGATCTCTTCGACGAACTAACATCTCTCACTCAAAGATTAGTCATTGACACTTCAATAGGAGACCCTTCTCGTTGTCTTCACCTCCTTAAAAGCCTAGTAAATACAGGACAAGCAGTGAGTGATCTCAACTGGTTAAGGCTGAGAAGTTGGCGTGAAACGTTGGCAATGGTTTTCGACCCTCCTTGTAGACGTTCTGCACTTAATCAGGTTGAAAGACTTGATATCGATATTGAAGGCGATAACCCAGTTCAGGGCCTACTACTTGCAGCGTGGATCGCTGACCGACTGAATTGGAAACTCATATCGAGTGATGACATGAAGACAGAAGGAATTACCGCTAAATTCCAAAAACCAGATGAATCAAACCTCATCTTTAATTTAATACCATTGCCTGTAGGAAAACCAAGCATGCATCCTGGGCAGATAGTAGGAATAAGAATGATATGCAAACAAGCAAAGCAACCCCAAAAAGCCATTTGTGTAATTCTCGCAGCTGAATCCGGAGAGTGTATGCGCCTTGAAGCCGGAGGGATGGCAAGCATGGAACTATTAGAAGAAGTAGTCCCTATTCAAGTTGATACAGCCGAAATGGATGTTGCACGTCTTCTAGCAAGTAGTCGAGGAAGTACCAGCCCTCTTTTAGCCTCAGCGGCTCCTATAGCTGCAAAACTACTAAGCCTCAGCTAAAAGCATGACTAAACACTACCCAATTCAATTAGCAGTAGATCATGGCATGCGTGATAGCTGCACCTTGTAGTGGCAGCGGTAAAACTCTTCTAAGCCTTACCCTTGCGGCCTGGGCCAGGAGCAAAGGACTAAGTCTGCAACCCTTCAAAGTAGGGCCTGACTACCTTGATGCCCAACAATTAAGTGCTGTATCTGGCAAACAATGTCGCAATCTTGACCTTCTATTGTCTAGTGGTAACTGGGTAAAAGAAAGCTTTCATGCCTACGGAAGCATTGCAGATTTAACTCTTATAGAAGGAGTAATGGGACTCTTCGACGGAATCGGGCCTTCACAAAAGGGTAGTACTGCGCATATAGCTCGTCACTTAGGACTCCCAATCGTTTTTGTAGTTGATGCAGGAGGACAATCAGGCTCTTTAGCTGCCCTAATAAAAGGATTTAATGATCATGATCCAGAAATAAGGATTGCTGGTGTAGTTCTAAATAAGATCAACACTATTCGCCACAAAGAAATACTTAAAGATGTACTTAATTCAATAAACATAAAATTACTTGGATGCCTACCAAAAGACCCATTTTTAAAGCTACCAACAAGACATCTAGGTCTTGCTCCAACACATGAGGTTACAAATATGAATGATCGAGTTAGCGCATGGAGGAGAATAGCAGAAGAGAATTTAGATCTAGTTAGTTTTGAAAAACTACTTTGTGCACCAAAAAGAAACTCAATAAACCCAATAAGTAATTTTATTAATTACAAATATGAAGAATCAGACTTAAAGGTCAAACCAGTTGCTATTGCTGAAGATCAGGCATTCTTCTTTCGCTATCCAGAGATAAAGGACTGCCTTCAAGCACTTAATATGCCAATTATTCCTTGGAAACCACTAAACGATGAACCCATCCCGAAAAAAGCAAAAGGACTATTAATTCCAGGTGGTTTTCCTGAACAATATGCAAAGGAACTTAGTCAATCTAAGAGAAGTATTCTAAGCCTTCAGAAATTCGCCAAAAGAAGTCCTGTTTACGCAGAATGTGGAGGAATGTTACTTCTTGGTCAGACACTAACAGATCTCAATGGTCAACCATATGAGATGGCCGGACTCCTTCCATTCCAAGCTGAGAAAGGCTCTCTTAATGTTGGCTATCGCAAAATCGAATGTACAAAGGATGGTATGGTTTTACGCAAAAACGAAACCTTAATGGGACATGAGTTCCATCGGTGGGAGCTCAAACAGAATAGAGAAAGAAGTCTTCTCAAAACTAATTCTTTGTGGAGAATTGAAGGTTGGCGTATAAAAACAAGAGAAGAAGGCTGGGGCAACTCTTGCCTTCATGCAAGCTGGATTCATCTTCACTGGGCAAGCTGTCCAATGATTGTGCACAGATGGCGAAATGCTTTGGATAATAAAATATCTAGATGAAAAATATATCCAAAACTAAATCTCATTGAAATTCTTTATTCATAATGAAATAGATATTCAAAGATAAAAACATAAAGTTCTCATCAAATCAGTCCAAATTTCCTCTGCCAACACTGAATTGACAATTTTTCTACATTAAAGCCAACAAGTGAAACCTTAGTCTTAGCTCTACTTACAGCAACATATACCAATTGCCTCCTCAAAATAAGATCCTTAGGCCAAAAGACATCAGAGGCAATAAAGACTTCTCCAAAGGTACTGCCCTGACTACGATGAACAGTTAAAACAGCGGCAGGACCAAGTGATGCAAAAGCATCGCGCACTAAGAAAAACTGGCGCCAAATTATACGTCCTCTGTCTTTACCAACCTCCTTAGCCTGAACTTTCAACCGCTCCAAAGTTGAATCAAGCATATACCTACCCTCAGTACCTAATGCAGGGAGTAGACGTAAAGATAAAGACATTTCTCCACATGAAGCCTCCACAAAAAACGTATCAATAACCGGTACATCCCAATCAGGGTGGCAAGAAAGTCCAAATTCAGAGAGATCGCATCTTTCTGGTTTAACATCAGAGACTATCAACTCACGATTTGAACCAAGAACCATATCTGGTTCTTCTCCACCCTCAATACCATCGCGAGAGGCTGGAGCCATTACTGCAGATCGACTGATCAAAACCTCGCCAGGTAGAACGACTAACTGATCTGCCATTTCGCCATGTATTGCCCTTCGAGCATGGGGCACCAAGTTTTCAAGAGTTTTGTTTGTATAGCAAAGAATCCTTACTGCATCTGGATTATCCCTGGCTGATGCAGATCGCAACGCATCTTTAGCTTGCATCAGCCAACTCTTTTGGTCTAAGCAACCTACAGAGCTTCTCCCGTCCTCAATCATTGGTAGACATGGAGGAGATTGACAAGGCAAGCTGCTATCACGAAAGGAATTAGCTAATTGCAAAACCACACCTTGATGACGAACAACTTGATTTAATGAAGCGCTACGAGCTCTTTCAAGTGAAAAAACTGGGCTGTGAGTCTCTCCTACAGGAGGCAATTGGGCAGGATCACCTACAAAGACAAGACGAGTCCTATATGGATGAGCACATTGAAAAAGTATCTCCAACAAACTGCTATCAATCATCGATGCTTCATCAATGAGAACAAGTCCTAGTTGCTCAAGAGAATTGAGTGTCTGTTCCGTCTTCTCACAAACCTCTAAGTCCCTTTTTCGTTTTAGCTTTAGGCGAAGCAACCTATGAATTGTTGAGGGATGCCATATAGGTTTTAGACCTTCTAAGTCGAGTGCTTGTCGAAGTACTCCAACTGCCTTATGCGTAGGTGCAACAACCGTCCAGCAGAGGCCAAGGTCTTCAACCAATTTTAGGAACCGAACTGATAGGAATGTCTTTCCACTTCCTGCATAACCACTTAAAACATAGGGTGTACTATCGTATGTTTTATCTAACCAATCACTAAAAGATTTAATTGCTAATTGCTGATCATATGTTAACTCTTCAGAACCACCTTTAAGCAACTTATTCTCAACCAAAATTTACATTAAGAAAGTGAGCAATTTGCAAAGGAGAGCCAATGAAAACAAGCCCAGGCAATGCCACCAAAGGACCAATTAGTCCACCTACTAAAACCTCAAGGCGACTATGACCAAGAGATTCTTTGAGTACATCTTCAGGAGGTGAAGGCCAAGCTTCAGGTGAAAGCTGGTTAACTCTTGCAGCTGTAAAACCAGCAGACCTTCTTATACCACTAGCGTCATACATAACAACAAAAGCCAAAGTAGAAGCAATCGCAAATCCTGGGTGATCAAAACCCATCTGCCATCCCACACATGAGGCAGTACCTGTAACAAATGCCGAATGACTTGAAGGCATTCCTCCAGTTTCAAGAAGCACTAGAGGGCGCCACCGTCGATGTTGAATTAACTCAGCAAATAATTTTGAAAGCTGAGCCAAGCCACAAGCCATAAGCCCCCATGTGAGGGGACCATTATCTAAAAGTTGCAAAAAAGGAGACACAGAAGTCTCAGGAAAATTCATCGATCTCGGCTAGTAATATAATCTGCAAGTGCAAGTAGTGGTGCAGATGAACTTGCCCAAGGTTGCAATGCTAACTTGGCTTCTAAAATAAGTGCATCAGCTCTGCGTCGAGATTCATCAAGTCCCAATAGTTTGGGATAAGTAGTTTTATCTGCAAGTAAATCTTTACCAGCTGTCTTACCTAAAACATCACTACTGGCTGTCACATCAAGAATGTCGTCAATTATCTGAAAAGCCAAACCTATTCCACGAGCATAAACACCAAGAGCTTTAATCAGATCTTCTTCAGCACCTCCAATTAAAGCTCCACAAATCACACACGCCTTTAGTAGTGCACCTGTCTTATGTAGGTGGATGAACTCAAGAGTTTCGAGATCAACTTCTTTCCCTTCACATTCAAGGTCCACGACTTGACCACCGACAAGGCCTGGGGCCCCTGCTACTAAAGAAAGTTCCCCTACAACCTTTAAAAGGCTTTCGGCAATAACACCCTTAGTTCGAAGAGCAACCATCTCAAAAGCACGTGTTAATAAAGCATCTCCTGCAAGGATTGCCACTGCATCTCCATACACCTTGTGATTTGTTGGCCGCCCTCTACGCAAATCATCATTATCCATAGCCGGCAAATCATCATGAATCAACGACATTGTGTGAATCATTTCCAAGGCAACAGCAGTCGGTAAAGCCTTCTCAGGATCACCCCCTGCTAATTCGCAGGCTGCCAAGCACAAAATCGGCCTGAGTCTCTTACCCCCAGCCAGAAGTGAATAGCGCATTGCCTCACGTAAATGCTCTGGTTTCTCAGGGCCAAGTGCCTCATCAAGAGCTCTTTCAACGCTTACTCTGGCCTTCGCCAGGTAAGCAGAGAAGTCAAATGAAGAAATAATTGCTTCCGCCATAAGACTAATTTCGTTGGCGGGATTCTCTCAGCATAAATTGATTCAAGGGGAAAGATCTTTAAGGCTTAAGGACAAACCGCAATGCTGTTGCCATCTGCTCACTGTATTAACAAGAAGCATTGCAACAGTCATAGGCCCTACTCCACCAGGAACAGGTGTGAGAGCACTTGCTAAATCTGCCACTTCTTGAGAACGGATATCACCGCAGAGTCTTTTATTTCCCTCAAAACTTAATTGACTTCCTTCAGACAAGCGATGAATTCCTACATCAACCAATACAGCACCTGGTTTGACATGGTCAGCTCCAATTATTTCAGGTTTACCAGCAGCTACTACCAAGACATCTGCTTGCCTGGTTAAAGAAGCCAAATCAGGAGTGTATGAATGAGCAACACTTACCGTTGCATTTGCAGCTTGAAGCATTAAAGCCATAGGTTTTCCAACCAAAATGCTTCTACCTACAACAACTGCTTTTTTTCCAGCAAGTGGGATTTCATATCTGTCCAGCAAAGCCATAACGCCAGCCGGAGTGCAAGAACGTGGTCCTAATTCGCCTTTAAGTAGTCGTCCCAAGTTAAATGTATGCAAACCATCAGCATCTTTTTGTGGGTCAATTGCAGCCAAAAGAAGGTTTTCATCAATTGACTTAGGTAAAGGAAGTTGCAAAAGGATCCCATCCACTTGGTCTTTAGCATTTAAAAGTTGAATCTTTTCAAGTACCTGTTCAGTTGAAGAGTTCTCTGGAAGATGTGTTCCGAAACTTACAACCCCTACCCGAGAACAAGCCTTTTGTTTATTAGAAACATAAACACCGCTAGCAGGATCATCCCCTACACGCAAAACAGCCAAACCAGGAGGCCTTCCTGCAATCTCAATACCAGCCTCGATATCTCTATAAAGACGCTGCTCAATCTCGGCAGCAAATTTCCTACCATCAAGCCTTAGGGCCATAAACCATTAGAAGCTTTTACCAGCATGCACTTATAAAGGGAGTTAGCGTTATGTTCAACTGTTAACCGTTGTGTTCAGTATTCCCAGCTTGAAAAAGCTCTGGCAAATCTGGTTGCACAACGAGTCGCCTCGGCGGCCTGTGCTCCAATGGTCCAAACCACAAAAAGCAGGACTTTTTGTGGTTTGCTTTCTTGTTGCAATCATCTCAAGCTGGCAATGGCTAGTAGAACCAAATTTGCGTCCAGGGGTCCCAGCCCCATTCGATGCCATAGCGCCTAAAAATGCACTTGTAGAAGATAGTGAAGCCCTTCAACAAAAAAGATCCGACCTAATACCTAGGACCTTTGTTCAGGTTATAGATCAACAAGAAACTAATCGATTAAGAAAACGACTAAAGATACAACTCAATGAACTTGAGTTAGTAGCCACTAGCGGCGCAACAGAAAGAGTGGGCCCAATAAATCTCAATGACCAAGAACAAGACTGGATCAAAAATCAATCGAGTGAGCTGAGAAATCAGTGGAAAAAAGATCTAACTCTAGTTGGCGAAAAAATGCTTAATCAGGGCCTTATTAATACTTTGGCTCTAGACCAACTGATTCAGGCTTCATCACTTCACTTAGAAAATTGGGGTAACGAAAATAATCCTGGACGCACTATTGGCAGCAAATTACTAGCTAACGCCTTTCATGGGAACAATAATCTACGAACTGATCCAATCCGTAGCCAAAAACTTCTTGAAGAACTAATAACAAAGCAAGGCATACCAAAAATCAAAGTAAATAAAGGTGACTTAATTACTAAAAAAGGAGAACTAATAAGTACCCAAGCTTTTGATGTACTTGATTATTTTGGCTTAATTACAAAAAGAGCAACACCTTTTGCATGGCTAGGTCACTTCAGCGAAGCACTTGCAGGTTGTGGGATTCTACTCTTAATTATGCGAAGAGAAAAGCCATGTCTTCAAGCCAGGCAAGGTTTATTGGCTTTAGTATTACTATTAATAACGCAAAGCAGTAAAGTATGGTTTGGAGCTGCAATTAGCCCTCTTGCTGTAGTTGTTCCGCCAACACTTTTACTGGCACAAGGACTTGGGACTACCTCTGCCTTGGCCTGGATGGCTATTAGCAGCTTGCTCTGGCCGTTCCCGGTTAATGGCCTTGGTGAAGGTCGAATGTTAGTAGCAAGTGCAGTGGCTGTAGCAGTGGCATTGCAAGCAAGCAGGATCCGCAGTCGAGCTGCTCTACTTCAAATGACAATTTTATTACCTATAGGAGCATTAATTGCCGAATGGTTAGTGCTTAGCCTTCCACTTACATCAAAGCAAACAGCATGGGGAAGACTTTCACCTAATTCAGATGAATTAATAGCAGAAGTGATAATTATGGGAGCGCTACTAATGGTAACAATTCTATTAATACCAATTCTTGAGAGCACTTTTGGGTTAATAACACGTGCAAGACTTTTAGAGCTAGCAGATCAAGAAAGGCCATTACTCCGAAGGCTATCTTCTGAGGCTCCAGGTACATTTGAACATACTTTAATGTTATGTAGCCTGGCTGAAGAGGGTGCTAGGACTATTGGAGCAGACACAGATTTAATTAGGACGGGAGCGTTGTACCACGATATTGGTAAATTACATGCCCCTGAATGGTTTATAGAGAATCAATCCGAAGGAAAGAATCCTCATGATCAATTAAATGATCCATATGAAAGTGCAAATATCTTGCAAGCCCATGTAGATGAGGGTCTAAAGCTCGCAAAGAAATACAGACTTCCCAGGCCCATATCAGATTTCATTCCAGAGCATCAAGGCACATTAAAAATGGGATATTTTCTCCATAAAGCTAGAGAACTAAACCCTGAAGTTCTAGAAGATCGATTTAGGTATTTAGGTCCTGCACCACGGTCTAAAGAAACGGGTATCCTTATGCTTGCAGATGGATGTGAAGCAGCTCTTAGGTCTCTAGATCCCAAGACAAGCGATAACGAAGCATGCAAAACTGTTCGAATGATTATTGAGTCCAGGCAACGAGATGGACAACTCAAAGAAAGTAGCCTTAGCAGAGCAGAATTAGAACTAATTATCAGGGCTTTTGTAAGAGTATGGAGGCGAATGCGCCATAGAAGAATTCCATACCCAATTCCAGCTAGAAATGGATATTCTGCCTAAACCAAATAAGAGAAAGAACATCTAAATCATTAGACCAAACAAAAAGGAAAATACCTAGAGATAAATCAACCAAAAGTCAGACAGGAAAGAATTAGCCCTCTTTGACTATTCATTTAGAAGGCAGCAGCTTATAAACACTAGAAACTTTCTCTTTAAATGATTGCTTCCTATCAATACGAGTATTAACCTTCAAAGTTGTGTATATACGTGAAGCACCTAGGCTATGAACAGCCTCATGGCATTTTCTAACGCATTTAAAAACATCTTCCCAATCTCCTTCTATAGCTGTTCCATTTGGCCCTAGTTCATATTCAAGGCCTGCTTTTTTAATAACCTCTTGGCATAAAGCAACATATTTTGATAGCGAGACACCCACCCCTATTGGGACCAAACATAAATCGACACTTACCCACATTTTTCTTAAGCCTTTTTGGTTAACTACAGAACTTTTCTAAGAAAGCAGCCTTAGGCAAGTTGTCGGATATCCAACCGTTCTCCATGAACCACTATGAGTCAAAACTTCAACGCCTATAGCTCTATCAGTTAATGAGCTGTTAAGACCCTGGCCCCTACACCAATTTTGAGCAGCACCAGAGGCCGCCTCCATAGATTCATAAGGTGCATCTAAAACTGGGTGAGGTGTGCCATCAAGCCCAACCAGCCGATAAGTCATTTGACAAGCTTCCATCCGTGCCGCCTCTCCAACTGTCACCCATGATCTCATGCTTAGAGCAAAAGTGCCAACCAGAGAATCTTTTCCTAGGGACTAATACTTAGTCATGCCAACCTTCTGGAGGCCGTATTAAGGGTATCTTTAAATTTAAATAAACTTAAATTGAGAGAGACCTAGCATTGCTTGAAATATCTGAGCTGAAAACGAAAGTTTTTATTCAAAAAAGACTATTTAGATAGTAGAACTACTAGTTAAATAAAGTTATTTACTTCTAAGGAACAAAAGAAAATATCTTCAGATTGCTTGATGAGAATCTGAGAGTACAATATCTCTTTGTGGATGAATCGAAGATCTTTCTTTACCAGAAACGAGTCTATTCAATGCATTCACAAAAGCCTGTGCAGCTGCAACTACTACATCAGTATCAGCAGAATGTCCCGAATAAAGGACTCCATCCCTTCTTAGTCGAATAGTAACTTCTCCCATAGCATCAATGCCCTCAGTTACTGACTTCACAGAAAATTCAATTAACTCATTCCTTTCACAGGCAAGAGCATTTAAAGCACGGCAAACAGCATCTACAGGTCCTGTTCCAACTGAAGCCGTTGTCTTTTCCCTTCCATCTTGATCCTCGATGGTGACAGTAGCTGTTGGCCTAAGACTGCTGCCACAACTCACTTGAACAAAACGCAATAAAAACCGAGACTCCGGTTGCTGAACTTGTTCACTAACTATCGCCTCAAGATCACGATCAGTAATATCTCTTTTTCTGTCAGCCAAATCCTTAAATCGAGCAAAAGCCTCATTTAAGTCTTCTCTATTAAGGTCATAGCCAAGCTCTTCAAGACGTGCCCGAACTGCACTTCTGCCACTTAACTTTCCTAATGAGATTCGATTGTCACTTAACCCTATTGTTTGTGCGTCAATAATTTCATAAGTTGTTCGATTCTTTAAAACTCCATCCTGATGTATTCCCGACTCATGTGCAAATGCATTTGCACCTACTATTGCTTTATTAGGTTGTACAACCATACCAGTTAAATTTGAAACAAGCCTAGATGTTTTAGTAATTTCTTTTGTGCGAATGGCAGTTAAAGGTGTTGGACTATCTATCTCCCTTCCCAAAAAAGGATTGAAATAACTTCTTCGTACATGCAATGCCATAACTAATTCTTCTAATGCCGCATTACCAGCTCTTTCTCCAATCCCATTTATCGTACATTCAAGTTGCCTAGCCCCATTCTTAACAGCCTCTAGAAAATTTGCCACAGCAAGTCCAAGATCGTTGTGTCCATGAACTGAGAGGACCGCATCATTAATACTTTCTACATGACTATTAATACCTGATATCAACTCACCAAATTCAGAAGGAGTTGCATAGCCAACTGTATCTGGGATATTAATTGTACTAGCACCTGCTCTTATTGCAGCTTCAATAACTTCATAAAGGAATTCAGGATCACTTCTACCAGCATCTTCACAAGAAAACTCTACGTCCTCAACAAGCGATCGAGCATATCCAACCATCTCAGGAACTATTGCTAATACTTCATTTCTTGTCTTTCGAAGTTTGTGTTCAAGATGAATGTCGCTTGTAGCAATAAATGTATGTATTCGCTTTCTAGGTGCTGGATCAACGGCCTCAGCACAGGCTTTAATATCTTGGCGTGAGGCTCTAGCCAATCCACAAATAATCGGCCCTTCCTCACCGCCAACTTGCTGAGCAATTCTCTGAACAGCAGCAAAATCACCCTCACTAGCAAAAGGGAACCCTGCTTCTATTACATCAACTCCAAGCCTTGCCAGCTGCTGAGCAATTGCCAATTTCTCCTCAAGATTTAAGCTTGCCCCAGGAGACTGCTCACCATCCCTAAGGGTGGTATCAAAAATAAGAACCCGACCAAGGTCTTTAGCCATTTAGAAAGCCTCGACATAAATAGTCGTAATGACTATGATTTTCAAAGTCTAAAGGCAATAAGATTCCAATAAGGATTTCCTTGCAACAAGAGATTAGCCTCAAAAACCAAAAAGCTATCTTTACAGATCAATACTTTACTTTGCTAAAAAAAGCTAATAGGCCTCTCTGCTTTAAAAATCAAGCTAAAAAATGTTGAAAAACGATAATCTACAAAATTAATCAACTTTAAGAGCTCATACCAGCGCAATGCAGTCTAAATTCAATCAAGAGTTATTTGAAATTTGACAAACGGCGAACTCGCCCTAGTTTTACACGCCCATCTCCCTTATGTGCGATCGGCAGAACCTGGGTCTTTAGAAGAGGACTGGTTCTTTCAAGCACTAATGGAATGCTACCTACCTCTACTGAAGGTATTAGAAGACTCTGCGAAAATCCCTGAACAGAATCCAAAGCTAACTATTAGCCTTTCCCCAACTTTACTCTCGTTGCTCAAAGATCCAGTATTAAAAAACCGTTTTCCTTCATGGCTAAATTCTCGAATAAATCTGCTAGTGAAAGCTCCCTTTGAGCAACGACAAGCAGCAGAACATCTAGAGGAAACCATCCAAAACCAATTGCATCAATGGAATGGGTGTGAAGGGGATCTAATAAAGCGATTTGCAAATCTTCAACGCTTGACAGTTGTTGATATCTTGACTTGCGCTGCAACCCATGGCTATCTGCCTCTTCTTAGACAAAATCCTGAAGCTGTTAGAGGTCAATTAAGAACAGCAGTAAAAGAGCATCTCAGAATATTTAAAACCCCACCTTTAGGGATCTGGTTACCAGAGTGTGCCTACTACGAGGGTCTAGACAATTTGATGATTGATGCAGGACTTAGATATGCGGTATTAGATGGACATGGCCTACTGCATGCCTCCCCTCGTCCTAGATATGGCCTATATGCTCCTATTTGTAGTAGTAAAGGTGTAGCCTTCTTTGGAAGAGATAGTGAATCGACCCTACCAGTTTGGTCATCAAAAGAAGGCTATCCTGGTGATCCACTATATAGAGAATTTCATAGAGACCTTGGATGGGATCTTCCTTTAAAAGAACTTCAAGATTTAAACCTTAAAGAACCTAGACCACTTGGATTAAAGCTACATCGAGTCACTAGCCAAAGTACACCTCTAAATAAAAAAGAAGTTTATGAGCCAAAACTAGCTGCAAGTCTTACAAAAGAACATGCAAAGCATTATCTAAAAGGTCGCAGAGACTTACTTAATCGACTTAGTGAGCAGATAGATATTAATCCATTACTTGTAGCACCATTTGATGCAGAACTATTTGGGCATTGGTGGTTCGAAGGCCCTTTATTTCTTGCAGAGCTATTTAAACAAGCCCAAGAAGAAAAAATTTATTTCACACGTCTACGTGATGTACTAAATGCAAAGCCAAATCTTCAACTATGCGAACCATCCCCCTCTAGCTGGGGGCAAGGAGGCTTTCATGACTATTGGTTAAATGAAAGCAATGCATGGGTTGTCGCAAAATGGAGCAAGTCATCTAAAATAATGGTTGATCTTTGCCGTTCAGATATAACTGGAGAATTCCAAACCAGACTTTTAAAGCAAGCTGCCAGGGAACTGCTTTTATCACAATCTTCTGACTGGAGCTTTATTCTTAGAGCAGGAACAACTACTGATTTAGCAAAAGATCGAATTCTTAGACATCTAGATCGTTTCTGGAAATTGACTGAAGCAATTAAGAGCGAAAAAGATCTTTCTCAAGAATGGATAAGAAAACTTGAGATTGAAGATGGACTGTTCCCATTAATCCAAACAACTGATTGGTGTTAGTTCTTTAAGAAAGTGTCAGGGACCCCCAGAAGCATGCCAATTCGCACTTGCCAAGGAGAAATCCAAAACAGTCGCAGCATAACTACTATAAGCTGAGGTAAAGGTAATGTATTAGCGAGGAATCCAGACCAATCTTCCCGTGGTAGACGAAAGAATGTAGCGAAGAAGCTACGTAAACGCTCCTCATCAAAGCTCATCAATCTCTGCAAACCAAATTGATATAGGCGATGACGTTGTACAAGCTCAGGAGACCAAAGTACATTCCATCCTTTCTGAGCTAGCTGCTCAGAATCAAGTTTCGGATGTTCTTTTATCGCTCTTGCCAACTCTTTGGCAAGAGTTGGAGCTCTACGCAAAAGAGCTCCAACCATATAGCCAGAAGCTGGGTGAACCATACTTGCAGCTCCACCAAAAGCAAGAACAGATTGCTGACGGTCAGGGAGAGGCAAATTCATAGGAAACAAACAATGTTCTTCATGAATTATTTCCTTGATTTTTACCCCACGATGAGAAAGCCTTGACTGCAATCTTTCTCTTAATTTTCCAAAAGGGAGAGGAGGGAAACAAGCAAGAGATGTTTCTTCGACAAAAAACACCCCTTCACCAAAATCCATCGCATAAAGAAAAGATGGTGGTTCTTTCCTCTCAAATTCACTGAGGTGATCAGGTCTGAAGTCCATCAGAACAAATTGACTATCATCAACGGGTGGTGAACTGAAACGCCCAACCACTCCATATGCCGCCTGTTGTGCCACAGGCCCATGATCTGGACGACTAATGAATCGACTTCGATGCCCACTAGCATCTATTACTAAACGAGCACGGTAAGAATTGCCAGTTCGACATACAACCTCTGTTTGAGGACCCAAAACACGGATTTTCTCAGCAGTTTCAACAACCCAAGACAAGTTCCTACATCTGCTGAGCAATGAGGTTTGCAAGGCGACCTGATCAAATAATCCATAGTCAAAATTATGCTCAATTGGCTTAGAGCCTTCATGCTGAGAGCCGTCTCCGAAATAGCTCACAGTGTTTGTCCAACGATGACCAAGAAGAGAAGCCATCCCTAGAGACTCCAACTCTTCGGCCCATATCCCATACGTATTAGGCCATGGCTTATCCGGCGTATGAGAAGCAAGCGCAGTAACAGAAAGTCCTTGCTCGACCAATTCCGCAACGATACAAAGAGCAGCAGGACCAGCTCCCATTACTAATACATCAGCACAGTTGGTCAATGTCAACTGGGGGTAGATGTTTCATCTCCAGCCGCCTCTTCACCAACAGCTGAAGCATCAGATGCCTCCTGCGGTTCAGGAGGGACTAGAACCACCTCAGACAAACGATCCCCGGAATCTAAGCGTTGAAGACGAACTCCTGTAGCGGCTCTTGATTGCTGAGGGATTTTATCTGCACTAGTACGAACAATTACTCCTCGTTCACTAACTAAAAGAAGTTCTTCGCCATGCCCTAAAACCCTCAATCCCACCAACTCATCTCCATCTCGACGAAACTTAATGGCACGCAAACCCATACCAGCTCTTTTCTGAAGACGAAATTGAGTAACAGGTACCCTTTTACCCAAGCCAGTTGCAGATGCAACTAAAACCCAAGGGCCTTCGCCAACTGAAGATGGCTCGCCTCCTTCCTCTAAGTCTTCTTCATGACTCTCGGCTACTTGATCAGCAAGTTCTATTGGCAAAACATCCATACTGACAAGAGAATCTCCTTGACGTAAATTCATTGAGCGTACTCCTCGTGCTGTTCTTCCCAAAGGTCTTAACTCTTGATCATCAAGACGGAAATGGATTGTCATTCCAGCCTTTGAGCCGATCAAAACACTATCTCCTGGAATTGCCAATCGAACCCAAGTCAGAGCATCTCCTTCCTCAAGGCCAATAGCGATAAGTCCATTTGAACGGATCTTACTAAAAGCAGATAAAGATGTTCTCTTAATAAAACCTCCTTGAGTAAGCATTAGAAGATGGGTATCATCATCGAAAGATGTAACTGACAATAAAGAAGTAATCGCCTCTTCTCGTGGGATTGGCAATAACTGAACAACTGGTGTCCCCTTTGCAGTACGACTACATTGAGGAACTCTGTAAGCAGGCAAAGCATAAGCAACGCCACGGTCACTAAATAACAAAAGTGTGTCATGGTCATTGCAACTTATAAATAGCTTTACCGCTTCCTCTCCTTGACTGCGAGTCCCAGCCTTGCCTCGAGTTCCACGACTAGTAGCCTCAAATTCATTTACGGGCATTCTTTTGAGATATCCAGTTTCTGTAAGAAGCACAACCGATCTTTCATTCGCAATCAAATCAATATCTTCTAACCCGCCACCAAGATCAAGGATCTCAGTACGTCTAGGTGAGTAATACCGCTCCCTCAAGAGGGACAATTCTTCTTGGATTAATCCAAAAACCCTTTCCGAGCGACCCAGAATATCCTTAAAATCAGCGATTTTCACAACAAGATCTTCGTGTTCTAATCTAATTTTGTCTGCTTCTAATGCGGTAAGCCGCCTCAATTGCATCTGTAAAATTGCATCTGCCTGAATCTCGGTCAAACCATTACGTTCCTGTAACTGCTTTCTGGCAGTAGCTGCATCAGAAGCTGCACGAATTAAAGCAATTATTGGATCTAATTGATCAAGAGCAAGTAAAAGGCCTAGCAATATATGATCACGTTCCTCAGCTTTGCGTAACAAATAACGAGTTCGTCGCTCAATAGTTTCAAAACGAAAATCAAGGAATACTTGCAACATCTTGCGCAAAGTCAACAACAAAGGTTCGCCGTTAACTAATGCCAACATGTGCGCACTAAAATTACTCTGGATCGGAGTCAACTTAAAAAGATTATTTAAAACTACCTGTGGATAGGCATCACGTCGTAGCTCAACTACTATTCGCATACCATCTCGATCACTTTCGTCACGAATATCAGAAATTCCTTCAAGCTTCTTATCATTAACCATCTCAGCAATCCTCTCTATTAATGCTGCTTTATTCGTCTGGTAAGGCAATTGAGTAACAATCACCGCATCTCGATCAGGTCGACCAGGCACCTCAATAGTCTCAATGTTTGCGACTCCGCGCATGGTGACGGAACCTCTTCCAGAAAGATAAGTTTCACGAATGCCATTTCTACCTAGTATCTGTCCCCCAGTTGGGAAATCAGGTCCTGGAATGATTTCCATGAGCTCTTTATCGCTCAGCTCAGGACGCTTGATCAAAGCTTGCAAGCCATCAATCAATTCCCCTAAATTATGTGGAGGGATATTGGTGGCCATCCCAACGGCAATGCCTGATGAACCATTTAATAGGAGCTGTGGAATACGAGCGGGTAAAACAGTGGGTTCTTGCTGAGAACCATCAAAGTTGTCAGCGAAATCAACTGTCTCCGCTTCTATATCCTCTAGAAGGCTATCTGTAGTAAGTGCTTGAAGACGAGATTCTGTATATCGCATCGCAGCTGGAGGGTCATTATCAACTGATCCAAAGTTTCCATGGCCATCTATCAATGGCATTTGCATAGAAAAATCCTGAGCCATCCGAACTAGGGCGTCATAGACAGCCGTATCCCCATGAGGGTGATATTTACCTAATACCTCTCCAACAACACGTGCACACTTCCTGTAAGGCCTATCACTGGTAAGACCCAACTCATACATCGCATAAAGAATTCTCCGATGAACAGGCTTAAGCCCATCTCGAGCGTCAGGCAATGCTCGCCCGACTATGACGCTCATCGCATACTCCAAATAGGAGCGCGACATCTCATTACGTAAATCTGTCTGGATGATCCGATCGTCGGACTCACCGGGAGAACCGCTACCGGGTCCCACTGGATCAGCCATAAAAGAGCTGGTTGCCAAACATAAGGCTATCTCGGCGACTGTTCATCTGAGCCCCCAATCCATGAACAAAATTATTTCGTCTGAATTAGCCTTAAAAAAACGCAAAGAGAACAGCACTGGACAGGTCTCTTAAAATTTCCTTACGAGTCTGAGATTAACTATGAGCTCCGCTGAGGATTCTAGGTCTCAAGAACCAGCCAATACCTCAGGAAATTCAAACAAAGAATCTGACAACCCTCTCGAAAACTTCTCAAGATCATTTCAAGTAAATAACGAGAAAAATACTGGGAAGCCTCAAAAGAACTTAAGCTTTTCTGACTATTCGAATCAGCAAACAAACCAATATGTAAAAGGAGATAAGTCCTACGACAGCAATCTTTCTGACTCCTTAAATGAGACAGAAGAACTACAAGAAGGTGGTGAATGGGATCTTCTCTTGAAAAAAATAAGGAATTGGATTAAGGGCAACAATATTTCCAACCAATTAGAACGAGCACGTCAGCCTTTTATCCTGTTTTTAAGCCTTATCATTTTTCTCTTATTAGTTCAAATTTATTCGCGGATTCTAAACGCCATCGCGGTAATTCCTCTGGCTCCTAGAATTTTCGAATTAACAGGAATATTGTGGCTTACTTGGTTTTCAGCCAAAAAGCTCGCACGAAGAGAAGATCGAGAGGAATTAATTTCAAAACTTCTTCAGCGTTGGGAAACCTTTAGTGGTAAGAGCGACCAAAGAACTTAAATAACTTGCCTCTCGGAAAATTCCCTGTTTTTCTCCTCTCAAGTTGGTAGCTTGGCGAGACTCTATTAAACATGTAGTGAACATCCAGCTCGGACGCTCAAAGGTCGTTCGCCGGGCCTATGGCATCGACGAAATCGCCCTTGTTCCAAGTGGTAAGACCGTAGATCCGGAAATCATTGACACCACTTGGAAACTTGGTGGGATAGAACGAGAAATTCCAATCATTGCTAGCGCAATGGATGGAGTTGTTGATGTTCGTATGGCAATTGCTTTATCCGAACTCGGCGCTCTAGGTGTTCTCAATCTTGAAGGGATCTATACCCGTTATGAAGACACAAAGCCTGTCCTTGAAAGGATCTCTGTTGTTGGAAAAAATGACTTCGTCCCCCTTATGCAGGAGATCTACAGCCAGCCTATTCAAGAGGAACTTATCAAAATTCGAATAGAACAAATCAAAAAGGATGGAGGTATTGCAGCAGTAAGTGGGACTCCAATTGCAGCAATGCGATTCCAGGAAACTATTACCGAAGCTGAAGCCGATCTTTTCTTCGTTCAAGCAACAGTTGTGTCCACTGAGCACATTGGACCCAAAGGCAGAGACAGTCTTGACTTAAAAAAGCTTTGTCAAACTATTGGCATGCCTGTGGTCATAGGTAACTGCGTGACCTATGAAGTTGCTCTTGAACTTATGCGCGCTGGTGCCGCAGGAGTAATGGTCGGGATAGGTCCAGGTGCCGCATGCACTTCACGCGGAGTATTAGGAGTCGGAGTGCCACAAGCAACTGCCGTATCCGATTGCGTCTCTGCTCGAGCTGACTACGAAGAAGAAAGTGGTAATTATGTACCAATAATTGCAGATGGAGGAATTATCACTGGTGGGGATATTTGCAAATGCATAGCCTGTGGTGCAGATGCAGTCATGATTGGATCACCTATCGCAAGAGCAGAAGAAGCCCCAGGAAGAGGCTTCCACTGGGGCATGGCCACACCAAGTCCTGTGCTCCCTCGAGGAACAAGAATCAAGGTTGGAAGCACCGGAAGCCTTAAGAGCATCCTTAGAGGGCCTGCTCGCCTCGACGATGGTACTCACAACCTTCTAGGGGCGCTTAAAACCTCTATGGGCACTCTTGGTGCTCAAACAATAAAAGAGATGCAAGAAGTTGAGGTAATCGTGGCTCCATCTCTTTTAACGGAAGGAAAGGTTTATCAAAAAGCCCAGCAACTCGGTATGGGGAAATAAAGCCTCCCTCGAGAACAATCTTTTGAAAGCAGTCAAACAAGCGTTAGTATCGATTTGTGAGGGCTTCGGCCCACACACTCCTCACACCACCCTGCCCGACGAGCTCGGGCTTTTTGTATTTATCATCACGCGACCGTCACAGTTCCCACCTTTGAAGGAGCAAAAGCCTGACTTCAGCAATAACGGTTGCTAAGTTTCTCCGAGATTTAGTTCTAAAGGAATGTCAAGCGCTGTAGCAGTCACTGACGCATCCTTTGAACAGGACGTCCTTCAGAGCGACGTACCCGTTTTGGTTGATTTCTGGGCACCCTGGTGTGGCCCTTGCCGAATGGTCTCACCGATCGTCGACGAAATCGCCAAAGAGTTCGAAGGAAAAATCAAAGTCTTCAAACTGAACACTGACGAGAATCCCAATGTCGCCAGCCAATACGGCATTAGAAGCATCCCAACCCTGATGGTTTTCAAGGGAGGCCAAAAGGTAGACACTGTTGTTGGAGCTGTCCCTAAAGCCACACTCTCAGGGACAATCTCTAAGCATCTTTAGCCAACCACTTAGGTCTTAAGGAAGCTAATCTTGTCCCAATTAACGGTTTTACGCTATTTGATGAAATAGCGTAAAACCAAAAATTTCATCGATTTTCTGTGCAACCCCGCCTAGGCTTAATTGATTATGGGATGGGCAATCTGCATTCTGTGCAGACTGCATTTAGGCGTTTAAATAAAGGCCTAAAAATAGTATCAAGCCCTTCAGACCTTAAAAGTGTTAATGCATTGATTTTGCCAGGAGTAGGAGCTTTTGATCCAGCCATGGCACAACTTGAAAAAAGTGGCCTTATTCCTTATATAAAGAATTGGACACGCGAAAAAAAACCACTTTTAGGGATATGCCTTGGGCTCCAATTATTATTTGAATCTAGTGATGAAGGCACTTCAAAAGGCCTAGGACTTTTAAAAGGTCAAATTCAGAAACTCCCTTCTAATCAAAATGAAAGAATTCCTCATATGGGATGGGCACCTTTACAAGTTCAGAACTCTTGCCCATTAATAGACAAAGAAGATAATCCAAGTTGGGTATATTTTGTTCACTCATATTTTGCAAAGGTCAAAGAGAAATCTGATTTAGCAGCCACTGCCCCTTTTGGACAAAAAGATGTCACTGCAATAGTATGGAAAGACAAGCTTGGAGCATGTCAATTTCACCCAGAAAAATCATCTATGGCAGGACAAATTTTATTGCGTCGTTGGCTTAAATGGCTAGAAGATGAAGGTTCACAGACTTAATGGCCTTCAATCTTAGAATTTCAGGAGGAAGAAAACTTCTCAGCCCAAGTGGCATAGGAACAAGGCCAACAACTTCTCTAGTAAGAGAAGCAGTAATGAACCTTTTAGGAACATTGTTACAGGAGTGTCTATGGCTAGATCTCTTTAGCGGTAGTGGGGCTATCGGCTGCGAAGCATTACAAAGAGGTGCAAGAAAAGTCATAGCAGTTGAAAAGGACTTCAAAGTTGCAAGGACTTGCAAAGCAAACCTAATTGCGACGGCATCTGGTTTATCTAAAAAAAAAGAGATAGAAGTTATCCGAAGAGATGTAATTGATTGGCTAAAAGAAGGTTTTAAATCAAAGTACTTAAAAGGGACAGAACCGCCCAAAGCAAATACACCTTATGGATTTGATGTGGTCTACTTAGATCCTCCATATGAATCAAAGATTTATTTACAAGTACTACAAGCCCTTCTAGACGGTAATTGGATCAAGAAATCTTCAATCGTCATTTGCGAATACTCAGCCCATATGAAACTTCAAGCTCCTGATGGCTGGATCGAAAATGATAATCGCAAATATGGCAATACTTCCTTACTTCTAGTTACCCCCCAAGAGAGTTGCTACGTCGGTACTGATTCCAAGCATCTACAAACAAACCAAGCAATGTGACTGGTATAAGGCCTAGAACAATCCCGCAAAGAAGAGGTTCAATCATTGGTGTCGATCAGACTATATGTATTTACCACAATTGTTTCATGCGCTCGAGAATTTCGTGACAGATCCTTCATCAACCGCTGCAGGAGAGGGACGTAACGGCTTTGGCCTTGTTAGAGCCCTAATACTTATGGCAGCTGCTGCTATTGCAGTTTTAATGATTTGGCTACTGCTGCTCTCTCAAAGTGATCCATTCATAAAAGCAACTCTTAAATTGCAGGGCTCCCCTCCCAATGGAGAAAAACTTTTCAGAATGAATTGTGCAGGATGTCATGGCATTAGCGGCCAAGGTCTTGTGGGGCCAAGCCTCAATGAAGTTAGTTATCACAAGAGTGATGCCAAACTTATTCAACAAGTTGTAAGCGGGCGAACTCCCCCTATGCCTAGCTTTCAAATGGAGCCACAAGCCATGTCAGATCTTCTCTCCTATCTACATTCTCTAAATTGAAACTAGCGGGTAAGCCAATAGAAATTGTTGTAGTTCTTGTTGAGCCTTCTGGCCCAATAAATCTTGGGAGCGTTGCAAGGCTTTGCGCAAACTTTGAAGTAAAAGAACTACGACTGATAAACCCTCTATGCGATCCCTCACATCCTGATGCGATTCGTATGGCAGTCAAAGGATCCATATTCCTAAAAAATTCAAAAAAATATAATTGCCTCATTGAGGCAATTTCAGATTGTCGAAGAGTTGTAGCAACTTGCGGCAGAATTGATCATGGAGAAATTCCATTACATACCCCAGAAAAAGCGATTCCTTGGCTATTGGATAATTCAGGGCAAACTCCTATAGCACTTATTTTTGGACGTGAAGACAGAGGGCTAACAAATGCAGAGCTTCAACTAGCGCAAAGAGTAATCACGGTTCACAGCAGCTCTTCCTACCCCAGCTTGAATCTCTCTCACGCAGTTGCAGTAGTCCTCCATGAACTCAATCGTCATAAACAAAACCACGACAACAGAAAATGGGGGCCGTCAAAGAATGATCCTGCCTCGCCTAAGCAAATAAATGATTGTCTAGATGATGCTCAAGAACTTTTACTTGAAATCGGATTTCTGCTTGAACACACAGCAAAAGCAAGAATGCAAAAAATCAAAGGAATTCTGCAAAGAGCAGCTATCCAGTCTGACGAAGTTTCACTAATTCGTGGAATACTTAGGCAATTTCGATGGGCGATATCTTCTCGCCACTCTTAACCTCAAGAAACCTAGAAGGTGCTTTTTAACTTGGACCAAAAACGTACTTCTTCTCAAAAATCAAAATTTAGAAAACCCCTTCCACTACTTTTAAGGCTAGTTCTTATGGGAATAGGCCTAGGAGTAATAAGTGGGACTACACTTAAAATGCTTTCAATCAAAGAATCTCAGAAAAACTACCTGAATCAAAGAATATCTTTTGACAAATATAATATCTTGCAAAGAGAATCATCACTTGGTAGTTTCAAGCCTAAAACTGAAATAAAAGAATTAAGTTCGCGCTGGCAATATTTAGCAGCAAAGAAAAGAGACTTAAAAGCTAGTGCATTTCTTCTCATACTTGATGATGGTAGTTTTGCAGAAATGGCTTCAGAAGAAATTCTTCCTGCCGCAAGTTCAATCAAAACAGCAATATTGCTAGTAGCGTTGGAAATGATTGATTCTGGCAAACTTAGATGGGATGAAGATCTTAGTCTCACAAGAGAAGCTGTTGGAGGAGGAGCAGGATGGATGGCCTTTAAAAAAGTTGGAACAAAGTTCCCTACTCATGAAGTTGCCACAGAAATGATCAGAGTCAGTGATAACACTGCTACTAATATATTGATCCAACGTATAGGAGGGAAAAGAATTATTAATGCTAGGTTTAAATCATTAGGGTTGAATTCCACAAAAATCAATAACTTTTTACCTGATCTTGCAGGCACTAATACCACTAGTGCAAAAGATTTAGCAAAAACTATTGCATTAGCAGAAACAGGCAAATTGCTTAGTCCTCGTAAACGAGACCTCTTCAGAGAAGTACTTAGTACCTCTCTCAGTAACCGTTTAATTCCTGTAGGACTTCTGAAAGGCTTAGGAAGAGCTAGTAACACTAAAAACCCTGACTACCGTCTCCTGATTGAGGGTTATCGGGTATACAACAAAACTGGAGACATAGGCATCGCCTACTCGGATGCAGGTTTAATCGAACTACCTGACGGAAGAAGGGCTGTAGCTGCATTCATGGTCAAAGGCCCCTTTAATGATCCAAGATCTACTTCCCTAATACGAAAAATGGCGGAGGCCATGGTTCAGGTATTCCAATCTGAACGGGTTAATAAACAAAGAGCAATGATCTAAACCTTCGGATCTGCTTTGAAAAGTAACAAGAACAAAACTCTTTGCTTTTGAATTTCAACCAGCAGCTGCCAGCCCAACGAGGCTATTTCCTGAAATTTAAGAAAAGCAAACTTCTGAAGGCACAGGTGGAAAAGCCTCTTCTGCAGTGTGTTTTGACAGCATCAAATAATTAAAATGCCCAAAACGATTCAACCTTTAAAAAGCCAAAGAAGATGAATCCAGGCTGATGATTACCCAAAATTTCCCAACTCAAGGTAAACGGATCGCATCCCGCCTGTGAAACAATCCAAAACAACACCAGTATTCCGCCCGTGAGTTCTTCTAGGAAGCGCAGCGTCTTCCCTTTCACCGCCGTCATAGGCCAGGAAGAGATGAAATTAGCCCTCCTCCTCAATGTCATCGATCCGAGAATCGGTGGCGTAATGATTATGGGAGATCGAGGAACAGGCAAATCAACAACAATCAGAGCATTGGCTGATCTATTGCCTGGAATTGAAGTTGTACAGGGTGACCCTTACAACAGCTCCCCTCAAGATCCTGACCTTCAAAGTAGTGAAGTACGACAGAGAATAGAAAGTGGCGAAAGCCTCCCAACAGAAAACAGACAAGTTCCAATGGTTGATTTACCACTTGGAGCAACTGAAGATCGCCTTTGCGGGACTATCGACATTGAAAAAGCTCTTAGTGAAGGCGTAAGAGCATTCGAGCCTGGTCTTCTTGCTAAAGCCAATCGCGGCTTGCTCTATGTGGACGAAGTAAACCTTCTTGATGATCATCTTGTAGATGTCCTATTGGACTCTGCAGCTTCAGGTTGGAATACTGTTGAACGTGAGGGAATATCTGTACGACATCCTGCAAGGTTCGTTCTCATCGGATCAGGGAATCCAGAGGAAGGAGAACTTCGTCCACAACTGCTCGATCGCTTTGGAATGAGCGTAGAGGTACGTACTGTCCGAGAACCAGATCTGCGTGTACAAGTTGTTGATCAAAGAACAGCTTTTGACAATGACCCTGAAAGTTTTACTA
This sequence comes from Prochlorococcus sp. AG-409-A19, assembly GCA_003216155.1. Next base: position 79,242 of record QCJH01000002.1, on the reverse strand, counting down.
ATAATGCAAAGGCTAATCAAGACTCTCTTCAAAAAAGAGTTGTAGAAGCACAAGATCGACTTCAACAGGTCAAAATTGATACTGATCTACGCTTACGTATTTCTGCCATATGTGGCGAGCTTGATGTAGATGGACTTCGCGGCGATATCGTCACTAATAGAGCTGCAAGAGCCCTTGCAGCCTTTGAGAACCGTATAGAAGTTTCCGAAGAAGATGTTGCACGAGTAGTTTCATGTTCTTTAAGGCATCGACTACGTAAAGACCCACTAGAGCAAGTTGACTCAGGTGATCGAGTAGTAAAAGTATTTTGCAAAGTTTTTGAAAGAAGCGAAAGCTCTGAAAGAACTGATTTCGAATTAACTGTTTCCAAATAAAAACTTTGCGAATACTTGGGATTGACCCCGGGCTGGCAAGAGTTGGCTACGGGGTTATAGACACCAGTAATGGCGACCAAAAGATGCTGGATTGCGGAATCATCCGAACCGAAGCGAATCAAAGTGATGGGACAAGAATGGTTGAAATCTCTAGAGACTTAAGGCAACTAATACGCAACTGGAAACCCGAATTAGCTGCAGTAGAGAAATTCTTCTTCTACCGCTCAAGTAACACAATCAATGTCGTCCAAGCCAGAGGAGTTGTAATAATGACTCTTTCCCGTTTTCACATTCCAATTGTTGAATTTCCCCCAATGCAAATCAAGCTAGCCCTTGCAGGTTCTGGACATGCCGACAAGAATGAAGTCTTAGAAGCTGTAATGAGAGAGTTAAAACTTGACCACCCACCGCGACCAGATGATGCAGCAGATGCTCTTGCAATAGCTTTAACCGGATGGTTTCAACGTTAAAAAGGCTTAAAATAAATAGCCCAAAATTCATATTAAAATTGTACTAAGATATTATATTTAAGAATAATTCCTTCACATCTATTATTGCTAACTTGCCGCAAGGTTAAATCACCTTAGGCCAAGGATTAACAGGTTCAAATCTAAATCTAAGAATTCTTATTCAATAACCTATCAAAATGTGCTCATCAGTTTCCAAAACAAAGTTACGTCATCACTACTCTAATCTGAGGTCAAAACAACTACCGTCAGTAGAAGCTGATATCATAAAACAAGTAAAGAAACTATTGACTAACCTATTAACGAGAGGAAAACTAAAAGGATATTTAGGAATTTACTGGCCATTACCGGGAGAAGTAGATCTAAGAGCTGTAAAACTAGAATTTGACATTTTATTGGCACTTCCTGCAACTTCAAAAGACAGAAGTATTAGCTACCGACCTTGGACACTAAATCCACTGAGAAATGATTCCTTCAAAATACCTGCTCCTCTTGATGAACCTGCTTTAAAGCCTGAAGATATGTCCTTATTATTAGTCCCAGCATTAGCCATAGATAGTAACGGAATCAGACTAGGTTATGGAGCAGGTTGTTTCGATCGACTTAGGCGTAATTCTTTATGGAGATCAATCCCAGCGATGGCTGTTGTGCCAAAAGCTTGCATCACCTCCAACCTCTTACCTAGCGAGGAATGGGACATTCCATTTAATGGATGGATAAATGAGAATGGCAACACAATTCTTTAAGAGCTTCGAAACAATGCGAGTCATTTCATATAATTCCAATCATAATTATGTAGGTTTTCTAAGAGGTCCTAAGATTAAACTTCTGATCAGATCATTCTTACTAATTGTCTCTACAAGTTTTCTCTTCATTCTTCAAATCAAATCTGCCAAAGCACATTCAATAGAAAGCTCACTCAAATATATAAACGGCTCTATAATAATTCGGAGCAGTTTTTCTACAGGAGTTCCAGCTAAAGGTGCAATTGTTAGCCTTCTGGACAAAGAAGGAATCCCAACAAAGAATCTAGGAGCAATGGACCATGAAGGTAAATTAACTTTATCTCTTCCTAATATTCAAAATGGTTTCTTAGACCTTAAAGTAGATTATGGTCCTGGTCATCGTGACTACTTATTAATACCAATAAGTTCAGGGGAGATACTTATTGATCAAGTAGTTCATAAAAAACGCAATTCAAAAACAGACAACAACTACGCATTAAAAGTTTCTCCTCTATTAGTGGGAAGTTAGGACTTCTAGTTACCGTGCAAGTGATTAGCTTCAAACCCTGAGCCAAAACCATGGCCAAACAACCCAGTTCTAATTACTCAAGTTATGGAAGTGAAGTCCTCGACAGCATTGTCAAAAAACTACAAAAGACTTCTGAACCGCGAAAGCGATATGAATATGTGATGTGGCTTGCCAAACAACTGCCTCCTATGGAGTCAGAGTTGCAAACAGAATCCAGCAAAGTTAAAGGATGTTTATCCAAAGTTTTTGTCCTTGGTGAGCTTGTAAATGGAAAGCTTCAATGGAAAGGCGACTCAGATGCTCTTATAACCAAAGGCCTACTAGCTCTGCTTATAAAGGGTCTAAGCGATCTAACTCCAAAAGAGATAGTTGAAATAGATACTAAATTCATTGCAGATACAGGTCTACAAGCAAGTCTGACCCCATCAAGAGCAAACGGGTTCCTCAACATCTTCCTAAATATGAAGGCACAAGCAGAACAACTTCAGAAGAGGTCATTCACCACGAGTTAATAGAGTTAATCACCTTCACCTGTATCTGGAATAAACTCAAATGGGAAAGAGAATTGGAGTTGGTCTTTTAGGCCTTGGAACAGTTGGCGCAGGAGTGGCAAATATCCTCCAAAACCCTGCTGGAAGGCATCCTTTAGTTTCTCAGCTTGAGCTTGTTTCTATAGCTGTAAGAGATAAAAGTCGTAGACGCCCTATTCAGGTTTCTAATCAGCTTCTAACTAACGACCCTCAAGAAGTTGTAGACAACCCACTGGTAGAAGTGATTGTTGAAGTAATGGGGGGGATCGAACCAGCCAGAACACTAATTCTGCGAGCTATAAAAGCTGGTAAATCGGTAGTTACTGCAAATAAAGCAGTTATTGCTCGACATGGTGCTGAAATCTCAAAAGCAGCCGTAACAGCAGGGGTATATGTACTGATCGAAGCAGCTGTTGGGGGCGGAATCCCAATAATCGAACCAATCAAACAATCTCTAGGAGGCAACAGAATTAAAAGAATCACAGGAATTATTAATGGGACTACTAACTACATCCTTAGTCGTATGGCAGAAGAGAAAATTAGATATGAAGATGTACTCAAGGTCGCACAATCATTAGGTTATGCAGAGGCAGATCCAAGTGCTGACGTAGAAGGGCTTGATGCCGCTGACAAAATAGCAATACTAAGTGGGCTTGCTTTCGGAGGAAGCATCAAAAGGGAAAATATTCCAACCCAAGGCATTAATAATCTACAAAGTCGTGATCTCAAGTACGCCAATCAGCTTGGATACGGAATAAAGCTTCTAGCAGTTGCTGAACAAAAAAAGCCTGATTCTGACTCGAAAAACTCAATCCCCCTAAATGTTCAAGTACAACCAACTCTTGTTCCTTCAACACATCCTTTGGCAAGTGTAAATGGTGTTAACAATGCAATTTTAATTGAAGGCGATCCGATTGGAGAGGTAATGTTTTACGGTCCAGGAGCAGGAGCAGGACCTACTGCTTCAGCAGTAGTAGCAGACATTCTCAACATTGCTGGAATAAGTAAGATAAGCGGAGCAAAAAGCGATCTTGATCCTCTTCTAGCTGCAACCAGCTGGAGACCCTGTCATCTGGCAGATCCTAAAGAGGTTCGTCAACGAAACTATGTTCGCTTCAATGCGGAAGATAAGCCTGGGGTAATTGGTCTAATAGGTAGTTATTTTGGGAAACATCAGGTATCAATTCAGTCAATTGTCCAATTCGACTCAGCCGAACCTGAGGCGGAAATAGTCGTAATTACTCATGCAGTTAATCAAGGTCAAATGAATAATGCATTAAGTGAAATCAATGCCTTAAGAGAAATCAAAAGAATTGCTGCTCATCTAGCCTGCCTTTGAACATTTCAACCAAAAAAAGCAAATCTTTAACAAGCCGTTCAAAGTTGCTATGAATCGAGAGAAGAAAATTTAAGTCTGCAGACGCTGACTTCTATTGCCAAAACTGCATTTCAAACGCTTAGATGTTTAAAAGTCCAAGAGTGTCCTTTCAAGGAATCCCACTCCATTATGGATCTCCATCAGGGCGACTGTGTTCAACTAACAAGCAGCGAAGACCTTTTCCAGGTGATCGGCATAGACGATTTTCATAATCGTTGCTGGATAAGACGTTGGCCTTTACTTCCTAACGGTTCTCCAGTTTTTGAAGTATCAATACAACAGATTTGCTCTTCTTCTTGCAGGCATAAAAAGCCGAATATAGCTAAAGCTTGATTTAAGCAAATCTTCTATAAAATAATATCTTGACAACTATCAATACCAAAAGTTCCTTCAGGTTTACAACATTGCTTTCAATTGCGTTAATTTTTCTAAGCAATTGGTCATGCAAGCTTCCTAGGAGTAATTCCCGTCTAGTTGTTGCAAGTGCTGGCAGGATAAATTCCTTAGATCCAGCACAAGCCAGTACATTTCATGCACTTCAACTTCTAAGTGCTCTTGGAGAGCCTTTATACAAACTCGACTCAAAAGGCTTATTAGAACCTAGATTGGCAGCATCTAGTCCACAAATAAGTGATGACGGATTAACTATTTCAATCCCTCTTAGAGAAAACATACTTTTTCATGATGGCACCAAGTTTAATTCAAAAGCAATGGCATTCAGCCTTAAACGTTTTATGCGTATAGGCACTCTTAATTATCTTTTAGACGGTAGAATAGCAAAAGTGGAGGCCCCAAGCCCTTATCTTCTAAAACTAATACTTGCACGGCCTTCTAGTTCATTAGAAGGGTTTCTTACTTCTATAAACTTAACTCCTGTCTCTCCAACAGCCTACTCTAATCACAAAGATCAGTTTCTAAATAAGGAATTTGTAGGTACTGGCCCATATCGGCTAACGCAATATAACCCTCACCAACAACGACTTGAGGTTTTCGAAAGGTACTGGGGAAAGTTACCAAATAATAATGGCATTGATTTAATAAGCCTGAGCAATTCCTCATCACTCTTTGGAGCTTTTAAGAGTAGTGAGGTAGATGTACTTATTTCCAATGCCTTAGATGAAGATCACCGCATGGCACTAAATTCCATGTCAAAGAAAGGATTATCTAATGAAGGGCAAGGCCCTTCATTAGAAATTGGCTATATAACCTTATTAAGCAATTCACCACCATTAGACAAACAACTTATCCGACAGGCGATATCGCATAGTATTGATCGTGATTTAATAATTTCCAGAGTAAGTCATGGAATGAAAAAGACTCTTCTGTCATTAATACCCCCAATCTTAAGAAGAGAGAATAAATCCCCATGGCCAGAATATAGTATTAAAAAAGCAAAAGAACTATTTAGAGCTGCTGGTTATTGTGAAAATCGGATTCTAAACCTATCATTTACTTATCGGTCTAACTTACCTGCAGATAAATTACTAGCACTAACATGGAAAGAACAAATAAAACGCGATCTTTCAGATTGCCTTTCCTTAAAGCTTAATGGCGTTGAATCTACTACTGTTTATCGACAACTTGGAGACGGAGCTTTCCAAGCAGTAATGCTTGACTGGAGAGGTTCATACCCTGACCCAGAAGCCTATCTTTCTCCTCTATTGAGTTGCAACAAATTAATCGGATCCATTTGCAAAGAAGGAGAAGCTGCAACAAGTGGAAGCTTTTGGTCAACATATGGTATTCAGAAAGGTCTAAAAAGAAGCGATTTAATTCGTGGATCAAACCGCTTAATTGAATTAAAGAGAATTGAGTTTGAGGCCGCCAAAGGTGCCGCATATATTCCAGTTTGGCTAGTAACACCAAGAGCCTGGTCACAAGTAAACCTTTCAAAGCCTGAATTTGACAGCAATGGTTATGTACTTCTTCATCGGCTCACAAAAAAGGGGCAATAAAGAATGAGCAGAGCGAAAGAGCTTCTCCGATACAGCGCCATTCGTCTTGCATTAATGCCTCTAATGCTCTGGCTTATCTCAAGCTTAGTTTTTTTATTACTCAGGGTTGCCCCAGGAGATCCAGTTGATGCAGTTTTGGGAATAAGAGCAACTAGCCAAGCAAGAGAAGCTCTACGTGAAAGACTTGGTCTGGATCAATCACTCATGCAGCAATATCTGACATTTTTAAAGAATTTAAGCCATGGTGACCTTGGACAAGCACTGATCAACCAAGAACCTGTAAATCAAATAATTTCTAAAGTACTTCCAGCGACTATTGAACTTGGATCAATAGCAATCTTCATAGCTATATTCATTGGACTAATAATTGGATTTACTGGAACAGCTAGACCAGAAGGAAAGATTGACTTTCTAGGCCGAATTTATGGAATTGGAACTTATGCTATGCCTCCCTTTTGGGCTGCAATGCTATTGCAGTTTTTATTTGCTGTAATCCTTGGGTGGCTTCCTATAGGAGGAAGATTTCCTCCTGGAATCATTCCACCAGAAGGAACTGGTTTCCTTCTGGTGGATAGTATTTTACAACGCAACTGGTTAGCACTTCAAGGAGCTATTCGTCACTTAATCCTGCCAGCAAGTACTCTAGGAATTCTCTTAAGTGGAATCTTTAGTCGTGCATTACGAATAAATCTTGGCAGAACTCTGGATTCTGACTATATAGAAGCAGCTCGGAGTAGAGGCATACCAGAAAGAAAGATTTTACTTACTCATGCTCTCCCAAATGCCTTATTACCTGTATTAACAATTGCAGGAATAACTATTGCCTCATTAATCGGAGGGGCTCTACTTATTGAGGTTACTTTTTCCTGGCCAGGAATTGCACTTCGTCTTCAAGAGGCAATAAATCAACGTGATTATCCTGTTGTCCAAGGGATTGTAGTTGTGATCTCCTCGCTAGTAGTAACTATAAGCGTGATAGTAGATCTTATTGTTGCTACTATAGATCCTCGCATCCGTTATTAATAAAATCACTGTAGCAATCGTTTTATTTCCTGCCTATATAAACGGTAAAGTCTAGATTCTCGATTATCTTTATTCATAGAGTTTACCAATTGATCATCTGAATCTATTTGCTCTAGAAAACTAATTATTTCATCAGCTAGAAGGCCTTGCACTATTGAAGGCTTTACTCCTACAAGGTCTTCTCCAAGCTGAAAAAGGTCATTGACTTCCTTTTCTCCTAACTTGCTTTCAACACGAATGGCTGAAAAATGGCTAGCACCATCTATCAACAAAACTCTACTAGCTGGATGAGGATTAGTCGCCAAAAACAATTCAAGCTGCTCTTCTCCTGGAGGGGTTATTAAGTCAAAAGTACCTCCGGCAAAAAGAATTGGGATAGGAATTGAATTCTCAAAATCAATCTCTTCAGGCCAAAGAAGACTTCCAAAACTATTAAGTGCAATAATAGCCTGTAGGTTTTCTATCTTTTGCTGTTCTTTTAATTCAACATTTGTCAATTGACATTGCAAGAATTTAGAAAGGTTTGTCAACGAAAGATCATTTAGAGCTTGATCACATCTTTCCTTTAAGCCAGTTTCAGGTGTAGCACCAGCAGCAAACAAGGCAGTAAGGGCACCCAATGAATGTCCCAAAAGCACAATTTTCTTACTTTGCAGACCAAATCGACCTTGACTCCCAGCCAAGAGAACCGCATTCAGATCTGCAATCCTTTCTGGCAAAACCTCCGCACCTGGAGGAGGCCTACGTCCCTCCAACAATGCTTTAACCGCAATGGAATCACTACCTGGATGCTCTAGTACAACAACGGGCCATCCCGCACTGGCAAGACTGCGCGCGAGCCATCGAAAATGATCTTGGCTCCCACCAAGACCTGGCATCAATACAATGAGACTTGTTCGATGATTAATAGAAGCGAAAGGAACCCAAACATCAAGTCTCAATGGGGCAAGACGATGAGCGACCTGCAAAGGAAAAGTTCTGAGCAAAACATCATTAGTATTTCTAAAAGTTAAAGGTGAATCTTTTGGACTTTGCTCTGAAGGCAAATCTCGAAGATCCTTAACAAGTTTTTGCTGATTTTCCAGTTGAAAACGCCAAAGACTCGCCAATTCCAATAAGGCATCTAAATCAACACGAATACGTCCTGCTGGGAGTGCCTCAAGAAGATCAAGAGTTGTCACCTGAGGCTGGCTTTCTAGTAATTCCTCAAGGGTTTTCAAAACGATACTGCCACTTTTATCTTCATCAACACGAATAAGGTCACTAAGCTCATCAAGGAGCTGACGACCAGCCCAGCTAGCCAACATCTGACGAGCCATACTGCGATCCTTGAGAATTGGAGCTTTTAATAATTTCAAAAGCCCAACCCTGCTTTCTTGATCAAGCAAATTGAGCCAAGAATCAAGTTTTGAACCAATCTGACCCTTTGAGCGACCCCATATAGCTAAATCACTTATAGGGATAGGAATCAACATCCCATCAAGCTGAACTTCAAGACGCTCAGCTGATTTAAGGGGTAATACACTTGAACCAATAATCAGCAAACTACCCAGTATTCCCAAAAAATTACGCTTTCCATTTGCGCGTCCTAAAAACAGCGAGGCATATCTTGAACTGGTGGCAACAATTTCCCGCAAATCTGCAGCTGGTAACTAGGTTTCGTTTGTTCTGGTCTGTAGGTACAGGAGGAGTGATTTACTTCACTCCTCTTGTATTCAACAAAATAGGACTAACGGCTGCTCAAATTGGAAGTGGAATTGCCGCTGGGGCACTTTTAGGTGTTGTAGCCCGGATAATTTGCGGCACATTGCTAGACAGAGGTCTCTTATATAAAAAACCAATTAGGTTTTCAGCATTAATTGTAATATTTTCTGATATAGTTTTCTTAGGAGCCAATAACTTTATTGGCTTTATATTTGCACAATTGCTTTTAGGAATAGCAACAGGTTTCTACTGGCCATCTATTGAAATTGCAGTATCACAAAGCTGCACTAATTTAACACCTGCTAAAGGATATGCACTTACAAGAAGCATCGATTCATTAGGGATCGGAATAGGAGCCCTGATAGGAACTTTATTCACATTGTCAGGACAAATGCGTCTGGTCTACCTTATTGACTCTGTATGTATGCTCAGCCTACTTTTATCAATCAAGAATTCAAAAGTAATTATGATAAATGAGGATAATACCAGTGAAGAGAAGAAGTCAGGAGTAAACGTAATTACAGAGACTAATCAAAGAACAGTTAAATGGATTAAACCATTACTACCCTTACTAATCATAACCTTAGTTGCAACAAGTATATTCTCATTAATACAAAGCCTTTTACCACTTGACGTGGTCAGAGGAGGTCTCCAAAGACAAGCGATAAACGAAAGTTGGAGTGGGGCTCTTATTAGCCTGCAATTAATTCTTTTAATTCTAATTCAATGGCCCATTGGGAAATGGCTTTCAGAAAAAAGCCTAAGGTTTGGTCTCTCTACAAGTCTTATTTCTTTCACTATAGGTTGTTTAAGCATAAGCTTATCTTCACTATTTAAGGGAGGGACTATAATTATATTTGCATCTCAAATCCCAATTGCTTATGGAATTGCTGCTTTCTTACCTACATCAACAAGAGCTGTAGTTGAAATCACTCCTAAAGCAAATCATGGGAAAGCAATGGCCCTTTTCTCACAGTGTTTTGCAATCAGTTCAGTAATAGCTCCGGTTTTTGGTGGCTACCTTATTGAGCGTCAAGGAAATTCATTAATACTATGGCTATCTATGGCAATAAACTCAACCTTGATGCTATTTTTCCTTAAGGGAATAGACCCCATAAAGAATAATTATTTAAAGGAGGTTCAAAAGATATATGGTTAAGAATCTAATGTCTCAAGTTCAATCAAGCGGCGTTCTCTAAGAGAAAGGAATAATGGAGCTGAAAATGCGAAAGCTATTACTAAAGTACTTAAAATAACAATCCATAGGTGCCGCATCTTTAATCTACGACTCTCTACAATAATCCAAATTATTATCGCAGTCGCTCCTATCATTAAATCTCTAGATAATGACATTGCGGCGGGGTTAGCATTTGCAAGTTGAATAAATAAACCAATGTCAAATGCGGCACCATATTCACGAATAAAATCAATATTTGCAAGCATTGGGAAAATGCCTCCAGCCAAAGCCAAAGTCAAATAGACCCATGAAAGGAATAATCTTCTGCCAATCATCATGACAAGTCAAAGCAATGGAATTTTATTAAAATTTTGCTAAAATGAAAACCTTATCTAATTTTTAATGAATTATCAGAAATTAGATCGAGTATTTCTACACAAATAAAAAGCTTAACCTGCAATGTCAAATATTCAACTATTCAATGCGCCTTTAAGGAAATCAAGCAAGGCACGCTCTCTCCAATATGGACCTTTTAACCTCCTAAAGCAATGCGTGTAAACGCTGATTGCCTAATGCCCATTTCCGAAGCAATCTAAGTACATCGAATACGGAGGCGTCTATGGACGACACGCCACCTGAGTACTCAAAAGAAGCAAGCTGATTCTGGCCCCTGCTCCAACAGTCTTAACCGAAAAGTGGGTATTCCGTCTGGTGCGACATTAAACTAGGTCCGTCAAACCAGTCGGCACTCCTATGCATCGTCCTAGGTGCCCTCAAAGGAGATTCAACTCACACCTATAACTATGGCCCCAGGTGCCATTGTTCAGAATCTTCGCTCTTTCCGAACCCTCAAGAACCGACCCTTCAATAGAAGGGTCGGTTCTTTATATATCAACAAGAATAACTTGTGATTTCTATCACAATCTTCTCTATAGAAAAGCCCAAAAACCAAGTCAAATCATATTTAAGTAATGTTCAGAGAAATCACTTTTTTGATTTTCGAGAAGATTTGGGCTCAAGCAACTCGAGTAAAGATTCAAGCTGAGTCATTACAGTCCTAACCTCGCCTGGGTCAGGCATCGTCTGTTCTTCAGTAACACCTGCATGCATAACCCTAAGGTCCTTACGAAGTTGCTGAAGTTGGGTTTTAACCATTTCCCTTTTTTCACTTGCCTTTAAAGCCATGCAAATTCCCTGATTGTCTTAATGCATTCTAGAGTTTAATCAAAGAATGACAGAAAGTAAAACAAGTAGAGTAACAGTTAGGTTTATATAAAAAAGTTTTTGATATAAACTACTATAAACAAGTTTGATTAAAGTTTTTCAAAACTAATAGCTAGTAATTAGAAAAGAAAATATCAATACATTTATTAAGGTGGTTTTCCTAAGCTTGCCTGCTTAAAATCTGACCTAAATAGAAGTATAATGAATACGAAAGTGGTCAGATAGATTTTTTAAATGGACCTAATAAAACCTGATCAACATGGCGATCAATACGGCTTCGATGATGATGCATATAGTGAGAAGAAGAACGAACTTTCCTACCCCACCATTCATTTATCTCTTTCTCGCATAGATCTATTTGATACAAGATCTTAGTATGACCCCAAGGAAATAGATTAGTAATAGGTGAAGACTTCCAATGCTTACCTGCCTTTAGGAAACCTACTGCTCTCCAATTAGATAGCGTTTTTTCACTAACGCATAGATACCTACTAGCTTCACTAGAAGTCAACCAGTGGCTTGCACTCATCGGACAATCAAAACCTACTTATTATTAACGTAGAAATTGCAATAAGAAAACCCTTATTAATGAAAATGATTCATTAACTTCAGAATCTCACCGTAAGAAAATAAAAAGCCTTTTAATAAAAAAGGCTTTAGAGCCACTTAAGTAATGAAATCATAAGAGATGGTCTCTTTGCCAATGACTAACCGTGGCTGGCGAAAACTTATGGCCGTACTTTTTACCAACAGCAGCTATACAACTATTATTTGATCCGCAATCCTCTATCTGATGCATTAGCCTCTTGTTGTCCTCAGCTTTAGCAAAAAAGGCTTCTAGCTGTTTTTTAGACATAATTAGCCTCCTATTGGAGTACATATATAGAGATAGCCCCAAAAAAGCACTTTGTAAGAAGAGACAACTATTTCTTTTCACATTTGAACAAAGCCGGAAACTTCCTTGATGAAGATTCAAAATAAGTGATTTTGCTTAGATCATTAAGTCAAAAAAAAAGAGAGCTATTAAAGCTCTCTCCTAAAAACAAGGCGAGATGGGCTTTTAAGCAACTTTGTCCTGATCATTGGCTAAATTTATACTCTCAGCAGAGGCGAGATCTGATGATTGATTATCTTTAATATTTTTTGAGGTTTCATGAAAATCATTTATTGGCTTTACTTCTGATACTGATATAGTTGTTTTAACTTCTGAGGCTTGATTTTGAGAGGAAGAGTCCGATTCAGAAATGGTATCTGAGACTTCCTTAGCTGCTACTTCATTAATTGCTGTTGATAATGATTCTTTGGAATCTTCTTCAGGCTCACTTTGAATGAGATCTAGAATTAAGGCCAGAAGATTCTTCAGGTTACTAAAAAAATCTTTTAGGTTTCCAAAGATTTTCTTTAGCAAACCCTTGATCTCTTCTGACTTAGGGCCTGAATAGAACCAAAGAACCCCTATGCCAACTCCCAAGGCGACGAATAAAAAAAGAACGGCTGCAAACATGACTTAACTTAGAAATTATCTATAAAGATCACACTTAAACACTCATAAATCAAGTAGCGCTAACCGACTAAGGGGTAGCGCTAACCGAATAGTACAAAAAGACAACCTCAAACATTCTCTATCCCTTAAACCCCAAGAGGTGTGGTTACCTATTTATCAAAACAAAAGTCATGAAATTCTTGAATCATTCCGTTTCCACAAAAAGAATGATTCAAGAACAGAGTTGTGTAGAAGAATCACAAATCCAAAGAAAAGCAAAAAGCAAATAATAAAGCCAATCAATACTAGTGCTTGCAAGGGGCCTCAAGCACTAGTTGAATTGCCTACCATCAAAGTAAATAATGACAATAGGCTTACTTTATATTCATAATTGCCAAACTAAATAAAAAGCGTCTATTTAGAGAGTATTCAACGTCAAAAAACCTTTAATTAAGGTGCGGTCACGTAATAGAAAGCTGCTGCTGCTGCTCCAACAACGAACATAGGAACACCAACTATTAAATGGCCTCCTGTAAAGCCAACGCCTTTTGACCTGGCGATGAAATATCCAACGCCAGCTGCACCAGCGGCTAACGGGATAGCAGTGTGGAGAATGGTTGCAACAGCGTGGTAGTCGAAGTTCATGCCAAGAGTTGATTTTCTTACCAAACAAAGTATCTCAAGAAATCGATTCAATGAATGGCGATAGTAACAATGATCTCCTCAGCTGCTTTGATTTGTCAATCATTTCCAAGCCATACACCCTAAAAAAACTCAGTAATACCCCTGTTTTTCGTAAAAAAAGCCCTTAGTCACTCAAATCCATGCCTTCTAAGCCCTAAGACCAATAAGGGATAAGACGACTCGCGTAATACAACAAATGCACAAGTTAGACTCCTTGAATACCCCACCACTATGCATTCGATGAGATATTCGAATCGATCAAATAATTCCAGGCAACACACAATGCCGAACAGTGCCTCCTCATTCATGAGATCCCTGCTCTTGGGACTGTTCATTCCAATCCTTGCAGCCATTTGCCTTGCGCTGCCTCCTTCAGCTTCTGCTCTATACCCAAGCGACCCTGTTTCAGTAGAAGCAGACCGCAAACCTGTAGATACGCGCAAAAACCTCAAGGAGCTAGCTAAAACCTATCCACAGCTCCTCCAAGCAGAAACTTCCGACCTCAATGCAGAGTTTGTGAAATATGATCTTTCAAACTTTGATTTGAGCCAGGCAGATTTACAAGGGGCCTATTTCAGCGTCTCTAACGTTCAGGATGCGAACCTCAGTGGAGCGAACCTAGACGATGTAATTGCATACGCAACCAGGTTCGACAATGCTGACCTTTCTGACACAACGTTCAGGAATGCAGACCTTTTCAAAAGCTTTTTCTATGGAGCTAAAATTGATGGTGCTGACTTTACAGATGCAAATCTAGACCAGTCCCAGCAAAGATATCTTTGCGAAAGGGCTACTGGTAAAAATTCAAAGACTGGGGTAGATACCTTTGACAGTCTTGAATGTAGTGGGGTATCAGACCGTTACGTACCAGCTGTTTAGTTTATTTAATTACTAGATATAGAGAACAACTTTAAAACCATATAAAAAATAAAAAAACAAAAGGAGTGGCTATCAAAGTTTTGGTAGTTGCTCCTTTTTAATTCGAAATCTATTTTTCTGATGATAGAACTTAAGGGATAGTACTATTTAATGTCCTCAGAAATAGTTTCATTAGTTCCATCAAAAATAAATTTAAGAATCAATATCGCCAATCCGAGAATGAAAGTAATTACATTGAAAAATATAACTGGGAAAGAATGAATACCCCACCCATAGATCTCCCACAAAACAATTCCTGAAACAAAAAGAATGAACATTCCATAGGAAATGTCCTTTGCTGATTTTGAAGTCCAAACCTTTATTAATTGAGGCACAAATGCAATAGTGGTAAAGGTTCCAGCAACTAAACCCAACAAATCCATACTGTTCAGGCTTTCCATGAAAACTGCTCCTTAAAAAAACAAATCAAGATTCTTAGCCAAGGTAGCGAAGTAAGCAATCTCAGCGTTTTCAGAAATTAATCACAATAAAAATTTTATAAGTATTTTCATCTATTTTACAATCATTTTAATCCATAATATTAATATTCCATCATACAAACAGCTCTTTCTCCAAAAGATCTGAACTAAAATGAACACACCAACATTTGGGGTTGCATTGAGCCAGTTGAATGCAAATCCAATAAGCATTACTCTCGTGTTGGCTTTTTGCGCATCTCTACTAGTGCTTATAAAAACAATCCGTAGTCAATAAGCACTGAAATGCTTCCATCAAATAAACAAATGCAAAATATCCACCAAATAACTATTAGTACTACAAGTTCTTTCTCTTGCCATGCAATCACGTATGAGCTACAAGAATTAATAAATCAAGAGAATATTAAGGAAGGACTATTAATAGCTACTTCCCAACACACGACAATAGCTTTAATAATAAATGAAATGGAGGAGAGACTTGTAGTTGATATACAAGAATGGCTAACAAAGATAGTTCCTCCGCGCGAAGGGTACAAACATGATGATCTACACTTAAGAAAGAATATCCCCAAGGACGAACCACGCAATGCTCATTCTCACTTGAAATCATTACTATTAGGGAATAACCTTGCCATACCAATTACAGAAGGCAAACTTCTATTAGGAAAGTTTCAAGATGCAATTCTTGTTGAGTTAGATGGTCCAAGGAAACGTAATATCTCAATCTACTTGAGGAATAATTAATCACCAAGCTAAAAAATAGAAAAGCAAAATAGTCAAATCCCCAATCATCTCCTATTCGTAAAAGAAATCAAAAGAATATTCTCTTATATTTGATATTTGCTGACTTTATGGGAAGATTGACATCGAGTTTATTTTCCAAAATCTAGGTGCTATCTTTAATCCCATACTTAAACCCATTTAGTCCATTAAAAACAAAAAAGATCAGAACACCCTGGGGTAGCCTGAAACCTAAGGTAGATATATTCCCAGTACTATATCTGTTAATTATCTATGGCTTCGTATATATTCTTCCATACGGAAGAAATGTCATAGGTATTAGCTGGTTCGACTGGTTCAGAAGTGAAGATGGTCCTTTAGAGTGGTTTCAATTTCTAGCTTACTCTGGGGCATTCATATTCGCTTCAATTGTTCTATGGAAAAAAAGAAAGAAAGGAATAAATAAAACCTGGATAATATGGCTTTTATTAGCATTATTATGCTTTTTTGTGGCTGGTGAGGAAATTAGTTGGGGAGAAAGGATAACAGGTATAGGACTAGATTCATTACGAGCAATAAACAAACAAGGAGAGTCCAATATACATAACATCAGGTTCTTCCATAATATATTATTAGACCCTTCATTCCATTTCTCCTGCATCTTATTTGGCTGGCTTGGCTGGAGATTATGGCCACAAATAGATGCGTTCCCATCAAAAGAATACTCTCTTTATTTTCTCTTTGTAGCCTTATTCTTCTTTTATTTTGACATTTCATACTCATCTACAATAAAGCAGGTCCGTAATGATCAAGAGATTTTTGAGGTTTTAATGTCCTTAGGGCTTCTACTTCACTGTTGGAGAAGTGCATTCCCAAGCACGTCGATAAAAAAAACAAGGTTAACAGAAAGGTCTAAATAATCTGATAGTTTTCACTAACCAAATAATAAGGTTAAGAGTTAATTGCCGAAATCAAAATACTATAAATATATCTATAAGATTGACCTGTAAGTAAGTTTTCAGAAAACATCCTTTAAGGAATAAAACAACCATTTGAAGAACTTAAATGGATTAAGTACAAAATAAAGCCCAGAGTCTCCTTTTGAAAGTCCTGAAGACATTATTTCTTCAATATTAGCGGTTTCCGTATAACCATTGGATTCTTCTAAATCACCCTCAATTTCTTCACGAAAGAACCAATATATAGAACCATCGCTTAATTCTAAAATATAACCCAATCCCTTCCCATCAGTCATTCTATGATCTAATATCTTGCCGAAGGGATTATTCATCAGAAGCGCAAAAAGATTCTCTGGTATAGAATCCCTCAAACGATTTAGATCTACCCTCACAGTAGAATTTATTTTCTCTAGCGGAAATGGTTTATTCATGTCCAATACCTCTAGAAATTCCTTGGAATCTAAAACATTTAAAGATTAACCCAACTTGAATCAATAAACTTCCTAAAATAAATTCAAGATTAATCGCTTCATCAAAATGACCTTCCGCTAAAAGCATTCCTATCCGTTAATGCTGAATTACCTCTTTATTAAAGCACTATGGATGTCTTCCATTATCTCATTGCTCTAGCACTAATCGAGCTAGATGGTAAACGTGCAATGCCACTAGGGGGAAAATCCTTGAAAGAACCTATCCCTTTAGGGACATTACCAAGCAATAAAGCTGAAAAAGTCTCGTTAGAACTTTTGTTGCGACTTATGGAACTTACTGATCGTGGTGATTTGAAAAAAGCAGCTGGTAATAGAAGTTTGTTATTAGTCAAAATCCCCATGGAACCTATGCAAGATAAACTACCTGGTATTAAATCTCATTGGCTAGAGACAGGTAATACAGATGAATTCCTTGCCGAGCTTAAGAGCCTCAGTCAAGGTCTATGGAGTATTAGTTTCAAAAGGTATGAAGGAATTTGTTTTAATGAAATCTCAGAAGCCTAAGGAAAGCTCAACTAGATATTAAAAACCAAAGTATTTTTTTTCTTTAAAGGCTTCTTTTTCAGGATCTCAACCATCCAAACTTATATGATTCCTTGCAAAAAGTAAACGAGCTAAACTAGTTTTCTCTCTACAAGATGTATATGATTACACATAATCTTAACCAAAGTGAAGCACAAAGCATAGCAAAATGTCTTGGATAATTAATAATGACAAGAATTCCACTCTTTTGTAGTGAAAATTCAATTTGCTCCAGACTTCTTAGTAAAGGAATTTTCAATCTAAGATAACCATTAGTACTTTAGCTTCATTTTATTTAGTATTGATATAGGTAAATTATATTTATGCTCAACCTTAATAGAATCATTTATTCCCCCTGCAAGCTACAAATATGCTCATACTCAAAATCCCGCAAAGTTTTTTTCAAGTCACATGTGAAAGTCTAGACGATTCCTTCAAAAGGCTTTATAAAGCCTTTTTCTATCTCTTGATTGTTGGATTTAATCTCATTATTTGCTTAAGCTTGACAGAAATAGAATCTTGGCTCTATAGATTCTTGATTTCAATGCAAGCTGTTTAGGTGGTCATTAAGTAATCTATATATTATGATGAATTAGATCTTAGTGAATAATTTCTCTACTTATAAAGTCTATAAATGGAAAATTACTTTTGTCCTTTTTGTTCCCCTAGATACCAGCAAACCCACAAGAAAACCAATAATGAATCAATATTATGCCGCTATTGCGGAGAAGAAATGATCAGGAGACCAATGATTCGTCCAACTCAAATCATTGGATTGCTAGCAGCTTCAGCATTCATCACTCCATTACTAGTAATGGTCCTTTCAATCTTTCATGATACGAACCTTCTTAAACCAAAGGATTCATCAATTACAAGCCCATTAGTTAGTGGGACAATAAAGAACCTATGAAATTCAAAGATCTTTCAAAGGCCCTCTCTGGACTTGTACGCGGGCACACTCACGTCCCCTATAAAGGAAGCGCATACCAATTTAGATGTGATCTATTAAGTGCTAAGGCGAAATGCTCGGATTCCTAAGCCAAAGACTTACAATTACAGTCGATTAGACAAAGGCAATGACAGCTACTGCTACTACTGCCCCAGCTACTAAAGGGAATGGGAGGAACGAGCTACCTCCTCACCTTAACGAAAACTTGCTGACACCTCGTTTTTACACAACGGAATTCGAGAAGGCAGCAAAAACAGACCTCGAAATTGCTCGCCAGGACTTTGAGGCGATGTTCAAAGAAATGGAAGCGGACTATAACCTAAAGCACTTCGACAGAAAAGCTTCTCTAGACCGTCTTCAAGAACTTTCTCCTGAGGACAAAGCAGTTTATGAGAGTTACCTTGTACGTTCGGTAGTTTCTGAGTTTTCTGGCTTTTTACTATTCAAAGAGATCTCAAACCGGTTTAAAAAAGCTGGCAGAAAAGAACTCGGTCAGTTTTTCCAATTCCTAGCTAGAGATGAAGCCAGACATGCTGGATTCCTTGGTAGAGCATTAAAAGCAGAAGGCATAAATGTTGATCTTCCAAACTTAGGGAACAAAAGAGCAGCTACTTTCTTTCCTCTTAGCTGGGTTCTTTACTCTCTATACCTTTCCGAAAAAATTGGCTATTGGAGATACATTTTAATTAATAGGCACCTCGAATCAAATCCCGATAAAGCCTGCGCACCACTATTTGATTTTTTTGAACCATGGTGTCAGGACGAAAACCGTCATGGGGATTGCATCAACATGATGATGCGCTGCTGGCCAGGTATGACAAAAGGCTTCCGAGGGAAATTACTAAGCCGTTTTTTCCTTTGGACTGTTTTTCTCACCCATACCCTCACAGTTTGCGAGAGAGGGGATTTTTATTCGCTCTTAGGAATTGACCCTGTGTTATTTGACGAAGAAGTCATAATTCAAACAAACAATACTTCCCGTAATGCCTTCCCATGGGTATATAAATTTGATGATGGTAAGTTCCTGAAAATGCGTGTTCAAATCCTAAATGCGTTTCGTAATTGGAGAGAAAGCTCTGGCCTTGCCAAGCCATTAGCTCTAAGCAAATTTGTCTCATTAATTATAAGACAATTTGCTCTGCCAATGGAAAAAACAAATGCGGTCAGGTACGGTTAATAAAAGAGTAATCCTAAAAAATATCCAATAATAAAATTACAATGGAGATGAAAGAATTTATAGTATATTTTATGAAATAAATTTCGATTAGAGATCAAAAGGCGAGCCATTTTTTGCCTTGACCTGACCCAAATAGTTACCAAATTGCATTTCATACACTTCATCTTCGTCTTGCGTCTCTAGTTCCAAAGGCCCAACCGCTTTAGCTACACAAAGAAGAGCATATCCTTTTGCTCGCATTTCTTCAGAAAGACCAATACCATCTTTTTGATCAATCTCTCCAGACAGAACTCTTACCGCACAGGTTGTACAGCAACCATTCCTACACGAGAAAGGCAGTTTTTCTCCATGAGACTCAAAAGATCGCAGAATATATTCTCCTTCTGGTACCTCGAAAGTAATTATTCGACCATCTTTTCTATTGTGAATAGTGACCTTGTGAAGAGTTCTCATATAATCACTATGCTATGGAAAAAGTTTGCTAGTAGTTAGTTGTGAAAGGATAGTATTGGATTAATTAATCCAATACTATCCTTTCACAACTAACTACTAGCAAACTTTTTCCATAGCATAGTGATTATATGAGAACTCTTCACAAGGTCACTATTCACAATAGAAAAGATGGTCGAATAATTACTTTCGAGGTACCAGAAGGAGAATATATTCTGCGATCTTTTGAGTCTCATGGAGAAAAACTGCCTTTCTCGTGTAGGAATGGTTGCTGTACAACCTGTGCGGTAAGAGTTCTGTCTGGAGAGATTGATCAAAAAGATGGTATTGGTCTTTCTGAAGAAATGCGAGCAAAAGGATATGCTCTTCTTTGTGTAGCTAAAGCGGTTGGGCCTTTGGAACTAGAGACGCAAGACGAAGATGAAGTGTATGAAATGCAATTTGGTAACTATTTGGGTCAGGTCAAGGCAAAAAATGGCTCGCCTTTTGATCTCTAATCGAAATTTATTTCATAAAATATACTATAAATTCTTTCATCTCCATTGTAATTTTATTATTGGATATTTTTTAGGATTACTCTTTTATTAACCGTACCTGACCGCATTTGTTTTTTCCATTGGCAGAGCAAATTGTCTTATAATTAATGAGACAAATTTGCTTAGAGCTAATGGCTTGGCAAGGCCAGAGCTTTCTCTCCAATTACGAAACGCATTTAGGATTTGAACACGCATTTTCAGGAACTTACCATCATCAAATTTATATACCCATGGGAAGGCATTACGGGAAGTATTGTTTGTTTGAATTATGACTTCTTCGTCAAATAACACAGGGTCAATTCCTAAGAGCGAATAAAAATCCCCTCTCTCGCAAACTGTGAGGGTATGGGTGAGAAAAACAGTCCAAAGGAAAAAACGGCTTAGTAATTTCCCTCGGAAGCCTTTTGTCATACCTGGCCAGCAGCGCATCATCATGTTGATGCAATCCCCATGACGGTTTTCGTCCTGACACCATGGTTCAAAAAAATCAAATAGTGGTGCGCAGGCTTTATCGGGATTTGATTCGAGGTGCCTATTAATTAAAATGTATCTCCAATAGCCAATTTTTTCGGAAAGGTATAGAGAGTAAAGAACCCAGCTAAGAGGAAAGAAAGTAGCTGCTCTTTTGTTCCCTAAGTTTGGAAGATCAACATTTATGCCTTCTGCTTTTAATGCTCTACCAAGGAATCCAGCATGTCTGGCTTCATCTCTAGCTAGGAATTGGAAAAACTGACCGAGTTCTTTTCTGCCAGCTTTTTTAAACCGGTTTGAGATCTCTTTGAATAGTAAAAAGCCAGAAAACTCAGAAACTACCGAACGTACAAGGTAACTCTCATAAACTGCTTTGTCCTCAGGAGAAAGTTCTTGAAGACGGTCTAGAGAAGCTTTTCTGTCGAAGTGCTTTAGGTTATAGTCCGCTTCCATTTCTTTGAACATCGCCTCAAAGTCCTGGCGAGCAATTTCGAGGTCTGTTTTTGCTGCCTTCTCGAATTCCGTTGTGTAAAAACGAGGTGTCAGCAAGTTTTCGTTAAGGTGAGGAGGTAGCTCGTTCCTCCCATTCCCTTTAGTAGCTGGGGCAGTAGTAGCAGTAGCTGTCATTGCCTTTGTCTAATCGACTGTAATTGTAAGTCTTTGGCTTAGGAATCCGAGCATTTCGCCTTAGCACTTAATAGATCACATCTAAATTGGTATGCGCTTCCTTTATAGGGGACGTGAGTGTGCCCGCGTACAAGTCCAGAGAGGGCCTTTGAAAGATCTTTGAATTTCATAGGTTCTTTATTGTCCCACTAACTAATGGGCTTGTAATTGATGAATCCTTTGGTTTAAGAAGGTTCGTATCATGAAAGATTGAAAGGACCATTACTAGTAATGGAGTGATGAATGCTGAAGCTGCTAGCAATCCAATGATTTGAGTTGGACGAATCATTGGTCTCCTGATCATTTCTTCTCCGCAATAGCGGCATAATATTGATTCATTATTGGTTTTCTTGTGGGTTTGCTGGTATCTAGGGGAACAAAAAGGACAAAAGTAATTTTCCATTTATAGACTTTATAAGTAGAGAAATTATTCACTAAGATCTAATTCATCATAATATATAGATTACTTAATGACCACCTAAACAGCTTGCATTGAAATCAAGAATCTATAGAGCCAAGATTCTATTTCTGTCAAGCTTAAGCAAATAATGAGATTAAATCCAACAATCAAGAGATAGAAAAAGGCTTTATAAAGCCTTTTGAAGGAATCGTCTAGACTTTCACATGTGACTTGAAAAAAACTTTGCGGGATTTTGAGTATGAGCATATTTGTAGCTTGCAGGGGGAATAAATGATTCTATTAAGGTTGAGCATAAATATAATTTACCTATATCAATACTAAATAAAATGAAGCTAAAGTACTAATGGTTATCTTAGATTGAAAATTCCTTTACTAAGAAGTCTGGAGCAAATTGAATTTTCACTACAAAAGAGTGGAATTCTTGTCATTATTAATTATCCAAGACATTTTGCTATGCTTTGTGCTTCACTTTGGTTAAGATTATGTGTAATCATATACATCTTGTAGAGAGAAAACTAGTTTAGCTCGTTTACTTTTTGCAAGGAATCATATAAGTTTGGATGGTTGAGATCCTGAAAAAGAAGCCTTTAAAGAAAAAAAATACTTTGGTTTTTAATATCTAGTTGAGCTTTCCTTAGGCTTCTGAGATTTCATTAAAACAAATTCCTTCATACCTTTTGAAACTAATACTCCATAGACCTTGACTGAGGCTCTTAAGCTCGGCAAGGAATTCATCTGTATTACCTGTCTCTAGCCAATGAGATTTAATACCAGGTAGTTTATCTTGCATAGGTTCCATGGGGATTTTGACTAATAACAAACTTCTATTACCAGCTGCTTTTTTCAAATCACCACGATCAGTAAGTTCCATAAGTCGCAACAAAAGTTCTAACGAGACTTTTTCAGCTTTATTGCTTGGTAATGTCCCTAAAGGGATAGGTTCTTTCAAGGATTTTCCCCCTAGTGGCATTGCACGTTTACCATCTAGCTCGATTAGTGCTAGAGCAATGAGATAATGGAAGACATCCATAGTGCTTTAATAAAGAGGTAATTCAGCATTAACGGATAGGAATGCTTTTAGCGGAAGGTCATTTTGATGAAGCGATTAATCTTGAATTTATTTTAGGAAGTTTATTGATTCAAGTTGGGTTAATCTTTAAATGTTTTAGATTCCAAGGAATTTCTAGAGGTATTGGACATGAATAAACCATTTCCGCTAGAGAAAATAAATTCTACTGTGAGGGTAGATCTAAATCGTTTGAGGGATTCTATACCAGAGAATCTTTTTGCGCTTCTGATGAATAATCCCTTCGGCAAGATATTAGATCATAGAATGACTGATGGGAAGGGATTGGGTTATATTTTAGAATTAAGCGATGGTTCTATATATTGGTTCTTTCGTGAAGAAATTGAGGGTGATTTAGAAGAATCCAATGGTTATACGGAAACCGCTAATATTGAAGAAATAATGTCTTCAGGACTTTCAAAAGGAGACTCTGGGCTTTATTTTGTACTTAATCCATTTAAGTTCTTCAAATGGTTGTTTTATTCCTTAAAGGATGTTTTCTGAAAACTTACTTACAGGTCAATCTTATAGATATATTTATAGTATTTTGATTTCGGCAATTAACTCTTAACCTTATTATTTGGTTAGTGAAAACTATCAGATTATTTAGACCTTTCTGTTAACCTTGTTTTTTTTATCGACGTGCTTGGGAATGCACTTCTCCAACAGTGAAGTAGAAGCCCTAAGGACATTAAAACCTCAAAAATCTCTTGATCATTACGGACCTGCTTTATTGTAGATGAGTATGAAATGTCAAAATAAAAGAAGAATAAGGCTACAAAGAGAAAATAAAGAGAGTATTCTTTTGATGGGAACGCATCTATTTGTGGCCATAATCTCCAGCCAAGCCAGCCAAATAAGATGCAGGAGAAATGGAATGAAGGGTCTAATAATATATTATGGAAGAACCTGATGTTATGTATATTGGACTCTCCTTGTTTGTTTATTGCTCGTAATGAATCTAGTCCTATACCTGTTATCCTTTCTCCCCAACTAATTTCCTCACCAGCCACAAAAAAGCATAATAATGCTAATAAAAGCCATATTATCCAGGTTTTATTTATTCCTTTCTTTCTTTTTTTCCATAGAACAATTGAAGCGAATATGAATGCCCCAGAGTAAGCTAGAAATTGAAACCACTCTAAAGGACCATCTTCACTTCTGAACCAGTCGAACCAGCTAATACCTATGACATTTCTTCCGTATGGAAGAATATATACGAAGCCATAGATAATTAACAGATATAGTACTGGGAATATATCTACCTTAGGTTTCAGGCTACCCCAGGGTGTTCTGATCTTTTTTGTTTTTAATGGACTAAATGGGTTTAAGTATGGGATTAAAGATAGCACCTAGATTTTGGAAAATAAACTCGATGTCAATCTTCCCATAAAGTCAGCAAATATCAAATATAAGAGAATATTCTTTTGATTTCTTTTACGAATAGGAGATGATTGGGGATTTGACTATTTTGCTTTTCTATTTTTTAGCTTGGTGATTAATTATTCCTCAAGTAGATTGAGATATTACGTTTCCTTGGACCATCTAACTCAACAAGAATTGCATCTTGAAACTTTCCTAATAGAAGTTTGCCTTCTGTAATTGGTATGGCAAGGTTATTCCCTAATAGTAATGATTTCAAGTGAGAATGAGCATTGCGTGGTTCGTCCTTGGGGATATTCTTTCTTAAGTGTAGATCATCATGTTTGTACCCTTCGCGCGGAGGAACTATCTTTGTTAGCCATTCTTGTATATCAACTACAAGTCTCTCCTCCATTTCATTTATTATTAAAGCTATTGTCGTGTGTTGGGAAGTAGCTATTAATAGTCCTTCCTTAATATTCTCTTGATTTATTAATTCTTGTAGCTCATACGTGATTGCATGGCAAGAGAAAGAACTTGTAGTACTAATAGTTATTTGGTGGATATTTTGCATTTGTTTATTTGATGGAAGCATTTCAGTGCTTATTGACTACGGATTGTTTTTATAAGCACTAGTAGAGATGCGCAAAAAGCCAACACGAGAGTAATGCTTATTGGATTTGCATTCAACTGGCTCAATGCAACCCCAAATGTTGGTGTGTTCATTTTAGTTCAGATCTTTTGGAGAAAGAGCTGTTTGTATGATGGAATATTAATATTATGGATTAAAATGATTGTAAAATAGATGAAAATACTTATAAAATTTTTATTGTGATTAATTTCTGAAAACGCTGAGATTGCTTACTTCGCTACCTTGGCTAAGAATCTTGATTTGTTTTTTTAAGGAGCAGTTTTCATGGAAAGCCTGAACAGTATGGATTTGTTGGGTTTAGTTGCTGGAACCTTTACCACTATTGCATTTGTGCCTCAATTAATAAAGGTTTGGACTTCAAAATCAGCAAAGGACATTTCCTATGGAATGTTCATTCTTTTTGTTTCAGGAATTGTTTTGTGGGAGATCTATGGGTGGGGTATTCATTCTTTCCCAGTTATATTTTTCAATGTAATTACTTTCATTCTCGGATTGGCGATATTGATTCTTAAATTTATTTTTGATGGAACTAATGAAACTATTTCTGAGGACATTAAATAGTACTATCCCTTAAGTTCTATCATCAGAAAAATAGATTTCGAATTAAAAAGGAGCAACTACCAAAACTTTGATAGCCACTCCTTTTGTTTTTTTATTTTTTATATGGTTTTAAAGTTGTTCTCTATATCTAGTAATTAAATAAACTAAACAGCTGGTACGTAACGGTCTGATACCCCACTACATTCAAGACTGTCAAAGGTATCTACCCCAGTCTTTGAATTTTTACCAGTAGCCCTTTCGCAAAGATATCTTTGCTGGGACTGGTCTAGATTTGCATCTGTAAAGTCAGCACCATCAATTTTAGCTCCATAGAAAAAGCTTTTGAAAAGGTCTGCATTCCTGAACGTTGTGTCAGAAAGGTCAGCATTGTCGAACCTGGTTGCGTATGCAATTACATCGTCTAGGTTCGCTCCACTGAGGTTCGCATCCTGAACGTTAGAGACGCTGAAATAGGCCCCTTGTAAATCTGCCTGGCTCAAATCAAAGTTTGAAAGATCATATTTCACAAACTCTGCATTGAGGTCGGAAGTTTCTGCTTGGAGGAGCTGTGGATAGGTTTTAGCTAGCTCCTTGAGGTTTTTGCGCGTATCTACAGGTTTGCGGTCTGCTTCTACTGAAACAGGGTCGCTTGGGTATAGAGCAGAAGCTGAAGGAGGCAGCGCAAGGCAAATGGCTGCAAGGATTGGAATGAACAGTCCCAAGAGCAGGGATCTCATGAATGAGGAGGCACTGTTCGGCATTGTGTGTTGCCTGGAATTATTTGATCGATTCGAATATCTCATCGAATGCATAGTGGTGGGGTATTCAAGGAGTCTAACTTGTGCATTTGTTGTATTACGCGAGTCGTCTTATCCCTTATTGGTCTTAGGGCTTAGAAGGCATGGATTTGAGTGACTAAGGGCTTTTTTTACGAAAAACAGGGGTATTACTGAGTTTTTTTAGGGTGTATGGCTTGGAAATGATTGACAAATCAAAGCAGCTGAGGAGATCATTGTTACTATCGCCATTCATTGAATCGATTTCTTGAGATACTTTGTTTGGTAAGAAAATCAACTCTTGGCATGAACTTCGACTACCACGCTGTTGCAACCATTCTCCACACTGCTATCCCGTTAGCCGCTGGTGCAGCTGGCGTTGGATATTTCATCGCCAGGTCAAAAGGCGTTGGCTTTACAGGAGGCCATTTAATAGTTGGTGTTCCTATGTTCGTTGTTGGAGCAGCAGCAGCAGCTTTCTATTACGTGACCGCACCTTAATTAAAGGTTTTTTGACGTTGAATACTCTCTAAATAGACGCTTTTTATTTAGTTTGGCAATTATGAATATAAAGTAAGCCTATTGTCATTATTTACTTTGATGGTAGGCAATTCAACTAGTGCTTGAGGCCCCTTGCAAGCACTAGTATTGATTGGCTTTATTATTTGCTTTTTGCTTTTCTTTGGATTTGTGATTCTTCTACACAACTCTGTTCTTGAATCATTCTTTTTGTGGAAACGGAATGATTCAAGAATTTCATGACTTTTGTTTTGATAAATAGGTAACCACACCTCTTGGGGTTTAAGGGATAGAGAATGTTTGAGGTTGTCTTTTTGTACTATTCGGTTAGCGCTACCCCTTAGTCGGTTAGCGCTACTTGATTTATGAGTGTTTAAGTGTGATCTTTATAGATAATTTCTAAGTTAAGTCATGTTTGCAGCCGTTCTTTTTTTATTCGTCGCCTTGGGAGTTGGCATAGGGGTTCTTTGGTTCTATTCAGGCCCTAAGTCAGAAGAGATCAAGGGTTTGCTAAAGAAAATCTTTGGAAACCTAAAAGATTTTTTTAGTAACCTGAAGAATCTTCTGGCCTTAATTCTAGATCTCATTCAAAGTGAGCCTGAAGAAGATTCCAAAGAATCATTATCAACAGCAATTAATGAAGTAGCAGCTAAGGAAGTCTCAGATACCATTTCTGAATCGGACTCTTCCTCTCAAAATCAAGCCTCAGAAGTTAAAACAACTATATCAGTATCAGAAGTAAAGCCAATAAATGATTTTCATGAAACCTCAAAAAATATTAAAGATAATCAATCATCAGATCTCGCCTCTGCTGAGAGTATAAATTTAGCCAATGATCAGGACAAAGTTGCTTAAAAGCCCATCTCGCCTTGTTTTTAGGAGAGAGCTTTAATAGCTCTCTTTTTTTTTGACTTAATGATCTAAGCAAAATCACTTATTTTGAATCTTCATCAAGGAAGTTTCCGGCTTTGTTCAAATGTGAAAAGAAATAGTTGTCTCTTCTTACAAAGTGCTTTTTTGGGGCTATCTCTATATATGTACTCCAATAGGAGGCTAATTATGTCTAAAAAACAGCTAGAAGCCTTTTTTGCTAAAGCTGAGGACAACAAGAGGCTAATGCATCAGATAGAGGATTGCGGATCAAATAATAGTTGTATAGCTGCTGTTGGTAAAAAGTACGGCCATAAGTTTTCGCCAGCCACGGTTAGTCATTGGCAAAGAGACCATCTCTTATGATTTCATTACTTAAGTGGCTCTAAAGCCTTTTTTATTAAAAGGCTTTTTATTTTCTTACGGTGAGATTCTGAAGTTAATGAATCATTTTCATTAATAAGGGTTTTCTTATTGCAATTTCTACGTTAATAATAAGTAGGTTTTGATTGTCCGATGAGTGCAAGCCACTGGTTGACTTCTAGTGAAGCTAGTAGGTATCTATGCGTTAGTGAAAAAACGCTATCTAATTGGAGAGCAGTAGGTTTCCTAAAGGCAGGTAAGCATTGGAAGTCTTCACCTATTACTAATCTATTTCCTTGGGGTCATACTAAGATCTTGTATCAAATAGATCTATGCGAGAAAGAGATAAATGAATGGTGGGGTAGGAAAGTTCGTTCTTCTTCTCACTATATGCATCATCATCGAAGCCGTATTGATCGCCATGTTGATCAGGTTTTATTAGGTCCATTTAAAAAATCTATCTGACCACTTTCGTATTCATTATACTTCTATTTAGGTCAGATTTTAAGCAGGCAAGCTTAGGAAAACCACCTTAATAAATGTATTGATATTTTCTTTTCTAATTACTAGCTATTAGTTTTGAAAAACTTTAATCAAACTTGTTTATAGTAGTTTATATCAAAAACTTTTTTATATAAACCTAACTGTTACTCTACTTGTTTTACTTTCTGTCATTCTTTGATTAAACTCTAGAATGCATTAAGACAATCAGGGAATTTGCATGGCTTTAAAGGCAAGTGAAAAAAGGGAAATGGTTAAAACCCAACTTCAGCAACTTCGTAAGGACCTTAGGGTTATGCATGCAGGTGTTACTGAAGAACAGACGATGCCTGACCCAGGCGAGGTTAGGACTGTAATGACTCAGCTTGAATCTTTACTCGAGTTGCTTGAGCCCAAATCTTCTCGAAAATCAAAAAAGTGATTTCTCTGAACATTACTTAAATATGATTTGACTTGGTTTTTGGGCTTTTCTATAGAGAAGATTGTGATAGAAATCACAAGTTATTCTTGTTGATATATAAAGAACCGACCCTTCTATTGAAGGGTCGGTTCTTGAGGGTTCGGAAAGAGCGAAGATTCTGAACAATGGCACCTGGGGCCATAGTTATAGGTGTGAGTTGAATCTCCTTTGAGGGCACCTAGGACGATGCATAGGAGTGCCGACTGGTTTGACGGACCTAGTTTAATGTCGCACCAGACGGAATACCCACTTTTCGGTTAAGACTGTTGGAGCAGGGGCCAGAATCAGCTTGCTTCTTTTGAGTACTCAGGTGGCGTGTCGTCCATAGACGCCTCCGTATTCGATGTACTTAGATTGCTTCGGAAATGGGCATTAGGCAATCAGCGTTTACACGCATTGCTTTAGGAGGTTAAAAGGTCCATATTGGAGAGAGCGTGCCTTGCTTGATTTCCTTAAAGGCGCATTGAATAGTTGAATATTTGACATTGCAGGTTAAGCTTTTTATTTGTGTAGAAATACTCGATCTAATTTCTGATAATTCATTAAAAATTAGATAAGGTTTTCATTTTAGCAAAATTTTAATAAAATTCCATTGCTTTGACTTGTCATGATGATTGGCAGAAGATTATTCCTTTCATGGGTCTATTTGACTTTGGCTTTGGCTGGAGGCATTTTCCCAATGCTTGCAAATATTGATTTTATTCGTGAATATGGTGCCGCATTTGACATTGGTTTATTTATTCAACTTGCAAATGCTAACCCCGCCGCAATGTCATTATCTAGAGATTTAATGATAGGAGCGACTGCGATAATAATTTGGATTATTGTAGAGAGTCGTAGATTAAAGATGCGGCACCTATGGATTGTTATTTTAAGTACTTTAGTAATAGCTTTCGCATTTTCAGCTCCATTATTCCTTTCTCTTAGAGAACGCCGCTTGATTGAACTTGAGACATTAGATTCTTAACCATATATCTTTTGAACCTCCTTTAAATAATTATTCTTTATGGGGTCTATTCCCTTAAGGAAAAATAGCATCAAGGTTGAGTTTATTGCCATAGATAGCCATAGTATTAATGAATTTCCTTGACGCTCAATAAGGTAGCCACCAAAAACCGGAGCTATTACTGAACTGATTGCAAAACACTGTGAGAAAAGGGCCATTGCTTTCCCATGATTTGCTTTAGGAGTGATTTCAACTACAGCTCTTGTTGATGTAGGTAAGAAAGCAGCAATTCCATAAGCAATTGGGATTTGAGATGCAAATATAATTATAGTCCCTCCCTTAAATAGTGAAGATAAGCTTATGCTTAAACAACCTATAGTGAAAGAAATAAGACTTGTAGAGAGACCAAACCTTAGGCTTTTTTCTGAAAGCCATTTCCCAATGGGCCATTGAATTAGAATTAAAAGAATTAATTGCAGGCTAATAAGAGCCCCACTCCAACTTTCGTTTATCGCTTGTCTTTGGAGACCTCCTCTGACCACGTCAAGTGGTAAAAGGCTTTGTATTAATGAGAATATACTTGTTGCAACTAAGGTTATGATTAGTAAGGGTAGTAATGGTTTAATCCATTTAACTGTTCTTTGATTAGTCTCTGTAATTACGTTTACTCCTGACTTCTTCTCTTCACTGGTATTATCCTCATTTATCATAATTACTTTTGAATTCTTGATTGATAAAAGTAGGCTGAGCATACATACAGAGTCAATAAGGTAGACCAGACGCATTTGTCCTGACAATGTGAATAAAGTTCCTATCAGGGCTCCTATTCCGATCCCTAATGAATCGATGCTTCTTGTAAGTGCATATCCTTTAGCAGGTGTTAAATTAGTGCAGCTTTGTGATACTGCAATTTCAATAGATGGCCAGTAGAAACCTGTTGCTATTCCTAAAAGCAATTGTGCAAATATAAAGCCAATAAAGTTATTGGCTCCTAAGAAAACTATATCAGAAAATATTACAATTAATGCTGAAAACCTAATTGGTTTTTTATATAAGAGACCTCTGTCTAGCAATGTGCCGCAAATTATCCGGGCTACAACACCTAAAAGTGCCCCAGCGGCAATTCCACTTCCAATTTGAGCAGCCGTTAGTCCTATTTTGTTGAATACAAGAGGAGTGAAGTAAATCACTCCTCCTGTACCTACAGACCAGAACAAACGAAACCTAGTTACCAGCTGCAGATTTGCGGGAAATTGTTGCCACCAGTTCAAGATATGCCTCGCTGTTTTTAGGACGCGCAAATGGAAAGCGTAATTTTTTGGGAATACTGGGTAGTTTGCTGATTATTGGTTCAAGTGTATTACCCCTTAAATCAGCTGAGCGTCTTGAAGTTCAGCTTGATGGGATGTTGATTCCTATCCCTATAAGTGATTTAGCTATATGGGGTCGCTCAAAGGGTCAGATTGGTTCAAAACTTGATTCTTGGCTCAATTTGCTTGATCAAGAAAGCAGGGTTGGGCTTTTGAAATTATTAAAAGCTCCAATTCTCAAGGATCGCAGTATGGCTCGTCAGATGTTGGCTAGCTGGGCTGGTCGTCAGCTCCTTGATGAGCTTAGTGACCTTATTCGTGTTGATGAAGATAAAAGTGGCAGTATCGTTTTGAAAACCCTTGAGGAATTACTAGAAAGCCAGCCTCAGGTGACAACTCTTGATCTTCTTGAGGCACTCCCAGCAGGACGTATTCGTGTTGATTTAGATGCCTTATTGGAATTGGCGAGTCTTTGGCGTTTTCAACTGGAAAATCAGCAAAAACTTGTTAAGGATCTTCGAGATTTGCCTTCAGAGCAAAGTCCAAAAGATTCACCTTTAACTTTTAGAAATACTAATGATGTTTTGCTCAGAACTTTTCCTTTGCAGGTCGCTCATCGTCTTGCCCCATTGAGACTTGATGTTTGGGTTCCTTTCGCTTCTATTAATCATCGAACAAGTCTCATTGTATTGATGCCAGGTCTTGGTGGGAGCCAAGATCATTTTCGATGGCTCGCGCGCAGTCTTGCCAGTGCGGGATGGCCCGTTGTTGTACTAGAGCATCCAGGTAGTGATTCCATTGCGGTTAAAGCATTGTTGGAGGGACGTAGGCCTCCTCCAGGTGCGGAGGTTTTGCCAGAAAGGATTGCAGATCTGAATGCGGTTCTCTTGGCTGGGAGTCAAGGTCGATTTGGTCTGCAAAGTAAGAAAATTGTGCTTTTGGGACATTCATTGGGTGCCCTTACTGCCTTGTTTGCTGCTGGTGCTACACCTGAAACTGGCTTAAAGGAAAGATGTGATCAAGCTCTAAATGATCTTTCGTTGACAAACCTTTCTAAATTCTTGCAATGTCAATTGACAAATGTTGAATTAAAAGAACAGCAAAAGATAGAAAACCTACAGGCTATTATTGCACTTAATAGTTTTGGAAGTCTTCTTTGGCCTGAAGAGATTGATTTTGAGAATTCAATTCCTATCCCAATTCTTTTTGCCGGAGGTACTTTTGACTTAATAACCCCTCCAGGAGAAGAGCAGCTTGAATTGTTTTTGGCGACTAATCCTCATCCAGCTAGTAGAGTTTTGTTGATAGATGGTGCTAGCCATTTTTCAGCCATTCGTGTTGAAAGCAAGTTAGGAGAAAAGGAAGTCAATGACCTTTTTCAGCTTGGAGAAGACCTTGTAGGAGTAAAGCCTTCAATAGTGCAAGGCCTTCTAGCTGATGAAATAATTAGTTTTCTAGAGCAAATAGATTCAGATGATCAATTGGTAAACTCTATGAATAAAGATAATCGAGAATCTAGACTTTACCGTTTATATAGGCAGGAAATAAAACGATTGCTACAGTGATTTTATTAATAACGGATGCGAGGATCTATAGTAGCAACAATAAGATCTACTATCACGCTTATAGTTACTACTAGCGAGGAGATCACAACTACAATCCCTTGGACAACAGGATAATCACGTTGATTTATTGCCTCTTGAAGACGAAGTGCAATTCCTGGCCAGGAAAAAGTAACCTCAATAAGTAGAGCCCCTCCGATTAATGAGGCAATAGTTATTCCTGCAATTGTTAATACAGGTAATAAGGCATTTGGGAGAGCATGAGTAAGTAAAATCTTTCTTTCTGGTATGCCTCTACTCCGAGCTGCTTCTATATAGTCAGAATCCAGAGTTCTGCCAAGATTTATTCGTAATGCACGACTAAAGATTCCACTTAAGAGAATTCCTAGAGTACTTGCTGGCAGGATTAAGTGACGAATAGCTCCTTGAAGTGCTAACCAGTTGCGTTGTAAAATACTATCCACCAGAAGGAAACCAGTTCCTTCTGGTGGAATGATTCCAGGAGGAAATCTTCCTCCTATAGGAAGCCACCCAAGGATTACAGCAAATAAAAACTGCAATAGCATTGCAGCCCAAAAGGGAGGCATAGCATAAGTTCCAATTCCATAAATTCGGCCTAGAAAGTCAATCTTTCCTTCTGGTCTAGCTGTTCCAGTAAATCCAATTATTAGTCCAATGAATATAGCTATGAAGATTGCTATTGATCCAAGTTCAATAGTCGCTGGAAGTACTTTAGAAATTATTTGATTTACAGGTTCTTGGTTGATCAGTGCTTGTCCAAGGTCACCATGGCTTAAATTCTTTAAAAATGTCAGATATTGCTGCATGAGTGATTGATCCAGACCAAGTCTTTCACGTAGAGCTTCTCTTGCTTGGCTAGTTGCTCTTATTCCCAAAACTGCATCAACTGGATCTCCTGGGGCAACCCTGAGTAATAAAAAAACTAAGCTTGAGATAAGCCAGAGCATTAGAGGCATTAATGCAAGACGAATGGCGCTGTATCGGAGAAGCTCTTTCGCTCTGCTCATTCTTTATTGCCCCTTTTTTGTGAGCCGATGAAGAAGTACATAACCATTGCTGTCAAATTCAGGCTTTGAAAGGTTTACTTGTGACCAGGCTCTTGGTGTTACTAGCCAAACTGGAATATATGCGGCACCTTTGGCGGCCTCAAACTCAATTCTCTTTAATTCAATTAAGCGGTTTGATCCACGAATTAAATCGCTTCTTTTTAGACCTTTCTGAATACCATATGTTGACCAAAAGCTTCCACTTGTTGCAGCTTCTCCTTCTTTGCAAATGGATCCGATTAATTTGTTGCAACTCAATAGAGGAGAAAGATAGGCTTCTGGGTCAGGGTATGAACCTCTCCAGTCAAGCATTACTGCTTGGAAAGCTCCGTCTCCAAGTTGTCGATAAACAGTAGTAGATTCAACGCCATTAAGCTTTAAGGAAAGGCAATCTGAAAGATCGCGTTTTATTTGTTCTTTCCATGTTAGTGCTAGTAATTTATCTGCAGGTAAGTTAGACCGATAAGTAAATGATAGGTTTAGAATCCGATTTTCACAATAACCAGCAGCTCTAAATAGTTCTTTTGCTTTTTTAATACTATATTCTGGCCATGGGGATTTATTCTCTCTTCTTAAGATTGGGGGTATTAATGACAGAAGAGTCTTTTTCATTCCATGACTTACTCTGGAAATTATTAAATCACGATCAATACTATGCGATATCGCCTGTCGGATAAGTTGTTTGTCTAATGGTGGTGAATTGCTTAATAAGGTTATATAGCCAATTTCTAATGAAGGGCCTTGCCCTTCATTAGATAATCCTTTCTTTGACATGGAATTTAGTGCCATGCGGTGATCTTCATCTAAGGCATTGGAAATAAGTACATCTACCTCACTACTCTTAAAAGCTCCAAAGAGTGATGAGGAATTGCTCAGGCTTATTAAATCAATGCCATTATTATTTGGTAACTTTCCCCAGTACCTTTCGAAAACCTCAAGTCGTTGTTGGTGAGGGTTATATTGCGTTAGCCGATATGGGCCAGTACCTACAAATTCCTTATTTAGAAACTGATCTTTGTGATTAGAGTAGGCTGTTGGAGAGACAGGAGTTAAGTTTATAGAAGTAAGAAACCCTTCTAATGAACTAGAAGGCCGTGCAAGTATTAGTTTTAGAAGATAAGGGCTTGGGGCCTCCACTTTTGCTATTCTACCGTCTAAAAGATAATTAAGAGTGCCTATACGCATAAAACGTTTAAGGCTGAATGCCATTGCTTTTGAATTAAACTTGGTGCCATCATGAAAAAGTATGTTTTCTCTAAGAGGGATTGAAATAGTTAATCCGTCATCACTTATTTGTGGACTAGATGCTGCCAATCTAGGTTCTAATAAGCCTTTTGAGTCGAGTTTGTATAAAGGCTCTCCAAGAGCACTTAGAAGTTGAAGTGCATGAAATGTACTGGCTTGTGCTGGATCTAAGGAATTTATCCTGCCAGCACTTGCAACAACTAGACGGGAATTACTCCTAGGAAGCTTGCATGACCAATTGCTTAGAAAAATTAACGCAATTGAAAGCAATGTTGTAAACCTGAAGGAACTTTTGGTATTGATAGTTGTCAAGATATTATTTTATAGAAGATTTGCTTAAATCAAGCTTTAGCTATATTCGGCTTTTTATGCCTGCAAGAAGAAGAGCAAATCTGTTGTATTGATACTTCAAAAACTGGAGAACCGTTAGGAAGTAAAGGCCAACGTCTTATCCAGCAACGATTATGAAAATCGTCTATGCCGATCACCTGGAAAAGGTCTTCGCTGCTTGTTAGTTGAACACAGTCGCCCTGATGGAGATCCATAATGGAGTGGGATTCCTTGAAAGGACACTCTTGGACTTTTAAACATCTAAGCGTTTGAAATGCAGTTTTGGCAATAGAAGTCAGCGTCTGCAGACTTAAATTTTCTTCTCTCGATTCATAGCAACTTTGAACGGCTTGTTAAAGATTTGCTTTTTTTGGTTGAAATGTTCAAAGGCAGGCTAGATGAGCAGCAATTCTTTTGATTTCTCTTAAGGCATTGATTTCACTTAATGCATTATTCATTTGACCTTGATTAACTGCATGAGTAATTACGACTATTTCCGCCTCAGGTTCGGCTGAGTCGAATTGGACAATTGACTGAATTGATACCTGATGTTTCCCAAAATAACTACCTATTAGACCAATTACCCCAGGCTTATCTTCCGCATTGAAGCGAACATAGTTTCGTTGACGAACCTCTTTAGGATCTGCCAGATGACAGGGTCTCCAGCTGGTTGCAGCTAGAAGAGGATCAAGATCGCTTTTTGCTCCGCTTATCTTACTTATTCCAGCAATGTTGAGAATGTCTGCTACTACTGCTGAAGCAGTAGGTCCTGCTCCTGCTCCTGGACCGTAAAACATTACCTCTCCAATCGGATCGCCTTCAATTAAAATTGCATTGTTAACACCATTTACACTTGCCAAAGGATGTGTTGAAGGAACAAGAGTTGGTTGTACTTGAACATTTAGGGGGATTGAGTTTTTCGAGTCAGAATCAGGCTTTTTTTGTTCAGCAACTGCTAGAAGCTTTATTCCGTATCCAAGCTGATTGGCGTACTTGAGATCACGACTTTGTAGATTATTAATGCCTTGGGTTGGAATATTTTCCCTTTTGATGCTTCCTCCGAAAGCAAGCCCACTTAGTATTGCTATTTTGTCAGCGGCATCAAGCCCTTCTACGTCAGCACTTGGATCTGCCTCTGCATAACCTAATGATTGTGCGACCTTGAGTACATCTTCATATCTAATTTTCTCTTCTGCCATACGACTAAGGATGTAGTTAGTAGTCCCATTAATAATTCCTGTGATTCTTTTAATTCTGTTGCCTCCTAGAGATTGTTTGATTGGTTCGATTATTGGGATTCCGCCCCCAACAGCTGCTTCGATCAGTACATATACCCCTGCTGTTACGGCTGCTTTTGAGATTTCAGCACCATGTCGAGCAATAACTGCTTTATTTGCAGTAACTACCGATTTACCAGCTTTTATAGCTCGCAGAATTAGTGTTCTGGCTGGTTCGATCCCCCCCATTACTTCAACAATCACTTCTACCAGTGGGTTGTCTACAACTTCTTGAGGGTCGTTAGTTAGAAGCTGATTAGAAACCTGAATAGGGCGTCTACGACTTTTATCTCTTACAGCTATAGAAACAAGCTCAAGCTGAGAAACTAAAGGATGCCTTCCAGCAGGGTTTTGGAGGATATTTGCCACTCCTGCGCCAACTGTTCCAAGGCCTAAAAGACCAACTCCAATTCTCTTTCCCATTTGAGTTTATTCCAGATACAGGTGAAGGTGATTAACTCTATTAACTCGTGGTGAATGACCTCTTCTGAAGTTGTTCTGCTTGTGCCTTCATATTTAGGAAGATGTTGAGGAACCCGTTTGCTCTTGATGGGGTCAGACTTGCTTGTAGACCTGTATCTGCAATGAATTTAGTATCTATTTCAACTATCTCTTTTGGAGTTAGATCGCTTAGACCCTTTATAAGCAGAGCTAGTAGGCCTTTGGTTATAAGAGCATCTGAGTCGCCTTTCCATTGAAGCTTTCCATTTACAAGCTCACCAAGGACAAAAACTTTGGATAAACATCCTTTAACTTTGCTGGATTCTGTTTGCAACTCTGACTCCATAGGAGGCAGTTGTTTGGCAAGCCACATCACATATTCATATCGCTTTCGCGGTTCAGAAGTCTTTTGTAGTTTTTTGACAATGCTGTCGAGGACTTCACTTCCATAACTTGAGTAATTAGAACTGGGTTGTTTGGCCATGGTTTTGGCTCAGGGTTTGAAGCTAATCACTTGCACGGTAACTAGAAGTCCTAACTTCCCACTAATAGAGGAGAAACTTTTAATGCGTAGTTGTTGTCTGTTTTTGAATTGCGTTTTTTATGAACTACTTGATCAATAAGTATCTCCCCTGAACTTATTGGTATTAATAAGTAGTCACGATGACCAGGACCATAATCTACTTTAAGGTCTAAGAAACCATTTTGAATATTAGGAAGAGATAAAGTTAATTTACCTTCATGGTCCATTGCTCCTAGATTCTTTGTTGGGATTCCTTCTTTGTCCAGAAGGCTAACAATTGCACCTTTAGCTGGAACTCCTGTAGAAAAACTGCTCCGAATTATTATAGAGCCGTTTATATATTTGAGTGAGCTTTCTATTGAATGTGCTTTGGCAGATTTGATTTGAAGAATGAAGAGAAAACTTGTAGAGACAATTAGTAAGAATGATCTGATCAGAAGTTTAATCTTAGGACCTCTTAGAAAACCTACATAATTATGATTGGAATTATATGAAATGACTCGCATTGTTTCGAAGCTCTTAAAGAATTGTGTTGCCATTCTCATTTATCCATCCATTAAATGGAATGTCCCATTCCTCGCTAGGTAAGAGGTTGGAGGTGATGCAAGCTTTTGGCACAACAGCCATCGCTGGGATTGATCTCCATAAAGAATTACGCCTAAGTCGATCGAAACAACCTGCTCCATAACCTAGTCTGATTCCGTTACTATCTATGGCTAATGCTGGGACTAATAATAAGGACATATCTTCAGGCTTTAAAGCAGGTTCATCAAGAGGAGCAGGTATTTTGAAGGAATCATTTCTCAGTGGATTTAGTGTCCAAGGTCGGTAGCTAATACTTCTGTCTTTTGAAGTTGCAGGAAGTGCCAATAAAATGTCAAATTCTAGTTTTACAGCTCTTAGATCTACTTCTCCCGGTAATGGCCAGTAAATTCCTAAATATCCTTTTAGTTTTCCTCTCGTTAATAGGTTAGTCAATAGTTTCTTTACTTGTTTTATGATATCAGCTTCTACTGACGGTAGTTGTTTTGACCTCAGATTAGAGTAGTGATGACGTAACTTTGTTTTGGAAACTGATGAGCACATTTTGATAGGTTATTGAATAAGAATTCTTAGATTTAGATTTGAACCTGTTAATCCTTGGCCTAAGGTGATTTAACCTTGCGGCAAGTTAGCAATAATAGATGTGAAGGAATTATTCTTAAATATAATATCTTAGTACAATTTTAATATGAATTTTGGGCTATTTATTTTAAGCCTTTTTAACGTTGAAACCATCCGGTTAAAGCTATTGCAAGAGCATCTGCTGCATCATCTGGTCGCGGTGGGTGGTCAAGTTTTAACTCTCTCATTACAGCTTCTAAGACTTCATTCTTGTCGGCATGTCCAGAACCTGCAAGGGCTAGCTTGATTTGCATTGGGGGAAATTCAACAATTGGAATGTGAAAACGGGAAAGAGTCATTATTACAACTCCTCTGGCTTGGACGACATTGATTGTGTTACTTGAGCGGTAGAAGAAGAATTTCTCTACTGCAGCTAATTCGGGTTTCCAGTTGCGTATTAGTTGCCTTAAGTCTCTAGAGATTTCAACCATTCTTGTCCCATCACTTTGATTCGCTTCGGTTCGGATGATTCCGCAATCCAGCATCTTTTGGTCGCCATTACTGGTGTCTATAACCCCGTAGCCAACTCTTGCCAGCCCGGGGTCAATCCCAAGTATTCGCAAAGTTTTTATTTGGAAACAGTTAATTCGAAATCAGTTCTTTCAGAGCTTTCGCTTCTTTCAAAAACTTTGCAAAATACTTTTACTACTCGATCACCTGAGTCAACTTGCTCTAGTGGGTCTTTACGTAGTCGATGCCTTAAAGAACATGAAACTACTCGTGCAACATCTTCTTCGGAAACTTCTATACGGTTCTCAAAGGCTGCAAGGGCTCTTGCAGCTCTATTAGTGACGATATCGCCGCGAAGTCCATCTACATCAAGCTCGCCACATATGGCAGAAATACGTAAGCGTAGATCAGTATCAATTTTGACCTGTTGAAGTCGATCTTGTGCTTCTACAACTCTTTTTTGAAGAGAGTCTTGATTAGCCTTTGCATTATTAGTAAAACTTTCAGGGTCATTGTCAAAAGCTGTTCTTTGATCAACAACTTGTACACGCAGATCTGGTTCTCGGACAGTACGTACCTCTACGCTCATTCCAAAGCGATCGAGCAGTTGTGGACGAAGTTCTCCTTCCTCTGGATTCCCTGATCCGATGAGAACGAACCTTGCAGGATGTCGTACAGATATTCCCTCACGTTCAACAGTATTCCAACCTGAAGCTGCAGAGTCCAATAGGACATCTACAAGATGATCATCAAGAAGGTTTACTTCGTCCACATAGAGCAAGCCGCGATTGGCTTTAGCAAGAAGACCAGGCTCGAATGCTCTTACGCCTTCACTAAGAGCTTTTTCAATGTCGATAGTCCCGCAAAGGCGATCTTCAGTTGCTCCAAGTGGTAAATCAACCATTGGAACTTGTCTGTTTTCTGTTGGGAGGCTTTCGCCACTTTCTATTCTCTGTCGTACTTCACTACTTTGAAGGTCAGGATCTTGAGGGGAGCTGTTGTAAGGGTCACCCTGTACAACTTCAATTCCAGGCAATAGATCAGCCAATGCTCTGATTGTTGTTGATTTGCCTGTTCCTCGATCTCCCATAATCATTACGCCACCGATTCTCGGATCGATGACATTGAGGAGGAGGGCTAATTTCATCTCTTCCTGGCCTATGACGGCGGTGAAAGGGAAGACGCTGCGCTTCCTAGAAGAACTCACGGGCGGAATACTGGTGTTGTTTTGGATTGTTTCACAGGCGGGATGCGATCCGTTTACCTTGAGTTGGGAAATTTTGGGTAATCATCAGCCTGGATTCATCTTCTTTGGCTTTTTAAAGGTTGAATCGTTTTGGGCATTTTAATTATTTGATGCTGTCAAAACACACTGCAGAAGAGGCTTTTCCACCTGTGCCTTCAGAAGTTTGCTTTTCTTAAATTTCAGGAAATAGCCTCGTTGGGCTGGCAGCTGCTGGTTGAAATTCAAAAGCAAAGAGTTTTGTTCTTGTTACTTTTCAAAGCAGATCCGAAGGTTTAGATCATTGCTCTTTGTTTATTAACCCGTTCAGATTGGAATACCTGAACCATGGCCTCCGCCATTTTTCGTATTAGGGAAGTAGATCTTGGATCATTAAAGGGGCCTTTGACCATGAATGCAGCTACAGCCCTTCTTCCGTCAGGTAGTTCGATTAAACCTGCATCCGAGTAGGCGATGCCTATGTCTCCAGTTTTGTTGTATACCCGATAACCCTCAATCAGGAGACGGTAGTCAGGGTTTTTAGTGTTACTAGCTCTTCCTAAGCCTTTCAGAAGTCCTACAGGAATTAAACGGTTACTGAGAGAGGT
The DNA here is from genome assembly GCA_003216155.1 of Prochlorococcus sp. AG-409-A19. The sequence goes on along the minus strand of QCJH01000002.1, from coordinate 38,018 downwards.
ACTAAGTACTTCTCTGAAGAGGTCTCGTTTACGAGGACTAAGCAATTTGCCTGTTTCTGCTAATGCAATAGTTTTTGCTAAATCTTTTGCACTAGTGGTATTAGTGCCTGCAAGATCAGGTAAAAAGTTATTGATTTTTGTGGAATTCAACCCTAATGATTTAAACCTAGCATTAATAATTCTTTTCCCTCCTATACGTTGGATCAATATATTAGTAGCAGTGTTATCACTGACTCTGATCATTTCTGTGGCAACTTCATGAGTAGGGAACTTTGTTCCAACTTTTTTAAAGGCCATCCATCCTGCTCCTCCTCCAACAGCTTCTCTTGTGAGACTAAGATCTTCATCCCATCTAAGTTTGCCAGAATCAATCATTTCCAACGCTACTAGCAATATTGCTGTTTTGATTGAACTTGCGGCAGGAAGAATTTCTTCTGAAGCCATTTCTGCAAAACTACCATCATCAAGTATGAGAAGAAATGCACTAGCTTTTAAGTCTCTTTTCTTTGCTGCTAAATATTGCCAGCGCGAACTTAATTCTTTTATTTCAGTTTTAGGCTTGAAACTACCAAGTGATGATTCTCTTTGCAAGATATTATATTTGTCAAAAGATATTCTTTGATTCAGGTAGTTTTTCTGAGATTCTTTGATTGAAAGCATTTTAAGTGTAGTCCCACTTATTACTCCTAGGCCTATTCCCATAAGAACTAGCCTTAAAAGTAGTGGAAGGGGTTTTCTAAATTTTGATTTTTGAGAAGAAGTACGTTTTTGGTCCAAGTTAAAAAGCACCTTCTAGGTTTCTTGAGGTTAAGAGTGGCGAGAAGATATCGCCCATCGAAATTGCCTAAGTATTCCACGAATTAGTGAAACTTCGTCAGACTGGATAGCTGCTCTTTGCAGAATTCCTTTGATTTTTTGCATTCTTGCTTTTGCTGTGTGTTCAAGCAGAAATCCGATTTCAAGTAAAAGTTCTTGAGCATCATCTAGACAATCATTTATTTGCTTAGGCGAGGCAGGATCATTCTTTGACGGCCCCCATTTTCTGTTGTCGTGGTTTTGTTTATGACGATTGAGTTCATGGAGGACTACTGCAACTGCGTGAGAGAGATTCAAGCTGGGGTAGGAAGAGCTGCTGTGAACCGTGATTACTCTTTGCGCTAGTTGAAGCTCTGCATTTGTTAGCCCTCTGTCTTCACGTCCAAAAATAAGTGCTATAGGAGTTTGCCCTGAATTATCCAATAGCCAAGGAATCGCTTTTTCTGGGGTATGTAATGGAATTTCTCCATGATCAATTCTGCCGCAAGTTGCTACAACTCTTCGACAATCTGAAATTGCCTCAATGAGGCAATTATATTTTTTTGAATTTTTTAGGAATATGGATCCTTTGACTGCCATACGAATCGCATCAGGATGTGAGGGATCGCATAGAGGGTTTATCAGTCGTAGTTCTTTTACTTCAAAGTTTGCGCAAAGCCTTGCAACGCTCCCAAGATTTATTGGGCCAGAAGGCTCAACAAGAACTACAACAATTTCTATTGGCTTACCCGCTAGTTTCAATTTAGAGAATGTAGATAGGAGAGAAGATCTGACATGGCTTGTGGCTCCATTTGAAAGCTAGGCATAGGGGGAGTTCGCCCGCTTACAACTTGTTGAATAAGTTTGGCATCACTCTTGTGATAACTAACTTCATTGAGGCTTGGCCCCACAAGACCTTGGCCGCTAATGCCATGACATCCTGCACAATTCATTCTGAAAAGTTTTTCTCCATTGGGAGGGGAGCCCTGCAATTTAAGAGTTGCTTTTATGAATGGATCACTTTGAGAGAGCAGCAGTAGCCAAATCATTAAAACTGCAATAGCAGCAGCTGCCATAAGTATTAGGGCTCTAACAAGGCCAAAGCCGTTACGTCCCTCTCCTGCAGCGGTTGATGAAGGATCTGTCACGAAATTCTCGAGCGCATGAAACAATTGTGGTAAATACATATAGTCTGATCGACACCAATGATTGAACCTCTTCTTTGCGGGATTGTTCTAGGCCTTATACCAGTCACATTGCTTGGTTTGTTTGTAGATGCTTGGAATCAGTACCGACGTAGCAACTCTCTTGGGGGGTAACTAGAAGTAAGGAAGTATTGCCATATTTGCGATTATCATTTTCGATCCAGCCATCAGGAGCTTGAAGTTTCATATGGGCTGAGTATTCGCAAATGACGATTGAAGATTTCTTGATCCAATTACCGTCTAGAAGGGCTTGTAGTACTTGTAAATAAATCTTTGATTCATATGGAGGATCTAAGTAGACCACATCAAATCCATAAGGTGTATTTGCTTTGGGCGGTTCTGTCCCTTTTAAGTACTTTGATTTAAAACCTTCTTTTAGCCAATCAATTACATCTCTTCGGATAACTTCTATCTCTTTTTTTTTAGATAAACCAGATGCCGTCGCAATTAGGTTTGCTTTGCAAGTCCTTGCAACTTTGAAGTCCTTTTCAACTGCTATGACTTTTCTTGCACCTCTTTGTAATGCTTCGCAGCCGATAGCCCCACTACCGCTAAAGAGATCTAGCCATAGACACTCCTGTAACAATGTTCCTAAAAGGTTCATTACTGCTTCTCTTACTAGAGAAGTTGTTGGCCTTGTTCCTATGCCACTTGGGCTGAGAAGTTTTCTTCCTCCTGAAATTCTAAGATTGAAGGCCATTAAGTCTGTGAACCTTCATCTTCTAGCCATTTAAGCCAACGACGCAATAAAATTTGTCCTGCCATAGATGATTTTTCTGGGTGAAATTGACATGCTCCAAGCTTGTCTTTCCATACTATTGCAGTGACATCTTTTTGTCCAAAAGGGGCAGTGGCTGCTAAATCAGATTTCTCTTTGACCTTTGCAAAATATGAGTGAACAAAATATACCCAACTTGGATTATCTTCTTTGTCTATTAATGGGCAAGAGTTCTGAACTTGTAAAGGTGCCCATCCCATATGAGGAATTCTTTCATTTTGATTAGAAGGGAGTTTCTGAATTTGACCTTTTAAAAGTCCTAGGCCTTTTGAAGTGCCTTCATCACTAGATTCAAATAATAATTGGAGCCCAAGGCATATCCCTAAAAGTGGTTTTTTTTCGCGTGTCCAATTCTTTATATAAGGAATAAGGCCACTTTTTTCAAGTTGTGCCATGGCTGGATCAAAAGCTCCTACTCCTGGCAAAATCAATGCATTAACACTTTTAAGGTCTGAAGGGCTTGATACTATTTTTAGGCCTTTATTTAAACGCCTAAATGCAGTCTGCACAGAATGCAGATTGCCCATCCCATAATCAATTAAGCCTAGGCGGGGTTGCACAGAAAATCGATGAAATTTTTGGTTTTACGCTATTTCATCAAATAGCGTAAAACCGTTAATTGGGACAAGATTAGCTTCCTTAAGACCTAAGTGGTTGGCTAAAGATGCTTAGAGATTGTCCCTGAGAGTGTGGCTTTAGGGACAGCTCCAACAACAGTGTCTACCTTTTGGCCTCCCTTGAAAACCATCAGGGTTGGGATGCTTCTAATGCCGTATTGGCTGGCGACATTGGGATTCTCGTCAGTGTTCAGTTTGAAGACTTTGATTTTTCCTTCGAACTCTTTGGCGATTTCGTCGACGATCGGTGAGACCATTCGGCAAGGGCCACACCAGGGTGCCCAGAAATCAACCAAAACGGGTACGTCGCTCTGAAGGACGTCCTGTTCAAAGGATGCGTCAGTGACTGCTACAGCGCTTGACATTCCTTTAGAACTAAATCTCGGAGAAACTTAGCAACCGTTATTGCTGAAGTCAGGCTTTTGCTCCTTCAAAGGTGGGAACTGTGACGGTCGCGTGATGATAAATACAAAAAGCCCGAGCTCGTCGGGCAGGGTGGTGTGAGGAGTGTGTGGGCCGAAGCCCTCACAAATCGATACTAACGCTTGTTTGACTGCTTTCAAAAGATTGTTCTCGAGGGAGGCTTTATTTCCCCATACCGAGTTGCTGGGCTTTTTGATAAACCTTTCCTTCCGTTAAAAGAGATGGAGCCACGATTACCTCAACTTCTTGCATCTCTTTTATTGTTTGAGCACCAAGAGTGCCCATAGAGGTTTTAAGCGCCCCTAGAAGGTTGTGAGTACCATCGTCGAGGCGAGCAGGCCCTCTAAGGATGCTCTTAAGGCTTCCGGTGCTTCCAACCTTGATTCTTGTTCCTCGAGGGAGCACAGGACTTGGTGTGGCCATGCCCCAGTGGAAGCCTCTTCCTGGGGCTTCTTCTGCTCTTGCGATAGGTGATCCAATCATGACTGCATCTGCACCACAGGCTATGCATTTGCAAATATCCCCACCAGTGATAATTCCTCCATCTGCAATTATTGGTACATAATTACCACTTTCTTCTTCGTAGTCAGCTCGAGCAGAGACGCAATCGGATACGGCAGTTGCTTGTGGCACTCCGACTCCTAATACTCCGCGTGAAGTGCATGCGGCACCTGGACCTATCCCGACCATTACTCCTGCGGCACCAGCGCGCATAAGTTCAAGAGCAACTTCATAGGTCACGCAGTTACCTATGACCACAGGCATGCCAATAGTTTGACAAAGCTTTTTTAAGTCAAGACTGTCTCTGCCTTTGGGTCCAATGTGCTCAGTGGACACAACTGTTGCTTGAACGAAGAAAAGATCGGCTTCAGCTTCGGTAATAGTTTCCTGGAATCGCATTGCTGCAATTGGAGTCCCACTTACTGCTGCAATACCTCCATCCTTTTTGATTTGTTCTATTCGAATTTTGATAAGTTCCTCTTGAATAGGCTGGCTGTAGATCTCCTGCATAAGGGGGACGAAGTCATTTTTTCCAACAACAGAGATCCTTTCAAGGACAGGCTTTGTGTCTTCATAACGGGTATAGATCCCTTCAAGATTGAGAACACCTAGAGCGCCGAGTTCGGATAAAGCAATTGCCATACGAACATCAACAACTCCATCCATTGCGCTAGCAATGATTGGAATTTCTCGTTCTATCCCACCAAGTTTCCAAGTGGTGTCAATGATTTCCGGATCTACGGTCTTACCACTTGGAACAAGGGCGATTTCGTCGATGCCATAGGCCCGGCGAACGACCTTTGAGCGTCCGAGCTGGATGTTCACTACATGTTTAATAGAGTCTCGCCAAGCTACCAACTTGAGAGGAGAAAAACAGGGAATTTTCCGAGAGGCAAGTTATTTAAGTTCTTTGGTCGCTCTTACCACTAAAGGTTTCCCAACGCTGAAGAAGTTTTGAAATTAATTCCTCTCGATCTTCTCTTCGTGCGAGCTTTTTGGCTGAAAACCAAGTAAGCCACAATATTCCTGTTAATTCGAAAATTCTAGGAGCCAGAGGAATTACCGCGATGGCGTTTAGAATCCGCGAATAAATTTGAACTAATAAGAGAAAAATGATAAGGCTTAAAAACAGGATAAAAGGCTGACGTGCTCGTTCTAATTGGTTGGAAATATTGTTGCCCTTAATCCAATTCCTTATTTTTTTCAAGAGAAGATCCCATTCACCACCTTCTTGTAGTTCTTCTGTCTCATTTAAGGAGTCAGAAAGATTGCTGTCGTAGGACTTATCTCCTTTTACATATTGGTTTGTTTGCTGATTCGAATAGTCAGAAAAGCTTAAGTTCTTTTGAGGCTTCCCAGTATTTTTCTCGTTATTTACTTGAAATGATCTTGAGAAGTTTTCGAGAGGGTTGTCAGATTCTTTGTTTGAATTTCCTGAGGTATTGGCTGGTTCTTGAGACCTAGAATCCTCAGCGGAGCTCATAGTTAATCTCAGACTCGTAAGGAAATTTTAAGAGACCTGTCCAGTGCTGTTCTCTTTGCGTTTTTTTAAGGCTAATTCAGACGAAATAATTTTGTTCATGGATTGGGGGCTCAGATGAACAGTCGCCGAGATAGCCTTATGTTTGGCAACCAGCTCTTTTATGGCTGATCCAGTGGGACCCGGTAGCGGTTCTCCCGGTGAGTCCGACGATCGGATCATCCAGACAGATTTACGTAATGAGATGTCGCGCTCCTATTTGGAGTATGCGATGAGCGTCATAGTCGGGCGAGCATTGCCTGACGCTCGAGATGGGCTTAAGCCTGTTCATCGGAGAATTCTTTATGCGATGTATGAGTTGGGTCTTACCAGTGATAGGCCTTACAGGAAGTGTGCACGTGTTGTTGGAGAGGTATTAGGTAAATATCACCCTCATGGGGATACGGCTGTCTATGACGCCCTAGTTCGGATGGCTCAGGATTTTTCTATGCAAATGCCATTGATAGATGGCCATGGAAACTTTGGATCAGTTGATAATGACCCTCCAGCTGCGATGCGATATACAGAATCTCGTCTTCAAGCACTTACTACAGATAGCCTTCTAGAGGATATAGAAGCGGAGACAGTTGATTTCGCTGACAACTTTGATGGTTCTCAGCAAGAACCCACTGTTTTACCCGCTCGTATTCCACAGCTCCTATTAAATGGTTCATCAGGCATTGCCGTTGGGATGGCCACCAATATCCCTCCACATAATTTAGGGGAATTGATTGATGGCTTGCAAGCTTTGATCAAGCGTCCTGAGCTGAGCGATAAAGAGCTCATGGAAATCATTCCAGGACCTGATTTCCCAACTGGGGGACAGATACTAGGTAGAAATGGCATTCGTGAAACTTATCTTTCTGGAAGAGGTTCCGTCACCATGCGCGGAGTCGCAAACATTGAGACTATTGAGGTGCCTGGTCGACCTGATCGAGATGCGGTGATTGTTACTCAATTGCCTTACCAGACGAATAAAGCAGCATTAATAGAGAGGATTGCTGAGATGGTTAATGATAAGAAGCTTGAAGGAATTTCTGATATTCGTGACGAAAGTGATCGAGATGGTATGCGAATAGTAGTTGAGCTACGACGTGATGCCTATCCACAGGTAGTTTTAAATAATCTTTTTAAGTTGACTCCGATCCAGAGTAATTTTAGTGCGCACATGTTGGCATTAGTTAACGGCGAACCTTTGTTGTTGACTTTGCGCAAGATGTTGCAAGTATTCCTTGATTTTCGTTTTGAAACTATTGAGCGACGAACTCGTTATTTGTTACGCAAAGCTGAGGAACGTGATCATATATTGCTAGGCCTTTTACTTGCTCTTGATCAATTAGATCCAATAATTGCTTTAATTCGTGCAGCTTCTGATGCAGCTACTGCCAGAAAGCAGTTACAGGAACGTAATGGTTTGACCGAGATTCAGGCAGATGCAATTTTACAGATGCAATTGAGGCGGCTTACCGCATTAGAAGCAGACAAAATTAGATTAGAACACGAAGATCTTGTTGTGAAAATCGCTGATTTTAAGGATATTCTGGGTCGCTCGGAAAGGGTTTTTGGATTAATCCAAGAAGAATTGTCCCTCTTGAGGGAGCGGTATTACTCACCTAGACGTACTGAGATCCTTGATCTTGGTGGCGGGTTAGAAGATATTGATTTGATTGCGAATGAAAGATCGGTTGTGCTTCTTACAGAAACTGGATATCTCAAAAGAATGCCCGTAAATGAATTTGAGGCTACTAGTCGTGGAACTCGAGGCAAGGCTGGGACTCGCAGTCAAGGAGAGGAAGCGGTAAAGCTATTTATAAGTTGCAATGACCATGACACACTTTTGTTATTTAGTGACCGTGGCGTTGCTTATGCTTTGCCTGCTTACAGAGTTCCTCAATGTAGTCGTACTGCAAAGGGGACACCAGTTGTTCAGTTATTGCCAATCCCACGAGAAGAGGCGATTACTTCTTTATTGTCAGTTACATCTTTCGATGATGATACCCATCTTCTAATGCTTACTCAAGGAGGTTTTATTAAGAGAACATCTTTATCTGCTTTTAGTAAGATCCGTTCAAATGGACTTATCGCTATTGGCCTTGAGGAAGGAGATGCTCTGACTTGGGTTCGATTGGCAATTCCAGGAGATAGTGTTTTGATCGGCTCAAAGGCTGGAATGACAATCCATTTCCGTCTTGATGATCAAGAGTTAAGACCTTTGGGAAGAACAGCACGAGGAGTACGCTCAATGAATTTACGTCAAGGAGATTCTCTTGTCAGTATGGATGTTTTGCCAATAGAACTTGCTGATCAAGTAGCCGAGAGTCATGAAGAAGACTTAGAGGAAGGAGGCGAGCCATCTTCAGTTGGCGAAGGCCCTTGGGTTTTAGTTGCATCTGCAACTGGCTTGGGTAAAAGGGTACCTGTTACTCAATTTCGTCTTCAGAAAAGAGCTGGTATGGGTTTGCGTGCCATTAAGTTTCGTCGAGATGGAGATGAGTTGGTGGGATTGAGGGTTTTAGGGCATGGCGAAGAACTTCTTTTAGTTAGTGAACGAGGAGTAATTGTTCGTACTAGTGCAGATAAAATCCCTCAGCAATCAAGAGCCGCTACAGGAGTTCGTCTTCAACGCTTAGATTCCGGGGATCGTTTGTCTGAGGTGGTTCTAGTCCCTCCTGAACCGCAGGAGGCATCTGATGCTTCAGCTGTTGGTGAAGAGGCGGCTGGAGATGAAACATCTACCCCCAGTTGACATTGACCAACTGTGCTGATGTATTAGTAATGGGAGCTGGTCCTGCTGCTCTTTGTATCGTTGCGGAATTGGTCGAGCAAGGACTTTCTGTTACTGCGCTTGCTTCTCATACGCCGGATAAGCCATGGCCTAATACGTATGGGATATGGGCCGAAGAGTTGGAGTCTCTAGGGATGGCTTCTCTTCTTGGTCATCGTTGGACAAACACTGTGAGCTATTTCGGAGACGGCTCTCAGCATGAAGGCTCTAAGCCAATTGAGCATAATTTTGACTATGGATTATTTGATCAGGTCGCCTTGCAAACCTCATTGCTCAGCAGATGTAGGAACTTGTCTTGGGTTGTTGAAACTGCTGAGAAAATCCGTGTTTTGGGTCCTCAAACAGAGGTTGTATGTCGAACTGGCAATTCTTACCGTGCTCGTTTAGTAATAGATGCTAGTGGGCATCGAAGTCGATTCATTAGTCGTCCAGATCATGGGCCTGTGGCACAACAGGCGGCATATGGAGTGGTTGGGCGTTTCAGTTCACCACCCGTTGATGATAGTCAATTTGTTCTGATGGACTTCAGACCTGATCACCTCAGTGAATTTGAGAGGAAAGAACCACCATCTTTTCTTTATGCGATGGATTTTGGTGAAGGGGTGTTTTTTGTCGAAGAAACATCTCTTGCTTGTTTCCCTCCTCTCCCTTTTGGAAAATTAAGAGAAAGATTGCAGTCAAGGCTTTCTCATCGTGGGGTAAAAATCAAGGAAATAATTCATGAAGAACATTGTTTGTTTCCTATGAATTTGCCTCTCCCTGACCGTCAGCAATCTGTTCTTGCTTTTGGTGGAGCTGCAAGTATGGTTCACCCAGCTTCTGGCTATATGGTTGGAGCTCTTTTGCGTAGAGCTCCAACTCTTGCCAAAGAGTTGGCAAGAGCGATAAAAGAACATCCGAAACTTGATTCTGAGCAGCTAGCTCAGAAAGGATGGAATGTACTTTGGTCTCCTGAGCTTGTACAACGTCATCGCCTATATCAATTTGGTTTGCAGAGATTGATGAGCTTTGATGAGGAGCGTTTACGTAGCTTCTTCGCTACATTCTTTCGTCTACCACGGGAAGATTGGTCTGGATTCCTCGCTAATACATTACCTTTACCTCAGCTTATAGTAGTTATGCTGCGACTGTTTTGGATTTCTCCTTGGCAAGTGCGAATTGGCATGCTTCTGGGGGTCCCTGACACTTTCTTAAAGAACTAACACCAATCAGTTGTTTGGATTAATGGGAACAGTCCATCTTCAATCTCAAGTTTTCTTATCCATTCTTGAGAAAGATCTTTTTCGCTCTTAATTGCTTCAGTCAATTTCCAGAAACGATCTAGATGTCTAAGAATTCGATCTTTTGCTAAATCAGTAGTTGTTCCTGCTCTAAGAATAAAGCTCCAGTCAGAAGATTGTGATAAAAGCAGTTCCCTGGCAGCTTGCTTTAAAAGTCTGGTTTGGAATTCTCCAGTTATATCTGAACGGCAAAGATCAACCATTATTTTAGATGACTTGCTCCATTTTGCGACAACCCATGCATTGCTTTCATTTAACCAATAGTCATGAAAGCCTCCTTGCCCCCAGCTAGAGGGGGATGGTTCGCATAGTTGAAGATTTGGCTTTGCATTTAGTACATCACGTAGACGTGTGAAATAAATTTTTTCTTCTTGGGCTTGTTTAAATAGCTCTGCAAGAAATAAAGGGCCTTCGAACCACCAATGCCCAAATAGTTCTGCATCAAATGGTGCTACAAGTAATGGATTAATATCTATCTGCTCACTAAGTCGATTAAGTAAGTCTCTGCGACCTTTTAGATAATGCTTTGCATGTTCTTTTGTAAGACTTGCAGCTAGTTTTGGCTCATAAACTTCTTTTTTATTTAGAGGTGTACTTTGGCTAGTGACTCGATGTAGCTTTAATCCAAGTGGTCTAGGTTCTTTAAGGTTTAAATCTTGAAGTTCTTTTAAAGGAAGATCCCATCCAAGGTCTCTATGAAATTCTCTATATAGTGGATCACCAGGATAGCCTTCTTTTGATGACCAAACTGGTAGGGTCGATTCACTATCTCTTCCAAAGAAGGCTACACCTTTACTACTACAAATAGGAGCATATAGGCCATATCTAGGACGAGGGGAGGCATGCAGTAGGCCATGTCCATCTAATACCGCATATCTAAGTCCTGCATCAATCATCAAATTGTCTAGACCCTCGTAGTAGGCACACTCTGGTAACCAGATCCCTAAAGGTGGGGTTTTAAATATTCTGAGATGCTCTTTTACTGCTGTTCTTAATTGACCTCTAACAGCTTCAGGATTTTGTCTAAGAAGAGGCAGATAGCCATGGGTTGCAGCGCAAGTCAAGATATCAACAACTGTCAAGCGTTGAAGATTTGCAAATCGCTTTATTAGATCCCCTTCACACCCATTCCATTGATGCAATTGGTTTTGGATGGTTTCCTCTAGATGTTCTGCTGCTTGTCGTTGCTCAAAGGGAGCTTTCACTAGCAGATTTATTCGAGAATTTAGCCATGAAGGAAAACGGTTTTTTAATACTGGATCTTTGAGCAACGAGAGTAAAGTTGGGGAAAGGCTAATAGTTAGCTTTGGATTCTGTTCAGGGATTTTCGCAGAGTCTTCTAATACCTTCAGTAGAGGTAGGTAGCATTCCATTAGTGCTTGAAAGAACCAGTCCTCTTCTAAAGACCCAGGTTCTGCCGATCGCACATAAGGGAGATGGGCGTGTAAAACTAGGGCGAGTTCGCCGTTTGTCAAATTTCAAATAACTCTTGATTGAATTTAGACTGCATTGCGCTGGTATGAGCTCTTAAAGTTGATTAATTTTGTAGATTATCGTTTTTCAACATTTTTTAGCTTGATTTTTAAAGCAGAGAGGCCTATTAGCTTTTTTTAGCAAAGTAAAGTATTGATCTGTAAAGATAGCTTTTTGGTTTTTGAGGCTAATCTCTTGTTGCAAGGAAATCCTTATTGGAATCTTATTGCCTTTAGACTTTGAAAATCATAGTCATTACGACTATTTATGTCGAGGCTTTCTAAATGGCTAAAGACCTTGGTCGGGTTCTTATTTTTGATACCACCCTTAGGGATGGTGAGCAGTCTCCTGGGGCAAGCTTAAATCTTGAGGAGAAATTGGCAATTGCTCAGCAGCTGGCAAGGCTTGGAGTTGATGTAATAGAAGCAGGGTTCCCTTTTGCTAGTGAGGGTGATTTTGCTGCTGTTCAGAGAATTGCTCAGCAAGTTGGCGGTGAGGAAGGGCCGATTATTTGTGGATTGGCTAGAGCCTCACGCCAAGATATTAAAGCCTGTGCTGAGGCCGTTGATCCAGCACCTAGAAAGCGAATACATACATTTATTGCTACAAGCGACATTCATCTTGAACACAAACTTCGAAAGACAAGAAATGAAGTATTAGCAATAGTTCCTGAGATGGTTGGATATGCTCGATCGCTTGTTGAGGACGTAGAGTTTTCTTGTGAAGATGCTGGTAGAAGTGATCCTGAATTCCTTTATGAAGTTATTGAAGCTGCAATAAGAGCAGGTGCTAGTACAATTAATATCCCAGATACAGTTGGCTATGCAACTCCTTCTGAATTTGGTGAGTTGATATCAGGTATTAATAGTCATGTAGAAAGTATTAATGATGCGGTCCTCTCAGTTCATGGACACAACGATCTTGGACTTGCTGTGGCAAATTTTCTAGAGGCTGTTAAGAATGGGGCTAGGCAACTTGAATGTACGATAAATGGGATTGGAGAAAGAGCTGGTAATGCGGCATTAGAAGAATTAGTTATGGCATTGCATGTACGAAGAAGTTATTTCAATCCTTTTTTGGGAAGGGAGATAGATAGTCCAACACCTTTAACTGCCATTCGCACAAAAGAAATTACTAAAACATCTAGGCTTGTTTCAAATTTAACTGGTATGGTTGTACAACCTAATAAAGCAATAGTAGGTGCAAATGCATTTGCACATGAGTCGGGAATACATCAGGATGGAGTTTTAAAGAATCGAACAACTTATGAAATTATTGACGCACAAACAATAGGGTTAAGTGACAATCGAATCTCATTAGGAAAGTTAAGTGGCAGAAGTGCAGTTCGGGCACGTCTTGAAGAGCTTGGCTATGACCTTAATAGAGAAGACTTAAATGAGGCTTTTGCTCGATTTAAGGATTTGGCTGACAGAAAAAGAGATATTACTGATCGTGATCTTGAGGCGATAGTTAGTGAACAAGTTCAGCAACCGGAGTCTCGGTTTTTATTGCGTTTTGTTCAAGTGAGTTGTGGCAGCAGTCTTAGGCCAACAGCTACTGTCACCATCGAGGATCAAGATGGAAGGGAAAAGACAACGGCTTCAGTTGGAACAGGACCTGTAGATGCTGTTTGCCGTGCTTTAAATGCTCTTGCCTGTGAAAGGAATGAGTTAATTGAATTTTCTGTGAAGTCAGTAACTGAGGGCATTGATGCTATGGGAGAAGTTACTATTCGACTAAGAAGGGATGGAGTCCTTTATTCGGGACATTCTGCTGATACTGATGTAGTAGTTGCAGCTGCACAGGCTTTTGTGAATGCATTGAATAGACTCGTTTCTGGTAAAGAAAGATCTTCGATTCATCCACAAAGAGATATTGTACTCTCAGATTCTCATCAAGCAATCTGAAGATATTTTCTTTTGTTCCTTAGAAGTAAATAACTTTATTTAACTAGTAGTTCTACTATCTAAATAGTCTTTTTTGAATAAAAACTTTCGTTTTCAGCTCAGATATTTCAAGCAATGCTAGGTCTCTCTCAATTTAAGTTTATTTAAATTTAAAGATACCCTTAATACGGCCTCCAGAAGGTTGGCATGACTAAGTATTAGTCCCTAGGAAAAGATTCTCTGGTTGGCACTTTTGCTCTAAGCATGAGATCATGGGTGACAGTTGGAGAGGCGGCACGGATGGAAGCTTGTCAAATGACTTATCGGCTGGTTGGGCTTGATGGCACACCTCACCCAGTTTTAGATGCACCTTATGAATCTATGGAGGCGGCCTCTGGTGCTGCTCAAAATTGGTGTAGGGGCCAGGGTCTTAACAGCTCATTAACTGATAGAGCTATAGGCGTTGAAGTTTTGACTCATAGTGGTTCATGGAGAACGGTTGGATATCCGACAACTTGCCTAAGGCTGCTTTCTTAGAAAAGTTCTGTAGTTAACCAAAAAGGCTTAAGAAAAATGTGGGTAAGTGTCGATTTATGTTTGGTCCCAATAGGGGTGGGTGTCTCGCTATCAAAATATGTTGCTTTATGCCAAGAGGTTATTAAAAAAGCAGGCCTTGAATATGAACTAGGGCCAAATGGAACAGCTATAGAAGGAGATTGGGAAGATGTTTTTAAATGCGTTAGAAAATGCCATGAGGCTGTTCATAGCCTAGGTGCTTCACGTATATACACAACTTTGAAGGTTAATACTCGTATTGATAGGAAGCAATCATTTAAAGAGAAAGTTTCTAGTGTTTATAAGCTGCTGCCTTCTAAATGAATAGTCAAAGAGGGCTAATTCTTTCCTGTCTGACTTTTGGTTGATTTATCTCTAGGTATTTTCCTTTTTGTTTGGTCTAATGATTTAGATGTTCTTTCTCTTATTTGGTTTAGGCAGAATATCCATTTCTAGCTGGAATTGGGTATGGAATTCTTCTATGGCGCATTCGCCTCCATACTCTTACAAAAGCCCTGATAATTAGTTCTAATTCTGCTCTGCTAAGGCTACTTTCTTTGAGTTGTCCATCTCGTTGCCTGGACTCAATAATCATTCGAACAGTTTTGCATGCTTCGTTATCGCTTGTCTTGGGATCTAGAGACCTAAGAGCTGCTTCACATCCATCTGCAAGCATAAGGATACCCGTTTCTTTAGACCGTGGTGCAGGACCTAAATACCTAAATCGATCTTCTAGAACTTCAGGGTTTAGTTCTCTAGCTTTATGGAGAAAATATCCCATTTTTAATGTGCCTTGATGCTCTGGAATGAAATCTGATATGGGCCTGGGAAGTCTGTATTTCTTTGCGAGCTTTAGACCCTCATCTACATGGGCTTGCAAGATATTTGCACTTTCATATGGATCATTTAATTGATCATGAGGATTCTTTCCTTCGGATTGATTCTCTATAAACCATTCAGGGGCATGTAATTTACCAATATCGTGGTACAACGCTCCCGTCCTAATTAAATCTGTGTCTGCTCCAATAGTCCTAGCACCCTCTTCAGCCAGGCTACATAACATTAAAGTATGTTCAAATGTACCTGGAGCCTCAGAAGATAGCCTTCGGAGTAATGGCCTTTCTTGATCTGCTAGCTCTAAAAGTCTTGCACGTGTTATTAACCCAAAAGTGCTCTCAAGAATTGGTATTAATAGAATTGTTACCATTAGTAGCGCTCCCATAATTATCACTTCTGCTATTAATTCATCTGAATTAGGTGAAAGTCTTCCCCATGCTGTTTGCTTTGATGTAAGTGGAAGGCTAAGCACTAACCATTCGGCAATTAATGCTCCTATAGGTAATAAAATTGTCATTTGAAGTAGAGCAGCTCGACTGCGGATCCTGCTTGCTTGCAATGCCACTGCTACAGCCACTGCACTTGCTACTAACATTCGACCTTCACCAAGGCCATTAACCGGGAACGGCCAGAGCAAGCTGCTAATAGCCATCCAGGCCAAGGCAGAGGTAGTCCCAAGTCCTTGTGCCAGTAAAAGTGTTGGCGGAACAACTACAGCAAGAGGGCTAATTGCAGCTCCAAACCATACTTTACTGCTTTGCGTTATTAATAGTAATACTAAAGCCAATAAACCTTGCCTGGCTTGAAGACATGGCTTTTCTCTTCGCATAATTAAGAGTAGAATCCCACAACCTGCAAGTGCTTCGCTGAAGTGACCTAGCCATGCAAAAGGTGTTGCTCTTTTTGTAATTAAGCCAAAATAATCAAGTACATCAAAAGCTTGGGTACTTATTAGTTCTCCTTTTTTAGTAATTAAGTCACCTTTATTTACTTTGATTTTTGGTATGCCTTGCTTTGTTATTAGTTCTTCAAGAAGTTTTTGGCTACGGATTGGATCAGTTCGTAGATTATTGTTCCCATGAAAGGCGTTAGCTAGTAATTTGCTGCCAATAGTGCGTCCAGGATTATTTTCGTTACCCCAATTTTCTAAGTGAAGTGATGAAGCCTGAATCAGTTGGTCTAGAGCCAAAGTATTAATAAGGCCCTGATTAAGCATTTTTTCGCCAACTAGAGTTAGATCTTTTTTCCACTGATTTCTCAGCTCACTCGATTGATTTTTGATCCAGTCTTGTTCTTGGTCATTGAGATTTATTGGGCCCACTCTTTCTGTTGCGCCGCTAGTGGCTACTAACTCAAGTTCATTGAGTTGTATCTTTAGTCGTTTTCTTAATCGATTAGTTTCTTGTTGATCTATAACCTGAACAAAGGTCCTAGGTATTAGGTCGGATCTTTTTTGTTGAAGGGCTTCACTATCTTCTACAAGTGCATTTTTAGGCGCTATGGCATCGAATGGGGCTGGGACCCCTGGACGCAAATTTGGTTCTACTAGCCATTGCCAGCTTGAGATGATTGCAACAAGAAAGCAAACCACAAAAAGTCCTGCTTTTTGTGGTTTGGACCATTGGAGCACAGGCCGCCGAGGCGACTCGTTGTGCAACCAGATTTGCCAGAGCTTTTTCAAGCTGGGAATACTGAACACAACGGTTAACAGTTGAACATAACGCTAACTCCCTTTATAAGTGCATGCTGGTAAAAGCTTCTAATGGTTTATGGCCCTAAGGCTTGATGGTAGGAAATTTGCTGCCGAGATTGAGCAGCGTCTTTATAGAGATATCGAGGCTGGTATTGAGATTGCAGGAAGGCCTCCTGGTTTGGCTGTTTTGCGTGTAGGGGATGATCCTGCTAGCGGTGTTTATGTTTCTAATAAACAAAAGGCTTGTTCTCGGGTAGGGGTTGTAAGTTTCGGAACACATCTTCCAGAGAACTCTTCAACTGAACAGGTACTTGAAAAGATTCAACTTTTAAATGCTAAAGACCAAGTGGATGGGATCCTTTTGCAACTTCCTTTACCTAAGTCAATTGATGAAAACCTTCTTTTGGCTGCAATTGACCCACAAAAAGATGCTGATGGTTTGCATACATTTAACTTGGGACGACTACTTAAAGGCGAATTAGGACCACGTTCTTGCACTCCGGCTGGCGTTATGGCTTTGCTGGACAGATATGAAATCCCACTTGCTGGAAAAAAAGCAGTTGTTGTAGGTAGAAGCATTTTGGTTGGAAAACCTATGGCTTTAATGCTTCAAGCTGCAAATGCAACGGTAAGTGTTGCTCATTCATACACTCCTGATTTGGCTTCTTTAACCAGGCAAGCAGATGTC
The DNA here is from genome assembly GCA_003216155.1 of Prochlorococcus sp. AG-409-A19. Next base: position 20,983 of record QCJH01000002.1, on the reverse strand, counting down.
TTGGTAGTAGCTGCTGGTAAACCTGAAATAATTGGAGCTGACCATGTCAAACCAGGTGCTGTATTGGTTGATGTAGGAATTCATCGCTTGTCTGAAGGAAGTCAATTAAGTTTTGAGGGAAATAAAAGACTCTGCGGTGATATCCGTTCTCAAGAAGTGGCAGATTTAGCAAGTGCTCTCACACCTGTTCCTGGTGGAGTAGGGCCTATGACTGTTGCAATGCTTCTTGTTAATACAGTGAGCAGATGGCAACAGCATTGCGGTTTGTCCTTAAGCCTTAAAGATCTTTCCCCTTGAATCAATTTATGCTGAGAGAATCCCGCCAACGAAATTAGTCTTATGGCGGAAGCAATTATTTCTTCATTTGACTTCTCTGCTTACCTGGCGAAGGCCAGAGTAAGCGTTGAAAGAGCTCTTGATGAGGCACTTGGCCCTGAGAAACCAGAGCATTTACGTGAGGCAATGCGCTATTCACTTCTGGCTGGGGGTAAGAGACTCAGGCCGATTTTGTGCTTGGCAGCCTGCGAATTAGCAGGGGGTGATCCTGAGAAGGCTTTACCGACTGCTGTTGCCTTGGAAATGATTCACACAATGTCGTTGATTCATGATGATTTGCCGGCTATGGATAATGATGATTTGCGTAGAGGGCGGCCAACAAATCACAAGGTGTATGGAGATGCAGTGGCAATCCTTGCAGGAGATGCTTTATTAACACGTGCTTTTGAGATGGTTGCTCTTCGAACTAAGGGTGTTATTGCCGAAAGCCTTTTAAAGGTTGTAGGGGAACTTTCTTTAGTAGCAGGGGCCCCAGGCCTTGTCGGTGGTCAAGTCGTGGACCTTGAATGTGAAGGGAAAGAAGTTGATCTCGAAACTCTTGAGTTCATCCACCTACATAAGACAGGTGCACTACTAAAGGCGTGTGTGATTTGTGGAGCTTTAATTGGAGGTGCTGAAGAAGATCTGATTAAAGCTCTTGGTGTTTATGCTCGTGGAATAGGTTTGGCTTTTCAGATAATTGACGACATTCTTGATGTGACAGCCAGTAGTGATGTTTTAGGTAAGACAGCTGGTAAAGATTTACTTGCAGATAAAACTACTTATCCCAAACTATTGGGACTTGATGAATCTCGACGCAGAGCTGATGCACTTATTTTAGAAGCCAAGTTAGCATTGCAACCTTGGGCAAGTTCATCTGCACCACTACTTGCACTTGCAGATTATATTACTAGCCGAGATCGATGAATTTTCCTGAGACTTCTGTGTCTCCTTTTTTGCAACTTTTAGATAATGGTCCCCTCACATGGGGGCTTATGGCTTGTGGCTTGGCTCAGCTTTCAAAATTATTTGCTGAGTTAATTCAACATCGACGGTGGCGCCCTCTAGTGCTTCTTGAAACTGGAGGAATGCCTTCAAGTCATTCGGCATTTGTTACAGGTACTGCCTCATGTGTGGGATGGCAGATGGGTTTTGATCACCCAGGATTTGCGATTGCTTCTACTTTGGCTTTTGTTGTTATGTATGACGCTAGTGGTATAAGAAGGTCTGCTGGTTTTACAGCTGCAAGAGTTAACCAGCTTTCACCTGAAGCTTGGCCTTCACCTCCTGAAGATGTACTCAAAGAATCTCTTGGTCATAGTCGCCTTGAGGTTTTAGTAGGTGGACTAATTGGTCCTTTGGTGGCATTGCCTGGGCTTGTTTTCATTGGCTCTCCTTTGCAAATTGCTCACTTTCTTAATGTAAATTTTGGTTGAGAATAAGTTGCTTAAAGGTGGTTCTGAAGAGTTAACATATGATCAGCAATTAGCAATTAAATCTTTTAGTGATTGGTTAGATAAAACATACGATAGTACACCCTATGTTTTAAGTGGTTATGCAGGAAGTGGAAAGACATTCCTATCAGTTCGGTTCCTAAAATTGGTTGAAGACCTTGGCCTCTGCTGGACGGTTGTTGCACCTACGCATAAGGCAGTTGGAGTACTTCGACAAGCACTCGACTTAGAAGGTCTAAAACCTATATGGCATCCCTCAACAATTCATAGGTTGCTTCGCCTAAAGCTAAAACGAAAAAGGGACTTAGAGGTTTGTGAGAAGACGGAACAGACACTCAATTCTCTTGAGCAACTAGGACTTGTTCTCATTGATGAAGCATCGATGATTGATAGCAGTTTGTTGGAGATACTTTTTCAATGTGCTCATCCATATAGGACTCGTCTTGTCTTTGTAGGTGATCCTGCCCAATTGCCTCCTGTAGGAGAGACTCACAGCCCAGTTTTTTCACTTGAAAGAGCTCGTAGCGCTTCATTAAATCAAGTTGTTCGTCATCAAGGTGTGGTTTTGCAATTAGCTAATTCCTTTCGTGATAGCAGCTTGCCTTGTCAATCTCCTCCATGTCTACCAATGATTGAGGACGGGAGAAGCTCTGTAGGTTGCTTAGACCAAAAGAGTTGGCTGATGCAAGCTAAAGATGCGTTGCGATCTGCATCAGCCAGGGATAATCCAGATGCAGTAAGGATTCTTTGCTATACAAACAAAACTCTTGAAAACTTGGTGCCCCATGCTCGAAGGGCAATACATGGCGAAATGGCAGATCAGTTAGTCGTTCTACCTGGCGAGGTTTTGATCAGTCGATCTGCAGTAATGGCTCCAGCCTCTCGCGATGGTATTGAGGGTGGAGAAGAACCAGATATGGTTCTTGGTTCAAATCGTGAGTTGATAGTCTCTGATGTTAAACCAGAAAGATGCGATCTCTCTGAATTTGGACTTTCTTGCCACCCTGATTGGGATGTACCGGTTATTGATACGTTTTTTGTGGAGGCTTCATGTGGAGAAATGTCTTTATCTTTACGTCTACTCCCTGCATTAGGTACTGAGGGTAGGTATATGCTTGATTCAACTTTGGAGCGGTTGAAAGTTCAGGCTAAGGAGGTTGGTAAAGACAGAGGACGTATAATTTGGCGCCAGTTTTTCTTAGTGCGCGATGCTTTTGCATCACTTGGTCCTGCCGCTGTTTTAACTGTTCATCGTAGTCAGGGCAGTACCTTTGGAGAAGTCTTTATTGCCTCTGATGTCTTTTGGCCTAAGGATCTTATTTTGAGGAGGCAATTGGTATATGTTGCTGTAAGTAGAGCTAAGACTAAGGTTTCACTTGTTGGCTTTAATGTAGAAAAATTGTCAATTCAGTGTTGGCAGAGGAAATTTGGACTGATTTGATGAGAACTTTATGTTTTTATCTTTGAATATCTATTTCATTATGAATAAAGAATTTCAATGAGATTTAGTTTTGGATATATTTTTCATCTAGATATTTTATTATCCAAAGCATTTCGCCATCTGTGCACAATCATTGGACAGCTTGCCCAGTGAAGATGAATCCAGCTTGCATGAAGGCAAGAGTTGCCCCAGCCTTCTTCTCTTGTTTTTATACGCCAACCTTCAATTCTCCACAAAGAATTAGTTTTGAGAAGACTTCTTTCTCTATTCTGTTTGAGCTCCCACCGATGGAACTCATGTCCCATTAAGGTTTCGTTTTTGCGTAAAACCATACCATCCTTTGTACATTCGATTTTGCGATAGCCAACATTAAGAGAGCCTTTCTCAGCTTGGAATGGAAGGAGTCCGGCCATCTCATATGGTTGACCATTGAGATCTGTTAGTGTCTGACCAAGAAGTAACATTCCTCCACATTCTGCGTAAACAGGACTTCTTTTGGCGAATTTCTGAAGGCTTAGAATACTTCTCTTAGATTGACTAAGTTCCTTTGCATATTGTTCAGGAAAACCACCTGGAATTAATAGTCCTTTTGCTTTTTTCGGGATGGGTTCATCGTTTAGTGGTTTCCAAGGAATAATTGGCATATTAAGTGCTTGAAGGCAGTCCTTTATCTCTGGATAGCGAAAGAAGAATGCCTGATCTTCAGCAATAGCAACTGGTTTGACCTTTAAGTCTGATTCTTCATATTTGTAATTAATAAAATTACTTATTGGGTTTATTGAGTTTCTTTTTGGTGCACAAAGTAGTTTTTCAAAACTAACTAGATCTAAATTCTCTTCTGCTATTCTCCTCCATGCGCTAACTCGATCATTCATATTTGTAACCTCATGTGTTGGAGCAAGACCTAGATGTCTTGTTGGTAGCTTTAAAAATGGGTCTTTTGGTAGGCATCCAAGTAATTTTATGTTTATTGAATTAAGTACATCTTTAAGTATTTCTTTGTGGCGAATAGTGTTGATCTTATTTAGAACTACACCAGCAATCCTTATTTCTGGATCATGATCATTAAATCCTTTTATTAGGGCAGCTAAAGAGCCTGATTGTCCTCCTGCATCAACTACAAAAACGATTGGGAGTCCTAAGTGACGAGCTATATGCGCAGTACTACCCTTTTGTGAAGGCCCGATTCCGTCGAAGAGTCCCATTACTCCTTCTATAAGAGTTAAATCTGCAATGCTTCCGTAGGCATGAAAGCTTTCTTTTACCCAGTTACCACTAGACAATAGAAGGTCAAGATTGCGACATTGTTTGCCAGATACAGCACTTAATTGTTGGGCATCAAGGTAGTCAGGCCCTACTTTGAAGGGTTGCAGACTTAGTCCTTTGCTCCTGGCCCAGGCCGCAAGGGTAAGGCTTAGAAGAGTTTTACCGCTGCCACTACAAGGTGCAGCTATCACGCATGCCATGATCTACTGCTAATTGAATTGGGTAGTGTTTAGTCATGCTTTTAGCTGAGGCTTAGTAGTTTTGCAGCTATAGGAGCCGCTGAGGCTAAAAGAGGGCTGGTACTTCCTCGACTACTTGCTAGAAGACGTGCAACATCCATTTCGGCTGTATCAACTTGAATAGGGACTACTTCTTCTAATAGTTCCATGCTTGCCATCCCTCCGGCTTCAAGGCGCATACACTCTCCGGATTCAGCTGCGAGAATTACACAAATGGCTTTTTGGGGTTGCTTTGCTTGTTTGCATATCATTCTTATTCCTACTATCTGCCCAGGATGCATGCTTGGTTTTCCTACAGGCAATGGTATTAAATTAAAGATGAGGTTTGATTCATCTGGTTTTTGGAATTTAGCGGTAATTCCTTCTGTCTTCATGTCATCACTCGATATGAGTTTCCAATTCAGTCGGTCAGCGATCCACGCTGCAAGTAGTAGGCCCTGAACTGGGTTATCGCCTTCAATATCGATATCAAGTCTTTCAACCTGATTAAGTGCAGAACGTCTACAAGGAGGGTCGAAAACCATTGCCAACGTTTCACGCCAACTTCTCAGCCTTAACCAGTTGAGATCACTCACTGCTTGTCCTGTATTTACTAGGCTTTTAAGGAGGTGAAGACAACGAGAAGGGTCTCCTATTGAAGTGTCAATGACTAATCTTTGAGTGAGAGATGTTAGTTCGTCGAAGAGATCATTTGCTTCATCGAGGCTTCCATTCCACCAAACCCAAGAAGGTAACTCTGAAGGTAATAGAGGTTGTAGAACATTTAGGCCTTTATTAAGTGCTGAAAGATTTCCGCGGAGAACAATTGCATCGCCGCAGGCTTCTTGGCCACTTCCTTCCTCTGGTAAAGGGCAATAGGCTGCTACAAGAGTTTCTAAGGATTGTTTCTCATTAAGAGTTGGGGCAAGAGTTATTAAGCGTCTTGGTTGTAATGCACTTATAGCAGAATCTATATGTTGTCCTCTTAGGTCTTTTGAAGAAGAATCGCCTTTATGACTCGCAAGCTGATTAAGAAGAACAGAGTCAAATGGTGGGGTGCTGTGGGGTAAGTCGCTTTCCAAAATAATTTGTCTTGCAGCTTGAACCATTTCATGTCTTTGGGTTCCAATAATGGGCCCTGATATTTTTCCTATTCGAACAAGTTGCTGTTCTAGCCAAGCTGGTTGCCATACAACCAGGCAAAAGGTATTTGCACCAGCATTTCCAGGTTGATCTTTCGACCAGAGTTGTTCTAAGTAGCTAGGTATCTCTTCAGGGGGTAATTGCAGAGGTGCTTGAAGGGTCAGCTGGGGGGACATCGGAATTTTCGAAGTGTTGTTTTGAAAGCTCAGATGCTTTAGGGGCGGCGCCAGAGCAAGTTGTCATGAGCAAGCAGAGCATCTGCTGCTGCGGGCCCCCAAGTGCGAGATTCATATTGATGTATAGGCAATTGCCAAGGACTATTTTCAATTAGTTCGAGAAGTGGCGTATAAAGTCGCCAGGCGGCTTCAACCTCATCGCTGCGTGTAAAAAGTGTAGGGTCATTAAGCATTGCGTCTGCCAAGAGTCGAACATAGCCTTCGTCTGAAGGTTCGCCGAATGATTCGTCATAGGAAAACTCCATTTCTACTGGCCTGCTGCGCATTCCAGATCCTGGGGCCTTTACTTCAAAGCGGAACTCAGCACCTTCATCTGGTTGTATACGGAGAATGAGTTGGTTGGGAGTAGGGGCTCCACCAGCTGAGTCGAATAGGTGAACGGGCGCCTCTCTGAAGGTAAGCACTACTTCGCTGAGACGTTTGGCTAATCGCTTGCCTGTACGTATGTAAAAAGGCACACCTTGCCATCGCCAGTTGTCGATAAATAGTTTCATCGCAACATAGGTTTCAGTTGTGCTTTTGGGATTAACACCAGTCTCTTCTCTATACCCCAGTAATGGTGATGTTTTTGTTCCACCTTTTAAATATTGACCACGCACGCAACATTCCCATGGGTTGATTTCATTCGCCAGCCTTGCTGCTTGTAGAACTTTGGCTTTTTCATTTCGAATTGCCTCTGGATCAAAGTGTCCTGGTGGTTCCATTGCAGTAATGGCAAGCATTTGTGTGAGGTGATTTTGGACCATGTCTCTTAGTGCCCCAGAGCTTTCGTAGTAGTCAGCTCGTTCTTCAACGCCAACTGTTTCTGCGGCTGTGATTTGAACACTCGAGATGTAATTCCTGTTCCAAATAGGTTCAAAGATTGCGTTGCTGAACCTCATTACAAGAATGTTCTGAACTGTTTCTTTCCCTAGATAGTGATCGATTCTGAAAATCTGACTTTCTTGAGCACAGCTTTGAACTATTCGGTTTAGAGCTTGTGCACTGCCAAAATTTCTCCCAAATGGCTTTTCTATGACTAATCGACTCCGCTTGGGATCATTTAATAGTCCAGCATCAGCTAAGGCTCTACACCCCATCCCATAAAATTTTGGAGAGACAGAAAGATAGAAGGTCCTGTTGCTATGAGTGGCACATAGGCGGTCAACTTCATCAAGGCGATCTCGAAGCTTGAAAACATCATTAGGGAGTTGAAGATCAATAGACTCGTAAAAAAGACAAGCTGAAAATTTCTCCCATTCAGTTGGACTTTCCTTGACTTTCTTGCCAAGTGCATTCTCCATTTTTTGACGAAAAACCTTATCTGTCCATGGTCTCCTTGCACAGCCAAGAACAGCAAATTCGCTAGGAAGACGTCTTTGTTTGAATAGTTCGAAGAGAGCTGGGACTAGCTTCCTATGAGTTAGGTCACCACTTGCACCAAAAATCACAAGGCACTGAGGTGAGATGACTCTCTCTTGACGTAGTCCAACACGTAATGGATTTGTTATCGGCGTGCTCATTTCCCAAGGACCTCAGCCGATTGCTTTATTCAAGAACTGTCTAAATTCAAAGACCTTTGAAGAATCGCGCCACGCTTTGTTCACAGATGCCCAAAAACTTTTTCTTTTGGACAAGTAAAAAACTTGTATATCACTTGTTTTTAATAAAAATAGCCCAGTTTTATGACTAGGCTATTGGATTTTATTCGATTTATTGACTTTTGAAATTTAGTATGTTTCAACGTGCCAGCGGCCAGCTTTTTTTAACTGGGGTCTAAGTTCTGACCACTTTATGTTCTTCGCGGCAGCTGCTTTGGTCATGGCTTCATCAATCCCAGGTTCCATCCCTTTAAGCCCACATAGATAAATATGTGTTTTAGGATTTTCGATCATGGTGAATATTTCGTCAGCATGCTCTAATACTCGATCTTGTATATACATTCTTCCTCCTTTGGAATTGTTTTGTTCTCGGCTAATTGCTTTTGTATATGAGAAATTATTTGGATATTGACTTTTATACCATTCGAAATCTGAGTCATATAGAAGATTTGCTGTTTTTGGAGCACCCATAAAGAGCCATGCTTTACCTTTGAATTTCCAACCGTTTTTTTCTTGTTCTTTGGTTTCGAACATACGTCGAAGGTAGGCTCTCATTGGAGCTATTCCAGTTCCTGTAGCCAGCATAATTACATTGGCGTCTTCATCTTCTGGTAAAAGCATCTCCTTTCCTACAGGACCAGTAATCTTTATATCGTCTCCTGGTTTTATGTCACAGAGAAAGGTTGAACAGACTCCATTAATAGTTCTGCCGTCCTTTTCGTACTGAAGTTGCCTAACGCATAACGAAACTGTATTGCCTTCAAAATTATCACCATGCCTTGTGCTGGCAATGGAATATAGTCTTAATTTGTGAGGCTTTCCATTGGAATCTTCTCCATCTGGGATGATTCCAATACTTTGCCCTTCAACATATTCAAGCTTGGGATTGCTGTTAGAAAGATCAAATGTGATGTGATTAACCCTGCCAATTGCTCCTTCTTTGAGAACACTATAATTTTCTTTTACTTTCCCAATAAATGGTGACTTGGGTTTGTAAAGGTTGACTGGCACTGACTGATGTGCTTTTTTCCCAGCCCCCCCAGCACTGGCAGGGGATGGTGTTGTTGCCAGGTTCTTTGATTGTTGGTTTTTCCCGTTAGACCTTTGAGCTACAAAGTTCTTGAATGCCCAGAAAATACCAATAATTACAGGTACGTGGGCTAGGCCTCCGGTGACGACAGAAAATTGCGAGTAAGCCATCTAAAGCACATAATCGTTGGCGAGACTACCAATCCCAGGTCGAGATCAGCCAATAAATTGACTTTTAGGGTTACGTTTAGGGATTGGCACAGCTGCATTAGTGGGTGTGTGGTTTACCTTCAAATATTCATTTCTGTATTGTTCTACGCCTGATCAAGCCATTTGCACGTTGGTTTCCTTTCAAGGCCTTTACAAGGATTCTCCGTCGGCCTTGAAGGCCTCAGACGAGAGAAAAGGGGATAGCAGGCAGGCTATCGAGCAGACGATGGAACGCCTTCCTGGTGGAGTTCGTCGCCTTGCAGCTCAATTGAGAACACATGTTTCAGTCGATAGTCTGTGGAAGGTTTTAACGGATTATGAGCACCTCAGTGAATTCATACCAAATCTGGCTAAAAGCTCTTTGGTTGAGAGAAATGAAAACTGCGTGAAGTTAAACCAGGTTGGCTGTCAAAAATTGATGGGCCTAAAATTTTCGGCTCAGGTTCAAATTGAATTAATTGAAAAGCGCTCTATCGGACAGTTGCAATTCCACATGCTTAAGGGAGATTTTCGCCGTTTTGAGGGGGCTTGGACAATTAAAAAACTTCCAGATGGTGGATCTTCTTTGGTCTATGAACTCACCGTCCAGGGATGTGTAGGCATGCCTGTTGCATTGATCGAAAAGCAGCTGAAACAGGACCTAAATGCGAATCTTTTTTCGGTTGAGCAAGAAGCTATTAGACGTAGCAAAAATATCTAGAAAATTTCAATTAGCCTTTTTATGATGCCTTCTGTTTTCTTTTGACTAACTGTAAATAAAGGGATTTGACCCTTTATTTACAGTTAGGTTTCCTAACTGATCAATTTCAAGTATTTACTTTGGTAAGGCTTCAAAAAATATACCCCCAAGGGGATTCGAACCCCTGTCGCCTCCGTGAAAGGGAGGTGTCCTAGGCCTCTAGACGATGGGGGCGAGGCCGCGATCCATGGAGTTGTATCCATAGATCACTTTGGAAAGTTACGGGCCAGCCTCGCCCTCCGTCAAGGAGCCCATGCTGCTTTCTTGTTGATCCTGTCCTTGCCAAACTGGCACGGTGAAGTTAAAGCTGGCGCCTTTTTCAGGCTCTGAGACGACCCATATTCTTCCTCCATGAACTTCAACAATTCTTCTACAGACTGAAAGTCCAACTCCAAAACCAGAGGTTTGTGTTGAGGTTTGTGGTAAACGCACCCTGTCAAGAAAAATTCTTTGTTGCTCTTCTTCTGGAATACCTGGGCCACTATCGGTAATGCTGACCTCCACCCATTGGCTTGTTCTGTGCAGCATTGTTAGTGATACTTGACCTTTTGGTTTAGAGAACTTCAATGCATTCTCTATAAGATTTAGAAAAACTTGCCTCATGCGCCTCTGATCAGCAAAAACCTTTGGCAAGTCGCTAGGGATATCGGTATTTATTTCGATTTGTCGTTTGAGCCAAAGTTTTTCTAGTTCGAGGATTGCTTCTGCAGCAACGTTTGCGAGGTCTAATCTTTGTGGATTGAATAGTGCTTCCCAGCGAGTACTGCCAATTTCAAGAAGATCTTTAGATAGCAATTCCATTTCATCTAGTCGCCTTTTTATCACGTCTTGAAATCGATCTAGATCTATTTGGCCAAGTTGTTGACTTTGAAGTGCTAGAGCTGCTGCTGTAAGTGGTGTCCTTAATTCATGAGCAACCATTCTTAGCAATCTTTCTTGGGTTTGAATACGGTCTATGAGCGTTCCATTCTCTTGACGCAAAACCAGTAATTCGTCTTCGAGCTGTAATTCTTTTTGGGTTCGACTGCCGTCTAATTCAGAAGGTCTCAAGCTAAGACCTAGTCCACTTACAACCCCATCTTGTTGCCAACGTGGAATCCAACTCTTGAGTTGTTGAAGAATGCTGCTGCCGGCAAAAACTTGTTTTGGGTTTGGTGATGTTTTTATTAGAGCAGGTAGAGCGACTAAGCGGTGTAGTTCAAGGAATTCTGGATTTTGTCTTGGATCAGAGACTTGAAGGGTTACATCAAAGCCTGATTCATCACCTTCAAGAAATTGGATGAGAGATCTCAGATCACTTCGTGAGAGGTGATGGGGGGATGCGACAAGCATAAGTTCAAGATGCTGTCGATGATTGGCTTTTGCCCCATCCAAAGTGCCTTTCCTATGGCAAATTTTTTTAACCATATGGCTTTTTGAACCAACTCATAGGCCATCTAATTTGTTTTTTATATGTCCGTATAAAGTGATCGTCAGAACTGAGTTAGATAAACAGTTCTGATGAGACTCTTGCTTTGAACAAAAGAAGGTTAACTTAAAAACCTCTTCTTAATCGCTTTATTACTAATGATTTGATGATCAGCCTCTTAATGGATGGAGTGAAAAATTAAGTTCTTTAAGTACTCTGGTGTCTCAGGTCTTTATTTCCTTCCCACTATGACGGAAGAATCCCCGTCAGCATTTTTGAAATTGTTGATCCCTCGACTTCGTCAGGGTTCTTTGTCTTTTCTTTTTCTTCTCGGCCTAGTGCTTTCAGTACCCATGGCCCATTCTCAGTCCAGAGGGACTTCAAAACCTTACCCTGCAAGTAATGACGACATCTTTCTGTATAGAGGGATGGGTTCGTCTTATGTTTGCAATGCTGCTCAAGCAGGTATTGAGTTTTCCAAAGCGGTAGGTATCGCTGCGGCTACATATTCACAGGTACTTAATGGGCGTCATGGTGGCATTGTTGCTTCTGCTGGGAAGAAGAAATTAACAAATAAACAGTTATTCTCAGGAGCTGAATTCCAGATAGTTACAGGGGCATTGCAGTATTGCCCTAAAAAAGTACCTGCTGATGTAAAGGAAAAAGTACAAGCAGCTATTGATAAGCAGAAAGATAAAAATAAGAACTAGAAAATGGGGAAAATGAAATTACCAATAAAGTCAATGAGATTTCTATAAGAGGAGTTTCTTTAATTAGATTATGTTGATATTGAATATTTCTCGCCCAATCCTATTAACCATCATGTTATTCCTATATGACTAATTCAAGTTTCACTTATCTTTCAGACTACAAACCTTATCCATACGAGATACCACGAATTGAATTAGATTTTTCAATTGAATCTACCAATGTCATTGTTAGATCTTTGATGAAGGTAGAACCTCGCCGGAATAAAAATGGTCCAATGATTCTTATGGGCCTGGAACTTAAATTGATCGGTATTTCTATAAATGGAAAAGCCCTAGACTCAAATCAATACATATTAGAAAATGACCATTTGTTTATAAGTAAGACGCCAAGTAAACCTTTTGACCTGGTAATTATTACAATGATAGACCCTTTTAAAAATAGTTCTTTAGAAGGTTTATATAAAACTGACAGTATTCTTGCAAGTCAATGTGAAGCCGAAGGATTTAGAAGAATATGTTTTCATCCTGATCGACCTGATGTTCTAAGCACTTACAGGGTAAGAATCGAAGCTGAGAAAAAACATTACCCTATTTTACTTTCTAATGGTAATAAGCTTTCTGAAGAAGATATTGACTCAGAGGCAATACGTCATGAAGTTATTTGGGATGATCCTCACCCTAAGCCTTCATATCTTTTTGCTTTAGTGGCAGGGGAATTGGAAGAGGTCCAAGATCATTTTCAAACCTTAGCTGGCAAAGATGTCTTAATTCGACTCCATGTTCAATCAGGAGACGAGAAATTAACTTCCCATGCTTTGTCTTCTCTAAAAAGGGCAATGTCTTGGGATGAAAGGGTTTATGGCCTTGAGTATGATCTTGATGAATATAATATTGTTGCAGTGCGTCATTTTAATATGGGCGCAATGGAAAATAAAAGTCTGAATATATTTAATTCTAAATTAATACTTGCTGATTCTGAGACTGCAACTGACTCTGAGTTGGAGAGAATAGAAAGTGTAGTTGCTCATGAATACTTTCATAATTGGACTGGAAATAGGATTACATGTAGGGATTGGTTTCAACTCTCATTAAAAGAAGGCCTTACTGTATTTCGCGATCAGTGCTTCACTTCTGACTTGCATTCAGAAGCTATCAAAAGGATAGATGATGTGTGTTTTCTGAGAAACACACAGTTTCGTGAAGATGCAAGTCCTACCTCTCATGCAGTAAAGCCTAAGAGATATAAATCTATAGATAACTTTTATACGACGACAATATATGAAAAAGGAGCCGAGTTAATTCGAATGCTTTATACATTACTGGGTCATTCCAGATTTATTGCTGGTTTCAACGTTTATATAAAAAGATTTGATGGAAGTGCGGCAACTACAGAGGATTTTATTAAGGCAATTTCTGAAGGAGCTTGTATGGATGGTCAATCTTTGGGTTTTGATTTAGATCAGTTCAGTAGATGGTATTACCAGCGTGGCACGCCTAAAGTTTTTATTCAGAGAATATGGGATCCTGAAAATTCTTCTTTAGAACTTAGACTTCGGCAAGAAAATATAGGTAATAATCAACCCTTTGTTATCCCCATCTCAGTTGCTTTGGTTGATTCTCATGGTCGTCTTGGGGATGAAAAAATGTTTGTTTTAGATCAGTTAGAACAGTCTTTTAAGTTTGATCGCTTGCCTTTATCAAGAACGATGCCTTCGATATCAATTTTCCGTAGATTCTCAGCCCCAGTTAATTGGAATATAGATTTGGATATAGATGACCTATTTCTTCTCTTGGAGAAAGATGATGATCCTTTTTCTCGTTGGGATGCAGCACAAAGCATTTTACGTCAAGTTCTGCTTTCTAGAGCATCCTTAGAAGCTAATGAAGAATTAGAGGATAGGCTTATTAGGGCTTTTGGTGATCTTATCCGATCAAAAGAAAGACAAGATCCTTCATTACTTTCTACTTTGCTTAGTTTGCCAGGAGTTTATGAATTAGAAGCTTCTCAGGAGGTTGCTGACCCGATAGCTATTTATGAGTCTATTAGTTGCTTTAAGAAACTTCTAGGCATACGACTTTCTATTGAATTAAAAGATTTACTTTCAAACTTTTGTAGAAGATCATGGGGGGAGGTTTGGCCAATGGGTAAAGGAGGGAGGCATCTAACTGGTATTGCATGGAGCTGGTTAGTATCGGCTAGGGATCAGGAGGCAATAAGGCAGGTGCTTGAAGCTGTTGAAGGACCTTCAATGACTTTATCAAGAGCTGCTCTTAGTGCAATTCTGCCGATTGATTGCTATGAAAGAGATAAGGCTATGGATATTTTTTATACACGTTGGAAGGATCATCCTGTAATACTTGATGCTTGGTTTTCACTTAAAGCATCTATTCAAAGTCCAGATTCGATTGAACAAGTTCAAAAGCTTTTAGATCATCCAAAGTTTGACCCAAAGGCTCCCAATGTCGTACGTGCTGTTTTGGGAGGTTTTGCTTCGAATACACCAGCTTTTCATGCAATTGATGGAAGTGGCTATATTTTTCTTGCGAAGCAGTTGGTTGCATTGGATAAGCGCAATCCCATAACCGCATCGCGAATGGTCAAAGTATTTAGTCGATGGAGAAGTTATGAGGTTGGAAGACAGAAGGTTATGTTAAATGCTATTGATTTTATCTCAAAATCAGATTTGTCTACAAATACAAGAGAAGTGGTTGATACAATTCAATCCTAATTAAGACTTTGATTGAAATCCATTTATTAAGATTGAATTGTATTTCTTTATCTAAACATAGAACTTACTGAGCTCTCTTCATGTATTCGCCATATGGCCTCGCCAAGCATATTTGCTACTGATAAAACTTCTAACTGAGGAAAGTCTTTTTCTGGAGCTAGAGGAATGCTATTAGTTACAACTACTTGTTCAAATAAACCTTCTTCTGACAATCGCTCATATGCGGGAGGGGAGAATACAGCATGGGAAGCACATGCAATAACTCTATTGGCTCCCTCTTGTCTTAGAAGCTTTGCTCCTGCACAGATGGTTCCTCCTGTGTCAATCATGTCATCAATAAGTATTGCTGTTTTCCCAGCTACATCTCCAATGACAGTCAAGCTTTCGGAAACATTATGAGCAGAACGTCGCTTGTCGATTATTGCCAAGGGTGCATCGTGCATTTGCTTGGCAAATGCACGTGCTCTAGCGACACCTCCAACATCCGGAGATACAACAACTATTTCACCAAGTTCTTTTGTTGAGAGATAATCAACTAGAACTGGTGAACCATAAATGTGGTCACAGGGAATATCAAAGTAACCTTGCACTTGTGCTGAATGTAGGTCCATAGCCAATACTCGATCCACCCCAGACTTGACCAGCAAATTTGCTGTGAGCTTTGCGGTTATAGATTCCCTCCCTGCTGTTTTTCGATCTGCCCGTGCATAACCGTAATAAGGGATAACTGCTGTGATTTGCCTAGCAGAAGCACGTTTGCAAGCATCAACCATTATTAGTAGCTCCATTAAATTGTCATTTACTGGAGCACAGGTCGGTTGAATTAGAAAAACATCACAACCACGAATAGATTGTTGGATTTGAACATAAATCTCTCCATCTGCGAAGCGTTTGCAAACTCTTGAGCCATCTGTAACGCCTAAATATGCAGCGATTTCCCTGGCAAGAGCAGGATTGGAAGTCCCGCTAAATATCCTTAGCCTTCGAGTGTCATGGCTGAGACTCTCTTGTTCGGTCCTGGCTGCTGTCAGGAAACTGGTCACGGTGCCCGCGAACAATATTGATGTATTCCGATGGTAATGCTGACATGGCCACTGACCCAGGTTCTTTATCCCGTTATGTTCGCAAGATGATCAACACAAAGTCTTTTTTGGTTGGGATAGGTCCTATCCCTGAGGCTGAGATGCAAGCAGCCTCGGCTCTTTTGGGAGGTATTTGGGGAGGTGTACTTAAAAAACATTTTTGTGAAGAAAATCCCAATGAAATTCTTCAATCTTTGCCAAAAGAGGATGGCTTGGTTCAGTTGTTAGGAGATGCTGCAGGATTTTCTTCGGAGTGGGGTAGTTGGCTTGAAGTTTTAGGCGCTTGGAGAATTCCTACAGTCTTAATGGTGGCTCCAATTTCTTCCGGTCAGATTCCTGGTGATGCACCTGCTTATATAGCCCTTTGCAAGGCACTATCAGTACCTCTAGTTGGGATAGTACAGATAGGAGGCCTTTGGAATGTTGAACTTCGCCGATCTGATGGTTTGCCTTGGTGTGGTTGGCTTCCTGATGAAGTTTTGGTTGAGAATGTGGATGCAAATACTTGCGAATTTGAGAATAGTCTTTGCCAGGCAGAACAGGTAGTCGCCTTATTACAGAGCCGATTAAAAAATCTTTGAGGAAGTTGCCTGACCTGCTTATTTACCAAAAGGGTAAATTTATTTTTGAGTGCAATTGCCTTAGTTCACTATTTACTAATTCCGGAGCAAGAGGAAGTTCCCTAAATAAAGGAGGTTTATCGTTCATCAGCGATGCTGCGATTAGACTTTCAAATTCCTTAGAGGACAAGTCGGTTTTTATTAAGGCTTGAATATCTTCTAGCAAGACTGGTAATCTTGAAATAATTTCTTTATCGTTAAATTTTTTAGACAGCCCATCGATAAATAATCTTATCCACTTCCTTTTGGAAGCCTGACTATATTTCTTATTGCTTAGAATCTTTTCCTCTATTTGCTTGGCATTTATTTTGTTCGCGCCTGAATTTGGGTTGACCAATGAGGCCTGTTCTGCAGACAATTGAGTTGGTTTATTACTTGTTTCCACCTCTCTTTCTTTTAAGAGATTTGTTAGATACCTAATGGCTTGTTTAGGAATAATTATATAGCGCTTTATTTCTTCTTCTGGAATCCCTAAGATCTCGGTTATTACATCCTTTGTAAGATAGACACCCCCAGTCTTATAGGCATCTTTTAGAGGCCTTACTTCTTTAGTCCCTGGGATATTTATTCCTAATTCGATAGGCATCTGTAGGATCCTAATGGGCTTGTATGACGCAATATTGAAAAGAATAATGTTATTAGCGTTTGTATTTTCCTTGCTAAAAAATCTTGTCCCTTTTTTGTTAAATTCTTCTATGTCTACTCCTATTAATAAAATGGTTACTGACCCTTCTGGTAAAGGCTTTTGGTTGAAGGTAGTTTGTTGAGTGGATTGGTGAAAATCTTTGGTTTGTACTTCTGGCAAAATAAATGATATAGCAGTGCTTGCAAGCCAGATTCCTGCTGTTGCTGAGCCTAGTCTTTGTAAGGTTCGTCCTGGATATCGTCCTAGCCAGCTTATCATTGTTAAATTAGACCTGTTTAGTAATGATATGTCGGTAGCTCAATGTTTAGGACCTGAAAACTAAAAGTTGTTAGCGACTTTTAATTAGGTTGAATTAATTGATTATTACTGGCTTGTTCTCCTAGATTGGGATTTTGATAGATGCATTAAGTAGATATGAGAATGATAGATTGTATTGTTCTGAAAAGGTATTTGCCTAAGCTTTGTTGAGAATATTTAGTTTGTTTCCGTATTTCTTTGGGTTTTTGAATTGCTCCTTATGAGTTTATTTATTGGCATTTCTTGAATTCCTATGGCCTTTCGCCTAATGAATTCTTTATCTTGAATGAGCAATGACAATTTTATTTTGCCTCGCACTATAGGGGTCTTATTACACCCAACAGCATTACCTGATAGTCCAGTTTGCGGAAGTTTAGGTGCACCTGCTCGTGCTTGGTTAAGGCTTCTGTCTAATTTTGGAGTAGGCGTGTGGCAGTTTTTACCTTTATCACCTACTGACTCAACAGGATCTCCTTATAGTTCACCTTCTAGTTTCGCTCTTAACCCGTGGTTGCTTGATGCTTATGATCTTCTTGAAGAGGGCTTCCTGACTTCATCTGTTGTTGATGAATTGCCTGGTGCTTCTTCAGAAAATTCAAGTGATATGACTGTTGACTTTTACCTTGCAGAACAGCGTTGCCAGAAGTTAGGCGAATCACTTAGAGAATTGTGGTCTCTTCAAAGTGATTCAAGACACTGCGAATTTAAAAGTTGGTGTAGCAAACAGTATTGGCTCGAGGATCATGTTTTGTTTATGGAGTTGCGTCGTCAGTATCACGGTTTACCTTGGTGGGAATGGCCTAGGAATTTATCTCTTCATTTAAAAGATACCTTGGCCAGATGGAAAGCAGTGAATCAAGACAAGTTGCTTGAACAACGTCTACTGCAATGGCATTTAGCTCGTCAATTGGCGTCTCTTAGGGCTTTAGCTGCCGATTTAGGTGTTGTTTTATTTGGAGATGTTCCTTTTTATGTAGCTCGCGACAGTGCAGACGTATGGAGTTATCGCCATCTTTTTTCAATCCTTCCAAATGGTGAGATGCAGATGCAAAGTGGGGTTCCACCAGATTATTTTTCTTCTACTGGGCAGCTTTGGGGTACTCCAGTTTACCGGTGGTGGACACATAAAATAAGTGGATTTCGATGGTGGCGTAGACGATTCGCTAGGCAGTGGGAGCAAGTAGATCTTCTAAGACTTGATCATTTCAGGGCACTAGTTTCATATTGGGCTGTACCAGGTAATGATGAAACAGCACAGCGAGGCCATTGGAGGCTTTCTCCTGGCTTTGACCTGTTAAGGATGTTGAGTAGGGATCTGAAAGGAAAGCTCCCTTTAGTTGCGGAGGATCTTGGGGTTATTACCTCTGAGGTTGAGTCATTGAGAGATCGTTTCTCATTGCCTGGTATGAAGATCTTGCAATTCGCTTTTGATGGCAATCGAGAAAATCCATATTTACCTGAAAATGTTCATGGTTCTCGCTGGGTTGTTTATACAGGGACTCATGACAATTCAACTACTATTGGTTGGTGGCAGGCCCTTGATGAAGAAGTAAAGCAAAGAGTTGAGCAAAAGTTAAATTGCTCAGTAGTTGCACCTGGTTGGCAATTGCTCGAGCTTGGGTTAGCTACTGAGGCTTTTTTAGTTGTGGCTCCACTTCAGGATCTTCTTCATCTAGGTGATGAAGCTCGCTTTAATACCCCTGGTACGGTTGGTGCAAACTGGCGCTGGAGGCTGTTATCTTTTGACTTATCTCTAGAAGGCGCATTAAAAGGATTTGGAGAGAGAGGGAGATTTTGGGGTAGATCTATGGAATCGGCAGTTAGTTACTTAAGGGACTAGAAAAGTGTATAGATTCCTTGGAGCTCTGCTCCCTTTGGGAGTGACTTCCCATTCCATAGGATTTGATCATTTGGTTCTAATTTAGGTTTTATTTCTAAGGAAACAGGTGGCATTAATTGAAGAGTTAGAGATCCTTTCGTGATTTGTAGATTTGTTCGATCTCCTCCTTCACTGTTAATAATTATCCCTTTTGGCTTAATAAGAATGATTTGCAAGATCCCCATGCTTGGTTGAAGTCGGACTTGATCAGCTTTAGAGTGAAGTATATCTTTCTTTGTGCGTCTTAGAGCATTTTCAATAGGTCTTACTTCCTTAAATATAGAATCTTTTGATATGTCTATGTTGGATTTTGTTATTGGTAATGTATTTGCCTTAATGGGTTCAAGTGTTTGACTATTAATACTTGCCAGGTGCTTCTGTTGGTGATTTAGTGTTATTAGACTACCTATTATTACTAATGTGTAGACTATACTTCCTTGCCATGTAGTTAGTACATCAATGCTTCCAGGTGTGAAACGAGCGGAGTTTTTATTGGCATTAACTTGATAGATTCTTTGTCTTTCTATTAGTGTTCTATTTAGTTCTCCATTTGCAAGTTTTAGTTGTTTCTCAAGACTTGGTAGCATTGATGAGAGGTAGGCTGGCTCAGGTAGCTTCTCTATCCAACCTTTTTCGATTGACTCAATAACAGCAGTACTAATTCGTGTTTTTTTTGCAAGATCATTTAATGAAAAGCCGCATTCTTTTCGACGTTTTTTAAGCTTTTGACCAATTTCCAAAATTGCTGACCTTAAGCTGTTTTCAGCATCCTCTTCGTTCTGGGAAGATATATTCTTGTTTTTGTGCTCTGGAGGGATCATATTCATAGACCTTTCATTGGTATGTTGTTTTAGATTCATGAACTTAGGACTTGCCTTCAATCCTTACCGATAATGCGACTCCATTCTCTCTCGGCAAGCTCTCTCCAGTGCCCCTCTGGTAAACCATTTAGCTTCAGATTCGAAATAGCAGTTCGTTCTAGGTCGATTACTTGATGTCCAAGGAGTTTGGCAACTTTACGTATTTGCCGATTACGGCCTTCTTTTAGAATGATTTCTAGAAGGGTCATATCAGGCAAGGTTTCTATTACTTCTACTTTGGCTTGTTTTGTTAATTTTCCATCAATAATGACACCTTTTCTCCATTTTTCTATGGTTATTTTTGATGTATGGCCTTTCACTAAGACTCGGTAAGTTTTGCTATGCGCATATCTTGGATGAGTTAATCTTTGAGTAAGTTCTCCATGATTTGTTAATAGAAGAGCCCCTCTACTATTTATATCAAGGCGTCCAACGGGATACAGACCTTCTCTGAGCTCGCATGGTAGAAGGTCGAGTACTGTTGATCTCCCTGTAGGGTCATTGCAAGTACTTATCACTCCAACTGGTTTGTTAAGTAGAAATACCCTGAGATGAGTACTCATAAGTATTTTTCTACCGTCAATTTTTATTAGATCTATGTCAGGATCAGCTTGATCTCCTTGTTGAGCAATTTGGTTATTTACTGTTACACGTGCTTGCGCAATTAGTATTTCTGCTTTTCGTCTTGAACATAAACCTGTGGCTGCAATTAGTTTGTGCAATCTATGTTTGGTCATTCAATAGCAACTCCTACTGATTTTGTAAAATCTCTTTGAGGTTAGAATCTTTAGAAGATGTTCTATTGGGAGCTTAACTCTTGCCTGTTAATTACCAAATATATTAGGCATGTAAATTTAAGATTGCTTATTAGAATGTTTGGTTTCATTACCATTTACTTGCTGTGAGGTCCATTGAAAATTGGTTTCTTGATCTTAATAAGATATCTCTGCTTGGATATTTTACCTTAGAAGAATATATTTAACAATTGATAATGTAACTTTTCTGCGTAACTAAATCGAATTCATTAGGTGAAGTCTTGATCTCGGCAAAACAAGGAGGTGTAATTACATTTATTTAAAGGCCGTTGATTGGGCAGGAGTGATGTTAGGTTAGGAAACATT
>QCJH01000001.1 GCA_003216155.1 Prochlorococcus sp. AG-409-A19 | reverse complement strand
GCCACAGACCCAATCCAACCATCAAAAAACCTGCTATTTGTTCGAATCTTTCGCTAGGAACAATGCTTGCCAGCCATCTGCCAACGAGTACACCTACTAAACTAGAGCAAATTAGTGCTAAGGCTGCCCCTATAAAGACGATCAATGGCTTACCAGATTGCGCTGAAAGCAATAGTGTCGCAATCTGAGTCTTGTCTCCTATCTCAGCCAAAAAAACTGTTGAAAAGGTCGTTAGGAATACTGATATGAAGCCAACATCTTGATTATTAGACCCATATTCATTGGATAAGCTTTCTCTTTTAACCATTTTCTTTAATTGATTTTCTAAGGTTTTTGTCGAAGCTTTGCTTCTCTATGCTGTTTTCCCCATAGATTGAACTTATTTGTTGATGACAGCAGCTTATTGCAAAGGAGTCTAAATCTCTTTTTGGTATTTCGAAGAGCATAGGAAGGTTATCTACTCTGCAGAAATCAGGTCTTTCCTCATAAATACGACATATTCTTGAATTAGAGTCGAAATACTTACACCAGCCGTCTTCCCCCACCATCTCTATATATTTCTTGAGCTGACATTCGTTTAAAACCGCAAGCGCTTCTTGCCTTTCAGTTGGATCTAGCTTGCAGCAAGCACCGCAATTTCGGACGCATTTCCAGTGCAATACTTCATTGCTCATTGGGTTAGCTGTGACAAGCCGTCACAGAGGTGAGGGGTTTATAGCCATAGATGTGCCTTGATCTCTTAATCTATTGTGGTCAAGGTCTTGTACTAAGGCAATCTCACCATACGCTTCAACAACTCACCATGGGCAACTTATTTCCACTTGCAATCCTCGCTTTAACAGGTCCTGCAATCATTGCTCTCATTTTCTACCGTAGAGGAGTCTGATTCGTATAAGACATAATTCTCCTTATAAGAGGATTGATTTGCGGGGTATGTAAACCGTTTATATACCCTGCAGTCATTAATATTATAGAATACTCAAAAGATTTTAATCATTTGAGTAAATTAATATTGATCAAGGGACAAATCCAAGACATATAGAAGCTTGTTTTAACAAATGCATAACCTTGACATTGTTTATTCGCTCGTCATTACAGACGACATCATTATTATCTTTAATTGATGCTGTTATAATATCTCCATACTCGTTTTTAATATAGAAATTTCTGTTATTTATTTTTTCGCATAAATATTTATTTCCATTCACTATTAGGGCTAATTGATCATCATATTTTCTTATTGCTTTTATGTCTAATTCGATTGATTCCTTTCCTAGCCAATTATTGCAATATAATTTAAATGCTATATCAATCCTTCGTGGAATATCTGCACTTCCTTTCCAGTTCCAAAATATCCCTCCTATCTTAGTATTACCTTGAGTGATTATTAGTTTTAAATGATTCCCTTTAATAATCTTTATCTCTTCAACACGGCAGTCACTTGCCCAAAATAAAGGCTCTTCATATCCAATCCCAAAAGGCTCGAATTCTAACAATGAATTCCAGAAATCTCTATTTATAATTTCTAGTCTGACTAACACCTCGGGATAAATACTTGCTAGCTGACCATGATCTTTTATCCAAATAGATGCTAATTCATTTAGTTTATTATGAAGCTTGCTGACATTTTCTGCTTTTACTGTAAAGCCTCCTGCCGCAGGATGTCCACCATATTTTTCAAGATATTCATGGCATAGCTTAAGAGTCTTGTCTGTCGAAAAACCCTTTGGAGACCTAACAGAGGCTCTAAAAATTGAATTACCTTCGCTAGTTAGAAGTGCCGCTGGGCGATTAAATCTTTGCATAAGTCGAGTGGCTACAATTCCAATTACTCCACTATGCCAATGGCTTTGTGCTATTAATATAAAAGGACTTAATTTATCTCTATCGGATTCTATTAGAGCAAGAGCTTCTGTTTCTATTGCATCACATAAATCTCTTCTCTGACGGTTGTAAGTATCACATTGTCTGGCAATATTCATAGCTTCTGTCTCGTCTTCACTAGTAAGTAACTCTATTATTAATTTAGGGTCACCTATTCTCCCTACAGCATTTATTCTTGGAGCAATCTTAAAACCAATATCTTCTGACCTTATATTTTTTTCTGGAGTTCCAGAAATTTGGAGCAAGGCCTTTAATCCTTTGCATTCAGATTTATGTATGTTTTTTAGACCTTCTTTCAACCAATATCTATTAGCTCCTAAAACTGGAGCCATATCTCCGATTGTGCCTATGCAGAATAAATCCCTTGCAGAGGTTAACCCTCCTAACTTATTTAGTCTTTTGCCCATACTAACTGCAATTATATATGCCAATCCAACACCTGCTAATTGTCTATATGGTGAATTTATAGGTGTTGTTGCAGGATGTATAAGGGCTAAGGCATTTGGTTCTGGATTAGGAATTGTATGGTGATCTGTAATTATTACTTCTATTCCTAAATCATTAGCCAAATCGATTGCTTCATTTGCAGCTACGCCATTATCAACAGTTATTAATAGTTTTACTCCCTTGTCATGAAGGGACTTAACCATCATTTTATTTAGTCCATACCCTTCATCGATTCGATTGGGTATAGCAGGTATTGGCTTTGCTCCTAGGAATTTAAATACTCTCAGAAGTAGAGCGGTACTTGTCATTCCATCAGCGTCGTAATCTCCGCAAATTGCAATTTTCTCTGAATTATGAATTGCATGTGTCAGTCTTTCCAATGCTTTTGTGAGATCTGGGAAATCATTCAAGGGATCAGTAGGGACTTTAGGGTTGAGAATTTCTTTGGCTAATTCGATATTTTTATATCCTCTTCTGGCCAGCACTAATCTCAATTCCAATGGCAATTGAAGCGGAGATAGTGGATCATTTAATATTGGCTCGGGTAAATTCCAGGCCCATTTAGGGATTTTTTTCAAAGTTAATGAGTTATTCTCGACCCTTTCATTTTGCTGATTTTATCAAATTTAAGTAAGACTTGTTATTCTCTCGTCATGTCAAATCTAAAAGCTGTCTATTGGGATGTCGATGGAACTCTTGCGAATACAGAGATGGATGGACATAGAGCTGCTTTTAATAGCGCTTTTGCGGAAGCCTCTATTCCCTGGGTTTGGGACATAAACACATACATGGGCCTCCTGAAAATACCAGGTGGAACAAGAAGAATTATTAGTTATAGTAATTTAATAAGAGAACCAATTGATATCAGCTTGGCCAAGCAGTTACATATAATCAAGCAAAAACACTATTTAAATATTGTTAAAAGTGGTAGAGTCACTTTAAGGCCAGGAATCATACGTATATTAGATGAACTACAGCAAAGCGGAATTAAACAGTGGGTGGTTACAACATCATCCAAAGAATCTGTTGAAGCTTTGTTAGAACATTCATTCGGACGGGATAATCCATTCGATGGATATATAACCAAGGATGATGTAAATCTGAGCAAACCCAGCCCAGAACCATATCTAAAAGCAATTAGTTATTCAGGATTGGATACAAATGACTCATTAGCCTTCGAGGATTCACTTGTTGGCTTAAAAGCTGCAAGAGGAGCCAATCTTCCTTGCGTAATTACTCCATCATCATGGGACAATGATTTGAAATATCATTGGCATGATGCCTTAGCCGTTCTTGACCACTTTGGCGACCCTAATAATTTATGCAGCGTAATTAAGGGTCCCCCTTGCATTCGAGGCCAAGTCACGCTGGAGTATCTACAAAATTTGATTCTCTTGGCTATGCCATGAGCCTACAAAAAACACGATTGGATGGGTTCCAACGCAAATTAAGTGTTTCTCTTTCAGAGTCGTGGATTGGACCCTGGAAAAAAGTTAGTTTCTCACTTATAAGTCTACTTTCTGGGTTTTATCTCGCCAACAACCTTACTATTTACTATCTACAAAAACTTGAGCCTAGGCCCTTAATTGTACTTGGTATTGTTTTGATTGTAGAATGTATGGTTAGACTAAGATCTATAGTTAAGATTAAAACCTGGTCTACTTTTTGGATTGCTTTTGATAACTTCAGACTTGGAGTTGTATATGCATTTGCTCTAGAAGCTTTTAAGTTAGGCTCGTGATATCTATTAGTAAATTCAAATGTCTTGTCAGATATTAATTGATTTTATTCGTCACTTTCATCTGCTTCATCTGTTGGATAGACGAACCCTTGTGCTCTGCCAGAAAGTATTGACTTGCCAATAGAAAGTGCTCTGTCTGCAGCGGTGGCAGCCTTAGCTTTCCATACTGCATGACGCTGGTTTCTTTTGCTTTTGGAGGTTTTTTTCTTCGGTACAGCCATTTCAGGCAATAATCTATTTATATCTATCCTCTCTCCTAACTAGGCCATGCGTCAAATGCCTGTATTAAATAGATCATTCTTAAATGAGCATTCGCTCATGGGAAATAGCTGAGTAGCATGTTTTCTGGAGCATTTTATATTAATTTCAAGACCCTGAAAATCAACCCACAGCACTCATTACCCAGGACTAAAATTTGCCAAAAACCAGTTACAGTCAGCTACTTAACGAAATTCTTTCTGGAAATGTCCAATCCCTAGAGTTGATTCCAGCAAGAAGAGAGGTGATTTCAATTTTTTCAGATGGTAGGCGCGAAAAGATACCAGTTTTGCCGAATGATCAACAAATCCTCAGAACAGCAGAAGCAAGTGGTACTCCCTTAACTGTCAAGGATCTGAGGCAAGAGCAGGCCCTTGTCGGACTATCAACTAATTTAGCCTTGGTATTGATAGTAATAGTGGGGTTGTCATTCCTTATTCGCAGGTCTGCTCAGGTTGCTAACAGAGCTATGGGATTTGCAAGAAGTCAACCAAGAATAAGGCCTCTAGATGATTTACAAGTACGATTTGAAGATGTTGCAGGAATTGGAGAAGCAAAAACGGAACTAAAGGAGGTTGTTAGTTTTCTTTTAAAGCCAGATACTTTTACTAAACTTGGAGCCAAAATTCCTAAAGGAGTTTTGTTGGTTGGTCCACCTGGAGTAGGAAAAACTCTATTGGCTAAGGCTATCGCAGGAGAAGCAGGAGTACCTTTCTTTTCAATAGCAGCATCGGAATTTGTTGAATTGTTTGTAGGTGTTGGTGCTAGTCGAGTTCGTGATCTATTCAAAAAGGCCAAGGAAAAGTCCCCTTGCATAGTATTTATCGATGAAATTGATGCTGTTGGTAGACAACGTGGTGCAGGAATTGGAGGAGGAAATGATGAACGCGAACAAACCCTAAATCAATTACTAACAGAAATGGATGGTTTTGCTGATAATTCTGGTGTAATTCTTTTAGCTGCAACAAATAGACCAGATGTATTAGATACAGCTTTAATGCGCCCAGGACGTTTTGACAGGCAAATTATATTGTCTCTTCCAGATAGAAAAGGTAGAGAAGAAATACTTTCCATTCATGCACGTAGTAGACCCCTGAATAAAGATGTTAATTTAAAGGATTGGTCTTTACGTACTCCTGGCTTCTCTGGTGCTGACTTAGCCAATTTCTTAAATGAAGCAGCAATTTTTACGGCAAGAAATAATAGAAATTTGTTAACTAATGATGATCTTGAGGACTCATTAGAAAGGATAACTATGGGCCTTGGATCATCACCCTTACAAGATTCATCAAAGAAGCGGTTAGTTGCTTACCACGAGATAGGACATGCATTGGTCGCAGCATTCATGCCTAATGCCGAACAAGTAGATAAGGTAACTATTCTCCCTAGGACAAATGGGTTTGGTGGGTTTACAAGACTTTGGCCAGACGAAGAAACAGTAGATTCGGGCTTGATATCGCGGAAATCCCTTTTTGCTAGAATTGTTGTTGCTTTAGGTGGGCGTGCTGCAGAATTACTTGTGTTTGGATATAACGAGGTGACACAGGGTGCAGCAGATGATCTTTTGCATGTCGCATCATTATCAAGAGAAATGGTTACTAGATTTGGATTCTCAAAACTTGGAGCGATATCCTATGATCAAGGAAATGAGGAGGTTTTTCTAGGACGAAATTTATTTAATAGTAGAAAAGATTATTCGGAGACTACAGGAAAAGCAATTGATGAACAGATAAGGCTAATAGCGAAAGAAGGACTATTAATAGCACTTAATATTCTTTCTTCGAAGCGAGATGTAATGGATATCTTAGTCAATGCATTGATTGAAGAGGAGACTCTCCAATCAAGTAGATTCCATCAGCTAGCAGGTATAGATTTGAAAGAGTAGCTTTTTTTCTAGGATTTAAGCATTAACCTAATAGAAGTGAGTTGATTATCTTGAATTTCCTCGCTGGCACTTTCGGGAGAATAAGAAGGAACATCCCTTTGCTTCTCTTCGCCTTTTTCTTCTCAATTATTCTCGCCAGATTAAACGTTGAATTACTTTGGTTTGCTCAATTTGATTGGCAAGGGGTACTTCTTAAACGAATTGCTTTTCAAGGAATAGTTTTTTTATTGTCTATTTTTGTTGTTTTCAGCTTGTACTCTTGGAGGAAAAGATGGACCTACGAAACTGAAATTAGCAGTGAGTTGAATTTTGATGATGATATAAAAGGAATTAAATTCACACTACTTTTGCTTTTGTCATTTCTAATTACCATAATAATTCTTTCGTTTTCATTAAAACTAGCTTTAGTAGCCTCTCTAAGACCAGCTTCACTTGGATATTGGTGGGTTGATTTTGCTACTACTAAAGATCATATTCTGAATTATTCAGTAATAGCATTACTATTGTCATTATTTGCCATTAGACAAAAGAATGGTTTTGATAATTTATTCAGGTTCGGTGGTTTTCTAATTTCGATAATACTTTCTCGTGCCTGGGGTTTATGGGCTCTTGCATTATTTATACCCAATACAGATAATTCAGAATCTTTACTTGGCTCGGACGTAAGTTTTGGTATTGGAAGATTCCCTGCTATTGAATTTATTCTAATATTGATACTTATTCTACTTGTATTTACATCATCTACTGCCTTATTGTCAATTCTAACCAGAAGGCAATATTTGTCTGACTGGTCTTGTCCAAACATCATTAGAATTAAGAGGAAGGCTATTAGACCTTATTTATTCCTTGTCTTATTAGATATTTCAGCCTTAATCTGGCTTTCAAGGCACCAACTACTTTGGACACAAAAGGGAATAGTGGCTGGAGCTGGATGGCTAGAAGCGCAATTAATAATACCATTGAGGACAGTACTTGCTTTAAGTACTTTATTTCTAGCGATACTTTATCTCCCAATATTCTCAAGAGTAATTAGGAAAGCTCTTCGTAAAACTACCAGATTGATTTCATTAGTTTGTTTGGTTTTCGAAATTACCTTTACTCCATTATTACAATGGATAATTGTTTCACCTAGAGAATTAGATTTAGAAAAGAACTATATACAGCGCGCACTTACATCGACCAGAGATGCATTCCAGCTAAATTCAATCAAGACAAGATTAATAAATCCTAACCCTGAGCTTACAAGAAACGATTTACTTGAAGGTGCTAGTACATTAAGAAATATCAGGCTGTGGGATAGTCAACCCTTACTTGCAACTAATAGACAACTTCAACAATTACGTGTTTATTATAGGTTTTCTTCTGCGGCTGTAGATAGATATAAATTAAGGCCTGATTCAGAGGAAAGGCAACAAGTAATTATTACAGCAAGGGAGTTGGATCAGAATTCTCTACCCAAGAGATCTAGGACTTGGCTAAATAGGCATTTTGTTTTTACACATGGATATGGTTTTACAGTGAGTCCAGTAAATACAAAAGCTTCTGATGGACTACCTGATTATTTTATTAGCGATTTAGGTAATTCTACTAATATTGAAGGAAGCCCAATACTTCAGATTGATAAGAACGATGTAAAGAATGCCATTCCAATAGGAAGAGCAGCTATTTATTACGGGATATTTCCTTCACCCTATGCTATAGCACCATCCTTACTTGAGGAATTTGATTATCCAGAAGGGGACAAGAATATTTATAACCATTATTCAGGTACTGGAGGATTGCCTTTAGCTAATCTTTGGCAAAAAATATGTTTGGCTATCTATTTACGAGAACCTCGAATTTTAAATACAGATTCTATAACCAGTAATTCCCGTTTATTAATGAGAAGAGAGGTGAAACAAAGAGTTAAAGCTATTACACCTTTCATTACTTTTTTAGATGACCCATATTTAGTCTCCGTTAACATCAATGAAAAAACAGAAGGTAGGTATTCTCCTGAGCAAAATCAATATTGGATTTTGGATGGATATACTACTTCTAGAACTTATCCATATGCAGCAAGTCTTCAAGATGGAGAGCCAATTAGATATATAAGAAATTCAGTAAAGGTAATTATAGATGCATATAGTGGATCGATTAACTATTATATAAGTGAACCTGAAGATCCAATAATTCAAGGGTGGAAACTACTATTCCCTGAATTATTTAATCCTATCGATAATATGCCATCAAGTTTAAGAGAACATTTAAAGGTTCCTACGGCCATGTTTGACATCCAGGTTAAACAATTGCTTAGATATCATGTAACTGATCCTAATATCTTTTATAGTGGTGATGATGTATGGCAAGTGCCAGTAGAATTATATGGAAAGAAACAAGTTCCTGTTGAACCTTATCATATAACTGCACAATTAAGGCCTAATATAAGATCAGAATTCCTGCTATTACAGCCCTTAGCTCCCCTTGCGAGACCAAATCTTTCTGCATGGCTTGCAGCAAGAAGTGATGGAGATAAATATGGTGAACTTGTATTACTACGATTCCCTAGTGAGACATCGATTTTTGGTCCTGAACAAATACAAGCATTAATTAATCAAAATCCAGAAATAAGTGAACAATTTAGTCTCTGGGATCGTGCTGGTTCTGAAGTTATTCAAGGGAATTTACTAGTGCTACCTCTTGGCAAGGCTCTTTTATATGTTGAACCTGTTTATTTAAAAGCGACACAGGGTGGATTACCTACATTAACAAGAGTTGTAGTAAGTGATGGAAAGAGAGTCTCAATGGAAGAAGACTTAAACAGTGCGATTAATTCATTATTGGAGATAAATAAGAATGATAGTAAATAAAAAATGCTCTCTTGTAGTAGAGAGCATTCTAGATTTATTTATGCTTATTTATGGTTATTTAATCAATAGATGAGAAGTATTCCTTACTTCCTACTGGATCGGGTTTCATTGTTTTCTCTCCAGGTGTCCAGTTTGCTGGACATACTTCATCTGGATGTGACTGAACGTATTGAAATGCCTGTAATACTCGTAATGTTTCATCTACATTACGACCTACTGGAAGGTTATTAATTGTTGAATGCATTATTATTCCATCCTTGTCAATAATAAATAACCCCCTTAATGCAACACCTTCTTGATCATCTAAAACATTGTATGCTGTTGATATCTCCTTCTTTAAATCTGCAACTAATGGGTAGTTTATATCTCCTAGACCACCTTCATTTCGAGGGGTCTGGACCCAGGCAAGATGACTAAACTGACTATCAACTGATACACCTAAAACTTCTGTGTTTTTACTTGAGAATTCTGAATATCGGTCGCTAAAAGCTGTTATTTCTGTTGGGCAAACGAATGTAAAATCTAGTGGGTAAAAGAAGAGCACTACATACTTTCCGCGAAATTGAGAGAGAGAGATTTCCTTGAACTCCTGGTCAATTACAGCAGTTGCTGTAAATTCAGGGGCCTTTTGTCCTACTCGGAGGCAACCGTTCAAAGTCATGATGGTTTAGAAAAGGTGAAGCGACGATTGGGCTTAACACTTGTCAGCCTGAAGCCGAATCGAATTGCGTGACTTATGCAACTTATCATGAGTTTGTTCCAATGGCTCTAATGTTAGAACATGCATTTCGATACGCAAATCTATTAGAATTTCTATAGGAGGAAGTTTATTCATGTCCTGGGACCAAGCCCTTTTAAGAAAGTACAGTAGTACTAGCCATTTTCGATTGCTGAATCAGCTCAGAAATGAACTTCGTGCTCAAGCAATTTCTAGAGCTTCAGAAGTTAGAGGTCAGAGCATGCAATCTAAGCCAGTGAAAGTGGTTCTTCCTAAGACGAATAAAAGAGATCAAATCCCTGAAGACTCTTTTGATGAGAATAATACTGATCAAAACAAGTTAGAACAAAGTGGATCATTTCGAGACAGATTAAATGCAATTGATATGAGATGAATAAAATACTAATTGTTTATCGGGACAACAATTCAGGATCAGAATATTGAATTATGGTTGAGAATAATGTTGATATTTTGATAATAGGTGCTGGAGCTAATGGCTCAAGTGTGGCTTATGAAGCTGTAAAAAGAGGTTTGTCAGTGGCGTTAATTGACTCAGGGGATATTGGCGGGGGTACAAGTTGCCGAAGCAGCAAATTACTTCATGGTGGCGTCAGATATTTAGAACTTGCATTCAAAACGTATGATCTAGCGCAGTTAAGGTTGGTAAGAGAAGCATTAAGGGAAAGGCAACATTGGCTTAAAGAAACACCTTTTCTAGCAAGGAGATTGGAATTAGCTTTGCCTACAATGAACGCATTTAATAAGTTCTACTATGGATTAGGCCTTAGTTTTTATGATGCATTATCTGGGAGTACAAGCCTTGGGAGAAGTAGATTCTTATCTAAAAAAGCACTTAGGAAATCGTTGCCATATATAGCCAACGATTTAAATGGTGGTGTAGTCTATAGTGATGGACAGTTTGATGATGCAAGACTGAATTTATTGTTAGCTCTTACCGCTCAGAGTCACGGTGCTGAGTTAAGAACGTATACAAGGATTATTGAATTATTAAAGAATGGCAATGGTAAATTGAATGGAGCCATTAGCTTGTCATCTAGTGGAATGTATGAAAAATGGAAGGCTAAGATCGTTGTTAATGCTACAGGTATAAGTAGCGATAAAGTTAGAAAACTTGCTGAACCAACCTGTGAAGATCGTATACTTATCAGTAGAGGAGTACACATAATAATAAACGCTAATCTCTGCCCTGATGGTCTAGGTGTGTTGTTACCATCAACAGATGATGGAAGGGTTTTATTTCTTTTACCATTTTATGGAAGGACTCAAATTGGAACAACAGATATTCCTTGTGATATTAGTCAGGCAACATCACCATCAGAAGCAGAGATAAAATATTTAGAGCAATATATTCATAAATGGTTCCCTCATTTAGGCAAAATATCGATTACTAGTTGCTGGGCTGGAGGCCGTCCATTAGTTAAACCCAGTAGATTATTAGAAAAAACCAGTAAGGTTGTTAGGGAACATATTATTGAGACTCTTGAATGTGGCTTAATAAGTGTTATGGGTGGTAAATGGACAACATGCCGGCCAATTGCTTTAGATACTCTTAAAGCTATAGAGAAGGAACTCTCCATATCATTTCCTTCTCCTAAATTATTAACAATTAAGGGTTCTACTGCTAATTATAATCAGACTAGAAAGATACTTGACAAGCATAAAACAATATTACGTAAGTATTTACCTAATACATCATTATTAGATAATCAAATTAATCATTTACAGTCCTTATATGGTGTTGAGGCTTTGGAAATAATTACGACCGCCAAAGAAATAGATCGACAGCCATTGAGTAATGTAATACCGCTTTGTCAAGCGGAAATCTTACATTCTATTGTTCATGAGAAGGCTAGAACAACTACGGATATATTGCTTCGTAGATGTAAATTAGCTTTAGTAGACATAGCTGAAGCCGAAAGATTAGTACCTATTGTTCAAAATACTCTCAAGGAAATGGGGCTACCAGAACAAGGCTTAGACATGAAGATGTAAGGTGATTATTCATATAATAAATAATTGGAAGATTCATCTTTTTGAATAAACTTGGGTTTATTTATAAAAATGATTTATGTTAAATAGCTCTCTGGCTACATTAACCATCCATAATTATGAGGCAAATATATTAAAAGGCAATAGTTTTATTTGACGAAGCCATGTGATTTTAGGATGAAAATGTCAGAGGGGAGACTTGAACTCCCGACCCCGGCGTTATGAGTGCCGTGCTCTAACCAGCTGAGCTACTCTGACATGTACTTACATCCTAAAATACAGAGCTCACTTTTGGTACAAATGTCAGTATGTAAGCAAAGAATTTATGTAGATAGCTTGCAAGGATCAGAATCCAATAATTGATTACCAGTCAGATTTTCTTATTTTAGTATTTTAATTACTTTTCTCTTGCTTATATCTACTCTTATATGATTACTTTTGCTTTCGTTTTGATTTACCAAAGATTTAATTGATGCCCCGCTTGATACATAACTAAGGATGAAGCTATTGATAGGTTAAGGCTTCTTACGCCACCTTTGCCATCTTCTTTTGCTATGCCAGGCATTTTTATTGTTGCTATAAAGTCACACTTAGATTTGAATTCTGATGATAAGCCCATGTCTTCTCTACCAAATATAAGTATATCACCATTTATAAAATTAATTTCATGAACAGGTTTACCACCCCTTGCACTGCTACCGATAATGCGATATGGCTTGGTTAAAGAAGTTATAAAAGAGTCAAATGTTTTATACGTGGAAACATCTACGTAGGGCCAATAGTCAAGTCCAGCTCGCTTTAGGTATTTGTCTTCTAGGCTAAATCCTAGAGGTTCTATTAGGCATAATGGAACATTAAAGGCTGCACATGTTCTGGCTACATTACCTGTATTCTGCGGAATCCTTGGTTCATGTAATACTACTGTAAGAGGTGTATTTTGACGAGTTTTGTTCATTTTACTTCTAGCCCTATTTCTTTTAGATTAATAGCTCTACCATTAATTACAAGCCATGAATCTAATGATATTTGTTGTAATAGGTTATTTAATTCACATATTCGATTCATAAATAGATTACCTACTAATGTTCCTGGGACTACACCCCATCCTACTTCTTCAGTTACTATAACAACATTTGCTTTTCGGTTGAGGATAGTATTGATTAATTCTATTTGTATGGCTTGCCAAATAGCATCTGATTTACTTAGATGACTAGTTACAAGTCCTCCTATTGAATCTATTAAAATTGAGTCTGTGAAAGGTATTTTATTTATATCTTCTATTAGATCTGTATTGGACTCTATTATTGTCCAAAATTTAGGTCTTCTTTTCTTATGTAATTTGACCCTCTCCTGCCAATCCTTATCTTCTGGATAGCCATCAGATGTAGCGATATATGTTACAGCTTTCTTGTTTCTAAGTAATCCTTCGGCCCATACACTTTTTCCACAACGGTTTGGACCTGAAACGAGAGTAACTACTAACTGATGGGCTTCTGTATAAGTAGTTGGCATTGTATTTGTATGCAATTAATGCCATGTATATCATCGCGAGAACCACCACCAAGTAGCCATGGGTACTGCTGTCCCTATAATCAGTAAAAGAACTACCCAAATAATTGCGTTGCTATTACTTACCTCATCTTTTGTAGGTATATTTGTCGAGGTATCAATAATTACTTTTGCGGGAGGTCCTGGATCAGCTCCACCATCTATTACTATTTGTAGCCTTTGAATAGCATTTAATGAGCCTTGTCTATATCTCTGACCTTCCCTTATGGGTTGGTTCATAGTAGTTCTGCCTGTACTTCTTAATAAGGAAATTGGCAACTGGTTTTCAAGAATAGGATCGGCAATGATAGCTGTTTGGTTTTTCTGAGCTTCGATTAGAAAAAGTAATAGAGGCTTTTCAGTTCCGGATGATTCTTGAGTCCATTTATCAACTAGACTTTGGCCTATACTTGATACAGTTAACCCATAATCTAGGCCTCTAAAGGTTATTAACTTCGCATCAAATTTATCATTTGCCAAATCCTTAAGTCCATTCTGAATATCACTTGTAGCAGATCTACTTAATACTTGTGCAGAATCATATATTAGGGTATTAGGACGTGTAGAAGGAAAGTCGTTGGGGGACAAGGCCTCGACCAATGGTGCAAATAATAATAAGCTAACAATTAGTCCAGACAGAAGAAAATGTATTGTCTGTTTTCTCATAAGTGGTTTTACCTGTCTAATTATATTATTACCTGATATTCTCCTGTTGACATGGTATTTTTTGTGAAAATTTAATTTCTCAATACCCATTTGTAATATTTAAGTATTTAACCTTACTCTAAATTTCATATCATTTATTAATATTTTAATTATATTAGACTTGATTTCCTCTTA
This sequence comes from Prochlorococcus sp. AG-409-A19, assembly GCA_003216155.1. Next base: position 113,562 of record QCJH01000001.1, on the reverse strand, counting down.
GCGGTAGGAATATATGATTGAAATTTAGTTTTACTTCAAATTCATCGGCCTCACTGGAATTTAATAGAATAAAACTATTGACAATTAATAGTTATTCTTTTTAATATGCTTAACCAATACATTTAAGCCTGCAGTTATGAATACAGCTTCCATATTATGTCTATCCTCGGGAGTTATTATACTTACTATATCCATAGTGAATTTCTTCTCAGCACAGGATTTAAATCCTAGTTTTATAAGGGCCGAGGTACTTTTGTGTATGTCTGCTGTTGGTCTAATGCTTATATCAACCCTTTGGACTAAAGGTGATTCTATTACTTTAGGTAAATCCATTTTAAAGGGGGAACAAGGTTTTTTTTTACTAGATGATATTGATTCACATATCAGAGATGAATTAGCCTGGGGAAGCCATCTTTTTTTGACGGCTACATCTTGTGCGACTATTTTGGTATATTGGAATAATAATACTCTATTAAGAAGAGGTTTGATAACCAATCAATATTTTGAGCCTGGTCCTATATGTATGCGAGCCAAAGAAACTGGGAAATTAGTTTCTCTTGTAAACACAAAGTTCTATCCCGGTAAAAAGGAATTTGATCCTTTGAATCCATTACTCCCTTCAATATTAGTCTGCCCTTTAGGCAAGGATGGATGGGTAATACTCGGTGGTCATACCGAGAGATGCTTTACTAAGTCAGATGAAATATGGCTAGATGGTTGGTCAGAAAGATTAAAATCCATTCTAATTAGCAATTTGTAATTATTTAAGGAGTCTAATCTTAATTCATTTTGTTTGTTCAAGAAAAACATTTTTCTTAGCTATTATTGTATCTGTATACCAGTCCCAAGTACATTTATTAGCCTTTAGTCGTTCTTTTGGTTGTTTTATCATGCAACTAATAATGTCAACCAAGCCATTGGTTGTATTTCCTTCTAGTCTTTTACCGTAAATATTTTGAGTAGACTCATCGTATTTATTATATCTATTAAATGTAATTGGCCCATCAGCATGTAATTTACCTGTTTTATGATTCCAAAAGGTATTTTGTGTATCCATTATAATCAATGGCTTATTCCTTAAACTATCAACCCAACTATAGTATCGATTTTTACCTATAAAACTCAGTGTAGATTTCTTTGTATCCCATATTAACTTTTCACCATTCATTGACATTTTGGGCCCCTTTAATTTTTCAACAATTACATTTCCTTCAAGAATCATTATATCTCCGTCATTTAGAATTGTAACTATAGAGGATGTTATCTTTATGGCAGGTTTATTACTTAAGTATAAAATTCCTTGGGGTAATTTAGCTTTGATAATTCTTGTTGATAATTCATATTTTGAGTTTGGGCTGAATAAATCCCAATGGTTGTTACCATTAGGGAATCTATGTTTAAGGTCTAATGATTGAAACACAAAAGGGATATTTGTATTTTTTTTATTGTTGCTTACAGAATTACAACCATAGTTAATATATATAAGAATCAGAAGTACTATGGTTTTGAATAAATTCATATTCATTACCCTTGTAAGGTAGTTGAATCAATCTTTATTATTATTGGTTCTGGTTTTGGGAGTATCAATCCTGGTTCTAAAACTCCCCAATTAAGTAAGTTAATCCAGTCTTTTGTAACTTGATTTTGATTTAATTGAATTAGTATTTTCTTGCTTATGTTAGGTACTATTGGATTAAGTAATAATCCAATTATTCTGCAGGACTCTAATACTGCATATATGTCATTAGCAACTATATTTCTATTTTCTGATTTTTTTATTTTAACCCATGGAGCAGTATCGTTAAGATAAACATTTGCTGCTATAGCAAGTTTTAGTATTGATTCTGCTGATTCCTGAAATGCAAATTTATTCATTGATGACCGGAATTCAGCAATTATTTCTTCAGATATATTCTTAAGTTTGTGTTCTTCATTACTATCTGTAATATTAGGGATGCAGTTGTCAAACCACTTTCTTGACATTGAGCTTGTACGGTTTAGCAAGTTACCTATAGTATTAGCTAGGTCATTATTTATTAATTCTATAAATCTTTTGAATTGAAAATCTCCATCTTGCCCGAACCTAATATCTCTTAATAGATACCATCGTACTGGGTCTGTTCCATATTTATCTAATAGTTGCTTGGGGTCTATGGTATTGCCTAGTGTCTTGCCCATTTTTTTTCCTTCTCTTGTCAAGAAGCCATGACTATAAATCTTCTTAGGTATGTCTAGCTTTGCAGCTATTAGCATGGCAGGCCAATAAACAGAATGAAATCTTAGTATGTCTTTTCCTATTACATGTACGGCTGCTGGCCAACCTGTTTTAGCTAGTCTTTTAATATCTACCTTTTCTCCATCATCTAATAAAGCAGTTAAATAACCTAGTAAGGCATCAAACCAAACGTAGAAAGTATGCCCGGGATATCCAGGTACTGGTATACCCCACTTAACATTTACTCTAGATATTGAAAAATCACGTAGTCCTTTGGCAACAAAGTTTTTAATTTCATTCTGGCGTGATATTGGTTGTATAAATCCAGGATCAGCTATTAATAGCTCAATTTGTTCTTGGAACTTTGACAAGCAGAAGAAGAGGTTATCCTCATCTCTCCATTCTAATTCTTTGTGATGTATTGAGCAAACTGGCTTTTTACTGTCTTGTTTGTCGTCCTTATATTCTTCACAGCCAACACAGTACCAACCTTTTTGAGAACCAAGTTTTATATTTCCAGAGTCTAATACTCTTTGAAAGAAAGAATTAACAAGTAATTTATGTCTATTACTAGAAGTACGAACAAAGCGATCATTCGTAATTCCCCATCCCTTCCATAAGGATAGATAAGTTTCTGAAATCTTTTGGCAGTGAAAGTTAGGACTAATATTGAGTGAATCAGCAGTTCTTTCTATTTTTTGACCGTGCTCATCTACACCTGTGATAAATATCACATCCTTTGACTCTAGCCGCTTGAATCGGGCATGTGCATCGCAAGCAATTGTCGTATATGTACTTCCTATATGTGGCTTGTCATTCACATAATATAGAGGAGTAGTAATTATATAGGTCATGAGGTTGGAAGTAAGATTTGAATGGGTTTAGGGTAAAATTAGTTCTTTAAATTTGCAAAGAGCCTTAAATCATTTATTTCAGGTCTAACTGATAATACATTAACCAAGACCTCTGCTCCTAATATTGGATCTACATCTTTTTCCATTTTTGATGGTATTTCCATTGCTATAGAGTCTATGTATATTAATGCGATGTTAGTTTCTTTTTTTAACCATCTAAGAAATACTCCGAGAAATATCATTTTGTCTCGTTCTTGAAACCACTTTGCTCTCCAATGTGATTGATCTTCCCTTGTTATTTCTATAGCTTGCCTTAGTGGTGCATTTAATTCTTGTAAAATATTACTTAATACCTCCCTAGATATCGGAGTCTTCTGTTCTAGGTAGGCAATCAGTTGATGATGTGCTATCAGATCCGAATATCTTCTTATTGGAGAGCTGGCCTGAACATATGAGCTTAATCCAAGGCTGAAATGTTCTCCTGGGCTGGTACTTACGGAGGCTTTTGAAAGGTGTTTTCTTATTATTGAATTACGAATACACCCCTCTGGCAGTAATGTTAATTCATCTGCAGAAGGGATATAAGATTTCGATTGTGTTCTATACGGTAAAGGAATATCCTTTAGTCTTCCATACATAGAAACTATTGTGCCCATTAAGATCATTGCTTCCCTTATCAATAGCCTTGATTTTGTATTTTCTATGATTTGTATATCTATTCGACCGTCTGTTAACTTCATTCTTCCTTGAGGTTGTTCGATAATAACAGCACCATTCTTAATTCTATATTTAAGTCTTTTCTCCAATATTTCTGATATATATGCTAAATCCTTATCACCAGGAGGCGCTAATTCTATGAGTTGATCGCCGTCTTCATAGGTTAACCTGTATTTAGGCTTAATCCAACTCCTACATAATTTTGTGTCTATTATTTTCCCATCATTTGAGAACCTAGCTGCAACACTCAAGGCAGGGCATCGAATTCCTGCGTTGAGACTGAAGTTATCAATTGCAAGTTCGATTGGAAACATACTTTTTACATTTTCTACTAAATAAATACTTGTAGCCTTTTCTCTTGCATTAATGTCTAGTAAGGAATTAAAAGAAGCTATCCTTGCAGGATCTGCTATATGTATCCAGACCCATTCTTCGTCCCCAATTATTTCTAGAGAGATTCCATCATCAATTTCATTTGTTGAGATGTCATCCAGTGTATATGTCTTGAGATATGAAAGGTCTAATCGTTTTTTATCTGATTTCTCAATAGATTTATTATTGGCATAGTTGTTATTCATATTATTATTAGGTATATAGTTTGTGTTGTTATATATACATTTGATTGTAGATTGATTTTATTCTTTGGGCTTTATATTTATCTCATAGATATCGTAAAATATAGAATGAATATGGTATTAACCCTCTGGATTTACGAATGGGAGTAAAGCAACTATACGTGCTCTTTTAACCGCATTAGTCAATTCACGTTGCTGCTTTGCTGTTAGGCCAGTGAGTCTACGTGGGAGTATTTTACCTCTATCAGTAATGAATTTCTTCAATAGATCTACATCCTTGTAATCAATTGGATCACCAGGCTTTATTGGTGAAAGGCGTTTTTTGAAGAATGAATTAGACATAGTTCAGATACGGCTGTTTTTTCTGTAGTACATACAAATCACTTAATCTCCTTATGTGGAGTGGATTTGTTGCAATGGGGGCAGAATTTCTTAATCTCCAGCCGTTCGGTAGTGTTCCTACGGTTCTTCTCTGTGGTGTACCTAGACACTCCAGGAGAACGCTTGGCGGGATTGGACCGGCATTCGGTGCACTCAAGAGTGATCACGATCCGGACGCCCTTGTTTTTAGCCATAAAAGGACGTTACGCCGCAGTTGCGACACAAGCTATAAACCATAATCGTACAAGGAAGAGGTCCGATTTGTGATCAAACCTTTCACTGCGTAGGATTCCAACGAAGTGAAAAGTTCACCCATGAGGGTTTCATACTCCTGGCTTAAAGAGTTGGTTCAGGTGAACGAGGCTATTGAGACCTTGTCTGAGCGTCTGTCTATAGCGGGCTTTGAAGTCGAATCAGTCGAAGACCTTGCTGCCAATGCAAAGGGTGTTGTTGTGGGTTATGTATTGCAGTGCAAGCCTCATCCAGATGCTGAAAAGTTAAGCATCTGTAATGTTGATGTCGGAAAAGACAAAAAACTACAAATAGTGTGCGGCGCTAAAAATATAAAAGAACATATTCATGTACCTGTTGCATTATTGGGGGCAAATTTAAATGCAATTGGGTTGAAAATTAAGAAAAGTAATTTGAGAGGTGTTAAAAGTGAAGGAATGATTTGTTCTCTATCTGAGATTGGCCTGGCTAATGACGCAGATGGCATTGCAGTTTTAGAGGATTTGGGCCTAGAGAAGATTGTAATTGGTGAATCTATTTCTAAGACCTTAGGCTTAGATGATTATATCTTGGAACTGGCAATTACAGCTAATAGAAGTGATGGTATGTCAATGGTTGGAATTGCAAGAGAGGTAGCAGCTCTTACAGGCTCAACGTTAACATTACCAGAAATAACGAATAAACTAAAGATTAATGACTTAAATCAACCTACATTCGAAGATGCAGTTCCGTCCGGGTTTGATATATATGGTTTAACTTTATTAACCATAGACAATAATCTCATAAGTTCCCCACGATGGTTAAGTGACAGGTTAGAACGTGCAGGGATTAGATCGATAAATACAACAGTGGATATAACAAATTACGTAATGTTAGAACAAGGACAGCCTCATCATGCTTTTGATGTAGATGCCTTGGAAAAGTTAACAGGTGATAAGGTTACACATGAGAGTTTTTTAGTAAAACAAGCAGTAGAAGGAGAAGAATTTACATCTATAGAAGGTAAATCTATAAAGTTAACAAAAGATACTCAAGTGGTCAGTTGTAATGGGAAAGTTGTATCTGTAGCTGGAGTGATTGGTGGTGAAGATAGTTGCGTAACAACTAGTACAAAACGAATATTATTAGAATCTGCGGTTTTCAAACCAACATGTGTCAGAAAAACCTCTAGATCTATAGGTTTAAGAACCGAATCAAGTAGTAGATATGAGAAAGGATTGCCAACAGAGATTACCAAGCATTCAGCCAGAAGATGTATCCAATTATTAGATGAATTATTAGAAGCTAAAGAATCGGGTAGTTGGTTTTATTGTAAATCTGACAATAAATCTAAATCTATCCACTTAAGAAGAAATGCCATACACAAGTTGCTAGGACCATTAAGTGTTGATGACAATGATATAAAAAATAATACCAAAGATACTTGCAATCAATTAATCGAAAGTCAATTCTTAAAGGATAAGGTTATCGTAAAAACTCTTGAAGCTCTTGGTTGTTGTCTAAATAATATAGAAGATGGTTGGGATGTTAAAATACCTCCTTCTAGAAATACTGATTTAAAAAGAGAAGTAGATCTAATTGAAGAAGTTGCTCGATTAGTTGGTTATGACAGATTTCTATCTAGACTTCCTAATCCAATAGCTCCTGGTCAATTAAACGCCACCCAAAAGGCTGAAAGATTACTAAGGCAACATTTGATTGGTGCCGGACTTCAAGAGATAACAACTATGTCTCTGGTAGGCATTGAAAACTCCGATAATGAAAGAATTGCCATAAGCAATCCTTTACTGGTGGAAACTAGCCATTTAAGGACAACAATGATGCATGAACATTTGAAAATATGTAAAAGAAATATTCAAGCTTTTCTACCAGGTTGTTGGATCTTTGAAATTGGTAAATTGTATTCTAGGTGTGGTTATAAAATAAGCGAACGCAATGTTTTGGCTGGAGCTATTTCAGGAGATCGAACAATAGAGCAGTGGTCTAGTAGTGGCAAACCAAAACTACTAAATTTCTACGAAGCTAGAGGTCAATTAGATATTGTATTCCAATCCCTTAAGTTGAAAGTAATTGACGCAGCTCTTACAGACAATCAATTTCTTCATAAAGGTAGAGCATCTGAATTATCTGTTGAAGGTAAACCTATAGGTTATTTTGGCCAAGTTCATCCCTCTATCGCCGAAGAACATAATTTATCTCGTATAACATACTTATTTGAATTAGATTTGGCAAGTATAATTGAAGCCTCTACACGGAGTTCAAAATGGATTCCAACATTTAAACCATATTCTTCTTACCCTTCTATACAAAGAGATATTTCTGTAATCATTTCTAGAGATTTTACTACCAAAGCTATAGTAAATTCTATAACTAAGACAGGAAAGCCATTACTTGATAATGTACAATTAATTGATAAATATGAAAGCGATCAAATTGGAACTAATAAATGGAGCCTAGCCTTTAGACTTACATATAAGTCACAGCACAAAACCTTGACTGACTCTGATATTGAAAATATACATGAGAAAATCAGAGGAGTTTTAGCCAATCAATATCTTTGTGAACTTAGGAGTTGATAAGCTTTAACAAGACTAGAGTCTCTAAATGCATTGTCTGAGGAAAGAAATCAATAGGTTGAATAAATTCAATATAATATTTTCCATTTGGCTCTATTAGCTGTTTTAGATCACGCGACAGGGTTGCCGGAGAGCAGCTTAAATAAAAGATCCTTATTGGCAAGCTTTTTAAAATTGCTTGAATTACCGTATTATCAAGGCCTTTTCTTGGTGGGTCAAGAATAAGGAAATTATATTTCTCAAGGTTAAATTGGATGTAATTTGAAACGTCATCTTCTATGAAAATTTTCTCATCTATTCCATTTATCTTGGCATTATATTTAGCTGAATCTACCGCATTAGTATTTATTTCCACCCCAGTAATGTCAATACCTACAGAAGCAAGAGGTAATGTTATCGTCCCAATTCCACAATATGCATCTAAAAATTTATATTCACGATAGTTTTGTGTGATTAAATCAACTATAATTAAAACAATATCTTTTGCACATTCAAGGTTTACTTGGAAGAATTCAGTCGATCCGATACGATATGTTAATCCATGAAAGATTTCATGAATATATGACTTGCCTGCTATATTTATAGTTTTATTGCCTAATATTACATTATTGGATGTTGGTTGAATATTTAAATTAACTCCTTTTATTGCTTTGAAATTTTGTATCCATAATTCCGCCAATTTTTTAATTAAATTTAGATCATCATTACTGCTTACCAATGTTACAAGTATCTCAGATTCTAAATATGAACTTCTCAACCCTATATGTCTAAGACCTTTAATTCCCTTAGATGTAGAATCAATTGGGATATTATGTTGCCTTATATCCATCTTAATTTGAGATATAACATCATTCATGTGTTTGGTCAATATTGGACATGAATTTATATCTATAATATTATGCGTACCAAATTTGTAGTAACCCATTTTTATTTCGCCATTCACGTCTAAACCCACAGGGATAAAAGTTTTATTTCTATAATTAAATTCCCTATCTGTATTTCTTAATATTAGATTAATTGGAAAAGATATATTAGCTATTCGTTTTAAACACTGTTTGAGATGATTATATTTAATATCTAATTGTGTTTTGTATTCAATGTGTTGTATAGAGCACCCACCGCATTCCCTGTAAACATCGCATCTAGGTTTAACTCTTTGATTTGAAGCCTTCAATACCTTTAACTTCTCTGTGAACCATATTGAACCCTTTTTGTATAAGACTCGTACAATGGCAACCTCTCCTACTATATGATCGGGTGTTACAAAAACGTGTTTTCCATCTCGACTTATACCATGACCGTTTATATCAATATCTATACATAATACTTTTATAGTAATTCCTGGTTTTATATCGATGTAATTATCGCTGATTTGAGTCAACTTAGTCATTCTTACTAATCTAATGCTGGTCCAGCAGTTAGTCTCGGAAAGATTCTTATAATAGACTTACAAGAAAACTAGTCACTGTTCGCTGGTGGTGATCGAAGTATTTAATAGTCGGTTGTCGGCAAAACAAGACTATTAATCTATTTATGCATTGACCCAGCTATGGGCCTGTGTTGAGGATGTCTACTCTAAGTCTAATGTATAGACTAATAATAAGACTAGAAGTAGATATAGAAGACAATATCTATGTTTCTTCGTCGGTTACACATTGGAACTAAATTAATTTTAGCGTACCTGTGTAATAGGCAGTTACGCCTCCTTGAAAAACATTGTGAATAAAGGGTCTATACGAGGAAAAAGAATTTTGGACCGAAGTTGGCCAGTGATTTTTTAAGCATTTTTAAGTTTATGAATGTCATTAGAATCACTTTGGAATATGGAATTTAACTTCTTTTCGAGAATACAAAGGTTATTTTAAGGATGCACTACCTATCCTTTCGTGCAGATATAGGGCAACACTGCTCTTTGTTTGATTATGCGGTATCAATAGTCCCAGTCTGATCTAATCTTAGACCAGGCATTAGTCTCATATGTGATCAAATAGACTGATGTCTGTAAAGCTCTTTTAGTAGTTGATATGCTTCATTGAGTCTTCTCATTCCCTCAGTTGAGCCTCCAGCGTCTGGGTGAGTTCTAAGAGCAACTGTCTTATAAGCCTCACGAATTTTGTTTAATGTTATTGATGAACCAGATCTTGTTGGTAACCCCAGGAGTTTTAACGCTCCATGAACAGTCATTGTTGATTCGAGGGTTTCAAATGATGTGACAGTCCTACTCCTTTTAAACTTATTTACAAATCTACGTATCAGTGTTGGCATTCTCTCGTTTAGGTTTTTTGCTGCGAATGGATCTTCTAGCATTCCAGCTAAAACCATAACTCTTTCAAAATTTGGTTCACTATCTTCCCAACTAGGACATTGGTTCTTCATGTATCGATTAGCTGCACTCCATGTAAACAAACAGCCTTCTGTGCCCTCAATATGAGGCCATATATCTCTTGCTAACCAAAGCATTGCTGCTTCAACAACCTTTTCACCTGGTTTTTGACCATATATTGATATCCAATGATGTAGAGCTGATTTAATACTTGAGGTGACATCTTCCTCATCAATTCTAGGCATAAATCGATCAGATTCATTATACGGTTTATTTGAAGATATACCAAGGCTTTCTCTTAAATTATTAGTTCGTTTATGCACAAAAGCAGGTAGATCAATTCCGCCTGGTTGTGACAAACCTAGGCCTTTTTTAGGAGTGACTATTTCCTCTTCCTCCTTATTATTTTTAAGGATAGTATCCTGTAATTTAATGTCATTTTTACCTACAAGTACGATAGATTGGTTCTCATCATATTCTGGTCTATTTTCACTTATTGAGCTATTTAGTATGAGTTCAGATTTGATATCATTACTTTGATCTTTAAAAGATATCGATTGGTTATCTGGATCATCTGTATTTGTTAGTATTTCTTCTAATAACCTTTTTAGTACAGCTCCTCTAGCCCTTAGACCCCATTCCCGTTTAAGTTCATCGAATTTCTCAATGAGATCGGTTGGCAAGTCTACTGATATACGTCGGGTTCCCTCTCCTAGAGGTTCTTCCACAAGTTCCCGACAACTCTTTTAAGCCTATAGGGCTTCTTAGAGAATTTGCAGTTTTTTTTAGAGTCTTAAAGGATTATGCAAATATCTGCTATTTGTTCAAATTTAATTTGTATGCCTGAAATTACTTCTGAATGCCATATCAATAAATCCTTGTTTTTTGAATGAATTATCAAAAGTCTTGATTTTTTTACCTCGCCTTTCCCGAAATAGGACACTAGAATATCTCATTATTCTCATAGTAGACTATAGGCTAGACTTGTACTGAGTCTAATTCTATACTAGTAAGACGAATCAAGGGCTTGTTTAGGTACACTGATAAAGATGTTCAATTAACCTTCTAAGCAAACATTCCTTAACACTATCTATTATGATGCTTATATATTTAACCAAGTATTATGATTTCATCAGAATTTTGTTCAACTAATAATAATATGAAAGAACGTCGAATAAGACTTCAACAAAAGCGTCTAGAATTTTTGATTTTATTTAGAGATTCTCTAGAAAGAAGACTATCAGCAACTAATGCCTCTATTAAAACACTTGAGGAGCAGATAAGCCGAAACCAATCGGTCGAACAAATTGTAGATTAGTAGATATTTTTCCTCATATCTATTTCACTACTCCTAGAAGTAGTTCTAAGGGACCGTGCTTTTTATACCAATCCATATCTGATTTATTAGTAGATAATATATAACCAGCGAATCCTAGACTATTTATACTAAATCCATTTAATCCCTCCATCTTTCTTCTAACTATTGCCATCCAATCCCTTGTTATTATTAAATTATAGTCTAATCTAGGCTTTTCATCACAATATACGAGCCCAATATCACTCTTCTGACAAAGATCTACGTAATCCATCATTAGGTTATTGGCTTGTGAAATGTTAATATCATTAGAACGCTTGATTATATATAGACTTGAGCCTAGCCTATCTTTAACACGTATATTATTATTTATGTTCTTAATAAACCAGGAATCCCTAGGACAAACTTTTTCGTTGGTTGATCTTCTTAGGAGTTGAATATGTCTATGTGGTTGACTTGCACCTGCATTCTGACCACTATTGTAAAACCAAAGACCACTGGTATCATTGTCGACTTCAATTAATGCCTCAAAATCTGATATATTAATCCAACCAGACTGTGGCTCCCACTTTTTAGTGATAAGCAACATATGTCCCTTTTGAACAGGATACTTGTTAAGTATTAATGCGTGCTTACTACTAATATCTGCAATATTTAATCTAGGGTCAAATGGCCTAAAAGGATTAACTTTTGGACCATTAGATTCCTTATTTATTGGAAATTTACTTCTAAGCTCACGTAATTCAAAATCATTATGGTAATAATCATTGCTTAGTATTAATTTGGTTTTAAGGGGTATTAAAGAACCATTTTCAGCTGCAATATCTGAATTTATTAACGCAGTTTTCCAGTAGTGCTCCTTTGTCACTGCCTACTAAAAGACTTTATACATCTAATATTATAGCTTATTAGCGATTTAAAAGAAAAATCTGTGATAGAATTATTATAGAATTATTATAGAATTATTATTTAGTAAGTATTTTAACCTTGTATGTTGATCATTCTCTTTTATATTAATAAACTCATGTAATCTATTTTGATTATTGTATAGACTATCTCTAAATAGTTCTGATAGGATACTTGAGCTTATTTCTCTCGATTTAGTTTATTTTCTTCTACTGAGTTAAATTCAATAAATAAATTCAACTCGACCTTGCTTTTGGAATCACCTTTACCAATTGTCGTTATAGCCCTGTTATGCGTTTAGAAGGGCTCAAGAAGGTAGCCACCTGTCCATTTGCACGTATGAGCTGTTCTACATCGCTAGGGCTTCCAGAAGCTTGTTTTAGGCGCCTATCAGGTCGCTTTTCGTCCTACGTCAACCCGGTTCTGGCCAGTTATGGAACAAACGACCAGATTTCTAGGGTTGGAATTGGCCATAAACTCGTTCTTTTTTTGAAACAACGATCAAAGAAAATATTTAATTTCAAAATTCGGTTCAATACCGATTAGGCTTAAATATGCTCTAAGAACCCTTGCAGTGCAGTGGTTCTCAAAATTGTGACCACTTGATCCAAGGGGTTGGACTGAAAAACTACTGACACATTTCATTTAAAGATGGTTGACGTAACCAGGGGGGAAGGCGTTAAAGGTCAATCAGTTATTTCTCCTCAATGGATTGGGAGTTCACTGAAGACGGAGCTTTTTTAGCTCTGTGCGACGCTTTTCGAGAAAGTGGTGAAACATCTGCCATGGAGTTCCTGGCAAATGGGGAAGGGGCTTTTCATTTTCAAGAGCTCACGCAAAATGCAGCTGGTGAAGGGATTGATTTAAGTGACTCAGATTCCCTTGATGAATTCCAGCAAGAAGTTATCGAAACAATGGAGACACTTTGTAAGGACTGACTATTTAGGACCTAAAACACAAATTAATCTACAGGCAAGTTATTACAAGCATTAATTATTCATTAGGAGTATCTTGCTTGTAAGAAAAATGATTTCATACTATTAAAGAAAATATTTTACTTTGGTATATTATTTTAAGCACTAAAGTAGCGGGCTGAGCTGTGAATAGCGATTAATGCCGTTGTGCTTTGTTCTGGATATAACTGATCACTTTCATCTATAATTAAACCTATTCTGTCTGCCTGTAATAACTTTAATTGATGCCTTGAATCTGATACATTTGGGCAAGCAGGGTAACCAAACGAAAATCTAGATCCCCTATATCGTTGAGCTAAAATATCATTTAGAGTATCTGGCTCTAAATGCTCAAAACCTAATTCCTTCCTTATACGTGAATGACACCACTCAGCTAATGCTTCTGCCAGTTGAACAGCAAAACCATGAAAATATAGATACTCACTGTATGAATCAGACTTAAATAAATCTTGTGCATATACACTTGCTCTTTGACCTACAGTCACTGCTTGCATAGGTATATAATCGCTAGGTTTATTATCTTTTAAATCTCTATAATAATCTGAAATGCAATAACTGTTTCCACCTTTTTGGCGTGGAAATTGAAATTCAACTAATTTCTCATTACATTCATAATCAAATATATCTAAAGAATTTCCTCTTCTACCACATGGGAAATAACCATATGCAACTGAGGGAAATATTAAATTGTCATTTGTGACTAAATCTATTAGTTTATCTAGTACTGGCCGAGCATTATCACGTAGAAAGAGATCATATTCTTTTCGTGATTGTTCTTTAGTTTTCCTAAATTGCCATTGTCCTGCGTAAAGAGCATTATGATCCAAATAATATAATATCTCGTCTAGAGGTATAGAACTAGAGGTTAATATTTTTGTTCCAATAAATGGTGGCTTGACTGCTGGTTCTTCTGGTATGCGTAGTGAACGCTTATTATTTACTTCTATTGATAGATTTTCGCTGTATTTAGATAATGATTTGTTATCTTTTGATTTATTAGATTGTGCATGATTGATCTTAGTAATTGTATTCTGTCTCTTATTAAGAAATCCTTTGCAATCATCCCACTGAGAGTTTGCCTTAGACTGTATATATTCATCCATAAACCTCAAGTCAGTAAATGCATCCTTTCCATAGATAACTATGCCATTATATGTATCCCCACAATCTTGATTTACAAATTTGGGTGTCAATGCTGCTCCACCTAGAATAACAGGAACGGTAATACCAGCATCATTAAAAGCCTGTAAATTTTCCTTCATAAAAGCTGTAGACTTAACGAGAAGTCCGCTCATTGCAATGCAATCAGCTTTATATTTCTTTTGAGCATTTATAATTTGTGAAACATCCTGCTTTATTCCCAGGTTTATAACCTCATATCCGTTATTAGTTAGAATGATGTCGACGAGATTCTTTCCTATATCATGCACATCTCCCTTAACAGTAGCTATTAGAAAAGTACCTTTAGAGCTTATTTTACCTTGTTCAGCCTCAATATATGGCTCTAAATAAGCTACTGAAAATTTCATTGTCTCGGCCGATTGAAGAACAAAAGGTAATTGCATTTGACCAGAACCAAATAAATCGCCGACAACCTTCATCCCTTCGAGCAAATATTCATTAATTATATTTAGCGGTTTATACTTGGTTAGCGCTTCTGATAGCGAATCTTCAAGGCCTACGCGTTCTCCATCAATAATATGTTGCTTGAGTCTGTCCTCAACGTTTAATTTGCCAAGAGTTGATAACTTCTTTCTGGCATCTTTTGTTGAAATACCATCAAAAGCATTTGTTAATTCCGCAAGTGGATCATAGGTACAATTGCCGTCATTATATCTTCTGTTATCTCTAATTAAATCTATACAGATTTCTTTATGTTCTGAACTTATCTTGCTGAGAGGCAATATTTTGGCAGGTGAGACAATAGCTGCATCCATACCATTTGCACAGCATTCATTCAAAAATACAGAATTTAGTGTAATTCTGGCAGCAGGTGATAACCCAAAACTAACATTTGATATACCAAGTAATATATGAACATCTTTTAGCTTCTTATTAATCATATTAATTGCTTCAATTGTTTCCAATGCATTTCTCCTATCTTCCTCTATACCAGTTGAAATTGGTAATGCTAGAGGGTCATAAAATATTTCATATGCAGGTATACCAAACTCAAGGCATGAATCATATGCTCTGGATGCAATTTCAAACTTCTTTATTGCCGTCCTTGCCATACCTTCTTCATCAATCGTACCTATTACAACTCCAGCCCCATAATACTTAGCTAATTCGAGAACTTTTAAGAATCTTTCTTCTCCATCTTCATAGTTAGTAGAGTTTAATAAGCATTTTCCACCCGCGACTTTTAATCCACTTTCCATTTTCTGCCAGTCAGTAGAATCGATCATTATTGGTAAATTAATATTAGTCACTAACCTACTTACTATATTATTCATATCTGATATACCATCTCTACCCACATAATCAACATTGACATCAATTATGTGAGCATTTTCCTTGACTTGATTCCTTGCGATACCAACTAGGCCATCCCAATCCTCCTTATCAAGCATTTCTCTTGTTTTTTTTGAACCACTAGCATTTAGTTTTTCACCAATTATTAGAAAGGAATTATCTTGTTTGTATGTTGTACTGGTATATAGCGATGAGGCAGAAGGAACATAGTTATATTTTGGTCTATTAAATAATTCCTTTGCTTTTCGTGTTATACGTTTGGCTGGCGTTAAGTCGTTTGAGAGCTCAACTAAGGATTTAATATGATCAGGAGTAGTACCACAACAACCCCCAATAATTCTAACCCCTAAATCCTTTATAAAGTGCATTAACTGCATTTTTAACTCTATAGGAGTTAGTCTGTAATGTGCTATACCTCCAATATTTTCAGGTAATCCAGCGTTCGGTATACAACTTATAGTGAATGGTGAGTATTCTGACAAATATTTTATATGTTCTTTCATTTGTTCCGGTCCAGTTGCACAATTAAGACCCAATATCTCTATTGGGTATGGTTCTAGAATAGTAATTACAGCTCCAATATCTGTACCCATAAGCATAGTTCCCGTTGTTTCCATGGTTACGGACACCATTATTGGAATTCTTTTACCCCTTTCTTTAAATGCAATTTCTAAAGCTTGTAAGGCAGCCTTGATTTGTAAGACATCCTGACATGTCTCAATTAACATTAGGTCAACATTTCCGTCAATAAGACCTAATGATTGAATAATATATGAGTCTCTTAAACTATCTAAATCTATATGTTTTAGTGTTGGTAATTTTGTAGTAGGACCAATTGATCCTGCTACAAATCTTTTTTTCTCTTCGCTACTATATTCATCGGCTATCTCTTTTGCTATTTTTGCAGATAACTTGTTTAATTTATAGGATTGGTCCTCTAATCCATATTCAGCTAATACAATAGATGCACCACCAAATGAATTTGTCTCGATAACATCACATCCAGCCTCCAAAAAATCCCTATGTACTTTTTTTACTGCTTGTGGATTTGTTAAAACAAGATTTTCATTACATCCTTCAAGGTTTATTCCCCCAAAATCCACTTCTGTTAAGTTCAAATTCTGTAGTGATGTTCCAGTTGCTCCATCAAAAACAACAACTGATTCTTCATGAGAATAAAGTCGGTCTAAAAAATCAGAATGCATAGTATTTTTTGTAGTTATGCTAGTTTCCATTAATATATAAGGGAGGTAGTAAATACTTTAATTGTCATCAGTTTAATACAAATACAAATAGTTTAATCACTTCTGACATTAATCCTAGTTATCCAATGCTTATATTCGGGATCTCTACCTTCAGTTATAGCAGTAAGCTTTTTTCTTAGTTTGTTCATGACAGGCCTTAAGGATTTTAATTCTGTAGATTCGATCCTTCTTATCGGTGTGATTTTAGCTGCTGTACCTGTTAGGAAAACTTCATCAGCAATAAATAACTCTGTCTTATCTACAGCTCTTTCAATAACGGGTATTCCCATACCTCTTGCAATTTCAATGACACTTGCTCTTGTTATACCTTCTAATATATCTTGATCGACACTAGGAGTAATTAAATTTCCCTCTCTAACAATAAACAGGTTCATACCACTAGCCTCACTTATCTTTCCTCTACTATTCAATAATAGAGCTTCATCGAATCCACTTAGAACAGCCTCAGTTTTCGCTAAGGAACTCGTTATATAGGCCCCACTGATTTTTCCACGTAATGGTAATGTTCGATCTTCTTGTCTATACCAACTACTAAATCTACATGTTACACCTTCAGGCGAAAGATAGTCGCCTAATTCAAGTCCATAAATAAAAAAATCTGTTTCGATATTATGCAATCTCGGTGCTATTCCAAGATCACTTGTATAAACAAATGGACGTAAATATATTGGTTTATCTGGTTTATTAGCTATTAGTATTTGCGCCAAGGCATTCAAAACTTTACTTTCATCTAGTTCTGTTAGAAGTAATTTGGCACTCTGACTTAACCGCTTAGCATGACGATCAGCCCTAAACAAGAGTACACTCGAATTGTCTTGAGGATCAGGAACAGCTCGCATTCCACCAAATGCTCCTGTTCCGTAATGCAGCGCATGAGTCGCTATAGAAATTTTTGCCTCATGAAAAGGAACACACTTTCCTTGAAACCAGGCATATGGAAGAAAATCATGCATGGTTGGAATGCTCTAAGTCAGTGTTCTTGGCCCTAGTCTCTCCAATAGTTGGTGAGCAAACAACGAGAGTGTGTAAATGCATCGAATAGCAGGAATTTCTAGTACTGAGCCATCCGAGGACATTGCCTTGGTGGAACAGCCATCAGCGACTAGTTTATTTTTAACTAGCGCGAAAACTGATATAGCAACATTATCAGCAGCTTTAGCTGATCCTAGCCTTAGTCACTGGAATGGCCAAATTAAGGCTTTAGATATATCTGCGCTTTACCATCCAGCCCAGATAGACCACTACATCTCCACTACAGCAAAGGAGGCAAAACTTGTCGTAATTAGACTCCTAGGTGGCAGAGGACATTGGAGTTATGGACTTGAGCAATTTATTAAATGGCAATCTGACAATAAAGAAAGAATATTAATTGTACTTGCTGGAACAGCAGATCAAGATGAGTCATTAAACAGCTTAGGAAGTCTATCTATTAGATATTCTACCAAACTAGCAAAGTTATTGAGGGAAGGAGGTATTAATAATATGAAAGTCTTCCTCAAATCACTTCTTCAATTGAGAGAGAGAGTAGATGAATTTGATGATTCATTTGAGATAGAATTTTCTGAAGATCCAATCAAATGGGATTGGAAAACTGAACAGGGTAGAAAAATTGGAATAATAATGTATAAAGCACTATATCAGGCAAATGATTTGGCATTGCCTAAAGAATTAAATAAGAAGTTAAGACTCCTAGGGTTAATTCCTAGGACTTTATTTGTTAGCAGTTTAAGGGATGAGTCTATAAAGAACGCAATAATAAACCTATTCAAAAGAGAACAAGTAGAATTGATAATAACTACTACTTCATTTGCCTCCATAGAATATGAAGAAAGGCTTGATAAGAAATGTCTATGGGATGGTTTAAATATACCAGTATTGCAATTACTTACCAGCTCCTCATCAATTGATCATTGGAATAATAGTAGTGTAGGACTACAACCTGTAGACCTTTCATTGCAGGTAGTTCTGCCTGAAATTGATGGTAGAATAACTACTAGGCCAGGTGCATTTAGGGAAAAAAAAAGAATTGATACTTTATTATCATCGAATATTGAGGAATTAGTTCCGTATAATAAGGGTATAGAGTGGGTAGCAAGACATGCTAACAAGTGGACGCTGCTTAATAATAAATTAAACAAGGACAAGAGAATTGTAATCGTACTAGCAAACTACCCGATTAGAGATGGTCGAATTGCTAACGGTGTGGGGTTAGACACCCCACGTAGTGCCTTAAACATATTAAATTGGTTAAAAGATGAGGGTTACTTCATAGATGAGAATATACTCCCTAAGAATAGTAATGAATTGATAAATAGATTACTTCGCTCTAGGACTAATTCTGATGAAACAAAACATTTAACACCTTTAGATTATTTACCATTAACAAATTATTTAAAATGGTGGAGTAAAGTTGATATTGACGTAAAGACATTCATAGAGAAACGTTGGGGTGATCCTACCAAAGCTATTGATTTAGATGAGACAGGTTTTGCTATTATTGGTCTTCAGTTTGGCAATATAGCAATACTATTACAGCCAAGTAGGGGTTATGATTCAGATAACATAACTGATATTCATTCGCCTGACCTACCACCTCCTCATCGATATTTAGCACAATATCTTTGGATGCGAGATATATTCAAATGCAATTTAGTAATTCACCTTGGAAAGCATGGAAGCGTTGAATGGTTGCCTGGAAAAGGAGTTGGCATTAGTTCTAAGTGTTCACCTGACCTAGCAATGGATTGTATACCTAATGTATATCCATTTATTGTAAATGACCCAGGAGAGGGCTCTCAAGCCAAAAGAAGAACTCAAGCAGTCATTTTAGACCACATGACCCCTCCCCTAGGCAGAGCAAAGTTATATGGTCAATTAGACAAGCTAGAATCATTAATGGATGAATATTATGAGTCATGTCAACTACACTCTAACAGAAGTAAACTTTTAGAAGATAAAATAGTAACAATAATAAGACAAGAAAAGCTTTCAAATATTGAATTAGATATTCAACCTAATTCATTGCCAAATAATGATGAACTTTTCAACAAGATAGAATCATATTTGTGTGAATTAAAAGAAGCTCAAATAAGAACAGGTCTTCATCGGTTAGGGGAAAAACCATCAAACGAAAAAATGATTGAACTACTACTTTGCATATGTAGACCTCCTACTTCTAATTACCCTGGATTAACACAGGAAATTGCAAATAAACTTGGCCTAGAGTTAGATCCATGGATAGATGAAGAAGGAGATAAACTTAGTGAAAAGGATATTTCTAGGATCAAGAGATACTCAGATAGGAATTTTAGAAAAGTTGGAGATGCTGTTGATTTCATTGAAGAACAAGCATTGTATTTTCTCACTCTATTGATAGCAGATAAGTGTAGAGATGAAGCTAATGATTCAATCTTTCAAAAACTAGCACTTCCTATTTATAATTGGCTCTTGGAATTACCACAAAGTGAATACCATAAGCACATTAAGAATAGACTGTGGATAAATTTATTTAATTCCTATGACCATGAAAAGAAAGCTCTAATAAATGTATTAAATGGCAAAAGAATTGAAAGTGGTCCTTCTGGAGCTCCTAGCAGAGGTAGGCAGGATGTTCTCCCTACGGGGAGAAACTTTTATAGTGTGGACCTTAGAGGTTTACCAACTGAGGCTGCTTGGGACCTAGGTAGAAGAAGTTCTGAAAAACTATTAGAAATTCATTTATTAGAAGAAGGTCAACACCTTAAAAAAATGGCTATGTCTGTATGGGGAACAGCAACTATGCGTAATGGTGGAGAAGATATAGCTGAATTATTCTCGTTAATTGGTGTTAGACCTGTATGGGATGGCAGAACAAGACGAATGGTGGATATAGAGATAATTCCGTTAAGTATTCTAGGAAGGCCTCGAGTAGACGTTACTTTAAGAATATCCGGCCTCTTTAGAGATGCTTTTCCCCAATTAGTTAGCTGGGTATATATTGCACAGATGAGAGTTAGTATGTTAGATGAATCAGATGAAATGAATCCACTAGCTAAAATTAATCGTAGGCAAGGTTTTACAGGAAGAATATTTGGTTCAGCACCAGGCTCATACGGAGCAGGTCTGCAAGCACTTATAGATTCCGGAGCATGGGAGAAAAGAGAAGATCTCGGTAAAAGCTATATTGAATGGAGTAAGTGGCGTTATGATGGAGTTAATAATCCTATTCTTGATAGGGAAGGATTGGAATCCTCTTTAAAAGACATTGAAGTCGTTTTACATAACCAAGATAATAGAGAACATGATATATTAGATTCAGATGATTATTATCAATTCCAAGGAGGTTTATCTGCTGCAATTGAAGCTATAAATGGAAAAAAACCTACTCTTCTTTTCGGAGATCACTCAAGGCCTGAGAGAATAAAAATTACCAATATTGAAAAGGAAATAAGCAAGGTTGTTAGAAGTAGAATGTTAAATCCAAGATGGATTAAAGGAATGATTAAACATGGATATAAGGGTGGTTTTGAGATGGGAGCTAGTGTAGATTATCTATTTGCGTATGATGCATCAACAGATAGCGTAGAAGATTGGTGTTATGAAGAAATATATGATAAGTGGCTATGTAATAAAGATGTTTCACAATTCCTATATGATAACAATCCATGGGTACTAAGAGATATATCTGAGAGATTACTAGAAGCAAGCAATAGAAGTATGTGGAAAACCTGTACTATATCGATTAAGGATAATCTTAAGTCAATGCTAATTAAGTCTGAGGAAAAGATAGAAAATTCAAATTATTAGTACTATTTATCTACCTAAAATGCTAGTTCCATGAGTGTCAGTTCCACATGTCATTAAAAGTCCATGCTCTTGTAATTTCTTTTCTACTGAGGAGCAAATGAAATTACTAGGGCTCCAAACCTCAGAATAATCGTAATCATACCAAGCTTCACCGCCATCAATGCCAATCCCTACCGCAGATTCGATTAATTGCTCAAATCCAATGCGATATCTGGCAGGATGTGCAAGTATTGCAATTCCTTTTGCTTCATGAATTGATTCGACAACATGTTTGGCATTTAATGAATCTCCTACAGGAGGCATGCCCTTAATATATTTTCGCATAGACGTATGATTTACATCAAAACCTAAGCCCAGAATATGTACTAGGCATCTATCTAGCAAGCAACTAATCTCAACACCACTCCAAAGGTTCAGAGTATTAGTTGAGGAAATAAGATTGTGCTCAATCCATTCAACAGATTCATAATATGCTTTTATATTATGATGATCTGTAATAGCCAAATGGGATAATTTATATTCTATAGCCTGTGATAATAGATCTAATGGCTCTAAACTACCATCACTATGTATTGTATGAGTATGGAAGTTACATACATATGGACAACTTTGAGGTCCTATTGAAGATAATACATTCTTTAAATCTTTATTATAAGTTTGCATTTGCTACTCCTTCGAACTATTAGTCAATCTAAGCCTCCTATATCGAGCATAAAATTGAATTGATAAAGCCATAAATACTACTAGGCCAACAATTAACCATGTTGCAGCTCCAGTTGGAAACTGATCTTTAAATACAACCAACATAACTACTATAACCAATAATAGCGTAGGTAATTCATTTAATGCCCTCAATTGTTTTGCTGACCAGGTACATTCATTACCATGTAACTGATTCATGAGTCTGTAACAAAAGAAATGATAAACTAGAAGACAAAAAACAAAGAAAAGTTTTATTTGCATCCATCCTTGCTGAAGCCAAATTGGTTGTGTATATAGTAATGCTGATGCCATTGATACAGTTAGTATCATTCCTGGAGTGGTAATAATATTGGATAATCTTTTTTCCATCAATGAATATTGATCCTTAAAGGCTTGTTGCAGTGGAGGTTCAAGTTCCTCCGCTTCGACGTGATAAATAAAAAGCCTGACAAGATAAAATAAGCCGGCAAACCAAACTACGACTCCAATTATGTGGAGTGTTTTGAACCATAGATAGGCCTCAGCAGACATTGTCATAGATAAATAAGGTGCTGTTGTCAGAGAACTAAAATTAGTTAGTAGTCAGATTTAATCTAAATTAGCAAATATATAAGAAATGAGCATAAGTGTAACTTATCTAGATATTCTAATTCAAGCAATAATATAGATTATTCATAGCAAAACTAATGAAATAGCTTTTCGCTATCAATCTGGATGAAAATAATCCCAAATATTTTGTGCCATAGATAATCCTAGACCTGGTACTTGAATTAATTCATCTATACTAGCTAACTGTATAGCTTCAACAGATTTAAAATGTGAAAGTATCTCCTTTTTTCTCTTTGGACCTAATCCTGGAATATCAGATAATCGTGAACGATTAATATGGCTGGATCTTAGCTGACGATGGTAGTTGATTGCAAACCTGTGAGCTTCATCGCGAAGTCTACGTAGAAGCAATACTCCCAATTGGTCTGGTTCTGAAAACAGTGATTCTTTTTTCTCAGGGACGAATACCTCTTCTCTTTTTTTTGCTAACGAACAAATATTTATTTCATCTACTAAATCAAGTTCTCTAAGAGCTTCTATTACAGCCGAAAGTTGACCTTTACCTCCGTCAATCATAATTAGGTCTGGCCAATCATCAAAACTAGTTCGTTCTAATACACTACTAGTTTTAAATTTATAGTCGGACAAATTACCTGTTTCTTTTTTAATTCGCGACCATTTACGGAATCGTCTACGTATAACTTCGGCCATAGCCATAAAGTCATCACTATGACCTATATTAATACTTGAACTAGTTATCTTATACTTACGATAATGCTGTTTAGCTGGAATTCCATCAATGAAAACAACCTGTGAGCCGACTGGATCTGAACCTTGAATATGACTAATATCGTAACCTTCAATACGCCTAGGAGGTGTTACTAACTCTAGTAATTGTGCTAGATCCTCTAAAGCTAAAACCTGTTTCTCCTCTCCCTTTTTGAGCCTTTCAAGCTCATATAAGGCATTTCGATGAGCTAGGTCTATTAATTCAGCCTTTGCTTGTCGTTTAGGTTCAATAATTCTAACCTGAGAGCCTTTTAAATCCCTTAACCAATATGTAATTAAATCTAATTGAGGCAATTCATATTGAATTAGTATTTCTGACGGTATTTCAATAGTATCTATATGACCATAATGTTCCTCTATTACTAGTTGAATAATCATACCCTGACTTAGGTTTTTTGAATCAGTTGTAAAAGCAAGACGTCCAATTAATTTACCCTCGCGCATTTGAAAAAGTTGAACTGATGCAAGTCTATTATCTGAAGCCAATGCAATTACATCTCTATTTATTGTTGAATCTGGTGATGCCATCTTTTGTTGTTCATTAAGTTGTTTTAAAGCTTTGATCTGATCTCTGATTAAAGCCGCTTCTTCAAAGTTTAAATTATCTGATGATCTTTTCATTTGTTCCTCTAAAATCAACTTTAAAGCGTCATTTCTTCCCTGGAAAATCATCTCAACCCTACGCAGTGAGTGGTGATAGTCCTTTGAAGATATTTTTTTCTGGCAAACACCAGGACATCTTCCTATTGAGAAATTAAGACATGTTCTATCTTTATATAAGGGCCTAGGTCGTTGCCTTAAGGGAAAATAACGCTTAACTAAGGACAGTGTTTGTCTCAAAAGTGTTACGTCTACATAGGGACCATAGAACCTATCTTTATCTTTTCTATGTATTCGTCTTCTAGTAATAAATACTCTTGGATAATCCTCGCTCCAAGTAATACATAGATAAGGATATTTCTTGTCATCCTTAAGAAGAATATTAAAATGAGGTTTATTATTCTTTATTAGATTAGATTCTAATACTAATGCTTCTGATTCATTATCAGTAACAATAATTTCTATTGATGTTATTTGCCTTACCATTAGGTTAATTCTAGGGCTCAATTTATTATTACTTAGAAAATAACTCTTCACTCTATTCCTTAGGATTTTAGACTTCCCAACATATAGCAACCTATCATCCTTATCCTTCATTAGATAACAACCAGGCTCTAAAGGAATAGCCTTTAGAGTCATTCTCAATCGTTCAACATCGTGAAGTAGTGTTTTCTGCAAATCCTATGAGAATAGTTTATTTTTAAGGGATAAGTTGAGACAATTTTGATCTAAAGTCTCCCTTTTGCATACCTCCTTTTAATTCGCCGTGAACAGTGAATTCACCTTCAGGGTTAGAAACAAGTAAATAAGTGGGCCAACCCATACCTTCCTTATTTGGATATTTAGAGAGAAGTATTTGGCGATATTTTCTATAAGTAGCAGTATCCTGAAGCATAATGTTTACAAATAATAAACCAAGTTCCTCTGCAACCTTCGAGTCATAATGACTCATACGGTGACACGTACCGCAATCTTCGGAGCTAAATTTCAATAGAGAATAAGCACTCATAAGAATTACATATTTATAATTTAAACTCTATATCATATTTGACAGAATGTTGTGCTAAAATTATTGTTAGTTATAAAAATATGAATAAGGACAAACAAGAAGATGAGCTCAATAATAAATCTTTTGAAAACAAGGCAATTGAACTATTAAGTAAAGGAGAATTTCATGAGGCTAAGTTAATATACAGTAATCTTCTAAGAACTAATCCAAATACATTCTTATATCATAAGGATCTAGCATTTGTATGTATATCTCTTAATCAATCTAATGAAGCAGCATCTAATCTAATTAAAGCATTACATTTGAGTAGTAATTGTCACGAGACATATTCTAATCTTGGAATTGTTCTTAAGCAAATAGGTGAATTTAAAACATCGCTTTTGTGCCACAAGAATTCAATTTTGTTAAATCCCTTCAATGACAACTATTTCTATAACATGGGTAATACACTAAAAAGCAATAGAGATATAAACAAATCTATTAGATGTTTTAAAAAGGCACTTGAGCTAAACCCTATAAATCTTAAATGTATATATAATATGGCGAATGCCCTAAATGAGAAGGGCAAAATAACAAAATCAATTTTACTATATAATAATATCCTCGATTTAGATCCTAATTATATTAATGCAAGAATAAACTTAGGTGATTCATACAAAAGAATAGGCAAGATAAAAGAAGCTATACTACAGTATAAAAGAGTATTAGAAATAGATTCAGATTCATATCAAGCTCTTTTTAACTTAAGCCTAATATATATGGAATTGCGGCTATATAACGAGGCGGAAGAATATTTGACTCGTATTGATGATAATCCAATTATAAAGATTCATCTACTTGAATTAGCCAATTGTTATTTAAATAATAAAAAATATTCACAATGCAGAGCTATTTTATATAGGCTTATTAATGAAGGTGAATTTTTATCAGAGTCCTTTAACTTGTTGGGTTCCTATTATTTATATAGATCAGATAAATATAGATCATCTTTTTGTTATCAATTGTCAATTGATCTCAATACTAATAATAAAAGTCCATATGTCAATCTTCTCGAATTAGCAGAACGTTATAATGATATGGATCTTCTCAGATACTATATAAATAAATACAGAAAGTCTGAGTTAATAATGAATGAAATCTCAATATATAAATCAAGACTCTTGTTTAGGGCAAAGAAATTTAAAGAGGCTTATGATTTGATTTTACGGGTAAGTAATAAATGGTTAAATAGCTGTTCAATTGAGCAGAGGGCATTATATTGGAATTATAGAGGACATATAGAAGATCGTAGAGAACTTTTCCAAGACGCTTATAATTCATTTATTAAAAGTAAATCTTATCAGTTTAATTTAAACTGTAATGTGTTTTCTATTCATCATAAAATAAGGAAATATAATTTAGCTGTAAGGAACATAAAGGATAAACAACTCAATATTTATAAAGACGAATTTAATATAGGTTTTATCATAGGCTTCCCACGATCCGGCACTACTTTATTAGATAACATCCTTAATGCTCACCCTAATATAAAAGTTATAGATGAGCAACCACTAATTTCAGCATTAGAGTACGACATTGTACGTAATTATAAGACTAGAATAGAAGATATAGGATTATTAGCACAAAAGGAACTTGAAGAAATAAGAGCAAAATATATTAATAATATAATTCACTTATATAATGATCGTTGTAAGTTGATTATAGACAAGTTACCTCTAAATATAATAAGCATACCGTTAATTAAATTACTTTTCCCCCAATCTAAAATTATATTTTCTTATAGGCATCCCTGTGATACGATTATTTCTTGTATACAACAATTATTCGAAGTTAATGACGCAATGGTAAATCTTCGATCGGTTGAAATGGCATCCAATCTATATAATATTATTAATCATTCATTTGTCAAATACCGTGAAACTCTGAACTTAAATGTAATAGATTGTCGATATGAGAATTTGATATACAAATATTCCAAAACTGTTGAGCAGATAATTCGCTATCTTGATCTACCATGGTATAATGAACTTAATGTCTACAATCATAATAAATCTCTAGATAAATTGATTAATACTCCTTCTTCTAGTCAGGTTACTCAACCCTTGTATTCAAGCTCTATTAACAAATGGTTTAATTATAGGGATCAGATTAATCCCTCTATAAGTTATTTATCTAAATGGATTTCTCACTATGGATATGATTCTCCCTAAACTCCTACATTTTTAACTAATATAATACAACTTCATATTAGATCATCTACTAGACTACTAATATAAATACTATATATCATTTGTATGGCAAAATCCTTGTTTACGATCTCGTTAAAGATAATATATTTAAGATATTTTAAACAGACATTCTAAATCACTTATTACCAATAACCGCATAGAATGGATCATTATTTATATTCAATATAGCTGCAAAGCCATTAACTCTATTTTCTTCTTGAATGTGAGTCAAATTAATCCACCCTTGTGCTTTTAGAACCTTTTTAATAGAATCTATATTATCAAGTTGATTGGTTGTAGACCATATTTTAGGTGTTTTCTCCCAAAATGCTCTGTTAGAGAAAGAAATAATAATTTTACCCGAATTTTTACACACTCTATAAATCTCTGAGGCTATATTTTCCGGGTTCTGAAGATATTGCCAGCCCGCAACAACAAGGCATACATCAATAGAGTTATCTTCAAGAGGTATTTTATAAATCTCATTTAGATTTTGGCACCAAAACCTATCCAGTTTGCTATTAGCAGCCAGTTCTTCTCTGTTTAATCCATGGCCTATTACTCTCTTAAACTTTTTATCATCGGGAAGATGACTTACCCAACTACTCATAAGATCTAAGATTATAGAATTTTCCTTTATTGTTTCAGAATATAGTCTACGTAATCTATCTCTAAATGATTTGTCTAAATGAAAAACTAGTCTTGGATTTAGATAGAACAATTCATCATTATGATTGTTGAGTTTATTCCTGTCATCATTATTAAAAACAAGTACAACCATGACAAATAAGCAGTATTTACTTATTATATATCTTGTTCACCGGTAAATTAGATTTATAATAGAGCCTCCAATTACTAGTGAAAAGGTTATTATGGGGAAAATCAAAATACTTTGGTCTACTATTGGAAACCTCCAAATAATATCTATAAATCCATAAATAGAGGAAATACATAATATAAATAAGGTACTTATAACTAGTATTCTAGATGGCGAAAATCTAATATGAGAAATCGAGAGCATATCTATAGTATTTTCAGTACCTTGACTTAAACACAATAAATTTACCAATATAGATATGCCCAGTACAACCCATAGAATAGGACCCATTGAAAATAGTAGAAACCAGGTATAGATTGAAAGTATTAAAGCTAGCCAATCTATAAGAGTAGTCTTTTGAGGTTTACTCATCAAATATTTAATGAGATGTATTCTGGTTTATTTTTAATTTAACTATATTTCCTTATCCCAAAACTACCTTCTTGATAAATCTTACAAAATTTTTTTTATGATATACATCTTACTGTTATTAGGAGACGGTATAATTATGATTGTTAACATTATCTTTTATTTTTGTATTTCAACTTCTTAGTCTTTCTTTTAAATAGAAGTAACCTTAATATTCTCCATATACCTCCTATTGTTAACAATAGGCCGAAAACTGCTAACAGTAAAATTAACATCAAAGTACCTAGATCCATAAATCCTTGAAATATATAATTTATGCCAGTAGATAGCTTGGTTAATGATTCATTGAGTATGTCTGTACTTTCTAATCTTTGTGGTAGTGTATTCAAAAATATTATAAGTGTAAATCCTGTTACTAACATTAGAGTAGCTATTATAGCTTGATATAAATTTGGCTTTATCTTCGTTTGCGGCTGTTCTCGAAATACATTTCGTTCTAGCCTTGTTCTTTTTTTTCGTTTTTTAGACATATTCATATATGCAAAGTCTGGTTAAATGTTATTTACTCTAGATACACGTTTTTTTGTTTAATACCTTGAAGTTTAAATGGTAGTTCGTTTCGGTTTTTAGAAGCTTCATAGTTTCTTCAAGATAATATATTCAAATAGTTAAGCATCTATAGTCTATTATTGCAAATCTTTAAAAGATTATTGTTAAATAAGATACAGATACTAGCTATTACCTTGTATTTGCTCTGATTTTGACGGGTTTATCAAATCAGTTTCAGATGGTAATGGAACCGATATGACTATCAGAGTAAATAGGCTAAATATTATTCCACTACTAAATGGGACTGCTAGTCTCCTTATCAAGGAGAAGCTCTCTACTAATTCTTGCCTTCGTAAAGGAAGTTCTTCTTTTATTTTCCAAATGACTTTTACTCGTTGATCATGGCGTAATGAGTCAAGGCATCGTACTAAGTCCGAGAGCTCTGAATCGTCTAACTC
The DNA here is from genome assembly GCA_003216155.1 of Prochlorococcus sp. AG-409-A19. The sequence goes on along the minus strand of QCJH01000001.1, from coordinate 83,900 downwards.
TATAGTTAGGGGTTTAATATCTGGCTTTGAACTTTTTAAATGAATTGTATGTGAGTATTTCCCAGGATTAATTGATACTGGACTGTTCGGGTTACCACATGCTTTTCTTACCCCAGAAATTCTGTATCTGGCATATGTATTGACGGCTTTCATTAAGCATTCTAAGTGTTCACGATTGCCTTCTAGTTCAGTTAAGCCAACTAAATGAAGCTTCCATCCCGATATTATCCCAATCTCATATTCCATATGTCCGGCTGAGTAATCTGGCAACCCCTCTACTTCTAACCGAGAAGAAGAATGGTCATAGCGATAAGTCTGCTTAATCATAAATGAGAGTCAGGGAGTTGGATCTAACAGACTTGCACGTAAACGATTGAATCCCCCATTACCAGATGCTAATGATAAAGTAACAAGAAGATCTCGTTGTATTGATAATGATTCATCTGAATATAATATCCTTTTTACGGCACTTCTCCTTTGATTCATTCTTTCTTTAATAAGTGCTTTAAACCTTTCTGTAAGAAGTGACCAACGTTCCGATGTCAAATTTTCAGGTTCTCGCTTTGAGAGTAATTGGTGAATGATGGGATATAAGCGATCAGCCATAGTTGAAAGCAGGTATATCAATGCTCCTATATCATTATCATTATGTTTTGCTCGTCTAGTTGTTCTCCGTAATGGATTTGAACAGCGCTTTTTCCAAAGCTCTACCCTATTCGGGAAATATAGCTGTAAGCCTATGTTCTGTGATGCCCACAGCATCGCTTCTCCACCATTAAGGTCCAATGACTCAACTAGCAACAAAAGTAAATCAAGTCTTTCTAATCCACGTCTATTTAGCTTAGTTGGCTTATTTAATGAAGGATGAGCATCACCAGTAGTGGTAGCCTCCTGTCTCGTTGATTGGTTGGTTCCTGGGGTGTCTGTTAAGATCATGTCAATGATAATGTCAGATTGTTCCTATTTTTCAAATTGATTTGGACCAAAGTTTGCTTATACTCACATTTAGTATGACTTATTAGACATAACGCTGTGGACCTTAACGAGCTGATCACTGAAATACCTGATTTTCCAAGAAAGGGAGTTTTATTTAAGGACATATCACCATTATTGTTAAGTCCTCGCGGTTGGCAACAAGCATTAAATGAACTTGGAGATTTCCTCCAGCCCTTAAATGTTGATTTAATAGCTGGCGTTGAATCAAGAGGTTTTCTAATTGGCATAGGACTTTCTACTATAAATAATATAGGTTTCATTCCTATTCGTAAAAAAGGAAAACTTCCTGGAAATGTTTTAAGTATTGATTATCAACTCGAATACGGAATAGATACTCTTGAAATCAAAAGTGATTTGTTCATAAATTCTCCGAGGATACTACTTGTTGATGATTTATTGGCAACAGGAGGTACCGCCAGGGCATCCTGTGATTTAATCAGGAAAGCTGGAGGTAATATTGTCGGTATAGGATTTATAATTGAATTATGCAGCCTTAAAGGTAGAAGTCATCTCCCTGATATCCCAATTAGATCACTAATTAGTTATTCTTGATTGTTCTGCCAGTCTAAAACATTCTGTAGTTGATGTAAATCTAACAACCCAAAACTCCATAAAACTATAGGTAAAGGTGCTTGCTCTGATTCTGCTTGCTTAATACCTAGTTTCAAGGCTTTTTCGCTAATACCGATTTTTGTGGACAGGTAATTTAATAATTTCTCCTTTTGTTTTGGTTGAGGATGACTTGTATTAATTGGCAATGTATTGCTGTAAGATTGTATTTATTCTATAATATTTACTCCATCAGTCATTATCATCATAATAAATCTACGCACATAACTAAAGCTCGATAAGATATTTAGGATAATTACTCGAAGTGACAATAGCAATCTATTCCTATTTGAAAATAATATAATCAATAGATGTGTAAATATTGTTATTGTTGCTACATCAACAATACGCTTATTCCCATATTTCCTGGGAAGGCTGTGAATATTAATCTTACCTTTATTAGCTCCAATTAAAAGATCTGACAATATAGAAACATCTCTTAGCCCTAGATTTAATCCTTGACCGCCTACTGGATGAAAGCTATGACAAGCTTCTCCAACTAAAATAGTTCTTCCCTTGTAGAAACAATGGGCTATACAAATACCGACAGGAAAGGCTGCAGGCTTATCTAATAGTAAATCAGGTTCTAAGCCTTCAGGTAATATACCAGCTAACTGATCGAGAATAAATGCTGGAGTTTGTGAAACCCTATCAATACAATTATCTAAACTATCAGTCCAGACAACCTGAAATAATTCCTTCCCAATTGGCAATATTGCCAAAGGGCCTTTTTCTCTTAGTATTTCAAATGCGGTATTTTGATTTGCCCCTCTTATTATCACCTTAGCTGTTAAACATCCTTGTTTATACGGTATATTATATTGTCCAATTCCGATATTTTTCCTGGTAGGAGAATTTATCCCATCTGCTCCAACCGTAAAATCAAATAATAATCCATCAAATGAATAAGAATCTCCAATTGATGTATGCACATTGTTAGAAGTTAATATGTTTTTAAAGATAACCATCATTAAGAATTTATGTTCAATAATCCACCCAATAGCATCCGATTGTTGATTTAAACATGACAAATCTAGGCAATTAAAAATTACAGATTTTTGTATCTCACAATCTTCTAGAGTTAATTTTGAGAAGGAACATAGATAAGGTAATAATTGTTCCCATAATTGAAGTTTTTGAAGAAGTAGTCTGGAAGATTGTGTAAGTGCATATGCACGGCTCTTACAAGTGATACTATCTATTGATAAAGGATCACAAATATTTACTTTGCAACCTTTTTGTGCCAAAGAAAGGGCTAGAAGACATCCAGTAGGTCCAGCTCCATTGATTTTGATTCTTAGATTCTTATTAGATTTTGTTTTTTTAAATGAGATTAATTGATTCAAGGTTGTAATTTGATGGTTTTTGGATGGTTTGAATTAAGTCGTTTAATTTGTTATTGATTGAAATTATAGCATCAGTAGAATAGGACATAAAAAATTTGATCTTTTGATATTTACCATCTTCTGATTATTTCTCAAAGTAATAAACTTACAGATCATATTAGCCTCTATCTAGTTTTATTGAGCAAAGCTCTTCAAACGCAGGCCTTAACAAATAGGGATATTCTCCTACCCATAATTTCTGTTGAGGAACCCAAGCATCACTTAAGAAGTTAATTTTCTCAAAGTCTCTACTTTGACTAAATATTAGACACCGAATTGTCATGCCTATGCGAATAAATTGATGTTTCTTCTCTAAAGGAAATTTTAACTCTGACAAATATCCATCTTCATCTTCTAGTTCTACAATCATCCATGTACGTCGACTCTCTACTAATTCTAGCTCTCCACTCCTATTAGCCTGTTCATGCCGATTTACAACTTTTTCACGTACAAATACATCTGAGATTCGACCTTCAAATAATGCAGAGAATGAACATTGCCTTAATTTTGAATTGATTTGCCCTGCCTCGACTATCGGTCCCCAAAGTAAATATAATAAGAAGACTACACCTATTACAAGCCAAATAGAATAAAACCTACTTGCAACTTGACTTTGGCTGATCAGTAAAGTTATTACGCCACCAATTGTTGAAATCATTATCCTTTGTAGAATTTTACTCGGATCTCCTAATGCTGATTTAAATTGGTTACTAGTAGCTACAGCTGGAATAAGCCTATGTAATTCATCAGTGCGTATTGGGATTATCATTTGATTGGATTTATTTTTCAGATAATTCGTTCAAGACCATAAATCAAAGATTTAAGTTTCCGTACTTTTCGTATTGTTAGTAATACTCCTGGCATATAAGCAGATCTGTTAATCGTATTATGACTAAGCGTGTATGTCTCTCCTGGTGCTCCTAATAAAACCTCCTGGTGAGCAACTAATCCAGGCAATCGAACTGAGTGAATCCTCAAACCACTAGGACGTAATCCGCCTCTACAACCAGACAGTGCTTCGATCTCATCGCTACATGAGGTGTTAAAAGTTTTACCGAGTTCTTCCATAAGTTCAGCAGTTTTAATACATGTACCGCTAGGAGCGTCAGCTTTTTTATTATGATGAAGCTCCGTAAGCTCCGCATCGTTATAAAAACGAGCAGCTGCGGAAGCTGCTTGTTGAAGTAAAACCATACCTACTGAAAAATTAGGGATAATCGCTGCGCCAACAGAGGCTTTCACAGAAAATTGACTCAAATCATCTATTTGCTCAGGGGTAAGGCCTGTAGTACCAATTACGGGATGTACTCCATAAGCAATTGCTGTCCTGGTGTGCTCATACGCCACATTTGGATGCGTGAAATCAACAAGGACTGAAGCCTGTAGTGGATCTATGGAAGATGACTGACTTAATCCACAGAGAGACCCCTCAAAATCAGAATTAATTGGAATATCAAGATTTCCTATGCCAAGCTCAACACCTATATCATGTCCCTCCCTTTCCGTTTTTGTTTCTAAAGCGGCTACCAAATGACAATCATTTGATGCTTGGACAGCTTTTATAACCTCGGATCCCATGCGTCCAAGGGCTCCAGCTACGGCTACTGGAATAGAATTTGTAAGGTCGGAGGTCATTTCAAGATTGTTCTCAATTTAGTGACTATTGAGATTTCGTGTTACACCCGAGGAGAGATGCTCGCAATAGGGGCACTACCCCTCGTAGGGTAGTAGAAATACTGAAAGGAAACGATGTTCACTCAGGTACGCTCCGCCGATCGCAGAGTTTTACCTGTTGAGGGTAACTCGCATAAATCAGTAATGAAAGCTGTATATGTGGTTTTAGAACCTCAATACCAAAATGCACTAACACAAGCTGCTAATTCACTAAACAAACAGGATGGAGAGCTTGGCATTGAACTTAGTGGCTATCTAATCGAGGAATTACGCGATCCACAGAATTTCAATGATTTTCAAAAAGATATTTCATCAGCAGATGTATTTATAGCTTCCTTAATCTTCATTGAGGACCTTGCTCAAAAGGTTGTTGACGCTGTTACTCCACATAGAGAAAGGCTAAAAGCTGCAGTTGTTTTCCCTTCAATGCCAGAAGTAATGCGTCTAAATAAATTAGGCACATTTTCAATGTCACAGTTAGGTCAAGGAAATAGCGTAATTGCAAACTTAATGAAGAAAAGAAAGGAATCAGGAGGAGCTGGTTTCCAGGATTCAATGCTTAAATTATTAAATACACTACCTACTATCCTTAAATATTTACCTGTAGATAAAGCTCAGGATGCAAGAAGCTTTATGCTCAGCTTTCAATATTGGCTGGGTGGTACGCCGGATAATCTTCGAAACTTCTTATTAATGCTTGCTGATAAATATGTATTTCCTGTTGCTGATGGAGAAGAAAGGCCAGAACTAAGAGTTGCTGATCCAGAAGTCTTTCCTGATCTTGGAATCTGGCATCCCATTGCTCCTAATATGTTTGAAGATATAAAAGAATACCTCAATTGGACAAAGAGTAGATCAGACCTTTCTGATGCAGCAAGAAATGGTCCTCTAATTGGATTGGTACTCCAACGTAGCCATATTGTTACTGGGGATGATGCACATTATGTAGCTATTATTCAAGAGCTTGAATACAGAGGAGCTAGAGTACTTCCTATTTTTTGTGGAGGACTCGATTTCTCTAAGCCCGTCAAAGCATTTTTCTATGATCCAATAGAAACAGAAAGGCCTTTAGTTGATGGAGTTGTATCACTTACAGGATTTGCGCTTGTTGGAGGACCAGCACGCCAAGATCATCCAAAAGCAATTGAATCTCTAAAAAGTCTTAATAGGCCATATATGGTGGCTCTTCCTCTCGTATTCCAAACAACTCAGGAATGGGAAGGAAGTGACCTTGGATTACATCCAGTTCAAGTCGCATTACAAATCGCTATTCCAGAACTCGATGGTGCAATAGAGCCAATAGTTCTATCAGGACGCGATGATGCAACAGGCAAGGCTCATACACTTCAAGATCGGGTTGACTCAATAGCAGAGAGAGCTATTAGATGGTCCTCGTTACGAATTAAACCCAGATCTACAAAGAAACTAGCCATAACTATTTTTAGTTTCCCACCAGATAAGGGTAACGTTGGAACAGCAGCTTATTTAGATGTATTTGGGTCAATTCATAGAGTGCTAGAAGAAATGAAATCAAGTGGATATGACATACAAAACTTGCCAAAAGACCCTAAGAAATTAATGGAAGAGTTGATCAATGACCCTGAGGCTTTACAAGGTTCACCAGAATTATCAATAGCTCATAAAATGACAGTTGAGGAATATGAACGGCTAACACCCTACTCAGAAAGGCTAGAAGAAAACTGGGGAAAACCTCCAGGAAATTTAAATAGCGATGGACAAAATCTGCTTATTTATGGCCGACATTTTGGGAATGTATTTGTAGGTGTTCAACCTACATTTGGCTATGAGGGTGATCCTATGAGATTACTCTACTCTCGCAGCGCGAGTCCTCATCATGGATTTGCTGCCTACTACACCTATCTAGAAAAGATTTGGGGAGCAGATGCTGTTCTTCACTTTGGTACTCACGGTTCTCTGGAATTCATGCCCGGTAAACAAATGGGTATGAGTGAAACCTGTTACCCAGATTCATTAATTGGAGGTCTACCAAATCTTTATTACTATGCAGCTAATAATCCATCTGAAGCAACAATTGCAAAAAGAAGAGGTTATGCCTCAACAATTAGTTATCTGACACCACCAGCAGAAAATGCTGGCCTATATAAGGGCTTAAAAGAACTTAGTGAACTAGTAGGTTCTTATCAACAGATGAGAGAAAGTTCAAGAGGTGTACAAATTGTAAATGCAATTATTGAGACTGCTCGGCAATGTAATCTAGACCAGGATGTTGAGCTTCCAGAGACTGATGCGTCATTACTAAAACTTGAAGGAAGAGATGCAGTTGTGGGAGCTGTTTACAGTCAATTAATGGAAATTGAGAGCCGCTTATTACCATGTGGACTACATACAATAGGGAAGCCACCTACTGCAGAAGAAGCTATAGCAACACTAGTAAGTATAGCTGCCTTAGAAAGAGAAGATGATGGCCTTCGCTCATTACCAGGACTCCTAGCTGAATCAATAGGTAGAGATATTCAATCTATATATAAAGGCAATGATGAGGGGATTCTTGAAGATGTCGAATTAAATAGAAAGATTACTGAAGTTGCAAGAGAATCTGTAGGTTCACTAGTTAAGTCACTAACAGGTAATGATGGAAGAGTAAATATGAAACTTAATGTATTAGGTTCTTTGAAAAAGAATCTTAGTAGGCTTGGCATCAAATTTCAATCTCCTTGGCTAAGTACATGCATAAGGTATGGATTTAAGGGGGTAGATGTTGACTCAATAGATAACCTTTTCAGATATTTGCAGTTTTGCTTAAATCAAATATGTGCTGATAAAGAGATGGAAAGTCTTCTTAAAGCACTAGATGGGGATTATGTCCTTCCTGGGCCAGGTGGTGATCCTATTCGTAATCCAGCGGTCTTACCAAGTGGTAAGAATATTCATGCATTAGATCCCCAATCAATTCCTACTACAGCAGCGGTTGCAGCTGCTAAAAATGTTGTTGATAAGCTAATAGAAAGACAAAAACAAGAGCAAGGTACTTGGCCAGAGACTATTGCATGTGTTTTGTGGGGAACAGATAATATAAAGACATATGGAGAATCACTAGCTCAAATCTTATGGTTTATAGGTGTAAGACCCAAGCCTGATTCTGTTGGAAGAGTGAATAAGCTAGAACTTATCCCTTTAGATGAATTACAAAGGCCTCGAGTCGATGTAGTCGTAAATTGTTCAGGCGTTTTTAGAGACTTGTTCATAAATCAGATGGCGCTTATTGATCAAGGCATAAAGATGGCTGCTGAAGCTGAAGAACCCTTAGACATGAACTTTGTAAGGAAACATTCTATTGAGCAGGCAGAAGCTGAAGGGATAAGTATAAGAGAAGCTTCTTGCAGGGTTTTCTCTAATGCAAGTGGAAGTTATAGCTCTAATGTAAATCTTGCAGTAGAGAATTCAACCTGGGAGGAGGAAGGAGAACTTCAAGAAATGTACTTATCTAGAAAAACTTATGCTTTTAATGCAGACAATCCAGGTGAAATGAACCAAAAGAGACAAGCATTCGAGTCAGTAATGAAAACAGCTGATGTCACATTTCAAAATCTCGACTCAGCTGAAATCTCTCTTACTGATGTAAGTCATTATTTTGATTCTGATCCTACAAACCTAATTAAAAACCTAAGAGATGATGGAAAGACCCCAAATAGTTATATTGCAGACACAACAACAGCAAATGCCCAAGTACGATCCCTTAGTGAAACTATTAGGCTTGATTCAAGAACAAAACTCTTAAATCCAAAATGGTATGAGGGAATGCTCAATTCTGGATATGAGGGCGTAAGAGAAGTATCCAACAGGCTTAATTATACTCTGGGATGGAGTGCAACTAGTGGTCAAGTAGATAATTTTGTTTATGAAGAATCAAATGAGACTTTCATAAATGATCCAGAAATGCGCAAACGATTGATGGATCTAAACCCACATAGTTTCAGACGAATTGTAGGAACACTCTTAGAAGTTAATGGTAGAGGTTATTGGGAAACCTCAGAAGAAAATATTGAGAGGTTAAAGGAACTTTATCAGGAAGCAGAGGACAGAATCGAAGGAGTAACAGAGTAGATCTATAAAAAAGTCCATAGTATTTAGTAATATATTTTGGTATCTTGAGTTTATCCCCATAAAGTCTGAGACATTAAAATAGTTTCACATGTTGCTTTTACATCATGTACACGTACCATCGCAACTTTAGCTTGCGTACATCTACAAATTACAGCAGAGGTTCCGTAGGCCCTTTTTAAAGGATCTGGTTGGTTCAAGATTGAACCAACGAACCTTTTTCTTGAAGGGCCGATCAAAAGGGGAAAACCTTCTGTATTTAATTGTTCTAATCCTTTTAAAATTTCAATGTTTTGATCTGTAGTTTTTGCAAATCCTAATCCTGGATCCCAAATTATATTTTCTTTTAGTATTCCGTTAGAAAGGGCTTTCTCTGTCCTTCTAAGTAATCCTGCTTTAACATCATCAACAACATTTTTATATGTACATAGATTATTCATTGTTTGACTATTTCCACGACTATGCATAATCACATAAGGACATTTTGCCAATGCGACAAGAGTTAACATCTCTGGATCACCATTACCTCCGCTTACATCATTTATCCAATTGGCGCCATTCTCAAGAGCCTTTTTCGCAACATCAGCTCTAAATGTATCAACAGATATAAGTGCATTAGAGTGAGAAGAGCGTATAACTTTTAAAGCTGGTAATAATCGACTTAACTCAGTTTCGCTGTCAATAATTTGAGCTCCTGGCCTTGTACTTTGAGCACCTAAATCTAATACGTCAGCGCCTTCTTCTAACATTGAGAATGATCTTTTAACGGCCTTTGAAGTTTCTAGGAATAAGCCTCCATCGCTAAAGGAATCTGGAGTCAGGTTTATCACACCCATTACATTTATTTTAGTTCTCCAACCTAATGGCCAAGGAAATTCTTGGGAATCAGAGTTATATGAAGTTCGCAATTCTCGCAAAACTTTCAGGCTCCAAAGAAGCTCCTCCTACAAGAACCCCATCAATATCTGACATTGCCATTAGTTCATCAATATTTGATGGTTTTACAGAACCTCCATATTGAATAATCAGATCTGGATGACCAACCCAATTTCTGATAAGCCCACATATTCTATTGGCTTCAGATGATTCACATGTTCTACCAGTGCCTATAGCCCATATAGGCTCATAGGCAACTACAAGTCGACTCGGGTCTGTATCTTCTAGACCCTGTTCAACCTGACGTCTAATTACTCTTTCAGCCTCCCCTCTCTCTCTTTGCTCAATACTTTCACCAACACAAACTATAGGTATCAAATCGTGGGCTTGAGCTGATCTGGCTCGACGATTTATCTGCTCATCACTTTCACTGAAATATTTACGAGGCTCACTATGTCCAACAATCGCATAACGTACTTTATGTTCGAGGAGCATTATCGGAGAGACTTCAGCCGTAAACGCACCTTTATCTTCCCAGTGTACATTTTGACTTGAGAGTTCTAAGCAAGACCCTTTTGTCAGTTCTGCGATGGAGGACAAGGCCGTAAAGGGAGGGGCAATAACAACATGTCTGTCTCTCTCGACCCTTTCTATTAAGGGAAGGAAGACAGACAAATATTCATTGGCCTGAGCACAGGTCATGTGCATCTTCCAATTGCCTGCAATGACAGGTTTACGCACGCTCATCTCCACAACATGTTTTAAGGGGCAAACTAAGCCCTTTAGGGATCTGCTTCTTGCCAGTTAGCAACATGGTCACGAAAGCGAATTTCATCTCCTTCACTCAACTTACGACCTCGCCTGGTCTCAATAAAACCATTGACACAGACGAGACCAGCATTGATGAGCTGTTTAGCCTCCCCACCAGTAGATACCCAGCCCTGGAATTTAATGAACTGATCAAGCTTCATTTAAAAAACAATCTTGATTGATAATCTGGCTTCATGATTAAACATTCTGAAACGAGTTTCCGCAGACTGCTACCACTCTTAAAACCTCATCTAAGGCAACTTAGCTTAGGAGCAGTCTGCATGATGATTTATGTAGGATGCTGGCCAATTCTTGCTTGGATAGCTGGCAAATTAATACCAGCTATCGGTAAAGGTGATTTTGAGAAGGTTGTAAAGATGATAGGTTTCGCTCTTATAGTTTTTCTAATTCAGAAAATATTTCAATTTGGACAAGACATATTACTAGCTGGTCCTGCACTAAGAGTAAGTCAATCTTTACGCAAAGACCTCTTTCAAACTCTTCAAAAGATTCAACTAGGTGCCTTAGAAAAACTGTCTTCAGGTGATGTTACATATAGATTAACTGAAGATGCAGATAGAGTTGGTGAAGTTATCTATAAAACAATACAAGACACCACTCCTAGTCTTTTGCAATTAATAACTGTTTTTGGATATATGGTTTGGTTGGATTGGAAACTCTCGCTAGCGACCTTAATTCTTGCTCCCATAGTAGCAATTCTTGTTAGTTTTTTTGGAGCTAGAGTTTTGGCTGAGGCAGAAAATAGTCAGAAAAAGGTAAGTAGTCTTGCAGGTCTTCTAAGTGAATCTATAAATGGGCTCCCATTAGTAAGAGCTTTTACTGCAGAGGAATGGCTTCAAAAACGATTTGACAGAGAAGTTGATCTACACAGACGAGCAAAATATAAGACTATGCGTTTACTTGCATTTCAGCATCCTGTTATTGGATTTATTGAAGCTGCGGGAATACTATGTATATTAGTAATAGGTGCTTTACAAATAAAAAATGGTGTATTGGATAGCCAGGGATTTAGCAGCTATTTTGCAGCATTGTTGATGCTTATAGACCCTATTAGTCATCTAACAACTAATTTTAATGAATTAAAGCAAGGTCAGGCTTCCTTGAGAAGACTTTCAGAAATAGAAAAACAGCCCCTAGAATTTAAAGACTCAAGCAATTCAGTGAAATTAAGCAAAGTATATGGAAAATTAACTTTCAAAAACCTATATTTTTCATATGAAAATGATCAAAGTGTATTAAACGATGTATCGGTAAATGTAGAAGCAGGTACAACAGTTGCTTTAGTTGGACCTTCAGGCGCTGGTAAGAGTACCTTATTCTCATTACTAATGAGATTCAATGATTATCAACGCGGTGATATCCTACTTGATGGAAAGTCAATTAAACTGCTAAAAACCATAGATTTAAGGCGTCAGATAGGCCTTGTACCACAACGGATGACCATTTTTTCAGGGACAATAGAGGATGCAATTAAATTTGGGCGAGACTCAACTGAAGAAGAAGTAATAACAGCCGCAAAACTTGCAAATGCCCATGATTTTATAATCACTTCAAAATCTGGATATAAAACACAGATTGAGGAAAGGGGGTTAAATTTATCAGGCGGTCAATTACAAAGAATAGCCATAGCTAGAGCTGTTCTTTGTAATCCATCACTATTATTACTTGACGAAGCTACTAGCTCACTAGATGCAGAGGCCGAATCTGCGGTTCAAATAGGCCTAAGACAAGTAATGCATAGCAGAACAGTTCTTGTAATAGCCCACCGCTTGGCAACAGTACAAGAAGCTGATCAGATAATAGTATTAGACAGAGGGCGTGTAATAGAGACAGGCTCTCACAAACAATTAATAGGTAGAGCTGGTAAATATAGAGACTTATGTGAGAGGCAATTGATTAGGAATCTATAAATACTAAATAGTTAGAATAATTACATTGCTATTGCATTTTCTTTTATACTTACTAAAAAATTAAAGGTATAAATTAATTTGTTCAATGACGAACTCTGAAATGAAGGGCGAAACTCCAGTCCTAACTTTCGAAGGGAGGAGATATGATCTAAACTCATTATCCCCAGAATTAAAAGAGCTAATAAGAGGATTGCAAACTGCAGATGCACAACTAAGAATGTATGAAGACACACTGAAAATTCTTACATTGGGAAGACAGGCTATAGCGATGCAATTAAATGAGAGACTTGCTCATATAAAACCTCTAAGTTAGTGACTATATTCAAGAATCATTTATAGGTAAAGTCAAAATTCTTAGTAAGTCTAATAACTGTTCCAGAAAGAAGTAATAGCGCTATTAAATTTGGTATTGCCATCAGGCCATTTAATGTATCTGCTAGAGCCCAGACTATTCCTCTATTACCAGCAACCGCACCTATGACTACTACAGAAACCCAAACAAGTCTAAAGGGAAGAATTGCCTTTACACCAAATAAAAACGCTGTACAGCGCTCGCCATAAAAACTCCAACCAAGAACAGTAGTAAAGGCAAAAACAACAAGCCCTGCAGTTACAATCCATCCTGAACCAGCAAGGCCTAAATTAAAAGCTGTTATTGAAAGATCGGCACCTGAAGCTCCACCTAAATAAGCTCCAGTTGTAATAATAACTAAGGCTGTCATAGAACATATAACAAGAGTATCAATAAAGGTTCCAAGCATTGCAATGGTTCCTTGCCTCACTGGATTATTAGTATTTGCAGCTGCATGGGCAATAGGAGCACTACCAAGACCTGCTTCATTTGAAAAGATTCCTCGCTTAAATCCCATAAGTATTACTTGAGTCAAGGATCCACTTAATGCTGCTTGACCTGTAAATGCATTAGAGAAGATCGAGTTAAATGCTGCTGGTATTAAATTTATATTTGCAAATATAATAATCAAGCAAGCAAATATATAAAGTATAGCCATTGCAGGAACAACAGCTGATGCAGCTTTAGCAATTCGCTTTACTCCCCCAATTATTACTATAAATACTAGTAGGCCTAAAATTGAACCTGTTAATAATCTTGGGATACCAATCATCTCAAGAGCACTTGATACTTCAAAACTTTGAACTCCATTACCAATACCAAAACCTGCAAAAATACCAAATAATGCAAATAACGTGCCTAACCATTTCCATTTTGGGCCTAAACCATTCTTAATGTAATACATAGGGCCCCCAACATGATTGCCCAATGAATCAACTTCTCGGAAATGTACTGCCAAAACTGTTTCTGCATACTTAGTTGCAATTCCAAAAATTGCTATTACCCACATCCAGAAAACAGCTCCTGGACCACCCCAGGCAATTGCTGCAGCTACTCCTGCAATATTTCCAGTACCAATAGTTGCAGATAATGATGTCATAAGAGCCTGAAAAGGAGTAATTTCTCCATTTCTATCTCCCTCACCAGAACTATTAATTGAGCGGTCCATCAGCATTCGGATGCCATATGGGACTCTTAATAGAGGCATAAATCCCAAACCAACCATATAGACAATCCCGGTGACTGCTATCAAAGTCACTGTTGGCCAACCCCAGGCGAACCAACTAACACGCCCATTAATGAGTTCTATTTGTTTTCCTAGTTGACCCAGAATCAAGGTAAAGTTCTCTACAGTGAAGAGTATGCTCATAGTTGTACACAATTCCTTAAATCGAAATCATTAACACCAATGTTGTCATAGCAATCAGCTTGTTGCAATCATTTAGTCAAAGTTGTCTTATATTCAAAAAAACAAATCGCTTTGTCTCTTTGTCTTCATTTTCTTGAGCTTCTTTTGTGATAACCCTTTCTGTTAAAACCCATGGGCCATCAGGGAAAAGCGGTTTAAATGTGTCTTGAAAGTTGTTCTTAACACAACTAGGAATAGTAGTAATTGGGTCTAAATATTGACTTGTGTAAGCATTACTGAGATAGCCTAAGCCAGTTTCAATAGTGGATTTTGTATTTATACATATTAAAGTACCATGAATATGTCTATATACCATAGTTATAATATTATCCTTGATTCGATACTTATCACCATTGTTTTTACCTCCAACTAGTATTTCAATTCCATCTTCATTTATATCACCTGCTAAAAAGGTGTTTTTTCCGTGAACTTCATTAAATGAACGCCTAACCCGATGAATCGATACTTCCCATAATTGAGAGGAAACAAGCTTAACAACTTGATCATTATCTATACCATATATCTGTGATTTTAGATCCGAACCTAGAATAAAAGAACCTTCAAATGATTTATTATTTAAATTGAGGAGAAGATCTCCTTTATAACCTGAGAAAGATTTATTATCCCATGTATATCTATTCTCATATGCTTCTCTAAAGATCTGAGTACAATCTTGACCTGCAGAGATATTTTGATAATTGGTTACTTTGTTCATTTTAATGAAATTAAGAACTTAAGCAAGTTTAGGCATGAATATCCTGAAGAGCTGTGATGGTGAATTCATGCGATTGTAAAGATGAAATTGCTTCTACAGCTGCTCTTGCTCCAGCAAGCGTAGTTAAGGTCGGCACTGAATAATCTAGAGCAGCTCTTCGTAGATATTTGTCATCATGAGCAGCTTGCCTGCCTATAGGTGTATTTATTACTAATTGAATTCTACCCGATCTAATTAAATCCTCAATGTTTGGCCTACCCTCATGAACCTTCAGTACTTTCTCAACATTTAAACCTGATTCTAACAATATTTTAGCTGTTCCTGAAGTTGCTGTTAGTTGAAATCCCAGCTCAGCAAGTCTCGTAGCAATTGGGATAAGAGATTTCTTGTCTCGATCATGTGTTGATAGGAATACTGTTCCTTTTGTTGGCAATGCTTCACCAGCAGCTAATTCAGATTTTGCATATGCCATGCCAAAACTAGGAGCCGAACCCATTACTTCGCCAGTGGAACGCATTTCTGGGCCAAGAACACTATCTGCACCAGGAAAGCGCCTGAATGGTAATACAGCTTCTTTAATATTTTGAAGTGGAGGAACTGGCTCTTTAATTAGTTTCAAATCAGAGAGAGTCTGATCTGCCATTAATCTTGTAGCAATTCTAGCTAAAGGTAATCCAGTAGCTTTAGCAACAAAAGGAACGGTTCTTGAAGCACGAGGATTTGCTTCTATAATAAAAACCTTTTCTTTCCCTAAACTATCTTTTTGAATTGCGAACTGAAGATTGATCAAGCCCTTTACTTCTAATGCTAAAGCTAAATCTTTAGTCCACTTTCTAATACATCTAAGAGACTCGTCCCCTAAGGAAAAAGAAGGTAGACAACATGCAGAATCACCTGAGTGAATGCCAGCTGGCTCAATATGCTCCATTAACCCACCTATTAGTACAAATCCATCCATATCGCATAGTGCATCAACATCAACCTCTATGGCATTTTCCAAATATTGATCAATAAGCACTGGATGATTTGGTTCAACCTTTACAGCTTCACTCATATATTTTTCCAGTTCATTTTGGTCAAATACAATTTCCATGGCCCTACCTCCTAAGACATAGGAAGGTCGTACTACTACAGGATAGGAAATACGATTAGCTATTTTTATGGCCTCAGATTTTGTTCGTGCTAGTCCATTTAAGGGTTGACGTATATTTAGCCTTCTTAATATCAATTCAAATTGCTCTCGATCCTCTGCCTTGTCGATCGAAACTGGAGAAGTACCCCAGATTTTAGTATTTAATATGCTATTTTTCCTTGATTGAAGCCATTCCAATAAAGGCATAGCTAATTTTAATGGAGTTTGACCTCCAAATTGAACTATAACTCCTTCTGGATTCTCAATATCTATAATATTTTGGACATCTTCTAATGTTACTGGCTCAAAGTATAATCTATCGCTTGTATCATAATCAGTAGATACAGTTTCGGGATTACTATTAACCATAATAGTATAGAAACCTATTTCTTGTGATGCAAAAGATGCATGACAACAACAATAGTCAAACTCTATACCTTGCCCAATTCGATTTGGTCCGCCACCAATAATCAAAACCTTCTTACGCGGCTCTTTACGAACTTCATTCTGAATTATTTTGTCGTAGTTATTAGGATTTATATTTGTGAATTCTCTCTCATAAGTTGAATAGTGATATGGTGTTGAAGATGCAAACTCAGCTGCACAGGTATCAACAGTCTTATAAACTGGTTTTATATTGTATTTTAATCTTAAAGAGCGAACTTCTGACTCATTAGAGCTAGTAGCCCATGCAATTTGTTTGTCTGAATAGCCAAGTGACTTAAGTCTAAAAAATGCGTTCTTATCAATTTCTACTAGTTTTTTTGCCTGTAAGGTCTCTCTTTTCAGCTTCTATAAGATTACGAAGTTTAGAAATAAACCATAGATCTATGTTACTTAAATTAGAAATTTCATCATCTGTTCTACCATCAATCATCGCTGTTCTTATTGATATTATCCTCTCAGGTGATGGAGTACGTAAGAGTCGATCCATCTCAGAAGGCTTTATTTCTGGTTCAGGCCTATCACATCCCCAACCAGAAAATCCAATTTCAAGAGACCTTATTGCTTTTTGAAAAGACTCTTCAAAACATCTGCCTATTGCCATTGATTCACCAACAGATTTCATTGCGGTTGTCAAAACAGGAGGACTTCCCGCAAATTTCTCAAATGCAAATCTAGGTATTTTTGTAACTACATAGTCAATAGTTGGTTCAAAACATGCTGGGGTTTTCTCAGTTATGTCATTTACAATTTCATCTAAATTATAACCAACCGCTAATAAGGCTGCCATCTTTGCTATAGGAAATCCAGTGGCCTTACTTGCCAAAGCAGATGACCTGCTCACTCTCGGATTCATCTCTATTACGATAACTTCTCCATTTTCAGGATTTATTGCGAATTGAATATTACTTCCACCTGTCGCAACACCAATTTCGCGTATTATTGAGATAGACATATCACGCAATCTTTGATATTCCCTATCAGTTAATGTTTGAGCAGGTGCAATAGTTATAGAATCACCTGTATGAACCCCCATTGGATCTAGATTCTCTATACTACAAATAATTACCACATTATCTGCTAGGTCACGCATTACCTCTAATTCAAATTCCTTCCATCCAAGCAATGACTTTTCAATAAGAATCTGAGAAACAGGACTAGCTTCTAAACCACTCTTACAAATTGATTCATATTCTTCCGGATTATATGCAATGCCACCACCACTGCCACCAAGTGTAAATGCTGGTCTAATGATTCTTGGATAGCCCCCTATTTCTATTCCTACAGCAATTGCCTCTTCAAAACTTGATGCTATTCCAGAAGGACAAACTTTTATCCCTATTTTATTCATTGATTCCTTAAAAAGCTTTCTATCCTCTGCCTTTCGAATAGCAGGTAAGTCAGCACCAATTAGCTCAACGCCAAATTTTTCTAATATTCCATTCTCAGCAAGAGTAACTGAGAGGTTTAGGGCAGTTTGTCCACCCATAGTTGGCAAAAGAGCATCTGGACGTTCAGCATCAATTATTCGTTCAACAACTGCTGGTGTTAAAGGTTCTATGTATGTACGACTGGCCATCTCTGGGTCAGTCATTATTGATGCCGGATTAGAATTTACAAGTATCACTTCGAACCCTTCTAATCGAAGAGCCTTACAGGCCTGAGTGCCTGAATAATCAAACTCGCAGGCTTGACCGATCACAATTGGACCAGACCCAAGGAGCAATATGCGACGCAAATCGGTCCGCTTGGGCATTTTTCTTAAAATGGTATGCAATTTGGACTAGCTTCCCACGAGACGAGTTTCTGTCGAACAATGCGAAACACAACCAAAGGCAAATAACTCGCTAACTTTATTGACTATGAGGAGGTTTAAACCATGAGTGAACTTCAGCGCCTAAAGGAGCTGTTGCCATCAGAAAATCAAAGTTGGGTTTTTGTTGAGGCTGCTGCTGCAGTTGATCCTCCACTTATCACACTTGAAGAAATCGGCCGAGATGAAGTGGAAATCCAGGTTGATTTAGAACAATGGGACAACTTTGCAGTTGATCATCGCAACATGCTTTTTTGGCATGAGGTGGGGCGAATTCAAAACGACACAATTCCACGTGATGGGTGGGAAATGGCAGCTCTTGCCATAGGCCTAGGAGGAGCCATAGGCGAGCTTTGGGTTCAAGATGGTCTATTACTTTTAATGGCATTAGGTCTATCAGGATTCGCGGGCTACAGGCTCTACCTGAAAAACAACTCAGAAAAACGTCTACAAGACGCAATTGCTGCTGATGAAAGAGCAATAGACCTTGCATGTCGTTTTGGATATAGCGTTCCAAATGCTTATAAAAGCCTTGGTGGAGCATTAAAAGAACTTGTAGAACAGACAAGAAAAAAGAAAAAAAGAAGCTTTTATGAAGACCGCTTAGAAGCTCTACGAAAAAGTGCCGGCAAGGCAAGAGCTGAAATGGCTCAGCAGGAAGGATCCAGACAGTCAATAACAAGTGAAAACGTCTATGGATAGCAAGCAGCTAGCTTTCTTGGCTGCAGAAGCCTGCGATGACCGCAAAGCAAAGGATATTCAACTTATAAGAGTTGATGAAGTCTCGAGCATTGCAGATTGGCTTGTAATTGCTGGTGGACTCTCAGATGTGCAAGTTCGAGCAATAGCCAGATCGGTTGAGGACCGACTTGAATTAGAAGCTAAACGTCAACCCCTAAGGCGTGAAGGACTAAATGAAGCAAAATGGGCCTTAATAGATTATGGTGAACTAATAGTTCACGTATTACAACCTAATGAACGTAGTTACTATGATTTAGAAGCTTTTTGGAGTAATGGATATGTCAGGCCATTTAATAAACAAGACAAATAAACCTTAATTAATGAACTCAGTATCACTCTGTCCCGTTCCTAAAGAACAAAGGCCATTGAAAGAATTTTGTCAATTAAAAGAATCATGGTTCTTTTCATGGCCTATTAATTCTCAAAATAAATTAAACGAAGCATTGTTCAAAAGTTGGTTAATCATACTCCCTGTTAATATATTAATATCAACAGGAAGCTTAACTGTAAAAGATGACCCGGTTAAATTATTATTATTAAGTATCACTATAAGTTTTGGAATGCCATTGATACTTTTAGTGCGTCAATTGCTTGGGTGGAAATATATTAGAGAAAGATTAAAATCTACAATTATTGAATACGAGGAATCAGGGTGGTATGACGGACAAGCCTGGGAAAAGCCATTAATGTGGAGAAATCAAGATCTACTTATCGTGCAACATGATATTAATCCAATTATTAATAGACTAATGAAAAGTTTATCCTTAACATCATTATTTCTAATTACAGGTATTTGCTTATGTCAATCCTTCTAGTAAATTAATAATAAAATGAATTTATCAAATGGGTTAGTCAATCCTAATAATTTCAACACTCCTCCACTGGAAGTAACACTCAAGCGAAACTCCAGCATTGAATCTATCCATAGAGTTCATGCTGTTGTTTGCGACATAAAAAAAAGAATCCTAATGAGAGCTGGAGACGCAATTCTCGAGACATTTATAAGGTCGGCATTAAAACCTTTTCAGGTGCTTCCATTCATAAGTAGTGGTGCCGCAGAACAAATGCAGTCAGGAGAAAAAGGTCTGGCAATATGCTGTGCCTCACATTCCGGAACAAATAGACATGCACGTGAGGCCTATAGGCTTCTATGGAATGCTGAAATTGATGTCAAATCACTTAAATGTCCAATTCCAAAAGGATTTACAAGTCCCCTGCAACACAACTGTTCAGGAAAACATGCAGGTTTTCTTGCTACTTGCAAAAAAATGAATTGGAATCTTCAAAACTACTTACAAGGAAATCACCCACTCCAAATTGAAATATTTCGCCTAGTTGGTGAATTGCTAGGAATTCCACCAGACGAATTGATAGCAGCTAGAGACGATTGTGGTGCTCCAACATTGCTTCTAAGACTTGATCAAATGGCTATTCTCTACGCACATCTAGGAGCTGCAAAACAAGCTCAGCTAGAACAAGTCTCAAGAGCTATGCTTTCATATCCAGAACTTGTCGCAGGAAAAAATAAATTTGATACAGAATTAATGACTCGTGCTCATGGTCAATTAATTAGTAAGGGAGGTGCAGAAGGAATTCAATGCTTAAGTCGAGTTGGAGAAGGTATAGGACTAGCAATAAAAGTTGAGGATGGTTCAAAGCGAGCAAAGCATGCTGTTGCTCTGCATCTACTAAAACAACTCGATTGGCTAACTCCTACAGGACTACAGGAGCTACAGGAACAGTTTCTGATGATTGGGCCAGGACTGCAATTAGAAGTAAATGGAGGCCTGAGATTTCAAGACTGCTAATAACAGGACGCGAACCATTAGGTCAACATGTATGCTTAGTTGATCGACGCGGGGTAGAGCAGTCTGGTAGCTCGTCGGGCTCATAACCCGAAGGTCGGGAGTTCAAATCTCCCCCCCGCCACCAATAACAACCTAAATAAAAAAGGTCCAGCAATGCTGGGCCTTTTTTATTTTAAAATTTTATTATTCTAAAATATAAGTCACTTTAGGAAAATTTCTTTGATTAAATCATAAGATAATTCATATAGAAGAACATTAAAAGTAGAATTATACTAATTATAAAATTCAAAAAAAATTTGGTTTTACATGCAATTAGTTAACAAGCTGTTTTTGTATGCTACAAACAATTAATGATAAAGTGATTGACATGAATCAAAGTATGATTAACCAATCACTTCAACAATTATGAATGATTACGAAGTTATTGTCATTGGATCTGGTGCAACTGGTGGCGTAGCAGCTTTAACTTTTGCAGAAGCGGGTGTAAAGGTTCTTGTAGTTGAGGCTGGACCTAAGTACACATCTGAAGAGGCTATAGGTTCCGAACCGATTAATACATTAAATAGGATTAATGGAATAGTTAGCGGAAAGAGAAGAATACAAGCACAACATCCTGGCTATTGGAAGTCAAATCCACTTTTATTTTCCAATGAAAAAGATAATCCTTATACATTCCCTCAGAATAAGCCATTTATATGGACACAGGGAAAACAATTAGGTGGTAGAAGTCTTACTTGGGGGGGGATAACATTACGGTTATCAGATTATGAATTTAAGGCCTCTCTTAATGACGGTTACGGTTCCGAATGGCCTATAAAATATTCAGACCTTTCACCTCATTACGAGTCATTAGAAAGCAGATTGGGAATACGTGGGTCTAGAGATGGTTTAAAGCAACTACCTGATGGAAATTATCTTGACCCCTTACCATTTACAGTTGAAGAAAATGAATTTGCAAATAAAGTTAGACAAAGGCTTGGATATCCTGTAATTCACTCCAGAGGATTTGGACCTTTTAAAAGTAATGAAGATGGTGAATGGCCAAAATATAGCAGTTTAGGCAGCACATTGAAAGCAGCAATAGAAACAGGGAATGTACAAATTATTAGCAATCAAAAGGTAGAGAGGATTATAATGAATAAGGATAGAACTAGAGCAGAATCTATATTAATTGTTGATCAGAATAATGGTCAGCGTAGTAAGTTAAGAGCAGAGCTGTTTATTCTATGTGCTTCTACAATACAATCGATAAGAATACTTCTTAGTTCAGAAGAAAATGAATGTGAGAAAGGATTAATAGACCCTTCACAAAAAATTGGCAAAAATATAATGGATCATATATCTATGTGCAGGTTTTTTACTATTAAAAATAGAAATGATCTAGAACATCAAAAACCTAGCAAGATATCTAAGACTTTATCTGGAGCTGGCAGCTTTTTCATACCTCTAGGATCTAGGCTTGAAAGACAAGACGATAATAATTTTATAAGAGGTTATGGTATATGGGGTGGCATTGGAAGATTTGAACCACCAAAGTGTTTAAAAAGATTTCCAAATCACTCTACTGGATTTCTTATAGGCCATGGAGAAGTTCTGGCAAGAGAAAATAACAAGGTTACTCTTTCAAATAAAAAAGATAAATGGGGTATTTCAGTTCCTCATATAGAATTCATGTGGGGGAATAATGAAAGAAATATGTCGAATCATATGAATAAAACTTTAATAAGCATTATTGAAAAAGCAGGAGGGGAAATGCTTCCATTAAAAGATATATTCAAATTCCCGTTTGTAGAGCCCTTGATTGAAGGAGCTGTAGCCCTTGGTAATGAACCACCTCCTCCTGGTTATTACATCCATGAAGTAGGAGGAGCTGCTATGGGATCTAAAGAAGGAAATAGTGTTGTAGATAGGTTTAACAGGCTTTGGCGCTGTCAAAACGTGTTAGTAGTTGATGGAGCATGTTGGCCAACATCAGCCTGGCAAAGTCCAACATTGACAATGATGGCAATTGCTAGAAGGGCTTGCCAATCAGCTCTCAAGCATCAGAACGACTAAAAAGATCATTTAAATACCGCTCTGTCACAGCGCGATCACCACAACCATTTTGAAAAAGAAAGTTTGCCAAAGCTGAGCTCATCACTCGGTATTGATCCCAATTTGGATGCTTAGCTATGAACTCCTTCATTCCACGATAAAGGACTTCTGGGATTTCAGTCTCAAGGCTTACATATGCAGAAGATGAGGCTGTGTTGATGTCTACGCATCTCTCAAGCTGATTTCGATCCATTCAGAAGTTCTCTCTCATTGGTACTTAGCCCAAACAAGAAAACTCATAAATACCCAGTACGTCAAAAGTGTATGAACTATTAAGAGGCCAAGCGAGACAGAACAAGACTCAAGTGACTGTAAGGTTTTTAGATTGGGGTGGTGAAACTAGTAGATATAGGAAAAATTTTTTTTATTATGTCAAGCATCAACTGTGACCAAAACTAAAAACCACAGGAATTCACCCTCACTAGCTTTCGACAAAAAATCAGTGGAAAAACCTACTTTTTACTGTGGAAATCCCTTGGGAAAAACAAAAATGGCTTATACATAAGCCTTACTTATACTTGACGAGTCTTACGAGTCCAGTCAGAGAAGGAGACTCATGAGGTCGTGTTTTGCACTAATTCTTTTTATGTTTGTCTTCTGCCAAAGAAATCAGACTAAGGGGTCCAAGTGGGTGATCTGAATGCGGGTAATGAGCATGATCATGCTTGTGAGAATGGCCTTCAGGAAGATCAATAGAGGCATCTACTTGCTCCTGACAGGCCCCAGTGCATTCGTACTCGCATAGTTCACAGCCTGCTTCTATGCCCTCGACGTGGTGATGATGGCTGGCCTGAGGTAAGCCAACATCTTTCTCAAACCCTAAAACTTGGTCTCTGTATTTACATAAAGAACAGTTCATTGCAGTATCACCTGTATATGTCTCTTTAATTCTTTCTATAAAAGTATCAACAACTAATGGATGATTGCCTAAATATTTAGACTGAAGAAATTCAATATCTAGTTTATCTTTAGCTACTAGATTAGTATGTTGATATATTCTGCTTACTAATACTCCTGAGAATAGGAAATAGGGCAACACGATTATCCTTTTGAAGCCAAGGTTAGCAATATGTCTTAAACCTGGTTCTACAAGAGGGAATGTAACACCTGAATATAGAGTTTCTCCCCATCCAAAACCAAAGGCTTCAACAAGCATTCTTGTTATCTTAGCTACATTTGAATTGGCATCAGGATCTGATGAACCACGACCTACTACAGCCAACATAGTCTGTGATAAGGGGACGTAAGAGGCATTCCGAATAGTTTCCAGAATCCTTGCCCCAGCCGCATTAATCATAAGGCGGTCAATACCTAGCTCTTTTCCAAAATCTATTTGTAACTTATTTTTCAACGAATACTTATTCAATAAAGAAGGAATATCGTTTTTGGTATGACCGGCTGCGAAAAGCATTGCCGGAATAGCCAAGACTCTCTTAACTGATCTGGCCTTAAGTCTATCTAGGGCTTCGTTAAGTATAGGACGAGCAAATTCAAGATATCCATATTCAATAGGTATACCAGGTAACCTTTGCTCTATTGACTTAACAAGTTGTGCAAACTCGTCTACTGCAGCTCTATTTCTACTGCCATGACCGCATACAAGAACACCAAGCTCGTTGTTTTGATTAAAAAGAAAATCCTTATTCACTGATTTGTGTAGTTTGAATGAACTTATCTGAGGTTTTGATGGGCATTAACTAGAATAAGGTAGGTAGTCTTTATAGAGATTAAACCAGGATCATTCCTTCTCACCTAAATGTTCCGAATATTATTGCTCAAGGCTCCTGCTTAGCTGGAGTCATAGAAGACGTTGATAGCAATCTGGAAAGCATTCTAAAATCATGGGATTTAAAACCCAAACCCCTACTTGTCTGTAGTGGTGGTACATCAAGTCGCTGTGCAGCTGACGGCCATTGGACTCTTGATCTACGTTCAAATTACAAAAGGATCCAATATGAGGACACATCAAAAACAATAGAAATTGGTGGTGGTGTCAACATGCAAAGTTTAATTTTAGAGTTAGCAAGTCACAAAAGGACTTTTCCTATCGGACTATCTGGCTTACCAGGAATAGGCTATATTATTACTGGAGGAATAAGTCCATTAAGTAGAAGCCAAGGATTAGCAATTGATCAAATATTAGAAATTAGCGGGATTTGGGGATTAGGAGAAGGATTCACAGTTATAAAGCCAAATCAACAAAGCTCTATAGAAGAACAAATGATTTGGCGTGGTCTATGTGGTGCAGCAGGATTTCTTGCAATAATTACTAAATTGAAGCTAAGAACATTTACTCAAGAACCCCTTTTATCATTAGAGGTTGAAATAAATAACACACAACTTTTAAAAGCAATAGAATTATCCGAAAAATGGCCCTTGACAGCGAGCCTTCAATGGATTTGGGGAGATGTCATAAAAGCTAATATGATAATAAAAAAGAATAGTAAAGTTGCAAATGATTGCCTTAAAGAATTCAAAGGGATACTATCAACAGCTAATCCATTTAGAGAAAAAGAACTTAATGGTCTACAAAATCTACCTGAATTTAGGCCTGCCAATCCAAATTCATCAAAATCAGGTATCTCATGCAATGAAGTAATAGGACTACTTGGTCCGAGTTGGAACAATTCTAGTCAAGAAATTATTTCTATTTTAAGAAAACTTATCTATCAGCGTCCTGATCCAAGATGCTTTATAGCAGCCCAACAATTAGGAGGTGTTACAAATTCAACAACTAAAGACGAAACATCATTTATTCACAGGGATGCAATTTGGAAACCTTGGATTAATGCTGCTTGGCCCCCTGGAGATGAATTTTTAAAGGCTAAAAGTATGGCATGGCTAGAAAAAGCATGGGAGGCACTTGAACCGTTTTGCCCTGGTGTCCACCTTGCTCAAATGCATCAACATCTCCCTTGGCACCAAAAAGAGACTGAATCGGCTTTCAAAGAATGGCTACCAGGTCTCAAAAAATTAAAGTCAAAATTTGATCCAAATGGCATACTGCCTACTCTTTAAATTATTTAGGTCTTGGAAAATCAGTCCTCCATTCAAAGAGGCTTTGAATCAACAGTTCTAAGTCAGTGGCTTAGTTCGCCCCGTAAAGACATCCTCTCAGGTCTTGTAGTTGCTTTCGCAATGATTCCAGAGGCAATAGCCTTTTCTGGAATAGCAGGTGTTGACCCTCAAGTAGGCCTGTTTGGAGCTTTCTGCCTATCAATAACCATTGCCTTTGTCGGTGGTCGGATGGGAATGATTACTTCTGCTACTGGTTCAACAGCATTATTGATGACAGGAGTAGTCGCTACTGGAAACGCACAAGGTGCAGGTTTAGGTTTCTACTATTTAATGGCAGCTGGACTACTAACTGGTCTCTTACAAATTCTATGGGGATATTTAAGACTTGCATATCAAATGCGATTTGTACCTCAAGGGGTTCTTAGTGGCTTTGTAAATGCGCTCGCATTACTAATACTTCAGGCACAATTTCCACAATTAGGTATTAATTTACACCAGGAAAATCATATTGCTGATAATTCAAATAATTTATTTCTACCAACTGGTCTACAAATTCCAACGATTTGGATACTTGTTTTAATAGGGTTAGTAATTATTTATGGTTTACCAAAACTGACACGGTTAATCCCATCTCAATTAGTAGCTATTGTTGTACTTACAATAATAGCCTCTGTTTTCAGTCTAGATATACCTACTGTTAAGGATTTGGGACAGTTGCCAAATGGCTTGCCTCATTTCACCATGCCATTTGGATCACTATCAGATGGAAAGATACCACTCAATTTAGAGACTCTAGGAATAATACTTCCAACATCACTCGCCATATCATTAGTAGGACTTATGGAAACATTCCTTACACAGGATATTCTAGATGATTTGACAGACACTAATTCTAATAAGAATAAAGAAGCAAGAGGTCAAGGAATAGCAAATGTAGTCTCTTCATTATTTGGAGGAATGGCTGGATGTGCATTAGTGGGTCAATCAGTTATGAATACAGAGAATGGTGGGAAATCACGTTTATCAACTTTTTCATCAGGAATTTGCTTACTATCTATGATCCTTCTTTGTAGACCATGGTTAGAGAGAATACCTATGGCTGCACTTGTCGCTGTAATGATAACTATTGCAATTAGTACAGCAGATACAACTGGACTAAAAAATATAAGGAAAGTGCCTAGAAGTGATACTGCAGTAATGCTTATGACATTCTCAGTCACAATGCTTACTCAACCACATAATTTAGCCTTAGGTGTATTGGCAGGTGTTGCACTAGCGGGAATATTATTTAGTAGAAAAGTCGCTAAAGTCATAAATGTATCAATAATAGAGCAGTCAGAGAATGTAATTAAATATCAGGTAGTTGGACAACTCTTCTTTGTAAGTAAGATTTATTTCCTGCAGGGATTTGACCTTTATGCACGGCAAAATCAAATCACTATAGACATGTCCAAATCTCATATCTGGGATCAGAGTGGAGTAGCTGCATTAGAACAAATTATCAGGAAATATAAAGTTGGAGGAAAAGAAGTAGAAGTTGTTGGGCTGAATAAGGAAAGTCTTGATCTATTCGAACGAATAGGAGGCCAAAGTCAGATGCATGCCTGAAATACTAAAAAGCTAGCTTACACATATGTAAAATAGATTTATTAACCAGGACATCATCATACAAATATAACAATAGTTTTTAGAAAACTAAAATATCTCCTGGAAATGCCAAGCTTTTCTGGGAGACTAACGTCATCCTAAAAGGCAAACATGATTAAAAACATAGCTACAAGGCTATTAGCACTTTCTGTTTTATGTACTGGATGTGCTTCTATAGGTAATACGAGCGTATCAAGACTTGATGTTATTCAAAAAAGAGGAACACTTCACTGTGGAGTTAGCGGAAAAATACCGGGTTTTAGCTTTTTACTTAGTAATGGTCGCTACGAAGGGATAGATGTAGATCTATGCCGAGCAATGGCAGCAGCATTTCTAGGTGATCCACAAAAGGTAGAGTTTCGTCCACTTACTGCTCCGGAAAGGTTTACAGCAATTAAGACCGGAGAAATTGACCTATTATCCAGAAATACAACATTCAATCTAAGTAGAGATGCAATAGGTGGAAATGGCATGAGCTTTGGACCCGTAGTATTTTTTGATGGACAAGCACTTATGGTAAAAAAAGATAGTGGGATACTAAGTATTGATGAGCTAGATAATTCAAGTATTTGTGTAGGCTCAGGAACAACAACAGAACAAAATCTAAATGACGCATTCCAACAGAGAAAACTATCTTATGTACCAATAAAATACCAAGACTTGAATCAGGTTGTATCTGGTTATCTTCAAGGAAGATGTAAAGCAATGACCTCTGATAGATCCCAGTTGGCAGCGGCTAGATCAAGTTTTCCAAATTCAAATAATCACTTAATACTAAGAGATATTCTTAGTAAGGAACCTCTTGCTCCTGTCTCTATTGGAGGTGATCAGAAACTAAGTGACGCAATAAGATGGGTGGTTTATGCCTTGTTTGCAACAGAGGAGCATGGAATTAATAAAAATAACATTGAAGAAAAAGTTCAAACTGCAAAAAACAATCCTAATTTAACTGCACTAAGGAGATTATTAGGTATTGATGGTGGTCTTGGGAATAAGCTTGGTCTTTCTAATGACTTCGTGGTAAAATTAATAAGAAGTACAGGAAATTATGGAGAGATATACGATAGACATTTAGGTAAAGACAAGAAAATATTTATCCCAAGAGGTTTAAATAAATCATATAAAGAGGGAGGATTACTTATATCTCCCCCACTGAATTAAAAATGAAATACTCAGCAAAATATACATCTCAATTACTAACTGGTTTATTTATCCTTTCTATAGCAGGGGTATTAATAAACAATTTATGGATTAATCTGATTAGAACAAATATGGGTCTAAGCTTTGGTTGGCTAATTCAACCTGCTGGATTTGAACTTGCAGAAAAGTCAATACCTTACGCGCCACACAATAGCTATTCATTAGCACTACTTGTAGGATGGTTGAATAGCTTAAAAGTAATTACAATCTCACTATTAATAACAACGATCATTGGGGTAGGAGCTGGACTAGCTAGAATCAGCAAAAATTACTTGCTACGTACAATATCAAGAATATATGTTGCATTAATCAGACAGATTCCTTTATTATTACAACTTTTCTTTTGGTATTTTGTAGTATTCCTTGGTTTAAGTAATTCACCAATTGAAAATCATCAATTTATAAACGTCTCAAATCAAGGTATTCAGTTCTTAGGCTTAAAACTAACAGTAGAATTCTCATCTCTAATAATTGGGTTAAGTGTCTTTACAGGGGCTTCTATCGCAGAAATTGTTAGGGGAGGAATAACATCTGTATCTTATGAACAATGGGAAGCATTCAGAAGCCTAGGAATACCTGAATTGATCGGACTAAGAAGAATTATAATCCCTCAGTCACTACCAGCTATTTTGCCAGCGTTAACTAGTCAGTATTTAAATCTTGCAAAGAATAGTACATTAGCTATAGCAGTTGGATATACAGACCTTTACGCTGTAAGTGACACTACAATAACGCAAACGGGGCGAGCAGTTGAAGGGTTTCTCATTCTCTTATCTAGCTTTTTAATTCTAAATCTATTAATAACCTTCATAATGAATATAATAAATAAAATTACCTTATCTCCTTATACAAACTAATTGACTATGTACTTCTGGCTACATGAAATCTATCTAAGATCGTAGACTCACCATCCACATTATGTTAAAACTACATTTCAGGCAAATAAATGAAATCTCATACAATATTTCTTTTTAGTAGCTATGAAATATAAAAATCTAGCCTGGAGAATCATTAAGAAAAATCTATTAGCAAGCAAGTTCGATACAATTGCATCCTTCGTATTACTCTACCTAATAGCAATAATATTTAATCAACTATTTAACTGGTTAGTATTTATTGCAGATTGGTCTGTAGTCACCAAGAATCTCTCAATTATTGCATTCGGAAGTTACCCAGAGAAAGAGATATGGAGGCCAACAATATGGTTCGGCTTATTGACTATTATTATGATTTTTTCTTTTGTAATACCAAGAAATAACTATTCAAATAAATTATTACCTTTAGGCTGGCTTTTAATCCTACCAATTGGAATATTTATGCTGGCTGGAGGCCTTTTCCTGACTCCTATTCCAACACGTTATTGGGGAGGATTAGCACTTACCCTTATTCTAACCGTTTCAAGTGCTGCAATAGCACTTCCAATAGGAATACTTTTGGCAATAGGGCGTCAAAGCAAACTCAAAATGGTAAATAGATTATGTAAGCTATATATAGACATAATGAGATCTGTTCCGTTAATAGCCGTCCTCTTTTTTGGACAATTACTAATTCCGTTGTTTCTTCCTATTGATATCGGGATAAATAGGGTTGTAAGGGCAATTCTAGCTTTCGCCTTATTTGTATCTGCCTATGTAGCTGAGGACGTCAGAGGAGGTCTCCAGTCGATCTCAAGATCTCAAATTGAAGCATCCGAAGCTCTAGGGCTAAGTCAACGACAAACATTTCAACTAATCCTATTACCACAAGCAATTAGAATTTCAATTCCTGCTCTTACTAATCAAGCAGTAGGATTGCTTCAAAACACAAGCTTAATGGCTATATTGGGCTTAGTAGAACTACTAGGAATCACAAGAAGCCTGCTTGCGAATCCAGATTTCATGGGTTACTACCTTGAGATATACATATTCATAGCATTAGTTTATTGGCTATCGTGTACATCTATAGCATTATTATCACGCAGTCTTGAAAAGCGATTAAATCCTATTACAACATCAAAAGCAGAATAAAATGGTAAAAGCAATTATCGCTAAAAATCTGTTCAAAACTTTTGGTAATAACCATCCAGCGTTAAACCAGGTTTCATTAAGCGTTGATAAAGGAGAAGTCCTTGTGGTTATGGGACCTTCAGGATCAGGCAAAAGCACATTAATAAGAACATTCAATGGTCTTGAACCTATTGATAGCGGAAGACTAGAAATCCTAGGCATACCATTAACCGCTGACTATGAAGAAAGAAATATAAGACATATACGTCGCAGGGTTGGAATGGTCTTTCAACAATTCAACCTATTTCCTCATCTATCTATCATTGAAAATATTACCCTTGCACCTATTCGTGTAAAACTAATTAGTAAAAATGAAGCAAGGACGCATGCACTACAACTGCTAAAACAAATGGGTATCGAAGAACAAGCGCATAAATATCCAAATCAGTTAAGTGGAGGACAACAGCAACGTGTTGCCATAGCAAGAGCTCTAGCACTTGAACCAGAAGTCATGCTGTTTGATGAACCAACAAGTGCATTAGATCCAGAAAGGGTTAAAGAAGTACTGGAAGCTATGAGAGTTCTTGCAAACAAAGGAATGACAATGGTTGTTGTAACACACGAAATATCATTTGCCAAAGAGGTTTCAGACCGTGTTCTCTTTATGGATGAAGGCAAGGTGATTGAAACATCTCCACCTCAAGTTTTCTTTAGCAATGCAAGTGAAGAACGAAGTAGAAAGTTCCTCAATCAAATGATGTAGAAAAAGAGAGATCTACCAGCCAACCAAACAATCCGTCATAATCCGCTTAAACCGCAACAGTTAATGAAAGGTTCATTATCGATCCTATTAAGAAAAGGAACATGACTCTAAGAAATAAGAAGCCTATATTTATTTAAAAATGATGAGATGGAATTTCGATGTACTATGGGATGAAATAAGCTAAAAAATTATGGCTTACAGCACATTCACTGTGGTTACAGGTGGCCTAGCCCATGTACCCATCCTAATTGGTCTACTCAAGTTCTTCGACAGCACAACATACAAAGGGTATGCGGCTCAACAAGCAGCAATAGCTGAAGCCAAGGCAAGAGCGGAAGCAGAGGCCAAGGCAAAAGCTGAGGCAGAAGCAAAAGCCAAGGCAGAAGCAGAGGCTAAAGCTAAGGCCAAAGCCAAAGCAGAATCAGATGCCAAAAAAGCTGAATCAGAAGCAAGCAATAAGAATGAATGAATATAAAACTACCTAGACAATAATAAATAAAGCAAAGATTTAAAACCCAATAAATGACATGAATCCTTCAGGATTTCCCATGATTATTGTTAAGTAAAAGTCAATCAACAAATCTTCGGAAGGTTAGGTTAATCCTAGAGCCCTTCACTCTCTTCCGTACAGGCAAGGAATGTACCCATTCCTCTTGGCAACCAGCTCGCATAATCAACAAATCACCATCGCATAAATTCAAATCAAATCTATGCCCTGAAATACGATTCTTAAAAGCAAAATCTCTAGTAGAACCCAACGATAAAGAAAATATATCTGATTTCTGATCAATTTCTGGTTCATTATCAGAATGCCACCCCATCTTGTCTATACCAGATCTATACAGATTTAATAAACAACCATTAAAATCTGTATTCGAGAATGAATTTACATCTTGCAATAGTGGTAAAAACCAAATTGGCCAACCATTTGCAACATTTTCCACTCCACTATACTTGTATTTAACATTCTTATCTCCTAAGAAAGCTGTATATCTAGGAACGATATGACTTCGACCAAAAATCATAATTTGTGGCTGTTCCCAAGACACAGAACCAATTATTTTCTTTTTCCAAATACTTGTTACAGGATACTTCATCCATTCTCGCTTATGTTCCCAAGGAAGATATTTCATAAGATACATACTTATACTAAAACAATACAATTATAATAATAGCTATAATAGAATTAAAATAATTTAATGTAAGCCTTATAAGCAAAGCGTCTAAAATGAAAAGCAGAGAAACTTATAAAGAAAGCTCTGATTCTCAGAATTCTTCCTTAATAGAGAATCTGATAGCCCAAAGATGTTTTAAACACCCAGTAGATCATATAGAGATAATTGAAACTCATATTTCATGGATAATACTTACAGGATTATATGCATATAAAATAAAGAAGGCTATAAATTTTGGATACTGTGATTGTAGTACTCTAGAGAAAAGAGTTAACTATTCAAAAGAAGAAATAAGGTTAAACAGGAGGCTTGCTCCAAATCTTTATTTAGGTCTATGTGCAATAAAATTAATTTCTGACAGATATATTATAAAGGATTTAGGCCTGAGTAATTGGAACTTCCAAACACATGATTGCACAGAAGTAGCGGTAAAAATGAAACAGTTTGATTCGGATAAACTTTTAAGCAATTTAATTGATAAAGATAAAGTTGAGATGAATGCAATTAAAAATCTAGCTAGAAAGTTAGCAAATTTCCATTTATCAAAGTGCGATAAAAAAATTCCAAATAATCATATACAAATGAATACAACTATAGAGCCTGCAAATGAAAATATAAATATTTTATCCAAGCTCGGTCTTGAGAAATTATCAATGAGAAAAATAAAATTAAGTAAAGAGTGGATTGACAATAAGACTCTATTTCTTGAAGAAGAATTCAATAGGAGAATGAAAGCTGGAACAATACGTGAATGCCATGGTGATTTACATTCAGAAAATATTTATCTAGAAGGAAACATAAGTCTCGAAGCTTTTGATGCTATAGATTTCAATCAGAAACTAAGGTGGATAGATCCAATTAGTGAAATTGTTTTTTTAGTCATGGACTTTAGAGTTCGTGGAGTAGATACTTTGTCCAATGCATTACTTAATACATGGCTAGAAGAGACAGGTGATTATCATGGTCTTATACTTTATAAGTTCTACTCTATTTATAGAGCATTAGTAAGAGCAAAAGTATTAGGGCTTAGGTACAAGCAAGTAGTTAGTAAGGAAAAAAATGGGCCGAGTCAAGAGAAGGACGAATCAAAACTGATTGAAAATCTGAATAAATACTTGCATGATTCAAAAATAACTATAAAAGACAATAATTTAATGTTGATAATTATGCATGGCCTAAGCGGTAGTGGCAAATCTTTTGTAAGTGAAAGGATTAGCTATCAAATAGGAGCTATTAGAATAAGGTCTGATACTGAGAGAAGACGTGCATTTGGCTTACTTCCGATTCAAAAAGATCTAGGGATGAAATTGTCCCTATTTAACGACCAAATGAGAAGTCCTGAATTTAAGGTTGACAGGTATGATCAAGCTGTTACCAATTGGTTGTTTGGTGAACAGTTACCAAGACTTGCTATATCTTGTCTTAAAGGGGGCTTTAACACAATAATAGATGCTGCATTTCTCAAAGAAGAAGAAAGGTCAAGAATGAGTAATTTAGCTGATGAATTGCATGTCAAATTTGTGATCATTACATGTGAATGTTCAATAGAAACGGCAAAAGCCAGACTGCAACAAAGAAAGTTTGTAAGAAATGAGCCATCTGAAGCAGACTTTGATATTTACAATTCACAGAAGATTTGGGCAGAGGAACTAACTCAAAAGGAACTATCTTCAGTAATTAAATTCCATGAAAATACTACTGTTGAATCTGTTATTCAACAGCTTAAACGCCTACCTTAAAAGTGATAAAACAGTTCTAAATTATAATTCATTGAATCACCATAGTTAGAAATTTATGAACTAACCAAGTAAACTAACTCTTTGATAGCAAAACCATAACCATTGCTGAAATAGCAAATTACGATGAGACCTCCAAGAAGTTTGTTTATTATCAGGGTCAAAGTTTTCAGGAGGAGGAACGTCGCCTCTCGCTTTATCTCTTTCCATTTCAGCTAAAAGGCGTCCAGCATTGTATTCAGGATGACCTAAATGCATTAACTGACGTTGATCAGTAGTTTCAAAAATTGTATAACCGACTTTTTCTCCGTGCGCTAATAAGCGTAATTTACCCTGTCTTTGACATGCCTCCATAGAACTATCTGGTAAACCTGCATAACGACTCTGGGGACATAAAAATTGATCATCTTGTGTACCCATAAGTGGGTGACCAGGTACTAAGCTGCGTAAAGGATAAACACCAAAAAGCTTTTGTTTAAATGTAACCTTTTCAACACCTGCTAAATAAGCTAATGCAAAACCAGCCCAACATAGCCCCAAAGTGCTAGCACATCTACTTCTTGCCTCTTCTATTAATTTGACAAGCTCAGTCCAATAATTTACTTGTTCAAAAGGTATATGTTCAACTGGTGCCCCTGTGATAATTAACCCATCAAGGGGTTTAGGATTCATAGCCTCTTCCCAATTAACGTAAAGAGAATCTAGATGAGCAATATCCCATGTTTTATATGAATGACTACTTAATCGGATCCAAATTGGTTCTATTTGTAAAGGGGAAAGTCCTAAAGGGTGCAACAGATTAAATTCATATTGTTTACCTAAAGGCATTATATTTAGTATGCCAATTCTCAAGGGTCTTATGTCCTGACGTATTGCTAGATCAGGCTCGATCCAAGAGATACGGTTCCTTTCCACTGCAGCAATTTTATGATAACTGCGAGGAAGGATTAAAGCCATAAGATTCTCCTTAGTCAGTTAATGGCCGATAGAGCCTGTTCAAAATCAGCCTTAAGATCATCAAAATGTTCGAGGCCTACTGAGACTCTTACCATAGTTGGGTTTACGCCAGCTGCTTTCTGATCTTCTTCACTTAGTTGCTGATGAGTTGTTGATGCAGGATGTATGACAAGAGTCTTTGCATCTCCTACATTTGCCAAATGACTACACAACTTCATACTATTTATAAAATTCACTGCATCATCAAATCCACCTTTTAAAGAGAACATAATCATGCACCCCATTCCCCTTTTAGTAAGATATTTTTTAGCAATTTCATGATATGGGTCTGAAATTAATCCAGGATAACTAACATTCAAAACTTTTGGATGACTTTTCAACCAATTAGCTAATGACATCGCGTTAGAAGCATGCCGCTCAACTCTTAGGCTCAATGTTTCAAGGCCTTGAAGCAATAAAAATGAATTGAAAGGGCTAATAGCTGGTCCCCAATCTCGTAAGCCTTCTAGACGAGCTCTTAGGGCAAACGCAATATTCAGGTCGTCTGGGACATCTAACATTCTACAGATATCACTACCAAATCCAAAAGCATCCCAGTGAACAAGACCGTGATATGCCTCACTAGGAGTACTCATTAAAGGAAATTTTCCATTTCCCCAGTTAAAAGTTCCAGCATCAACAATTACCCCCCCCAGACTTGTTCCATGGCCTCCTATCCATTTTGTAGCACTTTCAACGACAACATCTGCTCCGTGATCTATTGGTCTTATTAGTGCTCCTGCGGCGCCCAATGTATTATCTACAATAAGGGGTATATTATTTTCCTTAGCCAGAGATGACAAGCCCTCAAAGTCTGGAATATTAAACCGAGGATTACCCATAGACTCAACATATATTGCTTTAGTATTAGAGTCAATTTGCTTGGCAAAGCTAACTAATTTATCTCCATCTGCAAATCTGACATTAATGCCTAACCTCGGAAGTTGAACTTTAAATTGATTATATGTTCCCCCATATAAAAACGAAGTAGAGACAAAGTTATCTCCAGCCTGCATACAATTGGTAATTGCTATAAATTGAGCTGACTGACCTGATGCAGTGGCCAAAGCTGCTACACCTCCTTCTAAAGCTGCAAGTCTTTTCTCAAAAACATCAGTTGTAGGATTCATCAGTCGAGTGTAAATATTGCCAAATTCTTTAAGACCAAATAAATTAGCTCCGTGCTCTGCATCATTAAAAAGATATGAACTAGTCTGATAAATAGGGACCGCCCTTGCATTGGTATGAGGGTCAATCGTTTGTCCAGCATGAAGCTGTAGAGTTTCGAAGCGATAGTTGGTCAAGGACTTTAGGAGGGGCTACTTACGTTCTAGCTAAAGAAAGGCATTACGGACTCCAATCAACTGGAGGTTTAGGTTTATCTGTATCAGATAACGAAGGAAGAGTTGTAGGGATATAATCAATTAATTTAGCCCACACTTCAATACGAAAGTCCTGAACAGAATCTGATGTGAGTACTGGGTAGCTTTTATCATCAATAGAGTCCTCATTTCTTAAAGGTAACCACTTGGTCGATTCCTTAGCTTTTAATTCCTCTAGTGGAGCAGCAAAATCGAAATTTTTTAACAGCAGTACTTCAGCATAGTTGGATTTAGCAGTTTCTATAATTGATTCACGAACTGAAAACAGGCCTTTAGCTTTTAAGGTATCTGGTAGACCCAAAACTGGTTGATAGTATTCAAGTATTCTCAATTCCTCCTCTACTAGAATTGGCCAAATACCTCGGGCACCAATTGGAATTTCAAATAGCTTCTCAGCTTGGTTCATAGATTCTAGATAAAAAGAAAGCCATCGGTAGTAAGACTTTTCCTTTAGATCCTTTCGGGCAGGAGCCTTGCCTGAAACTATTTTAGGAAGAGCTGATTCGGCTTTCCTAAGGAAAAGCCGATCATCCCTTTCAAGGTTGATAGCCCCCCAACGCTGACGATAATCCCAAAGTTCTGCATAGCGAGAGACTTCATCAGTCGACCAGCCAAGAGCTTTTAGTTCGTCAGCACGAGGAGTCGTTTCTTTTGCCACGCTGAGTTTTCATCTAACAAAAGAAGGGTAATCGGGAGGAGCGCTTGCTGGAAAATTATGTAGGTACGTCGATATGGGAATTTTTTTTGCCTGGTCGTATCCAACTGGTAACCATAGGTCCCCTGAGGGAACCTTGTAGTGGATTTCCCAGTGATAGAAAGCATAGTAAGAGAGAGGATTATCAATCATTAATCGTGCATATTCCAAAACTGCTGTTCCGTAATAATCACTGTTGTTATAGCCCCAAAGACCCTTACGGATATCTTCCAAGCCTCCACGGCTTACCAAATATCGTGCTGCTGCCTGAATGGAGTCATGAGGATCATTAATATTCCCATCCATTCCAATTCCATTAAGGCTCCAAGTAGAGGGTAAAAATTGCATAGGGCCTTGAGCATTGGCACTCGAAACACCGGAAATTCGACCCATGCCCGTTTCTACTAAATTAATAGCAGCTAGAATCTGCCATTGAATTCCAGTTGAAGCTTCAGCCTTCTTGTAATAGGTTAGTAGTTTTTCTGCTGCTTCTGGCTTTACTATTCTCCAGGCTGGTAAAAGTCTAGGAGGTGGATATTTTGTAGACAATTTGAGAAATTGCTTTCTAGCATTTATATGCCGTGATGCAATGTTTCTAAATTTATCAGGCAATAGAGACAAAACATTATTTGCCAAAATAGGGTTTCTTGATAAAACCCTATAAATAACCTGTTGCTGATGAGCAAGTTGGGGGAAATCTAATAAATAAGAAACCTTTTCCTGAAAATAGCCCTCCAATTTTACAATAAGTGAGGAAATTAGTTTGGGGTCATTTGGGACTAATGGGTAATTACGGCCATCTGGCATCAAAGGTTGACCGGGGTAGATAGGTAGCGTAATTTCTAATTGTGATAAATTATTTAAAGGTTGTATATTATTGCCAGCATAGATTGGTAACAAACGCAAAGAAAGGATGTATAAGAAAATAAATACATGAGTAGAGGAAATACAGAAGAGCTTTATATAGATTTTCATGGTGTTATAAAACAAGTCCTGTCATGAAAATCGGGATGGGTAGAATTATGGGAAAAAGACCAATAACTAAGAGATGAATCAATATGTCTTAAAACGACATTTAAAGACAATTCAGGTTCTCCAGAAAATTCGAACCAAGGATATAAATCAATAAATAAATAAAACAGAAAGAAAGAATCGTTTACTTGTAATGAAAATTCTGGTGGATTAATAGTCTGAACCTCCTTAAAACCATTTCTATAATCTAAAAAGGAATATAAGTTCCACTCTCCAGAAGGAGAGGCATTTAATTCCCAATATCTCTTTTCCCCAGGAATTGAGATAAATGCTTCAAAGCATGTGTTATGATGAAGATTATCTCCTCTTTTTCGAATAGATTTAAAGTGCGGAAATCTCACCAATGATTGACTACTAGGTACAGTTGAGATAAAACTATATGAAACTTCTAATTTTCTGCTTCTATGCCAGGAATACGACGCTGAGGCTTTAAAATTAGTGTTTGAATTACGATTAAAAGGTTTAAGGGTAAAAACCCTATTGGTCATTAATGATAATCTTGCCATATTTTAGATGGATTTAACTAAATTTTTGACTATTAACATAATCTTATCTTGTCTAGATCTAATCTGCTGAACAAGTTCAAACTGAACACAAGCTCTATCAAGATTCTGACATGGGTATAATACCTTAAAATAGCTATTACTATCAATATAGTCAGTGAGGAATCTAAGACCAAGCTCAAAAGGAATTAATTCTATACATAGAGGTATGCAATCAATATCTAAAACAGAAAGATTTTTTATATTTGTTGTGAAATATCCACGTAGCAATGACTCAAATAAACTCACATCAAAAAACACATCCTTAATATTAGAAGGTTCCTCACCGGCTTTATTGCAACACGATCTAATGCAATCTGCCAAATCAAATTGGATCAGGCCATAAGAAACAGTATCCAAATCAATGACAGACGATACCTTGTTAGAAAGATCGTCTATCAAAAAATTACTAATCTTGGGATCTCCATGAATAAGCCTTGGTCTTAAACCCGATGATTGAATAAATTCGTAATTTAAAAAGAATCTATCTCGATTTGAGAAAACAAAATCAAGATTAGATTTAAGAGCAGATAATTTATTTAATGGCAATAGATGAGTCTGGGAAGAATTTAATGTGTTATTAGCTTTATCAAAAGCCAAAAGATAAGAAGGCAGATTGTGGAATTTATCTATAGTTATATCTAGCGTCGAAAAAGGGAAATCATCTAATAGATAATGAAATAGACCAAGCCCGTAACCTATTTGATAAGCTTGATCAACTCCTCCAATCGTTTCATAACAAGATGCCGAAGAAATAAAGCTAAGGCATCTCCAATAATCATCATCTAAATGTAAAAGCCTATCGCCATCGATTGTAGAAATTAGATCAGGAAATCTTAGATTATGTGATATATGTGAGAAATTATTGTTAATGTATTTTGTTTTAATATGATTGTTAATTTTAAGGAAATTATTAATGACATA
Organism: Prochlorococcus sp. AG-409-A19; assembly: GCA_003216155.1. The sequence continues at coordinate 43,935 of QCJH01000001.1, read as the reverse complement.
ATCCGGCCTTGGAAAAACATCGTTATTAATACGTTGAAGGATATATTTAGAAGGGGTATCATTAACTATAATCTTAAAAACAAAAGTATCATTAACGTTTCCAGATTCAATTAATTCAAGAAACAAGAGTTTCGAATAAGTAAAAAAATTCGATATGATCTCCTCCAAATAATCAAAATCATAAGAACCGTAACGCTTAAGATTTAGTGACATGGGGTTAAGTAAAAAGGTATTTGATTGAAGAAAAGAGTTGACTCAGTATAATTCTTAAGCATACCTAACGAATAAAATGTCTCCTGGATGGTCTGGATATACATATTCCTACTTTATCCTAGAATATATCTATTTTTACATTTAAGGAGAGAGTACTAAAATTGGTAAAGATACTTCATACAGCGGACATACAGATTGGAAAGCCTTATAGCTATATAAGCGATTCCCATAAAAGGCATAAAGTACAACAAGCTCGTATAAATATAGTTGAACGCATAATAAACATAGCAAAGGAGAAAAAAGTAGAATTTATTTTGGTGGCAGGTGATATGTTCGATTCAAATACTATAAGAAAAGATATAATAATGGAAGTACTTGAGATTTTAAGTGCTGTATCTATACCAGTATTGGTAATACCAGGAAATCATGATCATGGCGGTCCTGGAGGGATATGGAACAGAACAGAAGTAAAAAGTGAGATAAATAAAAGAGCTCCTTTATTGAGGGTTCTAAATAAATCAGAGCCAATTATCCTCGATTCAATAATAATTCTGCCATGTCCATTAAATAGACAAAAAGAATTAGAAATAACAACAGAATGGATAAAACATATTGATTTTAATGGTTTTAATAAGGATTTACCAAGAGTAGTTATTGCTCATGGTTCGATACATGGCTTTAGTAAAAAGGATTATGATGTATCAAATCCAAGCATAATAGAAAATAACTTATTGGATTTGGAAAATCTACCATTAAATGAGATTGATTATGTAGCATTAGGTGATTGGCATAGCTTAAAGCAAATAACTAAAAAAGCATGGTACTCTGGAACACCCGAACAAGACAGATTTAATATAAATAAACAAGATATGCGTTCACAAGTTTTGATTGTCGATGTACAAAGGAATAGAGAACCGGTTGTTGAAATAGTCTCAACATCAGAAATTAAATGGTCGAATCTTAGAATTAGCTTGAGGGATAATAATGATATACAGAAACTTAAGAAATACTTAGACAATATTATTGGTAGTCGAGTAGGTAAAGACCTACTTAGGATAGAGTTAGATGGCCAATTGTGCCTAGAAGACTACAATGATTTCAAAGAAGTCATAGATAGACTCGAAGAACAGTTGTTGCATTTAAGAATTAAAGGAAAATGTAGCCAACGTCCTAGTAAGAATGAACTGTTATCTATAATTGGCAATAATGCTAATCCATTAATAAGTTCTATAGCCAATAAATTACTAATAGAGCTCGATGATATAGTACATGATGAAATAAAAAGTTCAGCTGAAGATCTAAGAAGAGTAAGAATAATAGAATTACAGTTAATAGAGCTATATAAACTTTGCAAGCAAGCAAATACTGAGGTACTATAGTTAGATGCGTCTAATAAGATGTTACGTAGAAAATCTTAGAGTACATAAACAATTATCTATTGATTTCAAACCAGGTATAAATATAATTTTTGGCGAGAATGAAAGTGGGAAAAGTTCATTCATAGAAGGAGTACATAAAGGCTTATTTCTCAAAGCTAATTCTACTGGTTCAACAATAGAGAAGCTTCAATCAAATCTATACCCAGGTAATCCCATAGTAGAGATAAATTTTGAAGCAAGAAATGAACTATGGGTTCTTAGAAAAAAATTTAGTGGACAAAGTGGAACTACTATACTGGAAGGTAGCATTAGTGGTCACAGAAAAGGATTAGATGCCGAAGAACTTCTGTCCGAATTACTAGGAATAGAAGAAATTCTTGGAAGTAGAAAAGCAAATAAATATTTATCTAGAAGATGGTCACATTTATGGTCTAATCAAGGTGACTCTATGATTAATTTTATCGAACAGGGTCCGGATTTTTATGAATTTAATACATTAACCAAGAAGTTAGAAGAAAGCGCCGAATCCGCTCTTCAATCGCCAGCTGATAATTATGTTAGTACTGAATTAGAAAGATTAATAAATCAAACTATAACCTCTAAAGGAGTCAAAAAGAATTCACTATTGTGGCAACTAAATAAGGATGTTGAGAATTCAGTTGAAGAGAATGAAAAGGCTAGGATAGATCTTAAAGCCTTTGAAGACTCGAGTTATCTACTTGAAAAATATCTTACGAATCTAAAGGAACTTAAAGATGTAAAAATACCAGGATTAAAATCACAAATAGAAAATAATGAAAGGAATGTACAAGTTCATCATGAATTAAAACAGCAAATTAAAAATTGTCAGAAGCTATTAGTTCCTATAAGCAAAGACAAAGACGAACTTGAAAAGACATTAATGGTAGTAATAAATTTACAGGAAGAAGCAAAGTTAATACAACATAAAATAACTGAGAATCAGATAAATATTGATCTTGAGAATAACAAAGTCAGTTTATATACACAAGCAATTGACCAAACAGAAAAAATATTAGAAACAGAAAGAAAATGTCTAACTGATGTTGAACAAAAAGGACAATTGATCAAAGTCATAGACGAGATTAACACTCTTAGATTACAACAAAATATACAGAAGGATGAAATTAGGGATCAAAAGCTAATGATCAAACAATACGAATCAAATTTAACAAAATTAAATTCACTTCCAGATATAAATAAAGATGAAATCAGTCTATTACGCGATTTAGGCGAAAATATAAGGAATCAAAAGCATAAGAGTGATGCTTCATCAACTCAAATAACAGTAAATAGAAAAGACAAAGACATAACCCTTGATGGAAATAAACTTCATATTGGTCAAACAAAGACAGTCAGTCAGAAGTCACTTATAGAAATTGGTCCTAATATACAAATTACGATACAACCGGGAAATATAAAAGATTTAGATAATATATCCAAAAGCCTTACAAGAAATCAAAACGAACTCTCTGAACGACTCAAGAAATATTCGATAAATAGTATTAAGGAAGCTGAAGAAATTTTTATTAATAGAACAATGTTAATAGATAAAATAGAATTTTTTTCTAGAAAAATAAATAAAAAGAATGGAGAGAATAAAAATAATTTGAATATTCAGGAAATTCTTGAGTCGACTACAAAAAGAATAGGGATATTAGGACAGGAGATTGAAGAATTCAATCAAGAAGTCAAGAATGAGGTTTATAGAGAATTAAATTGCAGATCTTCTGAAAAAAATAATGATGATATGAAACATCTGTTGTTAAAGTACAGGCAAATATATAAAAAGACAAATGAAAGAATCAAAACTAATATTAATTTGCTTAATTCCAACAAGAAATTATTAAACCACAGTATTGAAAAAACATACAAACTTAAAACTAACTTGGAAGTATTTAAAACTGAATTGAAATCAAAGAAAATCATCTTACAGCAATTGATGTCTGAACATGTCTCTGAAGAACAAATCCAAGGGAAAATAAAAGATTTAGCTAAGGAAATCTATAATAAAAAAACTAATATAAAAGCGCTAGAAATAAAATATAATTCGTATGAGGTGAAAATAAACCCTAATCTTTTACAGAAATTGAAACTTCAATATACTCAATCTCTTGATGAATTATCTGAATTAAGTAAAAACTGCGGGGTGTTGCGTGAAAGATGTGAAGGATTAGGTTACCAGGAACTACATAGACGAATGGATGAAACTAATGAAAAAGTAAAAGTATGCAAATATGAACAAGAAGAAGAAGTATTGATATTAGAAGCAAGACAAGAACTATTAAATAGCTTTAGAAATGCTCAAAGTCTACTTTCAAATCGATATACCATTCCTCTAAGTAAATCAATAAATAGTTTCTTAAGACCACTTATGAACTCAAATGAGGATGGTTGTAATATGAACTTTGTACCAATAAAAGGTTACAAAGACATTGCTATCAGAAGAAATGGACAATCTTATCAGTTTAACGAACTGAGTGGAGGAATGAAGGAACAACTAAATGCAGCTCTTCGCCTATCTATAGCAGATGTTCTTAAAAGCTCCTTTAATGGAACACTACCTATGATTTTCGATGACTCATTTACTAATACAGATATGAAACGTCTAATTATAATCAACAATATGCTTAAAATAGCCAAGCAAAGAGGATTACAAATTATCCTATTAACCTGTAAAATCAACTCATATGAAGAAATAGCGGACAATATTATTAGGATTTAATATTACAAGCTATCACGTATTACAGTATCATCAAATGTTCTTAAACAATAGGTCGATTCTTCTCATAACCATTAGATGAAGATCCTGATGATAGTCAGGTTTAGGAATTATGTTATGTTCAGATGATCTATTCTCTTGAAATATAGTATTAAGCATTATAGAATTAACAAACATTTCAACTGAACTTGGATCATTTAGGTTGTTCAAGGCTTCTTCAAAACGCCTAGAGTGTATTGGTCTAACTGATTCCTGACAATATTTAGTCAGTAATCTACTTTGAGTCAAAATTTCATAGGCTTCACTTTTAAGCTCAGGGTCTGAATAAAATGCAATATATAATAAATTCAACATGGATGAATCATGAATTGGAATTGAATAGTTTTTTAGAATCTTAGGTAGATATTCTAAGGACTTGATGCCTTCTAAACCGCCTCTCTTCAATCCATTTTGTTCACAGTATAAAATAAATTCGTCTAAGCATTCAGGACACCTTTTCTTATCTAGCATAAAATATGCAAGAACCTGGCCAGCTTGAAAGTTACGAGTTGGCTTACCCTTAACGGGCATCATCATACTTCCACGGGCATCTGCAACCATTGCAGTTAATTGAGTAAATGTATGATCTCGAACCTGGTGATAATTACCTTCACGTATTAATGATGCCTCAATTCGTTGCACTCCATATCCCAATTCAGTTAGTGGTATTGGTTGATTGTGATAAAGATAATCCCTATCTAATCTGGACATAGAAACAGTAGCCGCCTGATCTAAACATTGCTCCAATAGAAGAGTTAACAATGTAGGGAGCAAACCAGGATTAGATTTATGAAAAGTATAACCAAAACCAGCAAATATAGAGGACATATTTTTAGCTGCTTTTATGTATTGTCCCTCAATATTATGGACACCTGCAGACACCTGAATATTTGGAGATAATTTATTAAGCATGCGTGAACCTATTAAAGCTATTAGTGAATTAGGATGGCAAAAATTTGCAGTAAAGCTATCTAGGGGATTTCTAAGTGAATCATGCCTATGGAAGCCAGTAAAAAAAGCTAGATTTGGGAACTTTTCACAAAGGATATAAGCATTATCAGTATTTTCGTCTTTGCAGAATGAGCCAGCTAAGCAGGCTAGAACAACATTGGAACGATTTAATTTCTCGCGTAGACTACAGGCTTCAATTAGATCAATCTCAATATGATTGCTGTTAGCACTTAAAATAACTAGTTCACATCTAAGAATTAAATCCGATAGGCTGTTGTAAACATACTGTCCACCTTCTAAATGCTTCGACATTAAATCTATGGATGCAAGATGTGTCTCATCCATACCTTTTAAACTTTTAATATCAAAAGCACCCATTATTTCCCTTCCAGGTCTTGGGGCTAGAAGTAAATTAGTACCACCCTTCTGCATTGCACAGTTATAGGCTAAGGAAGCTGGGTATAAACCTATGCTATAGAAACCAATTCTTGCGTTTTCAAGGTCAAAAAGCCTTTTTGAAATCAACCCAGGATCTAATTTACTACTAAAGAAAGAGTTCTCCATAAATCCCCATTATAAAAGAAAATTTAAAATTGACAGCAAGTCATACTGTCACATCTATTACATTATAAGTGTGATTTAATTTAGAGTCGATATATGCAGCGAAATAGCCTGCCGTTAATAAAGTGATTCTCAAAAACTACATGGCTTGAAACGTATGTTTTCCTTTGATCCATAATGTAGGATAATGAATAAACTAGAAGGTAAAATGACAAGAACTAGCATTGGTCAACTTTCTAAGCAACTACTTAACAATGACAACTTTCTTATTATACAGGACATAGATGGAGTATGCATACCATTAGTAAAAGATCCATTAACAAGGAGAATAGATAAGAACTATGTAGAATCAGTATCCTATTTAGGAGATCATTTTTTTGTTCTTACCAATGGCGAACATGAAGGTAAACGAGGAGTTAATAGACTAATAGAAAATACTTTGAGCGATAAGAACATAGCAAAAGATTCTGGCTTATATTTGCCAGGACTTGCCGCTGGAGGTGTTCAATTTCAAAATAAATATGGGGAAGTGACATATAAAGGGGTAAGTAATAATGAAATTAATTTTCTTAAATCAATACCTGAACTTATGGAATCAAAACTAAACACAGCATTAGTAAATGAAGCATGCGATATTTATTTTCCAAAAGCCAAGGAACTATGTAAATCAGCAGTAATAGATGCTGATGTTTCACCAACTATTAATTTAAACGGATTTTTCTCAATAATACCGGAAAATATTGCTGTTCAACAAAGACTCCAAAGAATTCTTGAAGAAATTATGGACCAAATACTGTTTCAGGCAAAAGAATTGGGTTTTAAAGACTCATTCTTCCTTCACAAGGCTCCTAATCTAGGGCGAAATGAAAAGGGAGAGATTACTAAATATGCTAAAAAAGGAGATGTAGGTACAACCGATATACAGTTTATGATTAAAGGTGCTAATAAGGAAGCAGGATTACTTGTTTTAATTAATGAATATATTAATAAGCGATTTGGATATTATCCTTTTGGACCAGATTATAATGTGAGAAAAGCACCATGTGATATCCAAGGTCTAAAAAAGATGTGTCAGACCTACATAAAAGAATCAGACATGCCATTATTAGTTGGAATAGGAGATACAGTTACATCTAATTATTGTGAATCAACCAACAAGTGGTTAAGGGGTGGGAGCGACCGAGGCTTTTTACAGCTAATACAAGATGTAGGAGCGTTATATAATATTCCTAATCAAGTTGTTCTAGTTGATAGTAGTCACGGAGAAGTAGATCGACCTTCCCTCAAAAACAATTCTCTTTTAGGAATAAGTGATGATTATGATCCTCTCTATATAAACATAATTATAGAAGAAGGGCCTAAATATTACTCAAATTGGTTTAACAAGTTTTCCAAGGATTACGTTAATTCGCAGAATAATCCTATTTAAGACCGGAAATAAAAGATTGAATATTAATTTACTGAGTTCTATTAATAAAATAATCCTTATTCCAATATCTATTGATAGGGATTAAAATACGTATATAATAGCTTTGAACATATAATACATTCCTAAGCCGTGTTTCCAAAAATAAACAGAAATGGCATTAATACATTACAGGTTAATCTTGGATATAAGTGCAATCAGAGCTGCTCACATTGCCACGTAAATGCAGGTCCTACTCGAACTGAAATGATGGCCAATGAGAATATAGTGTTGATTCCTGATGTTATTGAAAAATACTCACTAGGTACTTTAGATTTAACTGGTGGAGCACCGGAACTGCACCCAGAGTTCAGATCACTAGTCACGAAGGTTGCGAGAATGGGTGTAGAAATAATTGATAGATGTAATCTAACAATATTATCAGAGCCAGGATTTAATGATCTAGACAACTTTTTAGCAACAAACAAAGTAACTATAATTGCTTCATTGCCTTGTTATATCCAGCAAAATGTAGACTTACAAAGGGGCAAAGGTGTTTTTGATAAAAGCATAGAAGGTCTTAAAAAATTAAACAAATTAGGATATGGTCAAAAAGATAGTGAACTAAAATTGCACCTAGTTTACAATCCACTAGGTGAATCACTTCCACCTAAACAAGAAGAATTAGAAAGAATATATAGGAAAGAACTTTGGGTTACACACAAGATTGTTTTTTCTCGGCTGCTTACCATTACGAATATGCCTATAAATAGATTTGCTAATCAATTAAGGCAGAATGGTAAATATAATAAATACTTAAATATTCTAAAGAAATCATATAATCAAAAGAATTTAAATGATGTTATGTGCAAGAATTTACTTAGTGTCGATTGGCAGGGTAATTTGTATGATTGTGACTTTAATCAACAATTAGGACTTGGTATTAAAGGGAAAGTAAATAAATTATCAGAATTACTAACTCATGAGAATAATTGGGAAGCTAATCCAATCTATGTTGATGAACATTGTTTTGGTTGTACAGCGGGAAGCGGCTCTAGTTGTAGCGGCTCTTTAAGACAATCTTAATGAAATTCGTTTAACACTGATAATACTGTTCCACATTACAATTAATATTTATTTTCAACAAAAGTTTCCCTAAAAACTAAAATAAACAAAATTAAACAAAAAAAATGAAGTTGTTAACAAGTTCATTCCTATTTATCCTTTCTATTATCGGCATTTCAATCCCTCTAAATAGCTGCGCACGAAATTCAGTCAAGACAGATACCACAAATAAACAGGCTGTTTTTCAAACAAAACAAGAGGCCGAATCAGCAGCACCTGAATTTGGATGTACAGGAGCACACAAAATGGGAAATATGTGGATGGTTTGCAATAAACATTCTGTAAATTAAAAAGTTGATTAGAATAAAAACAGCATTAATGAATTAATGACAACAGAACAAAAGTCAAATCATTGTGGTAGTAAGCCAAAAAAGATAGCTATTGGTATAGCACCACTTGGAACAATTTCTATAGGAATTGTTCCTATGGGTGTTGTTTGTATAGGTGTAGTACCTATGGGTGTCATATCTATCGGGGTGGTAGCAATGGGAATAATTAATGCATCTATTGTTGGAATGGGTATTCTCTCATTAGGAGTAAGTACTATGGGAGTATTTACAGCAGGTCCAATTAGTATGGGCCTAATAGATTTAAGATCAGGAAAATCACATAATCATCATCAACATATCAATGATTTATCTAATATAAAGAATACCAATGCATATGAAACCAAAAAAGATGCATTACTACAAGCCGATAAATTGGGCTGTGAAGGAGTTCACAAAATGGGTGATTATTGGATGCCTTGCAACAAACATTAAAGACACTAATTAAGGGATACTAAATATCCTTTGGATCTTCCAACTGGCAACTAGGACATAACGCTCTTACATTTAAACTTGATTCAATCAACAAAAACCCAATACGTTCAGCAGCAGCTTTTCCTTCTTGAAGAACTTGCTCACTTTCAAATTCCTCTGTTCGGCCGCAACTTACACAAACCAAATGATGATGATCAGGTTGATCGTGACTAGCCAATTCAAAACGGTGGCCTCCCTCACTAAGTTCTAATTCATGAAGAAAACCCATATCTACTAATAATCTCAGAGTTCTATAAATAGTCGCTAAAGATACTCTTGACTTTGACTCAAGCAGCTGGCTGTGTACCTCTTCTGCGCTTAAATGTATACCAGCGCCTATTCTTTCAAAAAGATCAAGTACCCTTCTCCTCTGTGGAGTTAGCCTTCTGCCATCAAGGTGTAATCCCACTTCTAAAGGCTTCTCTGATCGGGAATATGGGAAGTGAGAAGTCAAGTTTGACCAGTTGGCTTTTCTCAATAATAAACGCTAATGAGAGTTATAGACATTTTGAAGTACCTAATTTTACAGAAAGTAGTTATGTAAATTCAAAAATAATTACTCTGATATATTTAGTATCTAGAAGAAGTATAAAATGCTAATAATTTAATGATAAGAATAACTAAAAGTAGGAACTAAATAAAGAAGTTACAAAGAAGCAAGGAAGATGTCACATCAAGTGAGTATCCTAAGATAAGTCATATAGTACAAAAACAACAAAATTAAGTACTTCTACTACTAGAAATTTAAGACATAACGTCATAATAATATAGGAACGCACATATAGTCCCTTAACCCAAAGCTAATGGACATTTTTTTAGCCAACTAATAAAGAGAATATTAACTCCTAATAGAAATATTATAAATGCATTAGGATTAGAACAAATAATGAGTATTAATATCATGAGTAGCTTTGATACTAACCAACAGCAATACACTAATATGGAAATTCCATATCTAATGCAGGCAGAAAATACATCTTTGATAATAATAGATATTCAAAAGAAACTTTTGGATGGTATTGCTAACAAAGATAGCATTATTAATAATATTGAGAAATTAATACAAGGAAGTAAATTACTTGGTATAGATACTTACATAACTGAACAAAACCCAACTAGATTAGGTAAAACAATAAATAACATACCTTTAAATTATTCAATTGAGCCCATTTCAAAGATGGAATTCAGTTGTAAATCATGTTTAGACTTAGAAAATAGAATGAAAAATAAAAGAAACATCCTATTATGTGGTATAGAAACTCATGTATGTATATTGCAGAGTTCCTTTGATTTATTAGCAAGGGGTTATCAAGTTTATATAGCAGTAGATTGCATAGGAAGCAGAAATAGCATTGATAGTATTACTGCTATAAAGAGAATGAATTCAAAAGGAATCAATATCACTACAGCAGAAGCATCATTATTTGAATGGTGTGCAACAGCAAATCATCCACAGTTCAAATCAATAAGCAAAATTATTAAAAGTTAGATTAATTATCTTTTTACTGGCAGCCATATTGTTTATGGCCTATTTAGGACTATATTTAGTATATGACTACCAATCAAATTTCTTATGGAAACTGTCTATACAAATGCAATAAAGGCTGTTGCTGTTTTAATAATAGGTTCGCTTTGTTCACTGGCTGCGAAAAGATTGATAGGAATAGTCCTTAATAGACTAGTATCTAAAACAAAAAGTGAAACGGATGATTATATTGTTAATATATTAGTAAGTTCAATAAAACCAATTGGGTTTATTGTTACTGCAACACTTGCATGGAAAATATTACCTATACAGGAAGATATTGACCAGATTGTTTTAGGAATAGCAAAATTATTTTCTCTAATAATTATAGTAAGAATAATAAATAGAATAGTTATTAGAGTAATACATAGATGGTCAGTTCATATTAATGATTTAGCGGTAAGTTCGATGCTAAAGTCATTGAGTCCAATGGTACGGGCATCTATTTGGTGTATCGGATTTGTATTCTATTTGCAAAATATGGGTGTACAAATGGCTGCGATATGGGCCATTTTAAGTGCAGGTGGTATAGGAGCTGGTCTAGCTTTAAAAGACCCTGTACAGGAATTCTTTGAATATATTACTATATTATTAGATAAACCATTTCAAAGTGGTCAATTCATTCATGTAGATGGAGTTTGGGCAACCGTTGAAAGGGTAGGTGTGAGATCGACCAGGCTAAGAAGCCTAGATGGAGAAATAATAGTGATGAGTAACAGTTCTCTTACTAATAGCAAGATCTCAAACTATGCCGAGATGGAAAATCGAAGACTAGTACACAAATTGGGAGTGACTTATGATACTCCTGTTCAAACCATGATAATCATTCCTGAACTACTACAAAAGATAGTAAATTCAACTGAAAATGCTAGATTTGATAGATGTCACTTTGTAGAGTTTGGAAATAGCAGTTTAAATTTTGAATTGGTTTATTACATTCCAACTAGTAATTATAAAAGTGCAATGATGGCACAACAAACTATAAACATAGAAATTATGAAGGCCTTTGAGGAGAAAAATATTGAGTTTGCATACCCGACACAGACAATAAATATAGCAAACAAGGATAGTTTGCTTTAATTGAAAATATTAATATCACTAATTATAAGTTACTTGATTAATATATTCTAAATACATTTTTAAAGCAAATAATTATCAATACAAATTCTTATGTAGATAGCTTCTTATGCGCCTTATCTGCTTTTCGTATGAGTTTTTGTGCTTCATCTCGAGACAAACATTGCTCTGCCTTTACTGCCAACTTAAAGAGTTTTCCATGCTGCTTAACCTTGTCCATTAATTAAAAATTTAGTTTATTTTCTTTTACTATAGCATAGAACTAAAGAGAATGTCAGGAATTGCCTATCTTAATATCAGCTTTATATCCTGAAATTTACTTTATTTTATTCAATTAACGGTATTCTCACTGGTGACAAACAATGATTTATCAAGTCTGCAAGAACTGATGAATAGTTAACAGAATCTAATTTTTATAAATATTTACTAATCTAAATTTCACGTATATAATAAATAGAGTATATATAAAAAGACAATAAAGATCCGGTAACCAATAAAGAAATGATTAATGAGTTTAACAATATAAATGGAAAAATGAGAAGAGCTCAAAAGAATTATGAGGATAATGAAGAACTTATCTACAGAATTAGAAGAAGGATAGTGGAGCTTGAAGCAAGGATTAACGCACCTCACAATTGGACGAATGGAGAATTAGGGATGTTTAAGCAAGAAATAATTAAGGCGCAGATAAAATTAAATTCCCTCATGGAAAATGAATAGAATACTAGGCTTTGATTCTAGGAAGATATTAGAGGAATTAAGTCATTAATAGAAGAGCCATATTCTCACAGACTACTTAAAATCATTAATCAGAGCATCAGAAAGGATCCAAAGTTCTTCTGCTAAGAAATTACTACTTGCTTCGGAACTAACCGTATCCAATTGAAGTTTATGTGAACCATAACCAATTAATTTATTACTATAATAATTAAAGCCAATATTTGAATATTCTAAATCAGTAGCTAGTTTGGATAGTAAAAAACCTGCTTTTTCTACTGATTCAGTTACTCTAAATAAATCTCTAGCAAGAAAGGAAAATATTCTTTGGCCTATCTCATTATTGATTCTGCTATACCGAAAAAAACCAGTATTTGTTCTTGGTATAACGAGACCAGGTGCCCAGGCTATAACAGGCATTTGTTTGTTAATCTGTGTAATTCTTCTTGATAATTCTCTCGCGAAAAGTATATTACATAGTTTGCTATCCTTATATGCCTTATCAGCATTGAATTTGTTAGACCCATCTATCATTTCAAAGGATTTTCCGGCCTTGATCCCATTCAATGATCCTAGGCCTGCAGGAAGGCCAAAACTACCGCCCGGTGTTTTTGGGTTATGAACTTCTGAAGAGGTAATTATAATTCGTGGATCTCCGCTAGCTATTAATAGTGGTAAAAGCTTGTGGGTTATCAATTGATTAGCTAAATGATTAACCGCAAATGTAAGTTCATAATCTTGAATAGACCTACGGGATATTCTTTCTCCAGTATATTGAAGTCCTGCATTTAATACCAAAGAATCAAGCCGATCTACCTGATTTAGAAGTTGATTTGTAAATATACTAATACTTTTTAAATCCTCAAGGTTCATTATGGGAATAAGTACATTATTTCTTATTGTTAGGTCTTCTCCTAGACTGGTACATATCCTTTCATGTAATTTAGTTGATGTATAATTATCTCTACAAGGCAATATAATATTGTGTCCTGCTCTTATTAAATGCATTGCTGACTCAAAACCTATGCCAGAACTTGCTCCTGTTAAAAGTATCAAACGCCTATCATTTTTTCTAGAATAAGGATGGCTCATTTAAAAAAATAGTTTAGTAGAAAATAAATAATGGATATTATTCTATCCTGATTCTAATCAAGGTTATTGCTTAAATGCCTATAGACTGTTAGATGCTATAAAAGCCCAACTGGCTCTCGAAATACTGAGATAGATCACGTTGAGGGCTTTAATTCAACAGCTTGCAAAGCGATGACGCTATATATGCGAGATACCTGGGCATTATCCGAGGTAACCTCAAATTGTGCGCTGAGGAGGCGGCAATAGTGATCAACGACACCTCCCGCTATCAAATTCCCCAGAAAACAAGAAAAGATTTGGCAAGGCAAGGCCTCTCAAATCAAATTGGCAGGACAGGTAAATCATGAGCAAGGCATCTGCAGATGCGTTAGTACTAGGAGCAGGGCCATCAGCCCTAGCCATAGCCTCTGCCATGGCAAGGGAAAACCTCAATGTAGAGGTCCTCTCTGAGAATGATCCCCGTGACCCATGGCCTTATACCTATGGAATTTGGGGAGATGAAGTTGACCAATTAGACTTAGGACACCTACTGGAACATCGCTGGAAAAATACAGTAAGTTTCTTTGGACAAGGCAACAGTGATCCAATATCAATAGAAAATCATCCGACTTCTCATTTCAAGGACTATGGCCTCTTTGATAAAAGAAAATTACAAAATCACTGGCTAGACGAATGTGAAAAATCAAATGTAATATGGCACCGTGGCAAAGCTACAGATTTATGCGTAGGTACGTCTAAAAGTACAGTAACAACAAATGCAGGTAAAACAATTCAAGCGCGACTAATAATTGATGCAACTGGATATAAACCAGCATTCTTAAAACAAAATAAATCAGAATCAATTGCAGTTCAAACTTGTTACGGAGTCGTGGGCGAGTTCAATACACCACCTGTAGAAGATGGTCAATTTGTCTTAATGGACTATCGTTGTGATCATTTAAGTATTGAAGAGAGAAATGAACCTCCAACATTTCTATATGCAATGGATATGGGAGGTGGTCGTTATTTTCTTGAAGAGACCTCCCTCGGATTATCACCACCTTTGACATTAGAAACACTACAAAACAGACTTAAACAGAGATTAGAAAAAAGAGGCCTTGTAATTAAGAGACTTGAATACGAGGAGTTGGGCTTATTTCTTCCTATGAATTTGCCATTGCCAGACCTAAATCAACCAATTCTTGGATTTGGAGGTTCAGCAGCTATGGTACATCCAGCATCAGGCTATATGGTTGGTAGCCTTCTAAGAAGATCTCCAGGATTAGCTAAAGTACTAGCTAAAGCCATGGAAGATAAAAATGCTTCACCGTCATTACTTGCTTCCATAGGATGGCAAGAACTTTGGCCAGCAGAACTACGCAGAAAAGATGCCTTATATAAATTTGGACTAGAAAAATTAATGAGGTTTACAGAACCACAGTTAAGAGAATTTTTCCAGAGTTTCTTTGGTCTACCAAAGGAAAAGTGGTATGGATTCCTTACTAACACCCTTACACTGCCAGAATTAATAAGTGCAATGGTTTCAATGTTTATCAATGCCAGTTGGAATGTTCGTTTTGGTCTAATGATTATGCAAGGAAGAGAACTAAAACTTCTATGGCAGTTTATAAAGCAGCCATAAAACTCAGCAAAAATTAAACGATTAATAATTTTACAAGTAAACACATTAAGATCTTCAAAGTAATTTCAGATAAATAGTTAAAGAATACGTATATACATCAGAATATTCCTAATATTAAGACAACAATTTAGGCTCGAAATGAGGACTGTACTAATAAGTGGAGCTAGTAGAGGCATAGGAAGGGCAATAGCAGAAAGGTTATTAAAGGATGGACATAGGATTAGCCTAGGGATTAGAGATACTTCTTGCCTAAGAAATACAGCCTTAGATCCATTAATAGCTGGAAAGGATCGTGTTATGCTGTTTAAATATGATGCTAATATACAATTTTCGGCCAGAAATTGGGTGAACGAGTCTTTGCTTTATTTTAATGGTTTCGACACATTAATCAATTGTGCTGGAATATTTAAGGGCGTAAAGTTAACATTTAAAGACAATGAAATTAACGATATCAATGAAATGCTTAAAGTTAATATCTTGGGTCCATGGGAACTAACTAAGGCGGCATGGTGTCAACTAGAAAAAGCTAGCAATGGAAGGGTAATAGTACTGGTATCAATGAGCGGTAAACGTTCTAAGGGAAACTTAGCTGGATATACTGTTAGTAAATTTGGATTAATGGGATTATGTCAAACAATGAGAAACGTAGGATGGGAAAAAGGAATAAGAGTAACAGCAATCTGCCCAGGATGGGTTAATACTGACATGGCTAAAAATATAGACTCAATTAATCAAAATGAGATGACACAGCCACAAGACATAGCTTCAATTTGCTCTAACATATTGACACTGCCAAATTCATCAGTTCCTTTTGAAATCTCAGTAAACTGCATCCTTGAGAAATAAACACAAATTAACTAATCTTTTTATGAACTGGCAGTTTCCGAATAAAGCGCTTTAATAAAAAATATATACATGCTAACAAAATGGAATTAGATCTCAAAAAGAAAACAACAATGCATATGTATGCTCAATCTACCTATTGTGAATGTAAGCATTGCGAACTAATCCGTAAGCAGCAGAACGAAAGTGAGAAAAGGTGGGTACGCCTTCACCAACTATTTGATAGATGATAAATTACTATTTCCATCTATAAATCAAAAAACTTGAATGAAATATAGATTTAATGTACGTTATATATTGGAAATCTAAATATAATTAACTAAATCCCAAAATAAAGTAATAATATTTGCATTCCTGACCAGCTAAAGCTTCAGTATTTTCAACTTTGTTAAAGCATGGCAATTGCTTAAGAATTATGGACTAGCAAAGTATACCTTGCTACAAAATGAATGTCCTATCACTAGTTCTCATGACCCAACAAATCGTAGCCATTCAACTTTCTGCCCTATTAGCGGCAAGCACATACGACAAAGATCAGCCAGTAGTTAAATGGGGAGGATTGCTCATTGCAGTTGTCACTCTAGTCGTAGGGCTAGTAGAAGGTAGCTGACAATTCAAAGCGTAATGTCAAAGACACTTCTTGACGGGCATATGTCCCTTGGATGATGTAGATTAAATAAGAAACTCAA
The DNA here is from genome assembly GCA_003216155.1 of Prochlorococcus sp. AG-409-A19. Next base: position 27,158 of record QCJH01000001.1, on the reverse strand, counting down.
AAAGGGGTATTCACTATTAATATGATAAATAGATATATTAATAGTGAATACTCTCCATACGAATTTAAATCAAGTATCACTCAAAAGTTTTTAATATCTATTGAAAACTACTTCAACCTACCAAATGAAAATGATAGGACTAACATATTTTGGGGCTAATGGTTGGCTTCTTGAATTTGATGAGACAAGTATACTTATAGACCCATGGTTAAGAGGCGAATTAAACTTCAAACCTGGTGATTGGCTAATCAAAGGTATGTTGACTACAGAATGGCCTATCCCAAAGTCAATAGATATTATTCTATTAACACAAGGATTAGAGGATCATTCACATCCTGAGACTCTAGATATTCTAGATAAGAATATAAAAGTAATTGGCTCTCCTTCAGCTCTTGAAGTAGTGAAGAAAAAAGGATACGCAAATAGCCAATGTCTTAAGCCTGGTGAAATTAGGGTTATAAATGACATTCAAATATTAGCAACCAAAGGTGCTAAGTTACAAACTCAGGAAAATGGGTATTTGATTAGACATACTATGGGTACAGTTTATATTGAGCCTCATGGTTATATAGATAATAATGTAATTAACCAGAAAATAGATTATATGATAACACCTGTAGTTAATTTAGAGATACCAATACTTGGTTCATTTATAAAGGGTAAAACCGCACTTCCAACACTAATAGAAAAGTTCAATCCTGACTTTATTCTAGCCAGCACTACTGGCGGGAACATTAAATTCCAAGGTTTCTTGAGCAAATATATTAAGCAAATAGGCTCAATAGAATTGATATCAGATTCTATTCCAGATAATGTTACTCTAATAGACCCTATTCCTGGTTTTAAATACACCCTCGGTAAGCAATAAAATAGGCTCAACCTAAATAATGATGCTTAAACTCAAAAAAACAAAAGATATTATCAACCTAACAGGTTTACTAGTTGTAGCCTTTATATTGATAGCTAGTGTTGGAACAGAATATATGTTAGAGCCATTAAATACTATTATGAAAGTAAATCCAGTACCTAGATACTACTTTCCTATTTTCTTTTTAGTTGGCGTGATAATACCTATATTAGCATGGTTTATAAACTATAGAGATCGATTGACTAATGAATTACTAAGGTCGTACTTATTTCTCCTGTTATGTCAGATAATTTTAGAAATTGTGTTTGTGATTACCACTAACAAAGGAATGGGAGTTTTTATTGGCTTCACCTTTAGCATAATTAGAGTAGTTCAGATCATTCAGTTCCTCAAAAACACTAACATAAGACTACCCATTAGAATACTTTTTCTTGTTCAAGCCAGTCTATGGACAGTCAATATCATTCAAATAATAACCAATAGAATTATACCAATCATTTAAATGAATGGTCAAAACCAATTGATTATAATGTGAATATATAATATAATAAAACCATTTCTTATAGCATATGTATCATGAAGTCCTATATAGTTTCAAGAGATGTCCATTTGCAATAAGAGCAAGATGGACAATATTAAAAGCCCAAAAAAGAGTAATAATAAGAGAAGTCGACTTAAAAAGAAAACCAAAAGAACTCCTTGATATTTCAACAAAGGGTACCGTTCCAGTCTTGCTAACAAGACAAGGTGAGGTAATAGATGAAAGCCTGGACATAATGAAATGGGCAATCAAAGATATTTCTGAATCAAAGGTTATAAATCCACACGATAATGAAAAAAGAGATAAGATCCAAAGATTAATAACACAGAATGATTGTGAATTCAAATATCATCTTGATCACTACAAGTATGCATCAAGATATCAAAATGAAGATAGTGAAAATCATAAGTATATAGCGAGGTCTATTCTAGAAGGATGGGATAAACAACTACAGCAGAATATTTCAGGTAGAGATTTATGGCTTGTAGGTAATTGTGAAACAATTGCTGATTGGGCGTTATGGCCTTTTGTTAGGCAATATTTAATAGCAGATGAAATGGCATTAAAAGATACCAATTTTCTTACTTATATTAAAAAATGGCTAAATTCTTTTACAGGCAGTATTTTATATGAAAAACTAATGGAAAAGAATAAGCCATGGGAACCATCTGATATACCTATTTTATTCCCCTCCCCTAAATAAACCAAAATTAGCATGATATCAAAATTAATATCACCTCCATGCACTATTGGAATGATAGGAATTGGTTCAATTGGAATGCCAATGTGCAGGAATTTAGTTGATGCTGGGTACCAACTAAAAGTGTATAGCAGAAATTACAAAAAGAAAATGAATCCTTTAACCAGGGGGACAAGGTTTTGTAAGGATGTCAGTCATGTATTCACCAATATTGAAGCATTAATTATCTGCGTCTCTGATGATAATGCTGTTGAGGAAGTAATCTTTGGAGAGAATGGAGCATCGAAAAAAATAAAAAAAGGAAGCTTAATTATTGATTGTTCTACTATCTCACCTACAAAAGCTATTGAATGCTTTGATAGATTAAAATGTAAAGGTATAGGTTATATAGATGCTCCAGTAACAGGAGGAACTGAAGGAGCACTATCCGGTACACTAACTATTTTAGTTGGAGGAGAAATAGTTGATTTCAAGAGAGCCACACCATTATTTGAAGTAATTGGAAGAAACATTTACCATTTTGGCCATATAGGTAATGGCCAAAAAGCAAAAGCAATAAATCAAATCCTAGTCGCTTGTACCTATGCAGGTGTAGCTGAAGCAATTACTTTAGGCAAGAGACTTAATATGCCAATTAAACAGGTAGTTCAAGCTTTAAGCCAAGGAGCAGGGGATTCATGGGCACTAAATCATAGATCAAAATCAATGATTGATAGGAATTATCCGCTTGGATTTAAGTTAGAGCTTCATCATAAAGACTTAGAAATAGTAAATGAGATTAGCAGAAAGTTAGATCTTAAGTTGCCAGCTACAGAAACTATAATGAATATAGAAAGTGATTTAATTCAAAGTGGATATAAAGGAAAAGACATATCAGTACTACATGAATGGTATAACTTACAGGAAGAATAGTTATCAATCCTAGTGATAGATCTATATTTAGAATTAGAGGAAATAAAAAAGTAAAAATCTAATTAGGAATTAAGTGTTTATCTATTGTTTTCAGAACGACGTCTATCTATAATTCTAGCTAATTCTAAAAAATAACCTGATGTGCAATATTTACCGATGTTTCTCTCCCTATTACTTGGATCACTTCTGATCTCAGCTGTCTCTGCCATAAGCAAATCAAGTTCATCCTGGGGCATCTCATATAGCTCCCTAAGCTCTATTTCCCTTCCTAGAAGATGACTCTTGAACCACTTTTCTCGTGACTCTTGCTGGGGTATGTCCCTAGAAAAGCCTTGTGACATTTAATGAGTACTCATGAGCTAATACAATGATAATATCAACAAGAAAAAATAAAACAACTCATTTACATCTGGATATCAAAAGTTATATGTATATGAACTATGGTTTGATAGTATTGATAAAATACGGAAATAGAATACTACAAATCTAATTAATATAAGTTAGAGACTAATTAGGTAAAGCAATGACTTTCCTGTAATTAGACAAAATTAAAGCAAGTAATAGAAAAATCAATGTTAAAACACCTGAGATCTCAGTCCAACCTAATAGGCCAATTCTAACGATTACTATAGGAGCTAATACTGTTACTATTCCACCAGAAAGAATAGGTTGAATAAACAGTTGTTTTATTGAAAATATGGGAAGAGTACTTGTCTGGTTCGTGGGATCAGCCAACCTAAGTAATAACAATCCACTGGCAGCGACACCAGTGGCATTTCCAAATTCAGCTACTGATCGTTCAAACCACTCTTCAGGCAGGATAAATTTTGCGAATACAAGCATAACTATTAAATTCCAAATAAGTCCTACACCCGCTAAGAAAAGCAACGGCTCTAAATCGGCTTGTAGTACGGGTATATTCAAACTAGCAGTAGCAGTGATAATAAGCAGATCAGTTGCTAGAGTACCCATTTCACGTTGTAATATCTGGGATACAAATGCAGTCTTATTGAAAGATTCTAACAACAATCTAACAATTAATGAGCCTAAAAGTGCCAATGGAAAGACAGGAAAAATATCTATAACTTGGCTATATAAATCTCCTAGCCATGGATCTAATTTCCTTAATGCAAAAAGCAGAACTACTCCCAATAAAACAGCAAGACCAGCAAATGCAAGATTTATTCCTAATGAACGGATTTTTTGGAAAAAATCATCAGAGTCTATTTCTAGATCAAGAATATCAACTTCATTTAACTCCGAGATAGTAAGCCAACCATAGATTCTACCTAATATTACAAGAATGCTCCCTAAAATTGTTGATGCAAGCAAGCCCACTGTAGCCATAGCAAGCCCTAAGTCCTTGCCACCAATGAAACCTAACTGGCTAAAGCTGTCTCCCATAATTGATGCTGCACCATGTCCCCCCTCAAAACCAACCTCGATCAAGCACCCCATTAAGGGATCAACTCCTAGTCTAGGAATTAAAACCAGAAGAACAACTAAACCTCCTACAAAATACTGACCAAATCCTAATAAAAGGCCTAATAAAGCTTGAGATGCTACAGGTTTCCACAATCCTTTTGAGCTTGGTAGTGGACGTCCAATTAATAATGTCGCAAAGACAAAAGTAAGTAAAGGAATAGGCAATTGAGACCAAATATCTGTAATGCTCTGAGGAAGTAATTGAACAGGACCATAAGGCCCTAGACACAATCCAATCAAGCCAGCTAATAAAGCTATAGGTATACCTAGTCTCTCAAGTTGTATTGCAGGACCTAATCTTCTTCCAATTACAAGTAAAAAAACCAAAAGAAAAAGAAGTCCGGTTGCCAAGCTAAATTGAGGTAATACTTCTGGCATTTTCTAAGAAATTAGACAACAAGCCCAAAGGTGAATATTTGGGCATCTGCAAATCAGGTTGAATCCAGAGTCAACCGAAAATTTTAGTTTAATCTTATAAGAATAGAATTTTTTAATTCAGAAAGTAGTAATTGTCAATAAATAGAACCTTTTGCTTACTTAGATTAATTACTATAAGACAGAAGTTAACAGAGTCAGGGATATTGTGCTAAACAAATTCCTCTATAGGTCAGTGTAAATCATTGCCTAGATCCTAGAATGAATTGAAAGACTAATTCTATATAAAAAGAAATAATGCACAAGCTTGCAAAAGAAATTCAAAAAGTCCTAATTTCAATTTTAAATCTTCACCCTCACGGTTTTCGGCTGAATGCTCTGACAAAAAGAACAAGTCAGTCGCTTCGTATCTTTGTTGAGCCATTTTGATTACTCAGTTCCCCATAGAAGCTATTAATGGTCACAAGCGCAACTACTACATATAGGGCATTTATTCTAACGGGCACCATATAGGGCGCTCAAAAATCCATAGTTAGTTAAATCTTGAGAGTAGCTAAAGATAACCACTTTAAGGCATTGAAAATAATGACTTGAGTTGCAATATGGGTTGTTAGTATAAAAAACATGTCTTTCATCAAAGCATTCTCAGGTATTTTCAATCGCCTTAATCTCAGAAGTCCCTTGACAACTCATTCCAAAACCACAAACAACAAAGATAAAACAACTACGGATAACTGCAATATAACTATTTTAGGATGACCAAATCCAATTAAGCGTACACATCTACCTGGCTTATAGAGTGTACTTAGAATCGAAACAATACCTAATTGTGTAATTTCCACTATGAGCTAACTTGTTGTATTTTAACATTATATTCTTAAATAGATGATCCCTTCATTAGATTCAGCTTTATTGCTTTTGATATCAATAGTTTCTAACGCTTTTTCAGCACTTGCTGGAGGAGGAGCTGGACTAATACAACTTCCAACCTTAATCTTGTTTGGCCTGCCATTCCCAAGTGCACTGGCTACTCATAAACTAGCCAGTGTTGCTCTTGGTATAGGCGCAAGTATTAGGCATATAAAAGAAGGTAATATCAACTTACTAACATGCTTATATATTTTATTAAGTGGAGTCCCAGGTGTTGTTCTAGGTTCAAAACTTGTATTAGTAGTACCTAATGAAGTTAGCACTCTCTTATTGGGATTACTAACCTTAGGTCTTGGACTATATTCAATAAAAGAGATGAATATAAATAACAATAAAAAGGTCCATAAATTTGACCTTAAGAACATTTTAATAGGTAGCTTTGTACTTTTTACTATAGGAATAATAAATGGAAGCATAAGTTCAGGAAGTGGTTTATTTGTGACAGCCTTGTTGGTAAAATGGTTTGGAATGTCCTATAAAAAAGCTGTAGCATATACTCTTATTATCGTAGGTCTATTCTGGAATGGGTCTGGAGCCTTAGTACTAACTCAAGAAGGTAATATCGAATGGCAATGGTTACCGGTATTAATCCTAGGCTCTATTTCTGGTGGATATATTGGAGCTCATTTATCAATTGTAAAATCAAATATCTTTACCAAGCGATCATTTGAAGCCTTAACAATTATAATGGGGTTTTCATTATTAATAAAATGTTTATAGTTGATTTAATCAACTGTAGTTATCAAAGTAGGATAATCATTTTTGTTTTAATCAATAGGCTATATAATTAGACTCCTGGAATTTCAAAGGGAAACATGAAAGTATTCTTTAATCATCTAGCAAAATGCGGAGGTTCAACAATTAACTATCTTGCAAAAACCGAATTCGAACATAATTTCCATGTTCTGACTTATTCCACTAGTCCAGAACAACTACAAAGTTGGCTAGACAAAGAAAGAGTATTTATAAGTTCAGAGATGCTTCACGCCAAAGAGGAGAATATTTATAAAATTTTAAAGGACACAAATATAAAAAGAATCCTATTAAGCAGAGATCCATTAGAAAGGTTCCTAAGCTTTCATAGTCATGCAAAGAGAAATTCTAATAGCCCTAATTCGACTAATAATAACTTCTGGGGACTAGAAGAAATAATTCATTACCCATTGGAAACTCAAGATTGGTTGAATCTAGGATTGCAGAAACTAGAAAGGCTTATGATTACTGAGAATAGTTATATAGAACTAGACCTTGGTCTTTATTTCTCTATTTATTCACAATGGTTTTTAGGTTCATTCCAAGGTTTCTATAAAGAAAAAGAAAAGACTTTCTCATACTCTGGAACTAATACATTGAAAGAACATATTCTCAATACTAGAAAATCAGTTATTACTTCAGGCAAGCAATTGAATCAATACATCTATGACTTCGTTAATATGTTTTATTCAACCGTAGGTGTTACAGATGACCTAAATGAATTTGTAAGAACTCTTATCCATAATGGGATTTTTTCTGAGAATATTCTTGCTAAAAAAATACCTAAAATAAATACATCTAAAAAGGCAAGAAGTAAGAATTACTCCTTCGATAAATATCGCGCAGTAATTGTGAAATACATTTCTATTTTGCCAGAGGAATTTTGTTTTTATAATGTATGCAAATATATTGGCCGTTTCCAATATGAAAAGATAAAATCACTATATAACTAAAAATAATTTCAAGAGATCAGGACTTTGGACAGTTAAAGTCTTGACCTCTGCATGTTCACGGCAATGTAACCTAATATGACAAGAGCTTTTCTAGTATGAATCAAGACTCCAAAACGGGAGCATTTGCCCTTATTGAGATAATACTTCTCTTATTCCTACTGGCATGGGAAGGCAACCTTATTATTGGGAATCATCTAGGCCTGACCTGGTGGGCAAAAGTGGAAGCAAATAATTCAAATGCAACTTATTGGTTCGGACCATTTCTTACAAAAAATGCTCTAGTAGCTGAACTAGATCAATTCATCTCAGATCTATACAGAGAAGGTTCTAGCCCTCTCAATCATAGTTTTCATAAAGGTTACTGTGATGAACCACTAACTATTGTTGCTTCAGATCAATTTCCTGAAAATTTTCAGCGCAATCAAACATATACAAACTCTAAACAGGAAAACGCAGGATATTCACTTGCACCTGTTTCGACAGAGAATGCAAGAGTTTCCCTGATGAAAAACCAAATAAGAACTTAAACCCCACTCCAAAGGATTACTTCCACAAAAAATAGTAGTAAAAGCTCCTATGGCACAATTCGATTCCTTAGTGCATTTTGGGATGTCTATTCATTTCGCAATGCAGGTCAAGCCAGTCCTCATTCATGCAACTCCACAAGGCGGTACCATTCACAAGTACCCTCTGAGTGGAGGTAAGCGAACCTTTCAAAGATTTCTTGGTTGCTATTTGGGGACTTGCAAATTCTGCAACAGTCTTGAAGAAGCAACAGATCACCTCAAAACAATGGAATCAACACATTAAAAGCTTTTCGACTTTTATTCGCCACCACACCCCAGAAATCTTGCTATCAAGAGTATTCTAGAAGGCAAGAAAGACCCAATTCAAGCTTCTAAAAAGGCAGCCTATAAAAACAAATAAAAAATTTAGGTCTAAAAAACAACTCAAGCCACTCAATGGTTTAGCTTCATAGTCTCCAATCAAACATCTAGGATATGGCTGGTGGTCCAATGCTTCAATTGTGGGAATACCTTCTCCCATTAGTAAAGGATCTAAGAATTCGATTTGCGTTGGCTATGGGCGCAAATCTTCTAATTCTTTACCTTCTAGTCACCTTTTGGAAGACTATTATTCCTACTCTCCCAACAACTCCATAGAGTAAGTAGAGCGAATTGTGTATCATTAAATATTTTGTACTGAATATTATGCAATTAATCTAAAATCAGTTAAGTTCAATGGAATTAGTATTCTAAATATATAGAGTGTTCCTTTAGAAGCTTAATTAAGATAAGCTCTACAAAAATCTTGAACTGCAACTTTATAGCCTAATTGTTCAACTGCACCTCTTTTTAAATAATCAGAGTCAGGACTAAGACCTAGCGCCTGCGCTGCTTTCTTTGAATTGATATTTCCACTTTTGTCCTTAGAGCAAATTTCACGTATTAATCCATATCGATGTTCTTTATAAGATGAAAGTGAACTAGCAATAAAAATAAGACTGACAGTGCTCGCGCCAGCCAATAATAGAAAAAGCCAAGATAAGAGGGCTTCATTTAAAGTTCTAATCATCAGTGTGCTCAAAAAAGCATTGTTATTGATACTTACCAATGTTTAAGCCGCAATATTGGATATTGGAGCGTCATGAGCCCTCCAATAATCCATCTCTTCCTTACACCAATGAAGATGATAGAGAACCTCTGGGGACCATGGAATCTCTTGCCCATCAGGAGAACTCCTCCAATGAGTTCCAGGCTTTAAATATCCCACCTCCCTCCAATGCTTAAGCGTACTCTCACTGACACCAAGATTTTCACTGGCTTCCATTGCACTAACCCAAGGACTCTCTCTCATTTGAACAAGATGAGTATCTACCCATTAGTAACGTGATAACCATCTATGCGCTGCCCCCTTGAACTAATCTTTCTGAATAAACTTCAAATCAATCCTCGTTTAGATCTGTCCAATCCCAAGCCCGAGTTTTTAGTCTGCGATGGCGAAATGACTTGGCACGAGTTTTTACTGAAGGATCTCTTAAGCGAAAACATCTGTTATTCCGACATTTCGGCAATGCATATGAACCGCCTTTAGTTGAAAAGCCACTAAATGGAATTACTTGAATTGAGATAGGCCCGCTTGAAGAGGATTCTGGTAAAGAAGGCAACGCTTTTAAAGAAGGCAACTCTTTATAAGCTTTTTCACACTCAACCGGAGTCTGATGAGAGCCACAAAGAATTAAGATTTCTTTATTTTTATCTGCATATACAGGATCGCAAAGGGAAAACACAAGGAGTGCCAACAGGTAAAGATTGTTTCTCATAATTACTTAGGCAGATAAATTCCTAATAGCAGTTTAAAAACCACATATAGAAAAGTCTGTTTGTTAAATTTAGACCATGCAATGAAATCTAATCATAAGAATGTCTCAATCTTTATATTAAATCAAGAAAAAGAACTGTTTTGACAACTCTTATAAATTACCTCATATAAAAATAAATTTGACATTTCATTCAAAATAGTAGCCTAAGATTATCAAATACATTTTTTGATATACATGGTCTTAAAACCTCATTGAGGAATTCGCCGTGATAGGAATAAGCATATTAAGCATAATGAAATATAGCAAAAAATCTTAGGTGCTTTTATATCGAGAAAAAAGGTTTATGATCATAGAATCACAAGATACCTGATATGACAGGAATTCTTTTCTTTGCAGGCACATTTTTACGCTGGATTGTCCAGAACCCAAGGGATTCTACTATCATAACTACCTATCTATTCTCTATACATGGCATAGCACAACTTGCTAAATTCAATCCGGAAGGAGGTATTGGCTTATTATTTACAATCTCAATACTTGCTCCTTTAATGCTACTTATATACAAAGGGCTTCCTACTGACTGTCTTAATTATAAGGCAGCTATACAAAGGGAGAGAGAAGTGTCCTCTACGATAACTAGTCTCTTATAAAATTCGACAAAAGTTTTACCTTAATTAAAAGCTTCAATTATTGAATGGTCTCAACTTTGTCAACTAAAAAGGAGCTCCAATAAGCTAATATTTAGAATTAGTAATCAAGCCACCTTTTCACTGAAAGTGCCTCTTTTGAGAAAAGCATTAATGAATTCTTTCAATCACAAAGTAAGCTCCTCAGTTAATCCACAACCACATCAAATAATCATCCCCCCCTTAAAATGACCACTTTTTTGGTACCGATAATTGGTATCTTTTTTGGAGCAGCCTTGTCTCTATGGTTTCAAAGCATCAAACGTCGTAAAACAAGGCAGCTAAATAGGCAATTAGAAATGACAGAATGGATGAAAATGACACCCAAAGAAAGAGAGAGGTGCAAAGGCAAACAAGAAAAAAATTTCTTAAATAAAAGAAGAAGGCTATTGGATGAAATAAGAAAAGAATACAAGGAAGAGGTTCGTAAAGTAGAGAAAATGAATAAAAGGCCTCCCTTTTTACCTAAGGAATATGACGCTTCTGAATAATCAATGAAAAAAACGAATAAATCTAATATTAAAGCTCGGGATGCTTCTCATTATCCAGATAATCATCTCCAGTAATTGCTTGTTGGAGAAAATATAAAATAGATCTTCCAATATTTTTCTTAACCAATACCTTTGATTTTATTTTGCGATCTAAAGACTCTCCATAAATCAATCCTTTAATATATCTCCTCCTTTGTTCACTATCCTGAGGGACTACTAGTGAACGTTGAAGTTCGTTGCCAAGGCTAATTTTGTTCTTAAATTTTTTATCCATACATCATCTTTAGCATCTTAAGAAGGCAAAATCCCGGAAAGCAAATCAATTATTAGTTGAATTAAGGTTCGTAGGCAGCTTAAGTCGTTACAGAGCAAAGTATTGAAACACTTAAAATTGAAACTAGCCTCAATACGCCAAATAACTTCAAATAAATATAGGCTATTAAATACTTGTAAATTTTATTGAGATCAGTTTAACGGGATCAATCGGTCCAGAAGCTATAAGAAAGCCTTTGTTTCAAGAGGGCTTTCTTATAAAAAATAAATCCTACAAGTTAATATAAGAGGAATTGTTAGGTTGAAATCTAAGTATTATCCTTCTTCCCTTTGTTGTAATTGCTTATTAAGGCGACCACTGCTCCAAATAACCATGAGCCGACTAATACAGCTAATACGACCAAAGCAATCTGAACAGCTCCAGCGTAACCACCATCATTTGGTCCATATTGAAGTAAAGGATCCATATCAGCCAATCCTATTAATAATAGAAACCTTTGCATGCGAAGAGGTCTTATTAACTGAAACTTCATAATCATCTATTACCAAGGAAGAGCCATTGCTCCAAGCAGCTAGTGAATCAATCCCAAGATCACCCATCAATTCCCATAGATATATCAAGGTGTAGGGACAAAGGACCATTCCTACCAAAGGAACAATCATGTATTCAACGAGCATGACTGACCTCACTACTTCTAGTAATAGCTAGAAACTCAGCAAGAGAGTAGAGGAAAAAAAAAACCCCCAGTGCAGACCCTGGAGGTTTAGTAGATCTCATTGCCCTACAAGCATAAAAACGCAAGTGCCTAATGTCTGCCCTCGTAAAGATTACTCATCTTATTAGCTGGAAATTCAAACCGAAGAAACGCATTAAAAAAGAATAAATAGGTATTTAACGCATTTTTGTCAAAGGGCATCGCTATCGATTTAAGGAGATATCGAGTGGAAATCTTCATCATGCCCTTATTCGCCACATCTGTAGCATTCGGAACTTCATTCTCCACTGATCAACTCATCGTCGTCAATCTTGCCGCAATCATTGTAGGGACATCATTTAATGCCCCACAGCGGGCATTAAATGGGGTGTGGTAATAATTGCTGTTGTGACAACAACCTGCGCAATCTGGTGCAGCCACCACTAATTCCTTAACTGATCACCCTCTTAACACCAAAATACTGCTACAAGCAGGCCAAGGGTCATCGCAATAGATCATTTGCACTATTCAGTAGATCTGTTAGGCCTAGCAAGCCTTGTCAATTTGCCTTTTTTAAAGCAAATAGTTTAGTGTTTGATTCCTTCAATAAAGACAAATTGATAGTAATACCACAACACATAGACGCTTAGCCAAGCGATAACAATTAAAGAACGGCAATTGAATCTCTTAAAAGATCGGCTTTAAAATATCAGATTTAAAACAGGTAAGACCTAAGTCCTGAGTAGACATCTTAAAAAAAGTAATTGGAACATATTAACTTGCTTAAATATAAGAAAGTTTGAAAGATGTAAATACAAATTCTTCAATTGACTTTAAAATACCAAATAGAAATTCTTAGGGTTTTGGAATTGCATGACTATGAACCATTCCAAAAGCAAAATAATCTGCCCAAAGAGCTACAACCATTAATTCAACCTGGCATTGGGTATGACGATCGAGATTAATCAAGAAAAAGACCCTTGCGTAATACGCAGGGCCTGAGTGATGAGAATCTTTTTTCTAAATCCAATTTCATACAAAACCAAACCCCTCTACAGATGGTGTCAAAATATCAAAACAAACAAAAGAAATTCCATCAGTAGTGTTTTGTACCGATGACACATCACTTGACAGTGTCTATTGTCTTGCTTGGCCGGGTGATGGGGATCAGTCGGTCTTTATTAAAGGGGTTTAACCCCCCAAGTAAAACTGGGGGTTTTTTCCTAAGTCCTTAATGATCGAAAACCATGAATCTTGGCCTGCTTTTCCTGAATTCAATTTCGAGTGGTGTCATAACAACCGAAGAAATGACTTGGATCACTAATCATCAACCAAATTTCTCAAGAATTGAAGAAGCAACTGCTTTGAAGCTTGGTCGACTCCTTGACAAAGGGCATATACAGCTGGGATGTCGTATTTAAAAACAACCACACCTAAAAACTTTAATTGCTTTTAGCCAGTCAACCTGAAAATCAAGCAAGCAAGTTCCTTCAAAGAGCACTTTGTTCTTTTTCAAGTGATCGTAGATACCTCTTCCTTTGTCCACTGTCTTCCGTATCTACATGCCAACCACATGACAATCTGTGATCTGCCTCTTCAAAATTTGTTGGATTTGATTCAACCCTCGAGATTCTTTTCTTTGGTTTTTCCATCTTTTGATTAAACACTATTGACCGTCTAATGGGCAAAAGCCCGGCTTGGAATTCAAAGGGTTCTATTCGGCAGGTCCGATTTACCTAGAGAACAGGCCAATAAGTCCCTTAAACTTCCATTGATGGAGCTTATGGTAGTAAGGCAATTTTCAAACGAAAAAAGGAATAAATGCCTTATGCGTAAGAAATGATGCATTTCTCGTGAAAGGGTTTGATGTTTTATACCAGCTAATTTAGTGACGGTTAGCGACAAAAATATCTGCTCTCATCAGCGATTGACCTCCAGTTACGTAGTCTGCGTTGCGTATTTCCGTCTTGCCACCCTTTTAAATTATGCAGAGCTATGGAAATCCAGACGTCACCTACGGGTGGTGGGTTGGTAATTCTGTAGTGACCAACAAGTCAAGCCGATTTATTGGCTCTCATGTTGCTCATACAGGATTAATTGCATTCAATGCTGGGGCTATCACCCTTTTTGAATACGCCCGTTACGATCCCTCACTGCCTATGGGCCATCAGGGATTAATCTTCCTCCCACACCTGGCCTCACTTGGCATAGGCTTCGACCAAGCTGGAGAATGGACTGGCTATGGAATCACATTCATAGCTGTTTTCCACTTGATCTGTTCGATGGTCTATGCAGGAGCTGGACTATTGCACTCTGTTGTTTTCAGCGAGGACACTCAGAACAGCTCAGGGCTTTTTGCAGATGACCGTCCAGAGCATCGCCAAGCCGCCAGATTTAAACTCGAATGGGACAACCCAGATAATCAGACCTTCATTCTTGGGCACCACCTTGTTTTTCTAGGTGTTGCTTGTGCATGGTTTGTTGAATGGGCCAGAGTTCATGGCATATATGACCCGGCCATAGATGCAGTTAGACAGGTTAATTACAACCTTGATTTAACTCAGATCTGGAACCATCAATTTGACTTCCTTGCAATAGACAGTCTTGAAGACGTGATGGGTGCTCATGCCTTCTTGGCATTCTTCGAAATCGGTGGTGGTGCATTCCACATAGCAACCAAACAAATTGGTGAATACACCGAATTCAAAGGAGCAAAGGTCCTTTCTTCTGAAGCTATTCTTTCCTGGTCCCTTGCAGGTATTGGTTGGATGGCAATTGTTGCAGCATTCTGGTGCGCAACAAACACAACTGTTTACCCTGTTGAATTCTTTGGTGAGCCCTTAGCTCTCAAATTCAGTATTTCACCATACTGGGCAGATACGATTGGTCCTATAGATGGTGCACCTCTTGGTCATACTTCACGTGCATGGCTATCCAATGTTCACTACTACCTTGGATTCTTCTTCATTCAAGGACATCTATGGCATGCAATCCGTGCACTAGGTTTTGACTTTAAGCGTATTTTAGGTGCGGTTCAAAACCTAGACAACACCTCAATTATGCTTAATAAGAACTAATCTTATTTAAGCTAATTAGCTTAGTTTTATTCTCACAAGGCCTCATGATATCTCATGAGGCCTTTTTTCATGTAAATGAATTTGCCTTTTCAACTAAAAAACAGTAGGTGCTAATTTAAATTAAACGAATTACTTTTGATCTTCTATTGTCTAATATTCTAAGGAGAAAGCAAAAGAAATTAATTATACTCAAGTTATTATCTCCAAAATTTATACGAACTTTATTCCAACAAATGAATATCCGCGAAAAGTATATTCAAAGGAGAAAATACCTTTGAGCCATAGGAAGTACTTCAGCAGGCTCACAAGTCAACAAATCTCCATCAGCGAAAACTTCATATGTCTCAGGGTTAACAGATATGGAAGGGAGCGTGGTGTTATTAAGCATATCTTTCTTAGAAATATCTCTAGTGTTTTGTACAGGAATACATTTCCTTTGCAAACCGATTTTGCCGGGGACTCCTGCATCTATGGAATCCTTACTCAAGAAGGTAATGCAACTTGAAGCAAGTGCCAAACCAAATGCACCAAACATTGGTCTGGCATGAACCGGTTGAGGAGTGGGGATTGACGCATTGGCATCGCCCATTTGAGCCCATACGATGCTACCGCCTTTTATTACAAGTTCAGGCTTAACCCCAAAGAAACCTGGTTTCCATAAAACCAAATCAGCAAGCTTTCCTATTTCGATTGAACCAATATGTTTACTCAAACCATGTGCGATTGCAGGATTAATCGTCACCTTGGATATATAACGCTTTAGTCGATTATTATCATTTCTACTTGTATCACCAGATAGTGGTCCCCTCTGCAATTTCATTTTGTGTGCTGTTTGGAATGTACGTGTTATAACTTCACCTACTCGTCCCATTGCTTGGGAATCACTAGCAATAATAGAAAAAGCACCTAAATCATGGAGTATATCTTCAGCAGCTATAGTTTCACATCTTATTCGTGATTCAGCGAAAGCAACATCCTCTGGAATCTTAGGATCTAAGTGATGACAAACCATAAGCATATCCAAGTGTTCTTCTAGGGTATTTCTCGTATAAGGCCTTGTTGGATTGGTACTACTAGGAAGAACATTAAGTTCTCCACAAATTTTGATAATGTCAGGTGCATGGCCGCCACCTGCACCTTCTGTATGAAAGGTATGAATTGTGCGTCCTTTAATTGCTTTAATTGTGTCCTCAACAAAACCTGCTTCATTGAGAGTATCTGTATGAATACAAACTTGAACATCCATCTCTTCAGCAACTTCCAAGCAACAATCAATAGAAGCTGGAGTAGTGCCCCAATCCTCATGAAGTTTTAACCCGCAAGCTCCAGCCATCACTTGGTCCTTGATAGCTTGAAAATTACTTGAATTACCCTTGCCAAAAAAACCAATATTTACAGGCAAACCTTCAGCGGCTTGAAGCATCCGCGAAATATGAAAATCACCAGGAGTGCAAGTCGTTGCGTTAGTTCCTGTCGCAGGTCCTGTACCTCCCCCAAGCATGGTAGTAATACCACTGGCGAGTGCAGTTTCTACCTGCTGTGGACATATGAAATGAATATGACTATCAATTCCACCTGCTGTAAGGATATGACCTTCTCCTGCTATAGCTTCCGTACTTGGACCAATGACTATTGAAACACCTTCCTGTGTATCAGGATTGCCTGCTTTCCCAATTCCAACAATATTTCCATCCCTTATACCAACATCTGCTTTTACAATTCCCCACCAATCCAAAATCAAAGCGTTAGTAATTACGGTGTCTACAACTCCCTCACTCCTAAGTTGTTGGGATTGCCCCATGCCATCTCTAATTACTTTTCCCCCTCCAAATTTCACCTCATCGCCATAAATGGTGTGATCATGCTCAACCTCAAGTATGAGATCAGTATCTGCCAATCTCAAGCGATCACCTTTAGTAGGTCCATAAGTCTCGGCATAAGCCTGTCTAGAAATTTGATACGGCATGATCAGCTCAATCCAAAGATCCGTTTACTAAACCGTTAAATCCATATACCCTTCTCGAACCTCCAAAAGGAACAAGTTTTACTTCACGAAGGTCACCTGGCTCAAAACGTATAGCAGTGCCAGCTGGGATGTCTAACCTTTTGCCGCGAGATGCTTCTCGATCAAATTCAAGAGCTGCGTTGGATTCATAGAAATGATAATGAGAACCAACTTGAACAGGACGGTCGCCCTTATTAGCAACAGCTAGGGTTGTAATTTCTCGTCCAGCGTTGAGTTCAATTACACCTGGTTCAGGGATTAATTCGCCGGGTACTAATGAAGACATTTTTGAATTAACGAATGGGGTCATGAAGAGTTACAAGTTTTGTACCATCAGGAAAGACAGCCTCAATTTGAACCTCTTCTATCAACTCTGGAACCCCATCCATTACATTTTCTCGCTTCAGCCAAGTAGTTCCTTCTGCCATTAACTCAGAGACGCATTTCCCATCTCTAGCACCCTCAAGGACTTGAAAACTTAACCACGCAACAGCTTCTGGGTGATTTAGTCTTAACCCACGTTTTAAACGTCGCTCTGCTAGGAGGGCGGCAAGAAAAACTAGAAGCTTGTCTTTTTCCTGAGGGCTCAGATTCATAAATCCAATTTATCAATATGTCCCTAACCAGGCTTTAATCATTTAAGGGTATTAAAGCTTTGAATCAGAAAGATTTTAAAGCAATGGATTTTCCTGCAAAGGCCAAACTCTCAATAACTCGGGTCTAGCAAGACCTTGGAACTTTCTAACTTGAGTCCAAATGCGGTAAAACCAAAATCTTGCGGCTTGTGTTGAAGATCCTAAATATCGAGCAGATATTCCCTGTCTCAAAGGACTACAACTCATCAATCCTCCAAGCCCCTCTCTTCCTTTACGACAAATTGTCAATAGCTCATCCAACTCATCATTTGATAGCGGTTCACGAGCGATCCAAACAAATGATCCAAACACAGGGTGCTCTGACATTCCGTGCTGAGAGCTCAAAGCATCTCCCCTTAATTCCAAATGATCAAGAAACTCCCAAACTTTTCCTTCACCTACTTGTCTAGAGATCTCTAAAATAGAACGCCAACACCCAGAAGCTAATTTTTCTTGAGAAGCAGTTCTTCCCAAACGAACGACATCAGTAAAAAGAAAACTAGAGCAAGGGGAGAGATCAACTTGTACCCTCTGCTGAAAAAGACTATTTGCAAATAAAACCACTTCCTGAGGTATCCACTCAAAATTTGCACCTTCATCTATTTGGAAACAGCAATTTTGCTTTGCCCATAGCCCTTTAGGTGAAATTCTTGAAAGCCCAACACTTCCATATACCTTTTGCGCTGCAACGCTGGTCACAAGAGAGCGACTATCTTTCTGTGCATGAACATTCACCTTCAGTTGATCTCCTCCTACTAAACCACCAGCAGTATGAAGAATTGGAAGTTCGCAACGGCCATCCGAAGTAGATGTGGCTCGCATTAACTTGTATGGTGCTGTACACGAACCCTGATAAATCGTTTTGGGGTTCCAGCTAGAACTGACTGATCTATTTATAAAGCGCAGATCACAAGACCCATGCCATGCAGTTCCTTTATGTCTCATATCAGCAAGGATAAAACTTCTTGATAAAATGATTCTGAGGACAAAGCATTGTTTATAGTCATACACGTTAATCCAGAAACCAACTAAGACTTGTCAAATCAACCACTTGTTCTTACACGGAAAGTCTCCAGAGTTGAAAAGGAAAGTTACCTAATACTTGCACTTTCAGCTGAAAATCGCACTAAATTACGCGGTCGTAGAACCACTATCTGTGGCCAACAAGTTATTCTTCAGTTACCAAGATCAGGTTTTCTATTTCCAGGAGAAGTACTTGCCGGTGATAACAAATCATACAAAGTAGTAGTTGAAGCCGCGATGGAAGAATTGATTCAAGTAGAAGCACAATCTTCCTTGCAATTAATGAAAGCGGCTTTTCACCTAGGAAATAGGCATGTCGGGCTGGAAATAAATGAAAACAAACTCTTCTTATTAAAGGACAAAGTTATAGAAGGGTTATTATCAAAAATGGGGTTGATTATAACTTCTATTGAAAAACCTTTTTTCCCAGAGAATGGAGCTTACTCAAATTCACATAAACATTATACTCACCAATGATTTCACCAAGCATCTTTCAACTTATTAGCCCTTCACTTCCAGTAGGTTCTTTTAGCTATTCAGAAGGTCTCGAATATTTAACTAATACTCAAAGAATATGCAATGAATCAGACTTAATAAGTTGGTTAGAATCAGAACTTCTAAGAGGGCAATTAAGAATCGAGGCAGCAGCACTTTTACCAATAAGAAATTGCCTAAAAGCCTGGAAAGTAGATAGGGCCAATGCATCTCAAGCAAAAGTTTATGAATGGAATTCATGGACCTTGGCTTTAAGGGATTCAATAGAAGTACGTTCGCAACAGATACAGATGGGGAAATCATTATTGCAATTACTTTCAGATCTCAATCATCCTTTGCCAAACTCAAAGATAGACTTGTCGTGGCCTTTGGCTTGGTCCTGGGCAGGCCTTAGTTGGTCATTACCTACTACAGAAGTCTTGCTCGGCTATTTATATAGTTGGGTTGCAAATCAACTAAGTGCATCACTACGACTTCTACCAATAGGTCCAAATAAAGTTCAATTGATACAATATAATTTATTACCCCTAATCAAATCACAAGCTGAGTTATTAATAAATAAGGATCCTCATGAGCTATTTAGTGGCGATATAGGTGCAACAATGGCACAACAATCCCATAATGAATTGTACTCACGATTATTCAGAAGCTGATGAGCAGCAAATTAAGAGTCGGAGTAGCAGGACCTGTGGGATCAGGCAAAACTGCTTTAGTTGAATCTCTTTGTAAAGGCCTAAAAGAAGATCTCCAGATCGCAGTAGTTACAAATGACATTTACACGCAAGAAGATGCAAATTATCTTACTAATGTGGGTGCTTTAGAACCCCAACGTATTAGAGGTGTTGAAACAGGAGGTTGTCCCCATACAGCTATTCGTGAAGATTGCTCTATTAATAGAACAGCCGTTGAAGAACTAGAAAATGTTTTTCCTAATCTAGATTTGGTTTTCGTAGAAAGTGGTGGCGACAACCTAGCTGCAAGCTTTAGTCCAGAATTGGTCGATATATGTATTTATGTAATAGATGTAGCAGCAGGAGACAAAATCCCCAGGAAAGGAGGTCCTGGTATTACACGTTCAGATTTACTAGTAATAAACAAAATTGACCTTGCTGATCTGGTAGGTGCCAGTCTTGAGGTAATGGCTCGAGATACATCAAAAATGCGAGGTGGGCGTCCTTGGTGCTTTACAAACCTACATAGCAAACAAGGTTTAAATGAGGTCATTGAGTTTTTGTTGCAACAGATACCCAATAAATAAATACGTATACCTAATTACCAATAAAAGGTCGCAATCGATACAAAACGAATACCGACTCCTTTATAGCTTCCTGACCTTCGAATGTCACAAAGGACGTTCATTCTTTTTCAGGAACATGTCTCTAACAAAACGCCTCTTTCTTGGTTTGACTTCCATAGTCCTTGGAACGTCCCTAACAGCTTGCGGCAGTGGCGAACAAGAATCAGGCTGTCTTGACTGTGATGACCAGGTAACGGTCGGTATTCTCCACTCCTTAAGCGGAACAATGGCTATTTCTGAATCCACATTGGTGGATACTGAGAAAATGGCCATCGAAGAAATAAATGCAGCAGGAGGTATTTCTGTAGATGGAAAGAATTACGAGATTAAATACATTGTTGAAGATGGAGCTTCTGACTGGCCAACTTTCGCAGAGAAATCCAAAAAGTTGATTGATCAAGACAAAGTTCCAGTTGTATTTGGGGGATGGACCTCTGCCAGCCGTAAGGCCATGCTTCCTGTTTATGAGTCCAAAGATGCCTTCCTCTATTACCCAATTCAATATGAGGCCCAAGAATGCTCTGAAAATATTTTCTATACAGGTGCAACACCCAACCAGCAGTCTGAGCCAGCGACCGAATTCATGTTTAAAAGGTCACCAGCTGCAGGCAAACCTTTCTTCCTAGTTGGTTCTGACTATGTATTCCCCAGAACCTCAAACACCATTACTAAAGAACAAGTCAAATCACTTGGTGGTCAAGTTGTAGGTGAGGACTATCTGCCTCTTGGTAATACAGAAGTGGCACCAATTATTTCCAAAATCAAGAAGGCACTACCTAATGGTGGCATCATTATCAATACACTAAACGGTGATCAGAATGTAGCTTTCTTTAAGCAAATTCAGGATGTAGGAATCACTCCTAGGAATGGATACTACGTGATGAGTTATTCAATCGCAGAAGAAGAAATTAGTACGATAGGGCCAGAATTCCTCGAAGGGCATTACGGGGCATGGAATTACATGATGTCCATCAATAGTCCTGCCTCTAGAAAATTTGCCAAGAACTTCAAAAAGAGATGGGGAAGCGACAGAGTAGTCGCAGATCCACAAGAGTCTGCTTACAACATGGTCTACCTTTGGAAAGCCGCTGTAGAAAAAGCAGGGACATTTGATGACAATGAAGTACGCAAAGCCCTTGTAGGAGTCAAATTTGATGCCCCACAAGGACCTGTTGAAGTAATGCCAAATCACCACCTTTCTCAAACTGTGCGTATTGGTCAAATCACATCAGATGGACAATTTAAGATCCTAGAAACGACTAATAGTCCTGTACTACCACAAGCCTGGAACCAATTTGAACCAAGTTCAAAAGGGTATGCATGTGATTGGACTAACCCTCGCAAAGGAGAGCGTTATCGTCTTTGATTAAAAGAAATATCTTATTGCTCTTGTGATTTGAAGGGGCCATCTAGGCCCCTTCAAATTCCTTTAGATCTTTGTTTAATTATCCGTGCAACTAATTCTTGAGAGTCTCTTCAACGGTGCAGCTATTGGGTCAGTATTACTTATTGCTGCTCTTGGTTTGGCAATAGTTTTTGGACTTATGGGAGTGATAAACCTCGCACATGGAGAATTAATGATGCTTGGGGCATATTCAACATATGTTACTCAACTAGTCTTTAAACTATCGCCTCTTAAACCCTTTTATAACTCCTACGTAGTAGTATCATTAATAGTTGCTTTTTTTGTTAGTGCAGTTGTCGGAATTCTCTTGGAACGTACAATAATAAGAAGACTATATGGAAGTCCTTTAGAAACATTGCTTGCTACATGGGGAGTTAGTTTAATCCTTCAACAATTCGTTCGTAGTGTACCTTTAGCTTATGGGTGTGGCCTAGTACTAACAATTTTCATTGGCCTAATACTCCCGCTAACAATTCCCAAACACTTACTGACTAATAAATACGGAAAACTCTGTAGAGCAGGAAGTTGGGCAATCTCTGTATTGATTGGAATCATTTCAGCAAATTCCTTATCACAAGCTGTAAGCAAACTAGGCAGGGCGAGTGCAAGGAATGTAGATGTAACAGCTCCAGCCTGGATGAGAGGTGGATTCGATCTTTGGGGAATCACCTTCCCAATGACAAGATTAGTAATCATCGTAATAACCATATTTTCAGTGTTGTCCGTCACATGGTTTCTAAAGCAAAGTGTTTGGGGAATGAGAATTAGAGCAGTCACACAGAATCGTTCAATGAGTGAGTGCCTAGGAATTTCAACTGAGAAAGTAGATATCCTCACATTTGGTATAGGTTCAGGGCTTGCTGGAGTTGCTGGAGTTGCAGTTTCACTTCTTGGCTCAGTTGGTCCAAATGTCGGAGGAAGTTACATAGTTGGGTGTTTCATGGTTGTAGTACTTGGAGGAGTAGGAAATTTACTTGGAACAATTATTGCCTCCTTTGCAATAGGAATTATGACTGACTTAATTGGAGCTGGGAGATTACTTAGTATCTGGCCAGACATGCCTACGCAAATGTCTTCAGTAGTTGACTTTTTTGCCACAACAAGCATGGCAAGAGTATTGGTTTTTGCATTAATTGTTGTATTCCTACAGTTCAGACCAGCAGGGTTATTCCCACAAAAAGGCAGACTAGTGGAGAGTTAATTCATTGGAAAACACCATTAAATCTAAAAGTTGGCTTTCATTATTGATTTGGATCGCAATCATTGCAGCAATAATTGCAGCTCCATCAATACTACCGGTTTTCAGACTCAACTTACTTGGTCGCTACCTTTCACTTGCGATAGTTGCACTTGGGATTGATCTGATTTGGGGTTTCACAGGTCTATTGAGTCTTGGACAAGGAATCTTCTTTTCATTAGGAGGTTACTGTGCAGCAATGTTCTTGCAAATCAATAGCTCTAATGATTTCCCAAATCAAATCCCTGAATTCTTTAGCCTATATGGAATCCAAAAGTTACCTTTTTTCTGGGAACCATTTCGATCCCCAATATTTACTCTTTTTTCAATCTGGCTAATCCCTTCACTAGTTGCCGCCCTACTTGGGTTTTTAGTATTTAGGAATCGAATAAAAGGAGTCTATTTTTCTATTCTTACTCAAGCGGCACTATTAGTCTTCTTTAATTTCTTCAACGGTCAACAAAAACTAATCAATGGAACAAATGGTCTTAAAACAGACGTTACTGAACTATTTGGCCAAATGGTTGGATCTGATTCAATGCAAAGATTATTCTTCTGGATAACAGCTTGCTTAGTAATCCTCGCTTGGTTTTTCGCTCGTTGGATTACCCGTGATAGGTTTGGGAAAGTCTTGATTGGAATAAGAGATGATGAGCCAAGGGTAAGGTTTACTGGATACAATCCAACAGTTTTCAAAACAATTGTATTTGCTATTGCAGGAGCTTTAGCTGGCATATCTGGAGCCTTATATACTGTCCAATCAGGGATAGTCTCACCTCAATTTATGACTGTTCCTTTTTCAATTGAAATGGTTATATGGGTTGCAGTGGGAGGGAGAGGCACATTACTTGGGGCAATTCTTGGAGCAGTAATGATTAACTATGCAAAAAGTCTAGTTAGTGAAGCATTACCTGCAAGTTGGATGTTTATTCAAGGTGGATTATTTATCCTTGTAGTCACAGCTTTGCCTGAAGGAATATTAGGCTGGCTTCAAGGGGACGGCCCAAGAAACATTTTCACACGTTTGGGATTTCCACGCCAACTAAGTACCTATCCAAGTCTTGAGGACAAGGGAAAAGATGAGGTAGAACTATGAACAACTCACTACTTGAACTGAGTCACATATCAGTAAGTTTTGAAGGCTTTTTAGCATTAAATGACCTTAATCTCTTACTTGAACCTGGTGAAATAAGAGCAGTTATTGGTCCAAACGGAGCAGGTAAAACAACATTCCTTGATGTAATAACTGGCAAAGTCAAGCCAACATCAGGAGATGTTATTTTTAAAGGTAAATCAATTATTGGAAAGCGTGAACATAAGATAGCTAGGCTAGGAATTGGTAGAAAATTCCAAAGCCCTCGTGTTTTTGAAAATCTAACGGTTTATGAAAACTTATCAATCGCTGTAAA
Organism: Prochlorococcus sp. AG-409-A19; assembly: GCA_003216155.1. The sequence goes on along the minus strand of QCJH01000001.1, from coordinate 2,590 downwards.
CAAACCCAAAAATCCATGGTCTCTACTATTTGGGGAACAAAGCCAAAAACAAAAAGATCAAATAAATCATCTGATGAATATTGTCAATCTACAATCAAGGAGGAGTATCCCAGCTGGATCTCTTTCACATGGTCAAAAACAATGGCTTGAAATTGCAATGCTTGTAGGACAAGATCCAGACATGCTACTTGTAGATGAACCTGTTGCTGGACTAACTGATGAAGAGACTGAACTAACTGCCGATCTATTAAAGTCACTTACAGGAGAACATACAGTATTAGTTATTGATCATGATATGGAATTCATAAGAAGACTTGAAAGTACCGTTACTGTTTTACACCAAGGGCATGTTCTTTGTGAAGGTACAATGAATGAGATCCAACAGAATCCTGATGTAATCGAAGTCTACTTAGGTCAAACCGAGGAGATGAATTCATGACACTTCTTCAAATAAGAGGATTAAATACTTTTTATGGAGAAAGTCATATTCTTAGAGGCATAGACATTACAGTTAATTCCGGAGAAATGGTTTGTCTTATAGGTCGGAATGGAGTAGGCAAAACGACATTACTTAAATCTCTTATTGGTTTACTCACACCTCGCAATGGGGAAATAAGCCTTAATGGAGAGCCTCTAAGTAGAAAATCTCCACATCAAAGAGCAAAGCTCGGAATTGCCTATGTACCACAAGGTAGAGAAATTATTCCATATCTAACCGTAGAAGAAAACCTTCTTTTAGGAATGGAAGCACTACCTGGAGGTCTCACTAGAAATAAAAGAATAGATGAATTTATTTTTGAACTTTTCCCAATACTTCACCAGTTCCTAACACGCAAAGGAGGAGATCTAAGTGGAGGTCAACAACAACAATTAGCTATTGCTAGAGCATTACTAGGAAAACCTAAATTACTCTTGCTTGATGAACCAACAGAAGGTATTCAACCAAATATTGTTAAAGATATTGAGTCGGCAGTTAAATCCATTATCAATCAAACTGGTATTGGCGTCTTACTAGTTGAACAACATCTGCATTTCGTAAGACAGGCCAATCGTTATTATGCAATGCAAAGAGGAGGCATTGTAGCTAGTGGTAAAACACAAGATTTAAGCCAAGACATAATAGAACAGTTTCTAAGTGTTTAATTAAACCTATAATATTCGCCCTAGAGAAATTTTCAATGGCCGATCTAATATATAACTAGCTTAATAAGCCTTTGAACCAAGAACTATAAAGCAATCCCTAGGAAAATTAACTCTTTTTCCTAGGGATTTGATTCTGCCTAGCTATCGCTAAAACTTCATGGACAACTAGGACAATAAATTAGCTATATACTTCTAAATGGATTTAGTATGTGTAATCGTGGAGATATCAATACCTCCTATGTTTCAACGTTTGCAAACTTTGGAATCAAAAGTGGCTGATTTCTGTCAACCACGCAAAAGAAAGGGCATTAACAAATACAAAACCCAGAAAACTATTTCATGACCTTTATGACCAATACCAGTCAATATTTTGGTTGCATGATACATGGAGTAGCCCAGGTCTTCGGAATAAGACTTTCGGCATGCGAAAACCTTTCTAGCCCAATTGATTTACCCTTCTAGGGAATTATTAAGAAAATATTGACAGCAATCATTAGGGGCGCGAGAATTAAGAGAATAATTTTCTTACTGATAAGGATCACTCACGACATGAAAAAGTAGTAGACATGTAATGCATGTCAATACAAATGGGGTTTCCACACTGCTCAATTTGTGTTTCTTTAGCTTTTTTAGCCCTTGGGCTAGGGGTTACTCGATCTCTACTGTTCTTATTTCTCCTTCAAAAAGTCAAAAGCCCCAGGAAGAGCCATATCTCACATTTTCGACCAGCTTGAACCTTGGGGAAACACCATAATTCTATCAGTACTCTTGTACTATGCGATTACTTGAGAATCGCTAAGTCTGGAGGTCGTTTTAACCATTGTCCATAATCGCCTTGAGTAGTCTTAATAGGTAAATCCTTGCAAGCCATGATGAAACAGGTGAATTTAAACTCAAGAAAGAAAGCGAATTCTCAATCAATTTTCACTCGAATAAATAGTCGAGTAGCGCTAAAAATAACCAAGTTAGTTGGATCAATGTGGTGTGCATATTTCTTTGCTTTATTAGCTTTGGCCTCTCTACCAACTGCTATATCATCTGACAACCCATTGACTTTAGATAGTTGGATTGCTCAAACATTCCTACAATTAGTATTACTACCAGTAATTATTGTAGGGCAAAACATCCAACAAGCTGAAAACGAAGAAAGGGCAAAGAAGGATAGCTTGAGAATCGAAGAACTTTATGAAATATGTAAGAGATTAGAGGCAAGATAAAAGCTAATTGAGATTAAAACAAAAAAATACCGATACAATTAATTTGGCTTAAACTATAATCAGTGCATAGAGATTGTTAGTTCTTGCAAGAATTCTTTTTAATTGCTTACTCTACTTTCATAACTAAAGCTTCACGACAGGATACTTAAAAGTAAAAAATTACTATCTACGGGGCGTGGCGCAGTTTGGTAGCGCTGGTGCTCACATAGCACCCGCCTAACTAAATTTTG